>UCCS01000010.1 GCA_900470965.1 Hyphomicrobiales bacterium
TACGCAAGGTCGTTGATGACCTATCAGAATTTCGAGACATCGCCGATCGCGGCATGGTTCACCCTGCGTTGGCTGCACCCGTATCTGGGGATGCAAAAATGAGGGCCAGACGTTTCGATCACCCGCATCACAGGCAAGGCGGGAACCGCCGTTCAAACACCGAAATACCGCCTGTCGATGGCATTCGGCGAGGCATTGCACCTGCATGGGGCGGCATAACGCCCGTCTCTTGCAGCATCGACTTCCCAGAAACAGCGTTAGTATTCGAGTTGGAGAGCGATCATGGATACCGGAATGAGACATGACAGGAAAGTTGCACTGATTACCGGAGTAACAGGTCAGGACGGTGCGTATCTGGCCGAGTTGCTCCTGGACAAGGGCTATATTGTTCACGGCATCAAGCGGCGTTCGTCGTCCTTCAACACCAATCGCATCGAGCATCTCTACGAGGATCCTCATGTCGAGAATCCGCGCTTCATCCTGCACTACGGAGATATGACCGACGCGACAAACCTCATCCGGATCGTCCAGGAAACGCAGCCCGACGAGATCTACAATCTTGCCGCACAAAGCCACGTCCAGGTGTCTTTCGAGACGCCGGAATACACCGCCAACGCGGATGGGACGGGCACTCTGCGGCTGCTTGAAGCTATTCGCCTACTGGGCCTGACCAAGAAGACCCGTTTCTATCAGGCATCCACCTCCGAACTCTACGGCAAAGTTCAGGCGGTCCCGCAGAACGAAACGACGCCTTTCTACCCTCGATCCCCCTACGCGGCTGCCAAGCTCTATGCCTATTGGATCGTCGTGAATTATCGCGAGGCCTATGGCATGCATGCCTCGAACGGCATCCTGTTCAACCATGAAAGCCCGATCCGCGGCGAAACCTTTGTGACGCGCAAGATCACCCGGGCGGCGGCTGCCATCCATCTCGGTCTGCAGGACCGGCTCTATCTCGGCAATCTGGATGCCAAGCGCGATTGGGGACATGCACGAGAATATGTCCGCGGCATGTGGCTGATGCTGCAGCAGGACGAACCGGAGGATTATGTTCTTGCGACCGGCGAAACGCATTCGGTTCGCTCTTTTGTCGAGAAGGCCTTTGCCAGGGTAGGCATGCCGATTGATTGGCGTGGGGAAGGTGCCGAGGAAAAGGGGTACGACAAGATATCCGGCCGCTGCGTGGTGGAGGTCGACCCTGCCTATTTTCGGCCCACTGAAGTCGACCTTCTGCTCGGAGATCCGACAAAGGCGCATACAAAGCTCGGCTGGAAAAACGAGATCAGTCTTGACCAGCTGGTTGCGGAGATGGTTCGCGAGGACCTGAAAGTCATGGCCCGCAATGTTCCCTTGGTCGGTGCGAACAAGGGCCTGGTCCATGCCTGAGGTCATCTACAGCCTTGCCGGAAAAAAAGTCTATGTCGCGGGACACCGCGGCATGGTGGGCTCTGCGATCGTGCGGCGTCTCGCGTCCGAGGGCTGTGAGATCTTGACGGCCCTGCACGCCGAGGTCGATCTGAGGCGGCAGGATCAGGTGGAGGCATGGATGGGGAAAAACCGTCCCGATGCCGTCTTTCTGGCGGCTGCGAAGGTCGGCGGTATTCTCGCCAATGATACCTATCCGGCCGACTTCCTCTACGACAACCTTATCCTCGAGGCGAACGTCATCCACGCCGCTTGTAAAGTTCGCGTCGAAAAGCTGATGTTCCTGGGTTCGTCCTGCATCTACCCGAAATTCGCCGATCAGCCGATCGTCGAAGAGGCGCTTCTCACCGGGTCGCTCGAACCCACGAATGAATGGTACGCGATCGCCAAAATTGCCGGACTGAAGCTTTGCGCTGCCTACCGAAAACAGCATGGCAAGGATTTCATCTCGGCCATGCCCACCAATCTCTATGGGCCAGGCGACAACTTCGACCTCGATTCAAGCCATGTCATGCCGGCGCTGATACGCAAGGCGCATGAGGCCAAGCTCAATGGCGAGCAGGAAATACGCATCTGGGGCACAGGAACGCCGCTGCGCGAGTTCCTGCACGTCGATGATTGCGCCGACGCCTGCGTCCATCTCATGAAGACCTATTCCGCCGAAAGTCACGTGAATGTGGGCTCAGGCGAAGACATCAGCATCCTGGAATTGGCAGGACTTGTCGCAGAGGTCATCGGATTCGAAGGCGAGATCACGCGGGACCTCAGCAAACCGGACGGCACGCCACGCAAGCTCATGAGCGCCGACAAGCTCCGCGCGCTCGGCTGGTCACCGAAGATAGGCCTGAAGGAGGGCATTGCAGACGCCTACCAGTCCTTCCTGAAGGGGAATTATCTCGAGCGCCACAACGAGGCTGCAGAGTGAGCGCAGCTCAGTTGTGGTCACAATAGTCGCGTTATCTGACGCGCCTGATCGTCAGCGTATCAAGGTCACGGGCCGCTTGAGTTTTCGCTTCGCCTTGCTTGCCGAAGGGGAGCCTCGGCCCGCAACGCTTCCGTTGCCCGGTCGCGGTCAACCGGACGGCCGAACAGATATCCCTGCACATAGGGGCATCCGAGGCGCCGCAGACGTTCTGCCTGATCTTCCGTTTCCACACCTTCGGCCACAATCCGTGTACCAAGTCCGATCGACATGTCGAGAAGGGCTTTAACGATGACTGCGCCGGGTCCGTCGGACATCCGGTCAATGAAGGTCTTGTCAATCTTGATGATGTCGACGGGGAAATTCAGCAGATGCGTGAGCGAGGCATACCCTGTGCCGAAATCATCGAGCGCCACAAGCAGCCCTTCCCGTCGAAGCTCCTCGATCGCTTTTGCGACCTTCCCGTCTTTTTCGTCCATATAGACCGTTTCGGTGACCTCGAGCACGACATGCTTGAGAGGCGTGCGGTGGCGTGCAAAAACGCTTTTGATACGCTCGCAGAGATTTCCCTGATTGAAATCCGCCATCGATACGTTGACGCTGACATATTGAAACGAGAGCCCGAGATCGAGCCAGTATCGGATGTCGCGGGCGACCTGCTCCAGCATCCGGTCTGTCAGGAGATAGCCCACCGACGGATCCTGGAGCGCCTCGGCAAACGCGCCGGGTGAAAGGATCTGGCCACCGTCCGTACGAATGCGGCACAAAGCCTCAAGGCCAACGATTTCCTGCGTTGGAAGGCTGACAATCGGTTGGTAATGCGCCTCTATCCGATCTTCGGCCAGGGCGCTCGTCACTGTCTGCAGCGCACGAAACCGGTTTGCGATCGCCCCGGCAAGATCGTCGCTGTAAAGCACAAAACCGCCTCTGGCTGTCTGCTTGGCATGGTGGAGTGCGAGATTTGCATGTTGCAGAAAGGTCGGAACGTCGGGTGGCCCGGACGGTTCGAAGGTTGCGCCCCCGCACGTGACCGAGACCGGCAGGAGATGTTCGTCGCGCTGCGGCGTCCGGTTCTCCATAGCACGTAGAATTTCTGCCGAAACCGCTGATAGGTCCGTTGCGGAACGATTTTCGATCAATACTGCGAACTCATCGGCGTCCACCCTGAAGATCGCCGCCGGCGCCGCGATCCGTGCAACCGTTTGACCGACCTCCAGGATCAATCTGTCGCCGGTCGCATGCCCGAAGGCGTCGTTGACCCGGCCGAGATGATCGATATCGACGAGCAGAACCGAAAGAGGCGCGGAGGCACAGTCGACCGCGGCCTCCAGCGTCTTCAAAAAGTTGGCACGGTTGCCGAAGCCGGTGAGATTGTCGAAAAAGGCGAGCCGTTGATTATCGGCTTTCACCTCCTCGCGCTCGAGCACCAGCGAGCAAAGGTGGAGGCACTCGGCGACGATCATGCGTTCTTCGGGCGTGGGGCCGCGATTGTCCCTGTAGTAAAATCCGAACGCGCCGAGCACGCGTCCGTCGCTGCGCAGTATGGGGCTCGACCAACAGGCCTTGACGCCATGTTCTTTCGCAAGGATGTCGGCAAGCGGCCGATAGGGGATCCAGAGCGGGTCTGCAAAGATATCGGGGACGGCGATCGGCCTGCGGAAATGGGCAGCCGTGCCGCATGAGCCAACATCAGGCCCAATCGGTATTCCGTCGAGCGCATCTGAATAAGTTTTGGCGATCGTCGGCCCCGCCAGGGGATGCAGGAGCCCTTCGCGGTCAACGGTCACGATTGAGCAAATGACGCCGGCGGCAAGCCGTTCAGCATGCTCGCAAATACGATCGCAGGCATCTTCGAGGGAAGACCCTCGTGCCAGCATATCCAAGATTTCCTGCTGAAGCTGTCCTCGCATGCCCGGCCTCGTCATGTTGCCTTTCGCTCGAATGGCCTCGAAACCCGTTCGACCGGCTACGATCAAAAACTAGCAGGTACTATGTTACGGGTTCGGAAATTTATCGACTACAATTCGAAGCCCCAGATTTACGGTACGTTCTCGCCTTATGGGCGGTCGCGGCTGCAAGTTACAACGACGGCGAAGATTGGCGGGATAGGTTAGACGCGTTCAGCCCTGAAGAATGTGTTTTCGCACCAGTTCCTTCAGACGCTCCGTATCGGCAGCTTCGATTGCATCGACCATCAGGTGGTGCTCCCGGCCCGACTGTTCCACACGGGCGCGGGTGCGCCACTGTGAAACCGGCGCCGATGAGGTTCGCTGGCGAATTTCCGTGATGAGGTCGACCAGTTCCTGATTGCCGCCGAGGATCAGCAACTGGCGATGAAAGGCAAGATTTGCTTCATAGAGTTCCAGCATCGTGCCATTCAGCACCATGAAGTCGAACTGCTCTGCCAGTCCGCGCAGATTGGTGATGTCTGCCCGCGACGCGTTCTGAATGATCGTTCCGACGATGGCCGTTTCCAGGATGATGCGGATCTCGCTGACTTCCCGCGCGCGCCGACCGTCCGGCTCATAGACATGGTAGCCGCGGTTCGGCACATGTTCGACAAGCCTTTTCTGGGCGAGGCGATCGAGAGCCCGGCGCACTTCAGGCCGCGTGCAACTGTAACGTCGCTCAAGATCGATCTGCTTCAGCCACGTTCCAGGCAAGAGGACACCGGCCAGGATATCCTGAAGCACGAGATCCGTCACGTCGCGCCCATTGGACACTCCCTGCCCCGAATCCATCATGACATCCGCCATTCGAACTTCTCCTGACTTTCTTCATCGATATCACGGGCTGAGGCATGTCCGTAAGGCAGTCCGAACAGTTTGCCGTGATGAAAATTTATTCGTGCACACGGATTGCGCATAAATTTTTTGTATCCTAAATTGGCGCCAATTTTGGATACTATGCAAAATGAAGCTGTTTTGGAAGTCATGAAAAACTCGGACGCCGTGTGGGACATCGTCGAAGCCAAGCGCGAAGCCTTCTTTGCACTCAGCGACCGGATCTGGGATATGCCGGAGACGAATTACGAGGAGTATCGCTCCGCGGAGGAGCACGCGCGCCAGCTGGAAGCGGAAGGATTTCGTGTCGAGCGAGGCGTTGCAGGACTGCCGACGGCTGTCATGGGCGAAGCCGGCGAAGGTGGCCCTATTATCGCGATCCTCGGAGAATTCGATGCGCTGCCGGGGCTTAGCCAGGAGGCCGGCGTCGCCGAAAAGCGTGAGGTGACGGCAAATGGCAATGGCCATGGATGCGGCCACAACATGCTCGGCGCCGGTTCGATGCTGGCGGCAGCAGCGGTGAAGGATTTCCTCGTTGCAAACGGCCTCAAGGGTCGCGTGCGCTATTACGGCTGCCCGGCAGAAGAAGGCGGGTCCTCGAAGGGCTTCATGGTTCGTGCGGGTGTCTTCGATGACGTCGACATTGCCATTTGCTGGCATCCGGCTGCCTTTGCCGGCGTCAATAACCCGGTCTCGCTTGCCTGCAACGAACTCAACTTCCACTTCACCGGCCGCTCCTCGCATGCCTCGGCAACGCCGCATCTCGGCCGCAGCGCACTCGATGCCGTTGAGCTGATGAATGTCGGCGTCAACTATATGCGCGAACATATGCCCTCGACAGCGCGTATCCATTATGCCGTGACCGATACCGGCGGGTCAGCGCCGAATGTGGTGCAGGCCCGTGCGACGGTGCGCTATCTCATCCGCTCCCGAAATCTCCCCGAACTCCTGTCGCTCGTCGCCCGTGTCAAAAAGGTGGCTGAGGGCGCAGCCCTCATGACCGAGACGTCGGTCCGCAGCGAAGTGATCAGTGGTGACGCCAATCTCGTCGGCAACGTTCCGCTCGAAGAACTGATGTTTGCCAACCTCGAACGCCTCGGCCCGCCCGTCTTCGATGAAGACGACCGCGCCACTGCCCGGACATTCCAGGCAACCATGAGCGCCGAGGACATCGCCTCTTCCTACGCACGCTTCGGTCTTAAGCCGAAGAAGGACCAGCCGCTTTGCGAGGAAATCTTCCCGCTCTATGCCGGCGACAGCACAATCGTCGGCTCGACCGATGTGGGGAGCGTCAGCTGGGTCGTACCAACGGTACAGATGCGCGGCGCGACCTATGCGATCGGCACGCCCGGTCACTCCTGGCAGCTGGTTGCTCAGGGCAAGCTTCCGGCAGCCCATAAAGGCACGGAACACGCGGCAAAGGTTATGGCCAGCACCGCCATCGACCTGATCCGCAATCCGGCACTCATCGAGGCAGCCAAGGCGGACCTGAAGGGCCGTCTCGATGGGACACCTTTCGTCAATCCGATCCCGGACGACGTTCAGCCACCGCTGCCGGAGAAGCAGGCACTATGAACCAGCCCGGCATCCTCGAGCTCATAAGCTTCGGCCCCGATGGTTGGGGCAAGGCGCTGCTGGCCGGCGCGTGGATGACGATTCTGGTTGCGATTTCCGGTTATGCGATCGGCGCTGTCATCGGCACTTTCGGCGCCTGGGCGAAAATATCGGGCGGGCGAAGCCTCCGGATCGCCGCCGACACCTATACGACGGTCCTTCGCGGCATACCGGATCTTCTGGTCATTTACCTCTTCTATTTCGGCGGCAGCGCCGCCGTCACCGCTCTCGGCCGCCTGTTCGGCGCTGAAGGTTTCCTCGGTTTTCCGGGTTTCCTCGCCGGATCTCTTGCTGTCGGCGTCACCTCAGGTGCGCAATTTACCGAAGTCTTCCGTGGGGCGTTCAAGGCGGTCCATTCCGGTGAGATTGAAGCGGCAATTGCCTGCGGCATGGGCCGTATATTGCGGTTCCGCCGTATCGTCGCGCCGCTGACGCTTCGCCACGCGCTTCCGGGCCTCGGCAATGTCTGGCAGGTCGTTCTGAAAGAGTCCGCGCTCGTCTCCATCACCGGCGTCGCCGAACTGCTTCGCCAGACACAGGTGGCGGCAGGTTCGACCGGTCTGCCCTTCGATTTCTATGTCGTTGCGGGAGCGATCTATCTCATTATTTCAAGCGGTTCCGGCCTTTTCCTAAGGCGAGCTGAAAAGCACTTCTCTCGCGGCGTGAGGAGAGGCTGATGGATTGGCAATTTCTCGGCGAAACCTTCGTCAGTCTCGTTTCCGCCATCCCGCTGACGCTTCAACTTGCCGCGACCTCGATCGCGCTCGGCGCCATCCTGGCGCTCGCGATCGCACTGTGCCGGCTCTCCGGCATCATGGTGCTCGAATGGTTTGCGCGCGCCTATGTCTTCGTCTTCCGCGGAACGCCTCTGCTCGTGCAGATCTTCCTGATCTATTACGGGCTCGGCCAGTTTCCCGAGGTCAGGCACAGCATCTTCTGGCCGTTCCTGCGTGAACCCTATTGGTGCGCCGTGCTTGCGCTGACCATGAATACGGCCGCTTACGCCAGCGAGATCATTCGCGGCGGACTTCAGTCTGTGCCTTTCGGCCAGATCGAGGCGGCGCGCGCCTGCGGCATGCCCCGGCTTATGCAGTTCCGTCGCATCGTTCTTCCGCTTGCAATCCGACAGGCGCTGCCGGCTTACAGTAACGAGATGATCGCCATGGTGAAGGCAACGTCGCTTGCCTCGATCATCACCCTGATGGAGGTGACAGGCGTCGCCGCCAAGATCATTTCCGAGACTTACCGGGCAATCGAAGTCTTCATCGTTGCAGGCGCCATTTACCTGGCGATCAACTTCCTGCTGACGCGCCTCGTCCACCTTGTCGAATATTGGCTGAGCCCGCATCTGCGCCAACCTGTTCCCCACCATCCGGTGGCCGCCCCCGCATCCGCACTCGAAGGAGACGCCCGATGACTGCGGCGAATGCCCCTATTTCTCCGATCGCGCTCAGCGTAAAGGATCTGCACAAGAGCTTCGGGCCTATGGAGGTCCTGAAAGGCATCTCGCTTGATGCACATGAAGGCGATGTCGTCTCGATCCTCGGGTCTTCCGGTTCGGGAAAGTCTACCTTTCTGCGCTGCATCAACCTTCTGGAGATGCCGAATTCCGGCGAGGTGACCGTCGCAGGCGAGACGATCCGCATGGTGGCCGACCACAAAGGCGGCAGTCGGCCAGCGGAACGCAGGCAGGTCGACCGTATCCGCTCGCAGCTCGGCATGGTCTTCCAGAGTTTCAATCTCTGGTCTCACAAGACGGTGCTCGAGAACGTGATCGAGGCGCCGGTGCATGTCCTCGGCCGCTCGAAGGCGGAATGCATCGAGGAAGCAGAGGCGCTACTTGCCAAGGTCGGCATTGCCGAGAAGCGGAATTTCTACCCCTCGCATCTTTCCGGTGGCCAGCAGCAGCGCGCGGCGATCGCACGCGCGCTTGCCATGCGGCCGAAGGTGATGCTGTTCGACGAGCCGACGTCGGCGCTCGATCCGGAGCTCGTCGGCGAAGTACTACGCGTCATGCGCGCGCTCGCCGAGGAAGGTCGCACCATGCTGGTCGTCACCCACGAAATGGGCTTTGCCCGAGATGTCTCCAGCCGGGTCGTCTTCCTACATCAGGGCGTCGTCGAAGAGGACGGCAAGCCGCAGGAGGTCTTCGCCAATTCCCGGTCGGACCGTTTCCGCCAGTTCATTAGCAAATAGTTTCTCAGCCCAAACAAAGAAAAGGGGAGCAAAAACATGACGTTCTTTTCACGGGTTCTGACGGCGACATCAGCCGCAGCCATCATCGCGACGGCCGGCATCGCGCATGCCGAAGACAAGAAGTGGACGACGGTGACGATCGCCACCGAAGGCGCCTTCAAGCCCTATAACTTCACCAAGCCGGATGGTTCGCTCGATGGTTACGAGATCGAGCTGACCAAATATCTCTGCGACCACATGAAGGTCGAGTGCAAGATCGTCGTCCAGAATTTCGATGGCATGATCCCGGCGCTGAACGCCGGCAAGTTCGACGCCATCATCTCCGGCATGTCGGCGACGGCCAAGCGCGAAGAGGTTATCGCCTTCAGCGATTCCTACGGCTCCACCGGTCAGGCCTTTGCGACCTCGAAGACGGGCGATCTCGCAAACCTGCCTGAAAAGGGCCGGGTCTTCTCGCTCGCAAGCGATGAAGCGGGCGCTGCTGCCGAGATCGAAAAGATCAAGCCGGCGCTGCAGGGCAAGACGATCGGCGTTCAGACGGCCTCAACCGCAGCGACCTTCGTTGACAAATATCTGAAGGGTATCGTCGATGTCAGAGAATACAAGACGACGGAAGAGCATGATCTCGATCTCAAGGCCGGTCGTGTCGATATCGTCATGGCGTCCATGGCCTATCTGACCACGGCTTCCGAGAAGCCAGGCAACGAGGACATGACGACCACCGGCCCGCGCTTCCAGGGCGGCTTCCTCGGCCGCGGCAGCTCCGTTGGCCTGCGCAAGAGCGACACCGAGTTGAAGGCCATGTTCAACGACGCAATTGCCGCCGCAAAGGCGGATGGCACGATCAAAACGCTGTCGGAAAAGTGGTTCGGCTTCGACGTCACGCCGAAGTGAGTAAATTTGCGATTGATACCCGGCGAGTGAAAGTCGCCGGGTATCGCCATTTGGCCGGCCATCAGCGCCTGCGCGTAGCGTTCCACCGATCTCCTTGATGGCAGAGACGTCGGACCAGCCATAGCGCTCAACATTCCGTCGCGGAATATTCAATGGATAGACCCTTGCAGCGCTCGTAAAGCGGCGCCTATACCGCTATTCGTGTGGCTGCGAGTATTGCGATCGACAAGCCCGATATTGGGACCGACCCATTGCGAAGGAGTAAGCTATGGCCAATCTTCCCGATATGACGAAACACCGCGGCTTCCCATCGGGCATGCCGGGGAGCGGCATTCAGTTCACCATCCGGCGGGCCAATCCCAGGGGCGTGACGCCGATCAAGGCCCTGCCCCGCCGCGCCCGACCCGGCACGGCAGAGCACCGGGTCGATGCAGCCTTCCTGCATGCGCTCTGGCATCATTTCGGGGCAGAGCCCTTCGAGCGTGGCAATCTGGACGCGGCTCGGCTCAACCTGCTCTTTGGACGAGAAGTGGTGGCTGTGGACAAGGATTTCGATCCGATGTCCTATGAGGCGATGCTCGTCATCGACGAAAAGGTAGCACGTCAGAATTTCCCGGAATCGTTTGAAGATGTCATGGAAATTTGATGAGAACGCTGGCGATGGGCACTGAGCGTTGGGTCCACGGCCATCATCATCGGAAAGCTGAGCACGTAGCGATTGCCCGTGTTGTTGTCTCAATCAGAGCTGCCAATAGATCCCTTATGGCGCGAAGCTTCGTGGGTTTCCAAGAATGAAATCGTAAACCGGTTCGGGCTGTCCCAGCCCCGTCGTCCGCAAAACCGGCGGAATGCTTGCCGATGCTTCTGCCCTGTCAGCAAGGATCGCTGGCGACATTCCAAGTGCCTGCGAAAAGGCCTCATGCGGGACTTTCGATAGTTGACGAAACAGCCCGGCGGCGCGGCCTGCATGACGCATGGCCGGTGCGCGCTTGCCTTCGCGGATCTTCACGCCGGCAGCAGAGAGCAGGATCAAGCCCTTAAGCAGGGTGCGCAGCGCACTGCCTCTCGCCGCGACCTGCCAGATCCCTTCCCAGGCCTCATGGGCTTCCCAGTAATAGCCATGGTTGAAAAGGTCAGAGCCCCACGCGAATTCATCGGAATCGAGTGTCGGAAGAATCGGCGCAGGCTCGACCCGGTAACTGTGCCCTGCCGGATCCCTGACGGGATGGGGCATTCGGCCGGGCAAATAGGCGTAGCGCGGAAAGCTTCTCTGCGGCAGTAGACGAGGACGTTGCATAACCTCAACAATCATCATGCCGGTGACCATGATCGCAAGCGAAGCTGTGCGCAAGCCGGCCGACAAATCGCTTCGTCGCCCGCCATTGGATCGGCTTTCCTTATAAGCGCGGAACGACGTCGCCGACGCACGCCGATCGTCCTACGAAAGGGCCTCGTCTACGGCGATTTGTGCCATCGCAAGTGCTGCTTCGCGGGTTTTTGCCGCCGCGACGAAGAGGCCTTTGTGGCAGAAGGTTGCTCCTGCGACGCCGCAGACGCGCTCGAGTTCCTGGCCGGTCAATCCCGCCCAGGATGCAGGCAAATCGGCGCGCAGCTCGAAGCCCTCGTCAGCGCGGCGGATACCGGTCAGGCACCAGTCGTTTTCCCGGGGGTGAACGACGAAAAGCAGATGATCGGCCCTCGCCCTAACGATCGCTGCACGAAAAGGCATGCCCATCGGCAGTTCGAGGACGCGCCCCTCGCCTGTTTCGTTGATCGCACTGAGAACGAGGGCTTCGGCGCGCAGCTTGGCATCCTGCGTCGTGATACCGGCCTCGACGAAGCTTCGCGCGATCGAAAGGGCGGCATGGAACGCCCTGTCATCGGCCTCGGGATCCTTGGCATCGAAAACCGGCTTCAGGGTTTCCAGCAAGGCCGGCAGCGTAAGGCCAGCCAGCTCGCCTGCGATGGAAGGATCAAGTGCACCATTGTCGGTCAGATCGACAGGCAAGACGAACTTGGCGTCGAACGAAGCATGCACCGATGAAACATGCGCTTCGGGCACTCCCAGAGCTGCAAGATAATCAGCCCCATAGTGTTTCCAGACCAGGCCGAAGGAACTGTAGGGCCGTCCGTCCCCACGCACGGGCGCGCCACGCTGATGGTGGTCGAAAATACCTGCGGCGGGATCATACTGCGCGCCGACGTCGTAGATGATGCGATCGGTGGCCGGTGTGGTCCATTCGACATTTCGGCTGCGAATGATCCTGGCCTCAGGGAACAGCCGGGTCAGGATGACGCTCGAAAGCAACTCATCGGCGTGGAAGCCGCCGGAATGCGTAACCAGGTATGAAGGGGTCATTGTCAGATGCGTCTCTCGGAACCGGGACTTTGTTGCCCGTCCTGATAGCCTGCGTCGGTCGCGAGCTCAACAGCGGGTGCGGGAAGCGACAGAATTCTTTCGATCCGGATAGCTTGCAGGCATCCCGGACGCGATGCAGCCACAATGCTGCAGTAATACCGTAAACATCCGAGGATATTGTATCCTCGATGATGCAGGCTCCGTTGCCCGATTGCCGACGCGCGCTTGCCACCTTCCCATCAGCGATTTGTGGCAGCCGCAGTGGAGTATTGCTTCTGCGCGTGGATCTCATACAGACCAGATCAGAATGACCCCATCTGCTGGCGGAAACGCCGCCTCGCCGCTCACTAACGCACCTTGCCGCAGTCTCCTAAGACAAGGCATCAGTTGCAAGCTGCGCAGAGCACTCAAGCAATCATTTTCAGACAATCAGGAGCGAACCCGCGCGGTTCGGATCTATCATGAATAATCACCATTTCGCCCACCCCAATAGAAGTGCTACACCATCGAGGCAGCGCCTGCTGGATCGACACAAGCAGTACCTTCAGTTTGCCGAGCTGAAATCTTTAGCCGGCGACCGGATTGGCGCAGAAAATGACTACCAGCATGCCGAACACTTCTTCCGCAGCGCTGCCCAACAGAAAGACGCCGACCGACTATGAACGCAACGATGACGGCCGGCCAAGACGCCGGTACCGAAAAAGCCTGGCTCAAGATTCTCTCGAATTACCGAAAACCCAATACAGGCCGAAGCCTGTACGAACTGGCCGTGACGCTGATCCCGTTTATCCTTCTTTGGGCAGCAGCGTGGGTTGCGATCCACTTCGGCTATTGGCTCGGCTTAATCCTCGTCGTCCCGGCAGCCGGATTCCTGTTGCGGCTCTTCATGCTGCAACACGATTGCGGGCACGGCTCGTTCTTCGGACGGCGTCAGTGGGATGACTGGACAGGGCGCGCGATCGGCGTTCTCACGCTCACGCCCTACGACTATTGGCGACGCGCGCACGCGGAACACCATGCCTCAGCCGGCAATCTGGACGAGAGGGGGGTCGGCGATATCACCACGCTGACGGTCGAGGAATATCGCGCCCTGACGAGGCGAGGAAAACTCACCTATCGCCTATACCGGCATCCCCTGGTCATGTTCGGCATTGGCCCTGCCTATCTTTTTCTCTTCAAGCAAAGACTGCCATTCGGCATGATGCGCTCCGGGGTGTTGCCCTGGCTTTCGACGATGGCGACCAACGCCGGCATCGCGGCACTCGCCATTCTCCTCATCTGGGCCGTCGGCATCGTTCCCTTTCTGCTGATCCATCTGCCAATCGTTCTACTTGCCGGATCGGCTGGTGTCTGGCTGTTCTATGTTCAACACCAATTCGAAGACACCCACTGGTCCAAGCCTCCGGAATGGACGTTCCCCTATTCCGCCATGCATGGCGCCTCGCATTATGATCTGCCGCGCCCGCTGCGATGGATCACCGCCAATATCGGCATGCACCATGTCCACCATCTATCGAGCCGAGTGCCGTTTTACCGGTTGCCGGAAGTGCTGCGGGACTATCCGGAGCTGGCGAAACTTGGGCGCATCAACATTCGTGACAGCCTCAGCTGCGTGAAACTCATCCTCTGGGACGAGACGGCACGACGGCTGATTTCGCTGCGTGAGGCAGAGGCACGCGCCTAACAGCAGCCCGGCGCGCGCAGCAATCGGTCAGCTCAGATTCTTCAGATAAAGCGAGAGCAGCTGCGTCTGGGAGGAGATGCCGAGCTTGCGATAGACGTTGCGGCGGTGAACCTTCACCGTCCCCGTCGAGATGTTGAGCTTCAGGCCGATCGATTCCGACGAATGGCCCTGCAGCACCAGTTCGACGATTGCCGTTTCACGGCCCGTCAGGTTGAGGTCGTGCCAGACAGTATCGGCGCGCGGGATGCCCTCGCTTTTGCGGCGGCTCCTGCCTCTCGCGGCAAGCTGCGTGTCGAAGCGCGGCGCGAGCCCGGCCCAATAATGTTTCACCATGCTGGCCACGAGCGGCTCGACCTTCTTCAGCGTGGCGAATTCGGCGGGTGGGAAAACGCCGGTCTTTTCGCGCCGCATCAGCGACAACACGACCGTGATATCGCCATCGACAGGTACGAAGAAGCCGATTTCCTCGGCAAGTCCCGTCTGGACGTAATAGGTGCGATAATATTCGCTGGAAAAGAACCGGTCCGGCGCCAGCTCGCGCATCTTGAAGACGCCTTCACGCCTCTCCCGAGCGGTATGATAGAAGGGATCGAGCAGGTAAGGACCGGCCTGATAGAGCGTCACGAAAACGACGTGCTCTTGGCGATCGAAGGTGCTGTAGAGATCGATCGGCCGCTCTTTTCCGCGATAGGCGAAGACGACGACATAGTCGAAGCGCACGAGTGCGGCCATCATCTGGCGGAACGTATCGCCGAAGCCCGCATCCGTCATAGCTGACTTGCCGACCGTGGCATTGAAAGCGGCAAACAGCGTCTCCAGGTCGATACTCACTAGCCCTTCCCCTTCGCCGTACTGCGCAATTTCACATAGCTCGGATATACACCTTCCACGAAACATTGTGCGCCTAAATACCTCTCTCGGGGTATATACCGCGCAGGAAGCTCAGGCTTACTCTTTCCTTAACGACGGTGGCAATAAGGCAGCGACAGACTGCCATTCCAACCAACCGCAGGGAACAGACGTGGCATCCGCTTCGACGAACGATATCGAATTCCGTTCGGTCACAAAAAACTATGGCGCTGTGACCGCCGTAACGGACATCAACCTTACTGTGCCCAAGGGCGCGTTCCTGGCGCTGCTCGGGCCTTCGGGCTGCGGCAAGACGACCTGCCTGCGCATGATCGGCGGCTTCGAACAGCCGAGCGAGGGCACCGTGCTGATCGACGGGCGTGAGATGAACGGCGTTCCGGCCTATCGCCGACCCGTCAACATGGTCTTCCAGCACTACGCGCTGTTTCCGCATTTCAATGTCGAGCAGAACGTTGCCTACGGGCTGAAGCAGATGCGCCCGAGGGTCGGGTCAGCGGAGATCGACCGCCGTGTCGCCGAGGCGCTCGAGATGGTCCGGCTTGGCGGCTTTGCCAAGCGGCGGATTCATGAAATGTCGGGTGGCCAGCAGCAGCGTGTGGCGCTCGCTCGTGCCATCGTCAATCGCCCCTCCGTCCTGCTGCTCGACGAGCCGCTGGCAGCCCTCGACAAGAAGCTGCGCTCGGCGATGCAGATCGAGCTGCAGACCCTGCAGCGCGAACTCGGCATCACCTTCGTCCTCGTCACCCACGACCAGGAAGAGGCGCTTTCGATGGCTGATGTCGTCTGCGTCATGAGTGCCGGGCGCATCCGTCAGCTCGGCAGCCCGCAGGAAGTCTATGACCGCCCGGCCGATCTTTTCGTCGCCGATTTCGTCGGCAAGACCAACCGCATCGCTGCCGCGATGGAGGCTGATGGCACGACGCTGCGGCTGGCGGACGGTTCGGCGATGGCCTCCGGCAAGTGTTTTGCGTCAGGCGACGTCATCGCTGCACTGCGCCCAGAGGCGATCCATCTGACGCGCGAAGGGGCGTCATCAGGCACGTCGTTCAAAGGGACGGTGACGCACCGCATCTTCCTAGGCTCCTCTGCCGAATATGCCGTCAGTGTGCCGGGGCTTGGCGACTTCCTGATCACGGCCGATCGCCGCGGCATGAACGAGAGCGATCTCGTGGAGCCGGGCGAGGAGGTTTTCCTCGGCTTCGACCCTGCCGCCATCCATGTCTTTCCAGCATCGAATGCATAAACCAAAACAAGGGAACAGCATCATGAGCAAGGATTATAAGGACAATCTGCCCATTTCCGCCGAAGGTTTCATGGACGAGTTCATGCGCCTGAAGCGCGGTTCCGTCAGCCGCCGCCACTTCCTCGGCATTACCGGCCTCGGTCTTGCGACCGCCGTGCTGTCTCGCTTCCCCGGCGCGCTATCGACGCCCGCCTATGCGGCAGAAGATCTCGGTACGCAGATGTCGATCGCTACATGGCCGAACTACCACGACCCGGCGACCTTCGAGAACTTCAAGACGGCAACCGGCGTTGCCGTCGAGGTCAATGTCTTCGGTTCGAACGAGGAGATGCTCGCCAAGCTGCAGGCCGGCGCCTCCGGCTGGTCGCTCTTCGTGCCGACCAATTACACGATCTCGACCCATCACAAGCTCGGCCTGATCGAAGAACTCGACCTTTCGAAGATCCCGAACTTCAGCCAGGCAAGCGAAAGTCCGCGCTTCACCAAGGAAGGGCAGATCGACGGCAAGACCTATGCCGTGCCGAAGAATTGGGGCACGACCGGCTTCTCCGTCAATACGTCTAAGATCAAGACCAAGCTTTCGAGCTGGAAGGATTTCTTCGAGATCGCCCAAACGGAAGCCGACGGCCGTGCCATGGTGCATGACTATCAGTTGACGACGATCGGCAGCGCGCTTGTTTCGCTCGGCTATGACTTCAATTCGATCAAGGCTGACGAGCTTGCCAAGGCGGAAGAACTGCTGATCAGGGTCAAGCCGCATCTCTTCGCCATCAATTCCGACTATCAGCCGTCGATGCGTTCGACCGATGCATGGCTGACCATGTGCTGGACCAATGACGGCGCGCAGCTCAACCGCGACATGCCGGAGCTTGCCTACATCCTCGGCACCGACGGCGGCGAAATCTGGACCGACTATTACGCAATCCCCAAGGATGCGCCGAACAAGGCTGCCGGCTACGCGTTGCTCAACTATCTGATGGACCCGCAGAATGCGGTGAAGGAGCACATCGCCAACGGTGCGCCGACCACCGACAGCCGCATCATTGCGCTGCTGCCGAAGGAGGTTACGTCCAACAAGATCGTCTATCCGGACGAAGCAGCCCTTACGCCACTGGAATTCGGCGCCGCCGTGACACTCACCGATCCGGGTCGTGCTGAACTGATGGCGCGCTTCAAGTCGGCCTGACACCACCTCTGAATGCCGGGCTCCCGCGGCTTACTGCGGGAGCCGGTTCAGCTCCTCGATCTGGCGGATGAAGACTAAAGCCATGCCCCTGCCCCACGCCACCAAACGGCGCCTGATCACCGTCGCCCTTGTCGGCCCGGCCAGTATCTGGCTGTTCGTCTTCCTGGTGCTGCCCTTCATCGCCATCATCGTCTTTGCCTTTGGCGAGCGGGCGCCGGAGGGCGGTTATCAGGCGGCCTTTACCTTCGAGCAGTTCGCCAATCTCGGCGCGCGCTCGGCAGCCTTCGTCAATACACTGATCCTGGCGCCGATCGGAGCGGCTGCCTGCCTCGTCGTCGCCTATCCGGTCGCCTATTATCTCGCGGTCAAGGCAAGCCCGCAGCGCCGGCTGCTGCTCGTCTCGCTTGTCGTCGTTCCCTTCTGGACCAGCCTGCTGGTACGCACCTATGCCTGGATGTATCTGCTCGGCGCACGCGGCATTCCGCATCTGCTCGAATTCGTCGGCATCGAAAATGTCAGGCTGATCAATACACCCGGCGCCGTGCTGCTCGGCATCGTCTACGGATACCTGCCGCTGATGATCATGCCGATCTATGTGAGCCTGGAAAAGCTGGATCGCCGACTGCTCGAAGCCTCGGCCGACCTTGGCGCGAGGCCCAGCTCGACCTTCTTCGGCATTACCCTGCCCCTGTCGCTTCCGGGCGTGATGACCGGCGTCGCGCTGGTGACGATCCTGCTTCTCGGCGAATATCTGATCCCGCAGCTTCTGGGCGGCGGCAAGGTGTTTTTCATCGGCAATGCACTCGTCGATCTCTTCCTGCAATCACGCAACTGGCCGTTCGGTTCGGCAATTGCTGTCACGCTCGTTGCCGTCGTCGTCATCGTGCTGCTCGTCGCCATGCGCATTGCCTGGCGCGTCGCCGGTACGCGGCAGGTGGATCTCATCTGATGCGCGCGCTCGTCACCTTCGTCTATCTGTTCCTCTACACGCCGATCGCGCTCGTCGTGCTCTTCTCCTTCAATGCCGGCCGCAACGCCAGCGAGTTCACCGGCTTCTCGACGCAATGGTATGGCCGGGCTCTGTCCAATACCTTCCTGATGGAGGCGCTGGGCAACAGTCTGATCATCGCGGTCACCAGCGCCTCGCTCGCGGCGATCTTCGGCACCATGGCTGCCATCGGCATGGAACGGCTCGGCACCAGGGCCCGCGCCATCTTCGACGGGCTCTTTGCGGCGGCGATCGTCGTGCCCGGTGTCGTCATCGGCATCGCAACGCTGGTAGCCCTCGTCGAGGTTTTCGGCTTCATCAATCCTGTCATCGCCGCTCTCTGGCCGGGCGAGCAGCCGCCGAAGCTGGCGCTCGGTTACGGCTCGATCATTGCTGCGCACGGGCTCTTCACCATGGCGTTGGTGACGATGATCGTGAAGGCGCGCATCGCGAGCCTCGGTCGAGATATTGTTGAGGCCTCCAGCGATCTCTACGCCACACCGTTCACGACCTTCCGGCAGATCGTGCTACCGCAGATCATGCCGTCGATCCTGGCGGGCTTTTTGCTCGCCTTCACCTTTTCCTTCGACGATTTCATCATCGCCTTCTTCGTGGCGGGCTCCAACACGACGCTACCGATCTATGTCTTCGCCTCCATCCGCCGCGGCGTGACGCCGGAAATCAATGCAGTCGCGACGATGGTGCTGATCGCCTCGCTTGCCCTCATTTTCATCGCGCGCTTCCTGATGCGCGAAAAGACAACGACAATCTGACCGGGGAAATGCCATGATACTGAGAGATCGCGTTGCAATCGTCACGGGCGCAGGCTCGGGCATCGGACGCGCTGGCGCGCTGATCATGGCGCGCGAAGGCGCCCATGTCGTCGTTGCCGACATCAATTTCGCAAATGCCGAAGAAACCGTCGGTCTGATTGCCGAGGCGGGCGGCAGCGCCGAAAGCATGATGGTCGATGTCACCGACGACCAGGCGCTTGAAACCGGCATTGCCGCTGTTGCTGCACGTCACGGCCGGATCGACATTCTGCACAATCACGCGGGCGCGCAGGTGGCCGGCGATCTGGAGCAGGTTGCCATCGAAGGTTTCGACAAGTCCTGGAGCCTGAACGTGCGGGCGCATTTCATGGCCGCGCGTTTCGTCATGCCGATCATGAAAAAGGCAGGCAAAGGCGTAATCCTCAATACGTCCTCATCGTCAGGCGTGCTCTACGACCGCGAAATGATCGCCTATACGACGACCAAACATGCTGTCATCGCCATGACCCGGCAGATGGCGGGCGACTATGCGAAGTTCGGCATCCGCGTGAATGCACTCTGCCCCGGATGGGTCGACACGCCATTCAATGAGCCGTTCATCGCGCAGATGGGCGGGCGCGGCGCCATTGAAGGCTACATCGCCGAGAAGGTGCCGCTCGGCCGCTGGGCGGATGTTTCGGAGATAGCCGAACCGATCCTGTTCCTGGTCTCGGACCGCTCGTCCTACATGACGGGGCAAATCCTCGTCGTCGATGGCGGCGAGACCGTCGTTTAGGCTGACTGGAAGGTCAGTTGCACCTTGCAGGCCAGCGAACGGTCGCCGGCAATGTCGAAGGCTGAAACGGCGTCCTCGAGGGGCATGCTGTGGCTGATGATCGGCCGCACATCGATCTTCCGGCGGGAAATCAGGTCGACGGCGGTTGCGAACTCCTCATGGAAACGCTGCGTTCCGTGGATGTGCAGTTCCTTGCCGACAATGGCGTTGAGAGGCACCGGAACGTCGCCGGTGACGCCGACCTGGACGATGGTGCCGCGCGGCCGGACCGCCGCAATCGCACTCTGGATGGCCGGGGCGGCGGCAGAACATTCGAAGACGAGATCGAAATAGCCTTTTCCTGCCTGGAATTCTGCAAATGACTCTGCATCCCGCACCACGTTGATCGTGCGGCTGGCGCCCATGGCTTTCGCCCGCGCGAGCGCCGCGTCGGCAAGATCCGTAACGACGATTTCGCCGGCGTCATAATGGCTGATAACGGCAACCATCAGAGAGCCGATCGGTCCGGCACCTGTCACCAGGACTTTCTTGCCCGCAATGCCGGGGGCGCGCGATGCGGCGTGCAGGCAGACGGATAGCGGCTCGCTACAGGCCGCTTCCGCAGGCGTTATCGAGGCTCCAACCTCAACGCATTGTTTGGCCGGCACTACCAGCCATTCCCGAAACATGCCCTGCTCATGCGGCAGGCGCATCGCACTGCCCATGAAGCGCATTTCCAGGCAGTGGATCGGCAAGCCGATGCGGCAATATTCGCAAGCACCGCAGGGCTGGCTCGGATTGACGGCGACCAGCGTTCCGGCCTTCAGGGTGACGCCCTCACCTGCCTGCTCCACGGTTCCGGCGGCCTCGTGGCCGGGTATCATCGGCTCGCGAACCCTGACCGGACCGAAACCGCCATCCTGGTAATAATGCAGGTCGGAGCCGCAGATGCCTGCGGCTGCCATCTTCAAAAGCACTTCGCCCGGACCGGGGGCTGCGACCGGATCAGTCTCGATCCTGAGATCGCCCTTTGCATAAAGCCGTGCCAGACGGGTGTGCATCACATTCTCCTATTTCAGAAGCCCAAGCTGCTGTGGCAGCCACAGGGATATTGAGGGGACGAAGGTGATCAAAATCAAGGCGATGAAGAGCGGCGCAAGCCAGGGCAAGATCGCCATCGTCGTGCGTTCGACGGACAATTTCGCCACCCGCGACAACACGAAGAGTACCATGCCTAGCGGAGGGTGAAGCAGACCGATCATCAGGTTCAGGGTCATGATAAGGCCAAACTGTACCGGATCGATGCCGAATTTCGCGACGATCGGCAGAAGGATCGGTACGAGGATGGTAATGGCCGCGATTGTGTCCAGAAAGCAGCCGACGAAGAGCATCAGCAGGTTCACAAGGATCAGGAACACCCACTTATTGTCGGTGATCGACAGGATCGCGTCAGACAAAAGCTGTGCAGCCTGGCTCACCGTCAGCAGCCATGCGAAGACCGAAGCGGCAGTGACGATGAAGAGAACGGAAGCCGTCGTTTCAATCGTGTCGAAGCTCGCCTTGGCGAGTGTCGAGAACGTCATCGTGCGATAGCGCACGAGGCCGAGGAAGAGCGACCAGAGGACAGCGGCGACAGCTGCTTCCGTCGGCGTGAACCAACCCATGGTCATGCCGCCGATCAGGATGACCGGCGTCATCAGCGCCATGACCGCGGAAAAACGGAAATACCAGTCGAGCGCCAGAAGCACGACAAGGGCAATGCCCGCTGCGGCATTCATCGATACGCCTGATCGCATCATTACGCAGATCGACAGCGGCACCAGCAGGACGACGACGATCTCCAAACCTGCGGAAAGGAGTTGCTTGACGTCGAAGGGCGCATCGGAACCCCAGCGCTTCACGTAGGCGAAGGCTGCGACTGTGATCATCATCAGCAGCGTCATGACGATGCCCGGCAGAATGCCCGCCATGAAAAGAGCGCCGATCGAAACATTCGCCATCATGCCGTAGATCACGAAGGGCAAGGATGGCGGGAAAATCGGACCGAGCGTGGCAGACGCCGCCGTTACCCCGACCGCGGCCTCGACGGGGTAGCCGTGATCCTTCATCGCCTTGATCTCGATCGTGCCGATTCCGGCCGCATCGGCAAGCGCAGTGCCCGACATGCCCGAGAATATGACGGAACCGATGATGTTGACCTGTGCGAGACCACCTTTCATCCAGCCGACGAGCGCGACGGCGAAGGAATAGATGCGGCCGGTGACACCCGCCGAATTCATCAGGTTGCCAGCAAGGATGAAGAAGGGAACAGCGAGAAGCGGGAAGCTTTCGACACCCGCAATCATGCGCTGGGCGACGATGATGTCGGGCGCAACGCCGTAGAGGACGATATAGAGAACGGAGGCGACGGCCATCGATATCGCGACTGGCACGCCGATCAGCATCAGCACCAGAAATGAGCCAAGCAAGAGCAGCATCAGTTCATCCTTCGACAGCGTGGAATTCTTCGGGGCGCTCCAGAACGGAGTAGCCGCGGCGCATATTGGCGATGAAGACGATTACCGCACGGATCAGCATCAGCACGAAAGCTGCAAGCACGCTGTAGAAGACGATGTTGCGCGGCAAGTCGACGGTGACCATCTGCTCGTCGGCGACGATCTGCACGTAGCGCCACATCAGATAGCAGCCATAAGCGAAGAAACCGATGCGGACGATATCCACGAAGGTTGCGAGAACGCGCGCAAGACCTGCCGGCATGTAATGATAGAAGACATCCACCTGGATATGGCGCGACGTGCGCACGCACATGACGGCGCCGAGAAAGACGACGCCGATCAGGCAGTTGACGGCGATCTCTTCGGTCCAGGCATAGCTGTTGTTCAGCACATAGCGGGTGAAGAACTGCAGAAAGACGCAACCGGCCATCAGCCAGAAGACGAGCAGCGTGATCCAGTCTTCGATGGCGTAGTCCGAGATATTGGCGGTGGGCGCATGCCCTTCGAATTCGTGGCCGATCTCCTCGGCAGTGACTTGCGTATGGACTTCTTGTGACATGATCGGCCTTATTCCGGTTAGGAAGGAAGGGCGCGCCGCGCTCAGGCGGCGCGCCCTCGGGCACTTACTGGATCGCGCGGATCGCCTCCCAATCGGCCTTTTCGTAGCCGAAGTCCTCGAACTTGACCTTTTCCGCGACCGTCTTCTCGAAATCGGCCTTGTCGACCTCGGTGACGCTCAAGCCCTTCTCCTTGAAGGTGGCGATCAGGCCGTTTTCCTTGCCTTCGATGGTCTTGGTCGTGCGCTCGGCAGCTTCCTGCATGACCTCGCCGAAGATCTTCTTGTCCTCGTCCGAAAGGTTCGACCAGAGCGTCTTCGAGATCACCGTATTCAAGTGATCGACGATGTGGCCGGTCAGAATGATGTTCTTCTGGACTTCGTAGAACTTCTTGGCCTCGATCGTCGTCAGCGGGTTTTCCTGGGCCTCGACCGTGCCGTTCTGCAAAGCGAGATAAACCTCGGCAAAGGCGATCGGCGTGGTGTTGGCGCCGCAGGCGCGCGGCATGGCGAGGTAGGCCGGAACATCAGGCACGCGGATCTTCAGGCCCTGCATGTCGGCGCATTTGGCGATCGGCTTGTTGGCCGTCGTATGGCGCGTCCCGTAATAGCTGACGGCGGCGATATGGTTGCCGGTCTTGTCCTCATAACCCTTGGCCAGGCGCTTGAAGACGTCGCTCTTGGTGTAGGCGATCAGGTGTTCGGGGCTGCGGAAAATATAGGGGAAATAGGTGACGCCGATCGGCTTATAGTCGCGGGCGGCAAAGCTCGATCCGGAAATGATGATGTCGACCGTTCCGAGCTTGAGGCCCTGGTTGATATCGGCTTCCTTGCCGAGCTGCGAGGCCGGATAGACCTCGATCTTGTAGCGGCCGTTGGTGCGCTTGCTGATCTCTTCCGCGGCCCAGAGGGAATCCGTGTGGAAAGGTTCGGATGTCTCGTAGACATGGGCCCATTTCAGCACCGTCTGGGCATGTGCGATCGCCGTTGTCGCCATGATTGCGGCGGCAGTGCAGAGTATCGTCGTCAGTTTCAACTTCATCGCTCTCTCCTCCTGAGATCTCGTTAAGTGGCTGCTTTTCCCTTGTTCGGCCCGGCCGTGCGGCCGCGCCCCTCCTCGCCCGAAAACTCCTCCCCGAAGCTTTCGGAAAACCTCTTCTGCGAATTCGTGAGATGCGTGTGCATGGCGTCCTTCGCACCTGCCGTATCGCCGGCGGCGATCGCGTCGCGGATGGCCCGATGCTCCTCGAGCGCTGTACGCCACGACACCGGTCCTTCGAAATGGCTGGCGAGCTTTTCGAAATACGGCGTCATGCGCATGTCGAACATCTCGCCAGTGACGCGGATCAAGGTCGCATTGCCGACGATCGAGGCAATGCCGGTATGAAAGGCGCGGTCGGCGACAAGCACGGCGCGCGCATCCTCCACCACGCCGCTCATCGCTCTCAGCGCCTCATCGAGAACGGCAATGTCCTCAGGGCGGGCGCTTTTTGCGGCCTCCTCTGATATCGCGCATTCGATGATGGCGCGGGCCTGCAGCAGCTCGAAGGGACCCTCCACCGGTTCGCGCTCGCTGCCGGTCGCTTCGGCCGCATGTTTGCGCGTGACATAAATGCCGGAGCCCATGCGGATATTGATGTATCCCTCGACTTCCAGCACGATCAGCGCTTCACGCAGCGTGGGGCGCGAAACCGAAAGCTGCTCCGCAAGCTCGCGCTCGGCAGGCAACCTCTGGCCGACGGCGAGTTCGCCTCGGATAATCATCATACGAATCTGGTCCGCCACCTGCCTGTAGAGGCGGCGTGATTCAACTGCCGAAAACATTATGGCCTCCCCGGCACGCTTCTCCTCAAGCGCACAACTGGTCAACTGGCCTGACCAATTAGCTCAAGCTATCATCGGGGAAGTTGTGCGTCAATCCGACGCATGCACTCAGACTGGGCTGGCCAATTGATAAGTGGACGCAAGGGTCCTAAGGGCCTCGACCGTCGCCGGATCCAGCGTCACGCCATGTCTTTCCCGCTCGGCGGCGACAGCCCATTCCCGATCGCCAGGCGCCATCACCCTGAAGCCTTCACGCTGCGGAGATGCCCTCAAGGTTTCGACGTAGCGTTTCATGGCAGCGTCAAAGATCTCGATATCGAGGAAGGCTGCAGGATTCAGCGCGATGACGAAGGCACCCAGCCCGCGCGGTGTCGAAAAATCCGGCCCGGACATCGGAGCGATATCGAAACTCAGCTTCATGCCTGTGAGCACAGCACTCAAGATCTCGGGAATGCCTGCAAGCCCTGCGCCCTTGAAGCCGAATTCGCCGCCGAGCGGCGCCAGCATTTCGGCCACATCGGGATCGGCCGTGTCATACCCCCGTTCATCGGAGGCGACTCCTTCGGGCAGTTGGCGGCCGAGGCTGCGATAGAGCAGCACGCGGTTATAGGGCACGGCGCTCGTCGCCATGTCGAAGAGCCACGGGTTATCTCCCGTGACCGGCACAGCGCAGGCGATCGGATTGGTGCCATGAAAGCGCATGGCGCCGTCGTGCAGACGCACGAAGCTATCGGAATTGCAGAAGGCAAAGCCTATGAAGCCACGTTGGGCGGCATCGAACGCATAGGCACCTGCCGGTCCGAAATGCGAGGAATTGCGGATCGCAACCGCACCGATCCCGAATTCCCCGGCAAGACGCGTCGCATACTCCATGGAAATATAGGTCGCGAGCGCACCATGGCCATTGTCCGCATCGAGCGAAGCGACGGCGCCGAAAGTATTTGCCAGCGTGAGATGCGGACGCGGATTGAGGCGGCCTTCGGTCAACCCTTTCACATAATGAGGGAGGAGGCGCACACCGTGGCTGTCGATGCCATAGCGCGTACCATGCAGCATTCCCCGCGTCGCTGCATCCGCAGTCTGCTGGTCGGCGCCGGCCGCGATAAAGACCTCTCGGCAGAAATCCTCGATCGTTGCCAGGGACGCCAGGGCGCCGGCGGGGTTCTTGCTGTCAGTCGTCATGGGCCCCAATCCGTTCAGGTAGATCATCTGCAAACTCTAGCGCGCTGGCGAGAAGATTCGATAGCCGCACCGCGCCTGAACCTGCACTTCTTTCAAACCCCTGTCCGACTTGTGCAAACGTCACGGCTTGCCGAGCGACAGGCGGAACTTCCGGGGTGTCGTGCCGGTTCGCTGCTTGAAGATGTCGTAAAATCGGC
The DNA here is from genome assembly GCA_900470965.1 of Hyphomicrobiales bacterium. Taxonomy (GTDB): domain Bacteria; phylum Pseudomonadota; class Alphaproteobacteria; order Rhizobiales; family Rhizobiaceae; genus Rhizobium. The sequence continues at coordinate 25,946 of UCCS01000010.1, forward strand.
TACTGGAGCCGAAGCCGCAGTCGAGGGCAATCTCCAGGATCGACTCCTCGGTCTCAGCCAGCCGCTGCATTGCTCTCGCGAGACGATAACGTGTCAGATATTCCATTGCGGAAATACCGAGCACATCGCGAAACGCCCGGTTGGCGGTGGTTGGATGCACGTTAGCGCGCTTTCCAAGATCCGCCAGGCTTAGCGGCTCGGGAAAATGCCGGTTGATCAGGTCGGTCAGCACCTCTGAATGGCGGATGGCGGGGCTTACCGGCGTCGCGGCCGCTGCCACGGACGAGCCTCGATTATCGGCGTGGTCAAGGATGAGCCGGCGCACCCTGAGCTTAGCCTCGTCCGCGATCAGTTGACGCCGCACGGGATCGCTGCTGCCCCATTCCTCGACCCAGGCAGAGACGGTGAGCGGCGTCGTCTCGCGGCGGCGGGGCTCGACCACGAAGGCGCCCTGCATGATTGCCTGTCTCGCCTTCTTGTCGATGGAGAGCGCGAGAAAGTCGACGAGCGGAAGGTAGATGCAGATAAGCGGCGCCTCCGGCGTCACCAGGATCGTCTGGTGGGGAATGGCCGCCCAGAAGAGGACAAGACGCCCGGCCTCGACCCGCTCCTGCCGACCATTGAAGAGATAGGTCATGGCACCATCGAGAAGCAGGTTGATCTCGACATGGTCGTGCCAATGCGCAGCGCTCATGGCATCGGCCGTGTGGCGCTCGATCAGGAAGCTCCGCGGCGACCCCGCCCACTCGCCGCTCCTGTTGAAATGATCGTCTTTCATGGCGTCCAACGCTTCAATCCGGGAATACTCCCTTCAATAGCAGGAAGAAATTCTGATTTGGAAGAGGCACCACTATGGTGACCTTGATTTGTGGGAGACCGAAATGCCGAAGATTTGCCTCGTGGGTGCGGGCAGCACCGTTTTTGCGCAGAACATTCTGGGGGATGTGCTGTCCACACCCTCGGGCAGCGATTATGTGATCAGCCTGTTTGATATCGACCCCGAACGGTTGAAGACATCGGAGATCGTTGCGCGGCGCATCTGCGAGGCGCTCAATCTGCAGAGGGTAAGGATAGAGGCAACCCTCGATCGTCGCGAGGCGCTGCGCGGATCGGATTTCGTTATCCTGATGATGCAGGTCGGCGGCTACAAGCCTGCGACTGTGACGGATTTCGACGTGCCGAAGCGATACGGCCTGCGGCAGACTATTGCCGATACGCTCGGCATCGGTGGGATATTCCGCGGACTTCGCACCATTCCGGTGCTGGAAGCGATCTGCCGCGATATGGAAGAGGTCTGCCCCGACGCGCTGCTAATGCAATATGTGAACCCGATGGCGATCAACTGCTGGGCGATCAAGGAGCTGGCGCCCAGTATCCGCACGGTTGGCCTTTGCCATAGCGTGCAGCATACCGCCGCCCATCTCGCCTCCTGCCTCGACGAAGACATTGCCGACATCAACTACATCTCTGCTGGAATCAACCACGTCGCCTTCTTCCTGAAATACGAGAAGCTGCATGCCGATGGCCGACGCGAAGATCTTTATCCCCGCCTGAAGGCTCTCGCCGGCGAGGGACGCGTGCCGTCCGACGACCGGGTGCGTTTCGATGTCCTGAAGCGGCTTGGTCATTTCGTGACGGAATCCAGCGAGCATTTCTCCGAATATACGTCCTGGTACATCAAGGACCGCCGTCCGGAGCTCATCGACAAGCTCAACATTCCGCTCGACGAGTATATCAGCCGCTGCGAGCGGCAGATTTCAGAATGGCATGCGCTGCGCCGGGATCTCGAAGGCGACAAGCCGATCGAGGTCTGCCGCAGCAACGAATATGCCGCGGGCATCATCCACGCCGCCGTCACCGGCAATCCAGCGCTGATCTATGGCAATGTTCCGAACAACGGCCTGATCGAGAACCTTCCGGCCGAATGTATCGTGGAAGTGCCCTGCCATGTGGATAGGAACGGCATCCAGCCAACCCGCATCGGCAGGATCCCCACGCAGCTCGCCGCTGTGATGAAGCTCAGCATCTCGGTTCAGGAACTGACCGTTGAAGCAGCATTGACGGGAAAACGCGACCGCATCTATCAGGCAGCCCTGCTCGATCCGCATACATCGGCAGAACTGTCGCCGGACGAGATCTGGGGCCTGGTCGACGACCTGATCGAGGCACACGGCGACCTCCTGCCCAGATATAGCTGAGATCGGCCACAGGCCTATTCGCTCACCAAACAACAGCCAAGAGGCACGTCGTCATCAGAGACGACGTGCCTTTCTTTTTGATCGCGCACCACCAGATCGGTCAACATGAAAAAGATCATAAACGATCATAATCTTGATTGACATTGATCGTATTGAGTGGGAACTTTGATGCAAGAAGCACAATTGCACCAGGGGACGATCTGTGAACCAGACTGGCGGCGTGAAGACTGATCGGCTCGATGCCATCCGCAGTCATCTCTATGCGAATGGCTTTTCCACCATTCAGGACCTGGCCGATGCTGTCGGCGCCTCCTTGGCAACAGTGCGGCGCGACCTGCAAATTCTCGAACAGGATGGCGCGATTGACCGTGTGCATGGCGGCGCTCGCATCGCCGAAGGTTCTTCGGTCGAAATGGCCTTCCAGGAAAGGGAAAAGCGCCAGCTTTCGGCAAAGCGCGCGATCGCCAATGCGGCCTATGAACTGCTTCTGCCCCGCACGGCGATCTTCCTCGACGCCGGCACGACGGTTCTTCAGCTTGCGCGACTAATCCGCATCAATCCGATGCCGCTCCGCATCTTCACCAACGGCCTGATCGTTGCTCAGGAATTTCTCAACATTCCGAACCTCGAAGTCGTGCTTCTCGGTGGCCAATTGCGCAGCGAAAACGCCTCGCTTGTCGGCCCGCAGGCCGAGGCGATGCTCGAAACGATCTGGTTCGATCAGCTGTTTCTCGGAGCAAGCGCCATCAGCCCCGACGGCGCGATCTACAGCGTGGACAGTGCCGAAGCTAGCCTGAACCGGCGCATGCTCACCCGCTCTGCCAACGGCTATGTGCTCGCCGATTCCTCGAAATTCGGGACGATGGCAACCTACAAGGTCGCGCCCCTGAACGCCGCAAAGCTCATCACCGACAAGGGCCTGACGCCCCAATGGCGCGCCGAACTCACCAACTTCGGTATTGACGCGACCTATGCCGAGCTCGGAGCAAAAGAATGAGTAACGAGCTGATCCTCGGCATCGATGGCGGCGGCAGCAAGGTGCTCGTCACGCTGGCCGACAGAGACGGCCGAATTCTGCGCACAGCGCTCGGCGGCGGCGTCAATCCGATGGACAATCCGGACTGGCGACAGGAGCTGGAGCGGCATATCGAACCGTTCCGCAATGAGCCGGGACTGGCCGCCGTCGGCGCTGCCCTGCCTGCTTATGGCGAAGTCGCTCACCTCTCTGCGCTTCAGAAACAATGCATTGATGACGCCTTTCCGGATATCCGCAGGATCGTGCTCAATGACGTCGATGCAGCCCATCTCGGTGCCTTTGCCGGGCGTCCGGGCATCCTCATCCTGTCGGGGACCGGCTCCATGTCCTGGGCGCGCAACGGCGCGGGCGCCTCCGCACGCGCCGGCGGTTGGGGCGATGTGATCGGCGACGAGGGCAGCAGCTACTGGATCGGTCGCGCAGCCCTGCATCTCATCAGCCAGAGCCTCGATGGACGTGCCAAGCCGACCGTGCTGGCGAAGGCCATTTATGACCATCTCCAGCTCGACATCACCGATCCGATCAACGCGCTCGAGGGCTGGATCAGCGGGCTCAAGCGTCCACGCGCAGGTATTGCAGCGCTCTCCGTCCTTGTCGACCAAACAGCGAGCCAGGGTGACGAAACCGCAATCGGTCTGATCGAGAAGGCAGCCGAGGAGCTTGCCAAACACCATTGGGCGATATCAGGCCATTGTGAAACCGGCACCGACTGGACCTATGCGGGCGGCACCTTTTCCAGCCGTCTGCTGCTCGAGGCCGTCGAACGGCGGATCGGCCGGCGGGCGGTTTCACCCGTACTTCCCCCCATTGGCGGCGCGCTTCTGGCCGCCGCCCAACTTCTCGACTGGCCGCTTGACGAGCGCTGGTTCGGGCAAATCGCGGTCGCGGCCGAAACCGTAATCGCGCGATCAAGACAATGACTGTCAACGATAACGAAGGATGGGAACATGCGTAAATTGATATTGCCTTTGCTTGCCTCCGCCGCCCTTGCGATCGCCCTGCCTGCCTTGGCGGACGGCGCCAAGCCACTTGCCGGCCAATCTATCACGGTCCTCATGCCATCGCCGCAGGGCGCCACGGTTGCGGCCGATTTTGAAGCCGAGACCGGCATTCATGTCGATCTCCAGACCCTCTCCTGGGACGATATCCGCCCGAAACTGGTGACGGCGCTCGTCGCCGGCACGGCACCGGCCGATGTCACCGAATTCGACTGGTCGTGGACGGGACAGTTCAGCGCCGCCGGTTGGTACATGCCGCTGAACGACGTGATCGACAAGGATAGTGTCGATGATATCGGCGTCGCCAAGATCTTCACCGTCGACGGTCAGTTGCTCGGCGTACCCTACACGAACGACTTCCGCGTCATGCTCGTCAACAAGAAGCATTTCACGGACGCCGGCATTACCGAAATGCCGAAGACGCTCGACGCGCTGGTCGAGGCCGCAAAGAAGATCAAGGAGAAGGGCATCTCCACCTATCCGATCGGCCTGCCGCTCTCGGCGACCGAAGGCGCTTCCACGAGCTGGTATCTGCTGACCAAGGCCTTTGGCGGCGAACTCTTCGACAAGGATTTCAAGCCGCTTTTCCTCACCCCCGATTCAGCCGGCTACAAGGCGCTCGCCTTCGAACTGAAGCTCTTGAAGGACGGCCTGGTCGACCCTGCCTCGACAGGCCTCAAGGACAGCCAGATCAACGAGAGCATGTTCGCCCAGGGGCTGACCAGCATCATGATCTCGGGTGAGCCCGGTCGCCTGGGCCAGATGAACGACCCAAAGCAGTCCAAGGTCGCCGGCCAGGTGGAAGCGATCCTCGTACCGACCGAAAGTGGTCAGACCCGCAGCTTCGGCCTTCCGGAAGCGCTCGCCATTCCGAACGTTTCGCAGAACAAGGAAGCGGCGGTCGCCTTCGTCAAATGGTTCACCAGCAAGGAGTTCCAGAAGAAGAATGCGGCAAACGGCTTCCTGCCGACACGGACTTCGGCGCTCGCCGAACTCAATACGGAAGGCAAGCTGACGAGCGGCGACGCACTTGTCGCACAGTCCAAGACCGTCGAGCCTTTGTTCCAGCAGGGAACGCCGCCATGGTATCCGCAGTTTTCGAGCGCGGTGAACACGGCGATCAACAGCGCGGCAAAGGACCAGGTCACCGTTGATCAGGCCATGCAGAGCATCGCCGATGCAGCCAAGCAGGCGATGGCGCAATGACAACAGCCACCGCTGAAGGTGTCGCAGCCAAGCGTAGTGTCGGCCTCAACGCCGACACCATGCTCGGACTGCTGCTGGTGCTGCCGATCCTGGTGACGATGGCAGCTCTGGTCTTCTATCCGATGGGACGGACGGTCTGGGACTCGCTGCACCGGGTCAATCCGATGCAGGCCGGAACGCCCTTTGTCGGACTGGAAAATTACACACGCATGCTGTCGGATGGACAGCTGGCGACGACCTGGACGAATACCCTCATCTACGTCGTTCTCGCCGTCGCTGCCGAAACCATCTTCGGCGTGCTCGCTGCAGCGCTCATCAATCAGATGAGGGTCGGGCGCCAGTGGGTGCTTGCGGCTGTCATTCTGCCCTGGGCGCTCCCCGGTGTCGTCAACTCCGTCATCTGGCTATGGATCTATCAACCCGGCGCCGGCCTGTTGAACGGCATCCTCGTCGCACTTGGCCTGCCTTTCGAAAATCATGTCTGGTTCAACGACCGGACGAGCGCGATCATCGCGGTCACTGTCGTGCATGTCTGGCGCATGATGCCACTGACCATCGTCATCGTGCTTGCGGCCATGCAGAGCATCCCGGCGCATCTCTATGAGGCTGCCCGCATCGACGGCGCGACGCGCGTGCAGATGTTCAGCCTGGTCACGCTTCCGCTCGTGCGCAGCGCAATTGCCGTTGCCATGACGAACGCGACGGTCAATGCCTTCAACCTTTTCGACGAGGCCTGGGTCCTGGCCGGATCAAGCCTCGAAACGCGGCCGATCCTCGTGCAGATCTATCTCGAGACGTTCCAGAACCTTCGCTTCTCCTACGGCATGGCGCTGTCGGTGGTCATCACACTCGTGTCGCTGCTCGTCTCGCTCGTCTATGTCCTCCGCGTCTATCGCAACACACGGTTCGACTGATGAAACCAACCATTCTCTATCGCCTGATGATTTGGGCCGGTCTTGCGGTGCTGCTGATTTGGTCGCTCGGCCCGATCTACTGGACGATCGCAAGTTCCGTGACGCCAACGGAAGATTTTTCCACGCGGCCGATCCATTTCTTCCCGCAGCATTTCACGCTCGACCATTATTCGCGCCTGCTCGGCATCAACATTGCGCGGATCGGCGGGGTGGAGGTGTGGAAGCAGTTCCGTGCAGCGCTGCTCAACAGCGTGATCACGTCTGCAGCTGCCACGGCTCTCTGCGTCGCGATCTCGGCACTCGGCGCCTATGCCTTCACCCGGATGCGCTTTCCCGGGCGTCAGCTTCTGTTTGGCGCTGTCGTCGCGACGCTGGCCATCCCTGCCTATGCGGTGCTGATCCCGCTCTATCAGATCATGATCAAGATGCATCTGGTCGACACCTATACCGGCGTCTCGCTGATCTATGTCTCGGCCTATCTGCCGCTCTCCCTCTGGCTGTTGCGCAGCGTCTTCGAGCAGCTTCCGATCGCGCTCGAAGAGGCGGCACAACTTGATGGCGCGGGTCGCCTCTTCATCTTCTTCCACATCGTGCTGCCACTCGCCGGACCCGGTCTGACGGCGGCCGCTATCCTCACCTTCCTGGGGGCGTGGGGTCAGTACCTCGTTCCCCTCATCTTCTCACCGCAGGCGACGAAACCCCTGACGGTTCTCATCCCTGAATTCGTCACCAAGAACTTCATCGACTACGGGCTGATCACGGCCAGCGGATCGATTGCGATCGTCATCCCTGCCCTCGTCGTCATCTTTCTCAACCGGTACCTCGTCAGCGGTCTGCTGGCTGGTTCGGTCAAATAATCGGAGACATCATGAACACGACCGAAAAGGTAATCTTCGAGCAGTTCCCCTATTGGGAAAAAGCCATTGGCTCGAATACGGCAAGCGGCAAGGCGGACGACCTCCTCGTCTTCGTCGGCTGTGGCACCTCCTTCAACCTCGCTTTGTCTCTGGCCGCCTATGCCAACAGCCTCAAGCGCAAGGCGATCGCCGTCCCGGGAGCGGAATGGCTGAACCGGCCTTCTTACTTCTGGCCGGAATGGCAGAAGACCCATGTGGTCGCGCTCTCGCGCAGCGGCGAAACGACGGAAACGGTTGCCGCCGCGAAGGCAAGCCGCGCCGCCGGCGCCTTCGTGACCGCCGTGACCGTCGAGCCCGAAAGCGCACTCGCCAAGAACTGTGACCAGTTGATCTGCTCTCCGACCCATCCCGAGGAAGGCATCGTCATGACAGTTTCGGCAAGCCTCATGGTGTTGCTCAGCCTGCAACTGATCGGTCAGGCCGTGCCTGCTTCGGCCGTCGCATCGGCACGTCAGCTCGCGAATACGCTCGACGCCGCCCTGCCCGAAATTATCAAGGATCGCTCTCACTTCGTTTTTCTCGGCGGCGGCCCCCTTTTCGGCATCGCGCTCGAAGGAGCGCTCAAGTTGATGGAAATGAGCCAGCTGATGACGCAGGCCTTTCATCCGCTCGAATACCGCCACGGGCCGATCAGTCTCGTCGACGAGAAGACGGCTGCCATCATGCTTTACAGCACGGACCAGAGACAAGCCGAGGCCAAGCTCGTCGGCGAGTTACGCGAGAAAGGCGCCGTGGTCATCGGTATCGGCGGCCCCGGCGATCTGGAGCTTCCTGTTGATGTCGATCTCTCGCTTGCCGGTCTCATTGTCCTGCCGGCGCTGCAGATCCTTGGCGAACGCGCAGCGCAAGCAAGACACATTGATACCGTCTCGCCGCGTCATCTCACCAAGGTCGTCACACTCGTATGAGCGCCGTGATCGATCAAAACCGCCAGACCGCACTGGCGAAACTGTTCGGCGAAAGGGGCCTGCCCCTGCCGCGCGGCATCACATCCGTATGCTCGGCCCATCCGCTGGTCATCGAGGCGACATTGCGACACGCGGCCCGGCGGGGTGATGTCGTCCTGATCGAGGCGACCTGCAATCAGGTCAATCAAGAAGGCGGTTATACGGGCATGAAGCCGGTGGACTTCCGGGCCTTCATCGAGCGCATCGCGACAGAGGTCGGCTTTCCCGCAAACCGCATCATTCTCGGCGGCGACCATCTCGGTCCAAACCCATGGCGAAAGCTTGCTGCCGAGGATGCGATGGCGCGTGCTGAGGCTATGGTGACGGCTTATGTCGAGGCTGGCTTCGAAAAGCTGCATCTCGACACGTCGATGGGCTGTGCTGGCGAGCCTGTCGCGCTTGCCGACGAACTGACCGCCGCAAGAGCGGCACGTCTGGCGAAGGCTGCCGAAGAGGCTGCCCGTCGCAGCGGTCGACGTCTGCCGGTCTATGTCATTGGCACCGAGGTGCCGCCGCCCGGCGGTGCGACCCATGCACTGGACGAGTTGGAGATCACGCGGCGGGAAGCAGCTTTGAGGACGCTTGATGTTCACCGTCAGGCATTTGCTGAAGCCGGCGTCAGTCCAGCTTTGGAGCGCGTTATCGCCATCGTCGTCCAGCCGGGTGTCGAGTTCGGCAACGCCAATGTCGCGCTCTACAGGCCCGAGCGCGCGCAAAAGCTGATCTCTGCGCTCGATGACATGAAGGGACTGCTTTTCGAAGCCCATTCCACCGACTACCAGCCGACAGCCGCGCTTTCGGCTCTGGTCGACGGCGGGTTTGCGATCCTGAAAGTCGGCCCCGGCCTGACCTTCGCATTGCGGGAGGCGCTCTACGGCCTCGATGCGATCGCCGGTATTCTTGGCGATGGTAGGCCAGGCAGCGGACTGGCGGCGGCGATGGAAGAGATCATGCTCGCTGAGCCCAGCCACTGGGCTGGCCACTATGGTGGTACGGCTGATGAGCAGCGATTGCAGCGGCATTTCAGCTACAGCGACCGCATCCGGTACTACTGGCCCGACGCACGTGCGGCGGCGGCGATCGACGAGCTACTCGCCCGGTTGCCCGACGAGATCCCGGAAACGCTTATCAGCCAGCATCTCGCCCGCCTCTACCCTGATGTGGTCGAAAAGCGTGTCGCTCCGAAAGCCCATGATCTCTGCCTTGCCGCTGTTGATGCGGCGCTCGCTCCCTACGCCACCGCGACAGCGCCTCGATAGGCGAGGCGCCACATATCGCTCTGCCCGAGCGAGCACAGATCCGAAATCAGATTTTCAGCCGGAGACAGTTATGGCGTCCGTAAACGTGGCAAATGTCCGCAAGAACTATGGTCACTTCGAAGTATTGCACGGGGTCGACATCGATATCCGCGACGGAGAATTCGTCATCCTTGTCGGCCCTTCCGGCTGCGGCAAGTCGACCTTGCTGCGCATGATCGCAGGGCTTGAGGAAATCTCCGGTGGCAACGTCTCGATCGGCAGCAAGGTCGTCAACAACGTCGCCCCGAAGGAGCGCGACATTGCCATGGTCTTTCAGTCATATGCGCTCTATCCGCATATGACGGTCGAAGCGAATATGGGATTTTCGTTGCGACTGGCGAAAGCGCCGAAGGAGCAGATCAAGGCGCGTGTCCGCGATGCGGCGCAGATCCTCGGCCTCGAACATTTCCTCGACCGCTATCCGAGAAATCTCTCCGGCGGTCAGCGTCAGCGTGTTGCCATGGGCCGCGCCATCGTCCGCCAGCCGCAAGTCTTCCTCTTCGACGAGCCCCTGTCCAACCTCGATGCCAAGCTTCGCGTGCAGATGCGCTCCGAGATCAAGCAGCTGCATCAGCGGCTGAAAACGACGACCATCTATGTGACGCATGATCAGATCGAAGCCATGACCATGGCCGACCGGATCGTCGTCATGCGCGATGGTTATGTCGAGCAGATCGGTTCACCGCTCGATCTCTACGACCGGCCGGCCAATCTCTTCGTCGCCGGCTTCATCGGTTCGCCGGGCATGAATGTCATCAAAGGCAGGATCAGCGCGTCCGGACCGCTCGAATTCATCGCCGACGGAGGGGCGCACCTGCCGCTGCCGGAGGCTGCTGCGGCAGCACGCGGCGCGGAGGTGGTCTATGGCATCCGTCCGGAGCATCTGATCGTCAGCCAAGACGGCGTGAGCGCCGAGGTAGCGGTCATCGAACCGACGGGCGCGGAGACCCAGATTAACGCGAAGCTTGGATCGGATCCCCTGGTGGCGACGGTGCGAGACCGGCTTTCCCTGCAGGCCGGCGATACCGTCAGAATGATGCCGGATCTCACCAAACTGCATCTTTTCGACGCCAAAACCGAAAAGCGCCTGCCGATCGGCTAGCGGCTGCTTTACGCTACCGAGTGAAAACGGTGCGGCGATGATCGCCGCACCTTGTCTTGCTTTGCGGGTCTAACCTCAGAACTCTTCCCAGTTGCCGCCCTTGGTATCCAGTGCGGCATTTCCTGAGAATGCGGAGGCAATCTTGCGACCGAGCGTCCGGGCGGGAGACGGCGCCGGCGCATCGTTTCGCCCGGCGCTACGAACAGGCGCCGAATGCGAAGCATAGCCTGCTTCGTTCAGTTTGAACTGAGCGAGAAGCTGGTTGAGCGATGCAACCTCCTTCGCAAGATTGTAGCTGGCAGCGGTCGACTCTTCGACCATGGCAGCGTTCTTCTGCGTATCCTGGTCCATCTGATTGACGGCCGTGTTGATCTGGTCGAGGCCCAACGACTGCTCCTGCGATGCTTCGACGATCGCAGCGATATGTCGGTTGATTTCCTGAACCTCCGAAACGATCGCCTGAAGCGCCTTGCCGGTATCGTCGACCAATTGCACACCTGCATGCACCTGCGCATTCGAGGCCGTGATCAGATTCTTGATCTCTCTGGCCGCCGTTGCGGAGCGCTGCGCCAGTTCACGCACTTCCTGCGCGACGACGGCAAAGCCCTTGCCGGCCTCGCCGGCTCGGGCTGCTTCAACACCGGCGTTGAGCGCCAGCAGGTTCGTCTGGAAGGCTATGTCGTCGATCACGCCGATGATATTGCCGATCTCACCGGAAGACTTGGAGATCTGCTCCATGGCGAGCACGGCCTTGCGGACCACCTCGCCAGAATGTTCGGCGCCGGTTTTGGCACGGGCCACGAGCTGGCCGACATCCTGGGCGCGTTTGCTGGAACCCTTGACGGTCGTGGTGATTTCTTCGAGAGCCGCAGCCGTCTCTTCGAGAGCCGCCGCCTGCTGCTCGGTGCGCTTGGCGAGATCGTCGGCAGCTGACTTGATCTCGTTTGCTCCCGAGTCGATGCCGCGGGCATTCTGCGACACCCGGTTCAACGCGGATTGCAGCTTGTCGGCGGATTCATTGAAGTCGCTGCGGACGCCATCGAGCCTTGCCACGAAGGGCTGCGCGATCCGGTAGGACACATCGCCCTCGGCAAGCTTTGACAGGCCGGCAGCGAGATTGTCGACGGCAAACTGCACATCGGCAGCGTCCCTCGCCTTTTCCTTCTCGCGCTCGATCTGTTCTCTTTCGCTCAAGCTGCGATTGGCTTCCGCCTCCTGTTCGAGGCGAACCCGCTCGATCGCGTTCTGCTTGAAGACCTGAACGGCACGGGCCATCGCGCCGATTTCGTCAGGCCGGCCCTGACCTTCGACCTCGACATCGATATTGCCTGCGGCCAGGCGCGCCATCGTGCCTGTCGTCTTCTTCATGACCGACGCAATCGAACGCGCAAAGACGAGGAAACCGAGCAGTGAAATAAGTGAGACGACGACTGCGCCGATCCCAGCCATCCAGAGCGCCTGCTGCGATGCTTCGACGACTTCCGTAACATCGGAGCCAATTTCGAAAACACCGATCTTGCGGCCGGAGAAATCTTCGAAGGGAATGGCGGTAACTTCATAGTCTTTGTTGCCGAGAACGGCATGGACACGGACGCGGTCGCCGTTGAAACCCGCCTGCAACTGTTCCTGGGTGAGGATCGTCTTGTCTCCGAAGGTCGAGGCCTGCGGCACAAATTTCCCGTCCTGCAGGATATGGACCGCAACTTCGGCATCGACGGATTTTGCGAGCGGCGCAAAATAGTCATTCGTGAGCGAGGTGCCGACATCGACGACGCCGACAGTCTTGCCGTCCTTGATAACGGGGGCCGAGGCAAACATGCTGACGGCGGTCCGCCCGGGTTCAATGCCCGCGTTCAGTTTGCCCTGCGTCAGCGCCGCAACGATCATCTTGCGACGTCCCTTGAGGTCATCGCCGAAGGTGTCAGGCGTGTGGATACGTGCGACTGCGAGGCCATCGCCATTGCTGAAGGTGATGAGCTGAAGGCCCTGCGCTTTGATCGCCGGCAGGCTGGCTGTGTATTTTGCAAGAATGGACGCCCGATCATTCTTGGCGATAAGATCGGCCGTTTCAGGCTCACCGGCAAGGGCTACTGCAAGCCCGGCAGCCGCGCGTTTCTGCGCATCCATATCGGTCTGGATGACGTGCAGGTCGGCCGAGAGCTCCTTCTGAAGCGATTGATCGCTCATCGCGCTCTGGCGATGCCAGGCAAGACCACCGATTGCTGCGCTCGCAAACAAAACCGCAGCGAACCCGTAGGCTGTGATGCGGATCCAAATCGGCCGCTTAATCTGTTCTTCGCTCATATCGTCCTCTCATGCGTCGAATACCCTAATTCTTGAGAGGAAAACTTGTTTTTTACTTAATTTTGAATGGTCAACATTATGGACATAATCCGCAAGCACATATCGCCGAGCGCGTTAGCAAGCGGCGCCCTATTCCGCATAGATTGTGTCTATTTCCATCACTTGGGCGAGTTCGAAACTCGACACTTAAGTGAGGGACGAGCATCAACAACGCGACATGCCGTATCGCCTTCCATGCCAGACCTATCGGCGTCTCATGGCAGGAACCGACCAGATGGTTTCAGATACTCGGCCTTATTCCTTGATAAACCACGGAGTTTTCTGTCGTCACCCAATCGGGTGATGCTCAAGTATCAGTCTCTCCTCTAAAAGATTTGGCCAGACTAATATTCGGCTTCGGCCGCTCATATGACTTTACCAATCGAAAGACAGTCAAATGGAGCATGCGGATATTGTCGATGCCATCTATCGGGCTTCTGTAAACATACAGTTGTGGTCCAGCACATTATGCGCGGTTGTTGACTGTGTGGGAGCAACAGCCGGCAATATTGTCTATCAGGCCCCAGATGGAAAAAGCAGTTTTCTGATCCCCGGCCGGATGCGCGAAGATCTGAACGATCTCTATCTGCAACATTACGCCGGCAATCCCTATGCAAAGGCGTTCGAGAAAGTTCAGCCGGATCAGGTAGCGATCGGCAATGAGCTCATCGATGATGCCGCCGTTCGGCGCACCGCATACTATGCCGACATCTGCGCGCCTCAAAATATCTACAATCAGCTCTTCGTTCCTCACGCCAGCCTGCACGAACGCGGCGGTATCGGCGGGGTAGCGCTTTTTCTCTCCAAGGCCCAGGACACCGAAAGCGCCCAGGCGGCCCGGAAGCTCCTGCAATTGACGCCGCATCTCTCCCGCTCGATAGAGCTTTCCCTTCATGTCGGAAGCATAAGACGAGAAGCCAGCCTTCTGCAGCGGCTGCTCGAGGCCCTGCCCGATGCGGCCATGCTGCTCGATGGCCAGGGCGAAATCGTCCTGCTGAATTCCGCCGCCGAAGACATCCTGAGACGGGGCGACGGCCTTTCCATCAGCAGACATGAGCGCTCGGCGCTTCCAAGCATTTCCAGCAGCTCCAAGGCTCTGGCTCATGCGATACGGCAAGCCATCGAAATCGCAAGCGGAACCGCCACGCAATTGCAGGGCGCTGTCCAGATTCTCCGACCGTCGGGCCTGCCGCCCTACCTCGCGCAGGTCACCCCACTACCACCGAATTCCTTCGTCGCCTGGGACTCGGCAGATTCCGGCGCCCGCGTGCTTCTTCAGATCGTCGATGCAGAAGGCCGCGCCACCGGGCAGGCAGAGCAGCTTCGCAGCATCTTCAGCCTAACCGCCGCGGAAACGAAGGTGGCTGTGCTTGTCGGCTGCGGATTTTCGGTTCCAGAGACCGCGAGGATGCTTGCCCTATCTCCCAACACCGTCAAAACACATACAGCAAGGCTCCTGTCCAAGACGGGTGTGCGATCTCAAGCGGCATTTGCGCGACTGATGGCGTCCGTTCCCGCGCGGCCCGGCCGGCCCTAATCCCGTTTCCGTCGCAAAGTGATAACGAGAGGCGTTGTAAGGCCGAAAATACGGGAAGGTGATGAAGGGACATCCCCTTCCCGCTCAACGCATCGACTTCTCGATCAGGGATCGGGCGTCGTCAGCTCCGTTTCCTTGGTATCGACGACAAATACGGCCAGAATTTTTGCCGGCTTCGTCTTGCTGGCATTCGCACTTACCAAGTGATGATCGCCGGGTACTTCGATCCAGTTTTCACCGGTTTTGAAGACCTTTTCCTTGCCGTCGTTCACCTTGCTTTTGATTTCACCCTCGATGACCGTCGCGTAGATGAAAGCGCTCTTCGCATGGGTATGCGCGGGATTATACCCGCCCGGCCCGTATTCAACGAGGACGCCGCGCATACTTTTGCCCGGGACATTTGGCAATTCATGGTCGAAGACGACCGTGATCTTGGCATTGTGGGCCTTCTGAGCCGCGAAAGCCGGGGCTGCGGCAAGGGACAGCGCCAGCGCGGCAGTGGTCATGGACTTGAGCATCGTATCTTTCTCCTCTGAGGCTCGCTACGACCTGGGCAAGCTAAGTCCACGCACGGGGAAAGGTCAGATATACGATGGTTTAACGCGCTGCCCTGCGGCTGTGATGACACAGTCCGCGAGTCTGTCGACAACTAGTTAAGGTTGTTGTTGCGGTTGGCGCCAACAAGATATATCTCGGAAATGCCACTCGAAATTGTCTTTTCTCGCCGTCGCTGCGATTGAGACCAAACTCCCGAACCGATCATCCCGGAGCGATCGAATGCATATCCAGCCGCAACACCGGATCTATGTCTGCTTCTTTCTCTTCGCCGTTTCGATGGGAGCACTGCTTTCGCGCCTGCCCGACCTACAGGACGCCCTGGGCGTCAACAAATCCGAACTCGGCCTCACGCTGATCGGCGCAGCGATCGGTGCGTTGATTTCCTTGACATTCGCGTCGCCGCTGATTGCGCGCTTCGGCGCGCGCAAGACGGCGTTCCTGACGGTGCTCGGCACGTCCGCGCTACTGGCAACCATTCCCTGGGCCAATGCCGCCTGGCTGGTTTTCTTCATCCTCTTCTGTGAAGGCTTGCTAGCCGGCGCCCTGGAGATCAATCTCAATGTCGAGATCGATCGCATCGAAGCCCAACTCGGCCGCGGCGTGATGAACAGGGCACATGGCTTCTGGAGCCTTGGATTCTTCCTGACCGCACTCGTCGGCTCTGCCGTTCGTCAGGCGGGCGTGCCAATGCATCTGCATCTTGCGCTGACATTCACTTTCGTCTTGATCGTCGGCATTGTCGTCATCTCGGGCATAGAGAATGCGCCGGCCCGTGCCGGAGTTGAGCATGTGGAAGGCCCAAGTATCGCGCTGCCGACATGGGGGCTCATGCCACTTTGCGTGATCGGCATTGCCGCCTTTCTGGTGGAAGGCGCAGGTATCGACTGGTCGGCGATCTATATGCGTGACACCTTCGCGGTCGAACCCTTTATCGGCGGCCTTGGCCTGACGCTGTTCACCTTTTTCATGGCGGTCGCCCGCCTGTTCGTCGATCCGCAAGTCGACCGATTTGGCGCGCGCGCCGTCGCTACGTTTCTGCTGGTTCTCGCGGTGGTCGGGCTCTGCGCCGTCTGGCTTGCGCCACACCCCTATGTCGCACTGTTCGGTTTTGCGCTGATGGGCGGCGGCTGCAGCGCGGTCTATCCGCTCGCTGTTTCTGCGGCGGCACAACGAACTGATCGCCCGGCCCATCTCAATGTCGCGGCTCTCGGGCAGATGTCCTTCGTCGTATTCTTCCTGGCCCCGCCCCTTCTCGGCTTTGTCGCCGAACATGCCGGCATCAGAGTTTCCTACCTTGTCTGCCTGCCGATCATCGTCGCAGCCCTTTGTTTGACAAAGGCGTTGAAGCCGCGCGCCGTTGACAACAAGGAGGATACCGAGGACGAAGCCAGTCAGGCCGCATGCGGATAGACCGTGCCGGCTTAGGATTGATCGCCCTGGCCGGCAGACCGGCGAATGATGAGCGTACACGGCAATCTCTCGACGCCAGGTTGGACCGGCTCACCTTTCGAGAGAGCGAGGATCGCAAGCCCGGCGCGGTGACCGAGTTCCTTGAGTTCCATGTCAACGGTCGTGAGCGGCGGGCGTGTCTGCCGTGAGACGACTTCCCAATTGTCGAACCCGACGACCGCAACGTCGCCGGGGATGGAGACGTTTCTGTCGCGCAGCGCATCGATGACGCCGCGAGCGATCTCGTCGCTGCCACAGAAGATCGCATCCGGTTTGGCCCCCGATCGCGAGAATACCGTCTCGATCGCCGCATGCCCCCATTCTTCCGACCAGTCACCGAACATGACCTCGGCCGTCTGTCCAACGAGCTCCCGATAGGCCTCGGCGCGAATACAGGCGGCGCGATAGTTCTGCTCACCGGCAATGTGCAGGATGCGGGAGCGGCCAAGGCTCTGGAGATGTTCAACCGCAAGCCGCGCACCTTGAGCGTCATCGGGATGAAAGCTGACGCTGTCCGCGGGTCCCTGCGCGAAGACATAGACGGCTGGAATGCCCAATTGGGTCAGTTCCGGCGGTGGTTCCAGATCAATGCGCGTCGCGGTGAAGATGATGCCGTCGACCTGCCGGTCGCGCAGCGCCTCGAGATGCAGTCTTGCCAGCCTTGGATCATTGTTGGTGGCGCAAAGGAAAAGGGAGACGCCATGGTCAACAAGCACTTCCGATACGCCGCTCGCCATCGGTAGCGTCAGACGCCCGTATGTATCGTTGGTCAGCATGCCGATCGCATGGCTGCGCTTGGTCAACAACCCACGCGCGAGCGCGTTCGGTCGAAATCCGATCTCCTCGGCGATCCGTCGCACCTTTTCACGGGTCTCGGCATTGGTTCGCCCAGTGCCATTCAGCGCGTTCGACGCCGTTGAAATACTTACGCCCGCAGCCTTCGCAACGTCACGGATCGTATGTCGGCTGCCACCAGATTCCTTCAAATTCGCACCTATTCAACTGGCTTGTTAAAACCTTTTAGCANNTGCTAAAAGGTTTTAACAAAAAGATGGTCTTTTGATGCATACAGACTGTCGACATGAAAAATTTTCTCCGTTAACGTCATCTTCGTCTTGAGGCAGAGGAGCCTCGCATAAGAGAAGGGGAACCCATATGTTACATTTGAAAACCACGATTGCCGCTGTTGCGTTGCTGGCGAGCTCTTCTCTCGCCAGCGCCGAAGAAATCACGCTATGGGTGCGCACATCTTCGGGTGCCGTGCTTCAGGGCCTGGCCGAAAAGTACAATGCTTCGCATTCCGACAAGGTTAACGTGACCCAGATCACCGCCGAGCAGATGGTGCCGAAGCTCGGCGCCGCAATCGCCGGCGGCGCAGCGCCTGATGGGGCGGTCCTTGATCTGATCTACCTGCCGACCTTTGCAGCCAATGACAGCCTTGAGGACATCAGCGACTTCGTCAAGGGTCTGCCCTATTCGGCAGCACTCAGCCCGTCGCACATCCGCCTTGCCACTTATGACGGAAAGGTCTACGGCGTGCCGGCGCTGCCGGATGCCTCGATCATCGCTTACAACACCGACCTCTTCAAGAAGGCCGGCCTTGACCCGAACAAGGCTCCGGCCTCGCTCGATGAGATTGCCGCCGACGCCAAGAAGATCCATGCGCTCGACAAGGAAACCTACGGCTTCTACTTCGTCGCCAATTCCGGCAGCTGGCTGATCTACGACTTCCTGCCGCATCTGTGGGCGGCCAATGGCGACGTGCTCTCCGATGACGGCCGCACGGCGACCGTCGACACGCCGGCGCTGCGCGACACCATTGCTGCCTATCGCGACATGTGGAAGGAAGGCGCCATTCATCCGACCTCCCGTTCAGGCAACGGCAACAACGCCGTCGAAGCCTTCGCCTCCGGCAAGGTCGGCATCCTCATGACCGGCTCCTACATCGTCAACCTGCTGACCAGCAAATATCCCGACGTCAAGTTCGCGGTCGCCCCGATCCCTGGTCCTAAGGGCGGCGCATCGAGCTTCGCCGGCGGCGATACGGTGGCCCTCATCAAGGGCATTAGCGAGGAGAAGAAGAAGATCGCGCTCGACTTCGTGAAATTCTACATGGAGCCCGACCAGCAGGTCTACATTACCCAGGAATCCGGCATGCCGTCGCGCACGGATCTTGCCAAGGAAGCCTATGCCAAGTTCGACCCACGCAATCTGATCGCCTACGATATCCTGGCAAAGGCGCGCACGCCCTATACCTTCTCCTCGGATGAGTTGTTCGTCAGCCGCACCGGCCCGTTCCTCAACCTGATCCAGGGCGCGATTTTCGGCGATGATGTCGACGGCTCGATCAAGAAGGCGCAGGACGACTTCACCAAGATCCTCGATCGCACCAATCCGTAATCGCATCTCAAGCGGGGCGGCCTCCCGCCCCGCTCCTTCCGCGGATGCCGACGCGCGGTTTTGAAATCTTCGAGGAATGACAGTGGTCGACACGCCGACAACACACATAAAACAGCCGATCTCCGGAGAGCCGGAGCCGAAAGGCTGGCTAGGGCTGGCCTTCATCCTGCCCGGCTTTCTGTTCATCCTGGTGCTGTTTCTCGTTCCGCTCGCCATGACGATATGGATGAGCTTCTACAACTGGCCGCTGCTAGGCCGGAAGAAATTCATCGGCCTTGCCAACTACGGCGAGCTGCTGGGCGACATGCAGCTCTGGCATTCGCTGGGCTTCACGATTCTCTATACCGTGCTGGTGACGGCCGCGATCTTCGCCGTTGCCTTTCCCTTGGCACTGCTTGTCGATCGCCCACTGCGCTCGGCTGGCTTTTTCCGCACCATCTTCTTCATGCCTGTCGTCATCGGTTTCGGCGCGGCCTCCACACTCTGGATGTGGCTGCTCAATCCTGACAGCGGCGTCTTCGCTCAGGTTCTGCGTGGCATAGGTCTCATCAGCTCGGCACCGCGCCCGCTCGAAAGCTTCTGGCCAGCGATGGCGGTGATCATCCTGATGGTCGTCTGGAAAACCGCAGGCTTCACCATGGTCATCCTGCTGACCGGCCTGCAGGGCATTTCCAACGATGTCATCGAGGCCGCCAAGATCGACGGCGCCAGCGTCTTCAGCCGGTTCCGCCGTATTACCCTGCCGCTGATGCGCAATTCGCTGGTGCTGGCTCTGGTCCTCAATGTCACCTCCTCGATGCTCGCCTTCGACCAATTCTTCATCATCACCCAGGGTGGGCCGGCAAACAGCACGATCTCGGCGGTATTTTCCATCTACCTGGCGTCCTTCTCATCCTATCGGCTCGGCTACGGTTCGGCGCTCTCCTTCGCGCTGCTGATCGTGCTGGTCGCCATCAGCGCCATTCAATTCGTGCTGCTGCGCGAGCGCCCGGAGGAAGGCTAATGACCGTGAACCCATCCAAGATGAACACCAATCCGCGGGGCGGCCAGACGGACTACCTGCTCTTCCTGCTGGCATCGATCCTGTTGGCGATCTTCTTCATCATGCCGATCGTCTGGTCGCTGGCGAATTCCTTCAAGCCGGCTGCCGAGGCGCTCGCCAACCCGGCTGCGCTGTTTTCCAAGACCTTCTCGCTGGAAAATTACCGGCGGCTCGAGAATGTTGGTGCCGGCTGGTATGTGTACGCTGCCAATTCGGTGATGATCGCAGTCGGCACGGTTGTGCTGACGGTGGTCGTCTCCGTGCCGGCCGGCTACGGCTTCTCCAAGTTCCGGTTTCCCGGCCAGTCGATCCTCTTCGTGCTGATCATGGCGACGATGATGATCCCGTTCCAGTCGATCCTGACACCGTTGTTCCTGATTCTGAAGCTTCTCGGGCTGCAGAACAACCTCTTCGGCCTGGTGCTGATCTACGTCACCTTCCAGCTGCCGTTTTCCGTCTTCATGATGCGCAATGCCTTTGATGCCGTGCCGAAGGCGCTGATCGAGGCGGCGCGCATCGATGGCGCCTCGCAGGCAACGATCCTGCGCCGCATCATGCTGCCGATTGCGCTGCCTGGCGTGGCGACGGTGGCGATGTTCGCCTTCCTCAATTCGTGGAACGAGTTCCTGGCCGCGCTCATCTTCCTGTCGGACCAGAACAAGTTCACGCTGCCGATCATGCTGGTGAACGTGTCCTCCGGCCTTTACGGCATCATCGACTGGGGGGCACTGCAGGCCGGTATCGTGGTGACCATGATCCCCTGCATCATCCTCTTCCTTCTTCTGCAACGCTATTATGTGCGCGGCCTGACGGCCGGCGCCGTGAAATGAGAAGCGGCCCGTCCGCTCAAGGAGTTCCCATGCCCATCGCCCAGAAATCACAGTCACGATCCCCGATCGACCGCTACGTGCCGGCCGACCATACCCGCGTCGCTTTCAATGGCGGCTTCTGGAAGAGCTGGACGGAAACCGTCCGCGACGTGACCATCCCCACCCAGCATATGCGGCTTGACGAGGAAGGATTTCTCGAAGTGCTCGATTTCGACAAGCCGGCCGGTCCGCTGGCGCGGCCGATCCAGCCGAGTGGCCTGTCGATGCAGCATTTCTTCGATTCCGATTTCGGCAAGTGGATCGAGGCCGCGAGCTACACGCTGAAGAACAATCCGAATCCGGACATCGAGGCCAAGATCGACGCGATTGTTGAGAAGCTCGAACATGGCCAGATGGCTGACGGCTACCTCAACAGCTGGTTCATTCGCCGCGAGCCGGAGAAGCGCTGGACCAATCTGCGCGACCTGCATGAAATGTATTCGATGGGCCATCTGCTGGAAGGTGCCGTCGCCTATTTCGAAGCGACCGGCAAGCGCCGCTTCCTCGACGTGATGATCTGTGCCGTCGATCATATCATCGACACGTTCGGCCGTGAGCCGGGCAAGCTGCGCGGCTACGACGCGCATGAGGAAATCGAGCTGGCGTTGGTCAAGCTCTACCGCGTCACCAAGGATCCCCGCCACCTTGATCTCGCCACCTATTTCGTCGACGAACGCGGCCAGATGCCCTCTTACTATGATGAAGAGGCGCGCAAGCGCGGCGAGGACCCGGCCAGCTATGTCTTCCAGACCTATGCCTACAGCCAGGCACACATGCCGGTGCGGGACCAGACGCAGGTCGTGGGTCACGCGGTGCGTGCCATGTATCTGTTCTCGGCGATGGCCGATCTCGCCTTCGAGAATGACGACGAGAACCTGAAGAGCGCCTGCGACCGGCTCTTCGACAATCTGGTGGGACGCCAGCTCTATGTCACCGGCGGCCTCGGCCCCTCGGCCTCGAACGAAGGCTTCACCAGGGAATACGACCTGCCGAACGAGACGGCCTATGCCGAGACCTGCGCTGCCGTGGCGCTCGGCTTCTTCAGCCACCGCATGGCGCAGATCGAGCTCGACAGCAAGTTCACCGACAAGCTCGAAACCGTGCTCTACAATGGCGCGCTTTCCGGCATCTCCCGCGACGGCGAACATTATTTCTATGAGAACGTGCTCGAAAGCCATGGTCAGAACCGCCGCTGGAAATGGCACTACTGCCCCTGCTGCCCGACCAATATCGCCCGTTTCATCACCTCGCTCGGTCAATATTTCTATTCGACCAAGGCCGATGAGGTTGCTGTCCACCTCTACGGCGAAAATGCCGCCGAGCTCACGGTCGGCAATTCCTTTCTGCGCCTGAAACAGAAGACCGATTATCCCTGGAATGGCGATATTGGGATCTCGCTCGGCCTCGATCAGCCGAAGCGTTTCACGCTGCGCCTGCGCATTCCCGGCTGGTGCCGCGATGCCAAGGCCGTCGTCAATGGCGAAGCAATCAGGCTGGATATCATCAAGGGTTATGCGGCCATCGAACGTGAATGGAAGGATGGGGACGAGGTTCGCCTCGCCTTCGACATGCCGGTCGATCGCCTCTATGCCCATCCGGCGGCAACGGAGGACAATGGCCGCTTTGCGCTGCGGCGCGGCCCGGTGATCTTCTGCGTCGAGGAAGCCGATCTCGGCACGGAGCCGCAGCGGCTGAGGTTGCCCTCGCAGGGCGAGATTGCCGCAAATTTCGACGAGACGCTCCTCGGCGGCGCCACGGTTCTCGAAGGCGATGCGCTGGAAGCCGATGCATCCGGATGGCAGGAGACGCTCTATCGCACCGAGCCGCCGGCGCTGAAGCCGCGACGGTTCAGGGCAATCCCCTACCATCTCTGGGCAAACCGAGAGCCGGGCGCAATGGCCGTCTGGCTGCACGAAAAGTAGGGAGATCACAATGGCACGCCTTGAACTGCGCAACGTGGTCAAATCCTACGGCATCTACGAAGCCGTGCGCGGCATCAACCTTGATATCGAGGACAACGAATTCGTCGTCTTTGTCGGCCCCTCCGGTTGCGGCAAATCGACGACGCTGCGCATGATTGCCGGACTGGAACACATCACCGGCGGCGATATCGTCATCGGCGATCAGGTCGTCAACCGGCTTGGCCCCGGCAAGCGCGACATTGCCATGGTGTTCCAGAACTACGCCCTTTATCCGCATATGAGCGTGCGCGAGAACATCTCTTTCTGCCTCGAACAGCAGAAGCTGCCGAAGGCGGAGATCGACGAGCGCATCAGCCGTGCGGCCGAGACGCTGCATATTACCGAACTCCTGTCGCGGCGCCCCGGCCAGCTCTCGGGCGGCCAGCGCCAGCGCGTCGCCATGGGTCGCGCCATCGTGCGCAATCCCAAGGTCTTCCTGTTCGACGAGCCGCTGTCCAATCTCGATGCCAAGCTGCGTGTGCAGATGCGCACCGAGATCAAGCGCCTGCACCAGTTGCTGCCGACCACGACAGTCTATGTCACCCACGACCAGGTCGAGGCCATGACTATGGCTGATCGCGTCGTCGTCATGAATGGCGGCATCATCGAACAGGCCGGGCCGCCGCAGGAACTCTACCATCATCCTGTCAGCCAGTTCGTGGCCGGCTTTATCGGCTCGCCGTCGATGAATTTCCTCATTGCTATGCTTGAAGCCGAGGGAGATGGGCTCGTCGTCATCCTCGAAGACGGCAGCCGGCTTGCCGTTCCAGCGACCCGGTTTCAGGAATATCAGGCGCATGCCGGCAAGCCGGTCATCTGCGGAATCCGGCCGGAATCGATATCGAGCCTGACGCCGAAACCCGGCTTTGAAACCATCGAGGCAAATGTCGATCTGGTAGAGCCGCTGGGGCCGGAAACGATGATCTATTTCGATATCGGCTCGGTCAGCATGTGCGCCAATGTCGATCCTGAGAGCGACCCGCGCCCACGCACGAAAATGCCGCTCTCCTTTAACATGAATCGCATGCATCTCTTCGATCCCGTCGGCGGCAGGTCGCTTTCGGCCTGACGTCGGCGTACGCGCAGACATACCAACGGCGGAAACCCCTCGGATTAACCGAGGGGGCCGCCGCGATCACGCACCATCTGCCGCAGCCGCGTGAAGACAGCGGCTGACTGGCGCACGCCGTCGTGTTCGAATTCGTTCGTCACCCAGGTCTGGACATTGCCAACGTCACGCGCGGTGGCGAGTGACAGATCGGCATCGACATACATGTCATCGAAATAGACTGCTGCGGCGACAGGGATCTCGCCTGATGCCAGCCGGACTGGATCGTAGAGCGGTTCGAACCCGTCGTAGCGCGCCAGCGCTTCCACCGCATCGCGGAACGGCCGCAGCGAGCGGATTTCCTCGAACATCCACGGATACATCATCTCGCCGGTCAGATAGAGCGGCCGGCTCTCTTCGCCGAATTCGGCGAATTCCGACCGGATACGCTCCGCAGCCCAGCCGGTCGCACCCTTGCCCTGCCCGTAGATGCTTTCCTGCAGCACGGCGAACATCGGGTTTCCGTCATAGGAGGTCAGCGACATGACCGAAGCCAAGAAGGCATCGGAAAAGCGCATTTCCTCCGGATCGGAGAAGGCTTCATCCACCAGCCAGTGCACGTTTTCATAGCCGGGCGCCATGCCGAAATCGATGCCGATGGTCTGCAGCCGGCGAACTGTCAGGCGATCCCCATCAGGCAGACGGACATCATCGGCGGCAATGCGCGCGGCGATCCGGGCAATGCGATCGCGATCGGCGGGATAGCGCCGGTAATATTCCCGGTTCTTGGCAGCAACACGCGGATAGGTGCGGCGATAAACCTCATCTGCCGTTGCCGAGAGCCCAGCCAGCCCGCCCGTGACATAGCAGGCAGCCAGCCCCTCCGGCGCCTGCGACAGATAAGTCAGCGTCAGGAAGCCGCCATAGCTCTGACCAAGCGTCTCCCAGCGCACGCCGCCGAACACGGTCTTCCGGAGATGCTCGCAATCGGCAATGATGCTGTCAGCCCGAAAATGGCTGAGATAGTCGGCTCCGGCCCTCCCGTCCGCAAAGGCAGCCATGGTGGCGCTCTCGATGCGGGTGCTTCTGCCCGTACCGCGCTGATCGAGCAGCACGACGCGGTAGTTCTTGAGCGCCTCGCCGAGCCAGGGCGGACCGCCGCCGACCGGCCGTGGCGACTTGCCGCCCGGGCCACCCTGCAGGAAGAGCAGGACAGGTAGCTTTTCCTGCTTACGTGCGGGATCACAGACCTCGCGCGCGAAGACCTTGATAGAAGCGCCATCCGGATTTTTCCAGTCGAGCGGCACGTCGACGAGATGGTCGCAGACATGAACGCCGGGGATCGTATATTCGCTGACGAGCATGATCAAATCCTGTGGAATGTTTGTCGACACACTGCCTACAATTGCCCTATGCTGGAATCAAGCATTCAATTTTGACAAAGATAACGGATATATAGCGTGTCTCTCACGGTCTGGTCCCATCCCGTAGCAGCCATCACTGACGAAGAACGCCGCAGCCGCCTGTCGCACTTGCGCGAGCGCATGCAGGCGGACGGCATCGCCGCCACAATGCTCGGCCCAACCGAGAGTCTACGCTATTTCACCGGCCTCGTCTGGCACCTAAGCGAGCGACTGCTCGGCGCGGTCGTGACTGACGATAAACTCACTTACATCGTACCCGGTTTTGAGCGCAGCCGCGTCGAGATGCTGCCGCATCTGCCCGGTGAGATTGCCGTCTGGGAAGAAGAGGAAAGCCCCGCCGCATTGGTATCACGGCTCGTCGGTCCGTCCGGCAAGCTCGCGCTCGACGATGCATTGCCGCTTGCCTTCTATCACGCCTTTACCAGAGAGATGGGGGCGACCCGCCTTGTCGATGCAGGGCCTATCATCCGCGCGCTACGCGCCATCAAATCGCCGGCGGAAATCGCCCTCATCCGATATGCGATGGGTATCACGCTCGATATTCATCGCAAGGTTCGCGACACTCTCGCGCCCGGCATAGCCGCCTCGGACGTTGCGCGCTTCATCGACCAGCAGCATCGCGCTGCCGGCGCCGATGGCGGCTCGACCTTCTGCATCGTCTCCTTTGGTGCGGCGACAGCACTGCCGCATGGGGCGGATGGCGAACAGATCCTGCAGGCGGGTGACGTCATTCTCGTCGATACGGGCTGCCGGATCGACGGCTATCATTCCGATCTGACACGCACCTATACGCTGGACGAGGGCAATCACGAATTCGTACGCGCATGGGCAATCGAGCGTGAGGGCCAGCAAGCCGTTTTCGATGCGGCAAAACTCGGCACGCCCTGCGAGAGCCTTGATGCGGCCGCCCGCAACGTGTTTGCGCGACATGGGCTCGGCCCGGACTATCGCCTGCCCGGCCTGCCGCATCGCGCCGGCCATGGCCTCGGCCTCGAAATCCACGAGGCGCCCTATATCGTCCGCGGCAATAAAACTCCGCTGGCACAGGGCATGTGCTTCTCGAACGAGCCGATGGTTGTCTTCCCCGGCGCATTCGGTGTTCGCCTCGAAGACCATATCTACATGACCGAAGATGGCCCGCACTGGTTCACGACGCCCGCAGAAAATCCCTACGCGGTCTAAATTTCGTTTCCCTCCCACGCCAAGTCATCTGCTGCCATCGGTTCTCCTGGCGTCGGACATGAACGCGACGCCGATATCGGATGATGATCCGTCGGCAGCCTATTTGTACATCCGGATCTTCCGGATCGGGCCTGCGCGACCGGTTCGCTTCAGTCAGCTAGTCAATCAGCGAAGAGTTCGTCCGCCGCTTACACAAAAGCGTCACCGATAGCCGCTATGTTTAGGTCATCCGAATGAATTTTGGATTCATCCGAATGACTAATGAAGAACACTCGATCGAAGCAAGATCGCGGTCCGGCCACTGGCAGACCGTCGAGAAGCAGATCAACAGGGATATCGCGTCAGGCGCGCTCCAGCCGGGAAGCCGCCTGCCGACGGAAACCGAGATCATGGAGCAGTTCCAGGTCGGCCGCCACAGCGTACGACGGGCGATCGCCGAGCTTGCTGCTGCCGGAAAGGTGCGGGTCGAGCAGGGGCGCGGTACCTTCGTGGAAGAGCACTCCGTCATCACCTACAATATCGCCCGGCGAACGCGCTTCCGCAAAAACCTTCTGGAACAAGGGCGCGTTCCCTCCGGCCAGCCGGTCTCTGAGTCGGAGATCGTGGCGCCGCCGGGGATCTCCGCAGCACTAAAGCTCCCGGAAGGCGCAAAGGTCTACATGATCGCCCGCCGCGGCTTTGCCGACGATGTGCCGATCAGCTTCAGTCATTCCTACCATCCGGTCGAGCGCTTCCCGAACATGCACCTGCGCCGCCGCGCGGGTGAATCGGTCACCAGCATCTACGCTGCCTTCGGCATCCCCGACTATGTCAGGCAGAGCACCATGATCCTCACCCGCCGCGCGATTGGTGACGAAGCGCAGCTTCTTGCCCAGTCGCCCCAGCAGCCGGTGCTCGTCGTCCAGAAAACCGACGTCGACATGGAAGGCCGGCCAATCGCCTATTCCGAGACCGTCTGGGCCGGAGAACGCGTGCAATTCAGCATTGACAACGAGCCGGAGGATCGCGCTGCGACGACGGCAAAAGGACAGGACGATGAATGACACCATGGAAGCCGGCGCGCCCCCTGCCAGCTTCAGCCATGCAAGCATGCTCGACATACTTGCCAGGGCGGATGCGGAAGGGATCAAGGCGATTGCAGAGGAACTGCTCGATGACGTGGGAGCGGTTGAGGTTCTCGTGAACCGCACCGGCCTTGCGATGCTGCCCTACACTGACACCGTGCATAACACGGCCTTCCATCTCGGCGAAGTGCTGATGGCCGAGGCCCATATACGCCTGTCGGATCATGGCGTGGAAGGTTATGGCGCCGTCGTCGGGCGCGATCTCGAACATGCCATGGCGATCGCCGTCATCGATGCGAGTTTCGCAGGCAAGATCGGCAAGACCGGCATCGAGACCTTCCTGACCAGCGAACAGCGCCGCCAGATTCAGGACGACGATATCAGGCTGCGCAAGGTCGAAGCGACGCGCGTGCGCATGGAGACCTTCTGATGACACAGACCTTGCTCCTTCCGACTGATGAGGACATACGCACGAACGCCACCTTCGATGCGCTGATGTGGGCACTTGCCCGTCCCGGCCGCGTCCAGCCCCTGCCCTTTCCTGGCCTTCTTGCGCTGGCCGAAAGCCTGCTCGACCGCGAATGCAGCTTCTTCTGCACCGATGAGAGATTGAAGGCAGAGATTGTCGGGACCGGCGCCAATGCCGTCGCCCTGCATCAGGCGGAACATGTCTTCGCATCGATCGGCGACCGCGCCGAAGTCTCCGCGCTTTCGGCAATGCTCAGCGGCAATCTGCTCTATCCAGACGCCTCCGCAACGATTTTCGCGCCGGCCATCATCGGATCGGGAACGGGGCTTCGCCTGACAGGCCCCGGCGTCAACGGTTCCATCGATATCGCGATCGGCGGCGTGCATCCGGATTTCTGGGCGCTGCGCGCCGAAGCCACCCACTATCCGCTCGGCTGGGACATCTATCTAGCCGACGGCGCAAGCCTGATCGGCATTCCCCGCTCCACCAAGATAGAGGTGCTCTGATGGCCTATGTTGCAACACGTGGCGGAGAACACGCTATTGAACAGTCCGAGCGCTTCTATCGCGAAGAACTCGGACAGATCGACAAGGCCCGTGTCGACGCGATCGGCGAGAGCCTGCCTTACTTGGTCGACCGCGTGATGGGCGAAGCCTCGCTTTACGCGCCAGAGCTTGCCGCATTGGCGCTGGCCCAGTCCGGCGGCGACCTCTACGAGGCAGTGCTGCTGCTGCGCGCCTATCGCACCACCCAGCCGCGCCTGACGATTGCTGAACCGGTGCGCCAGCGGGATCTCTTTACAGTGCGGCGTATTTCGGCAGCCTTCAAGGATATTCCAGGCGGCCAGATCCTCGGGCCGACGCTCGATTATTCGCACCGTCTGCTGAATGTCGATGTGCTGAACGGAACGACCTTCGTTCCAGAACCGGTGGAAGCCGCAAAGACACCCGCACCCGCCACCCAGCCGTCGCTCACCGACTGGCAGAAGGCGCAGGGCCTGATCGAGGAGACATCAACGGAAGACGTACCGCTCGACGAGATCCCCGATGTGACGCGCGAGCCGCTGCTCTTTCCGGCAAGCCGCGCCCACAAGCTGCAGAGTCTGGCGCGTGCCGATACCGGCGGGACGCTGGCGCTCGGCTACTCGACCATGCGCGGTTATGGCAGCGTGCATCCGACCGTCAACGAATTACGGCTCGCCGAAGTCGAAGTGCGCATCCGCCATCCGCGCGGCACGCTCTTCAGCGCCGGACGCGTGCGCGTCAGCCAAACGGAGGTCATCTCCAAGAGCAAGGGCCTCGAACTCGGCTTTTCCGCCACGTTCGGCTGGAACGAGGTGAAGGTCATTGCCGCCGCCTCGCTCGATCTCGCCTCCAATCAGCCCAATCCCCATCCGGCCTCGAATGAGGAATTCGTCCTCTACCATACGGAACCCGTCGAAAGCTCGGGCTTCTGCATCCACTTCAAGCTGCCGCATTACGTGACCTTCCAGTCGAGCCTCGATGCTATCAGGCGCGTCAAAGCCGACAAGGCAGCCAATGAGACCGGAGCACCCCGGGACGGCGCCGTCAAGCAGGCCGAACTCGAAAAGGCAATGCCGTGAAACTCGATCAACTGACAAAACCCTGGGCGGCCTTCAGCTATGGCTTCCTGGACGAATCCGCCAAGCGCGAGATGCGCCGCCGCATCCTCAAAGCCATCGCCATTCCCGGTTATCAGGTGCCCTATGCCAGCCGCGAAGTGCCGATTGCCCGCGGCTGGGGAACCGGCGGCCTGCAGGTGACGCTGACGCTCCTGAAGCCGACATCCGTCGTCAAGGTCATCGATCAGGGCGCCGACGATTCGGTCAATGCCAGCAGCATCCGCAAGTTCCTGCGCCGGGTCAGCTCGGCCCGGGAGACATTGGATACGCTGGAGGCAGACATCATCCAGTCGCGCCACCGCATCCCAGAAGAGAAGCTGCGCGAGGACCAGATCCTCGTGCTGCAGGTTCCCAATCCCGAACCGCTGCGGCCTGTCCAGCCGGACATGTCAGAAGCGCGTATCATGCATGGTGATGCCGATTACGGCCAACTCTGGTTGACCCTTTACGAGCAGCTGGTGCGCTCCGGCCGGATTATGCAGGGTTCCAGCTATCCGAGCATGGTCAATGGTCGCCATGTGATGACCCCTTCGCCGATCCCGCGCTGGGATGTGCCGAAGATGAACCAGGCGGCGAACCTCACCATCCTCTCGGCCGGCCGCGAAAAGCGCATCCATGCCGTGCCACCTTACACGCGCGTCGAACCGCTTGTATTCGACGACGTGCCCTACCGGGTCGAGGATCATGCTGACAAGATTTGTCACCGCAGCGGCGTAACAGGCTATTTCATGAACGAACTACCGCAGGAGGATGGCTCCTCCACCTTCGAGGTTTCCGACAGTCAGTATGGCGTCAAGCATATCCGCAAGCAGGACGGCGAGACCGTTGCCATCGGCGAAACCTATTACAAGCAAGGCAAGATCGAGCAATGAGCGCCGCCCCCCTTTCCGCCTCCAATCTTTCTGCCTCAAATCTCTCTGCATCCGGGCGCCAGCCGCCGCGGCTGATGCTGTCCTCGCCGATCCTGACGATGAACGGCATCCGCAAGAGCTTCGGCGAGGTACAGGCGCTGCGCGGCGTCGATGTCACCGTCTATCCGGGCGAAGTGCTCGGCATCGTCGGCGAATCCGGTTCCGGCAAATCGACTTTGCTCAGGATGATGGACCTA
Source organism: Hyphomicrobiales bacterium (assembly GCA_900470965.1). GTDB lineage: Bacteria > Pseudomonadota > Alphaproteobacteria > Rhizobiales > Rhizobiaceae > Rhizobium. The sequence continues at coordinate 56,658 of UCCS01000010.1, forward strand.
GAAGACCGGCCGGATGACGGTGAATACAGGCTGGCGCTGCCCGGCCGCGAGGATATCAACCTCTTCACGCTCGACCGTTTCGAGCGGCGCATGCTGCGGGCGCGCCATATCGGCATAGTCTACCAGAACCCGCATCTTGGTTTGAGGATGAACCATACGAGCAGCGGAAATGTCGCTGAGCGGCTGCTGATTGCCGGCGAGCGGAATTTCGCAATGCTTCGTGCCCGCGCCAAGGACGCACTCGATGCCTCGGAATTTCCGGTCGCGCGCATGGATGCCCGTCCCGCGGAACTCTCGGGCGGCATGCAGCAGCGCGTGCAGCTTGCCAAGGCGATTGCGCTCGAACCGGCGCTTCTGTTACTCGACGAACCTACCACGGGGCTCGACGTCAGCGTCCAGGCGCTGGTGCTCGACACGCTGAAGCGGCTGCAGCGCGAACGCCGGATCACCATCGTCATCGTTTCGCATGATCTCGGTGTTATCCGCACGATGGCAGATCGTGTGATGGTGATGCGCAACGGCGAAGCCGTCGAAGAGGGGCTCGCCGACCAGATCTTCCAGGATCCGCAGCATGAATATACCCAGCAGCTCGTGCATGCGAAGCTTTGAGAGGAGACCGAGCCGGTGAACATGCACACACATCCTGCCGCTTCGGCGCAGACCATTCTCTCCGTCCAGGGCCTCGCCAAGCATTTCGAGATGCATCATCTCAAACGCACGCTGCACGCCTTCGACAAGGTCGATTTCGAACTCCGCGAAGGTGAATTCATCCTGCTGACCGGCGAAAACGGCGCCGGCAAATCGACGCTCTTGCGCACGCTCTACCGTTCCTACGTACCGCGCGCCGGCCACGCCTATTATCATACGCGCGAAGGTGTCATCGATCTAACAGTCGCAGCCGACGTCGATATCGCCCTCCTGCGCAAGCGGGAGATCGGCTTCGTGACGCAGTTCCTGCAGGCCCGTCCGCGCGTGGCGGCCGAAGAACTGGTCGCCGAGCCGCTGCGCCTTGCCGGCCAACCTTACGACGAGGCGATTGAACAGGCGCGCCGTTGGCTTTCCGCCTTCGGCGTCAAGCCGGGGCTCTGGGCGGCCTACCCCTCCACCTTCTCCGGCGGCGAACAGCAGAAGGTCAATCTGGCGCGTGCCCTCATCCTGCCGCAGCGGCTTCTCTTCCTCGACGAGCCGACCGCCTCGCTCGACAAGAATGCGCGCCGCGCACTCGTTGCCCGCCTCGCCGAGCTGAAAGCTGCAGGCGTCGCAATGATCGGCGTCTTTCACCACCCCGACGATATCGCGGATCTCATCGACCGCGAAATCAGCCTTCAAACCCGACAGATCCAGGATGGAGTAGAGAATGTGGCTGAGTGATTTCGAAATCGTGCTGCGCGATAGGGTCATACCGCGCGGTGCCGTGAGGATCGAAGGTGGCATGATCGCCGACATCAGGGAAGAGCCGGTGGCCGAAGCCGATATTTCAGGCGACGGCAGGCTGCTGCTTCCGGGCTTCATCGACATGCACGGCGATATGATCGAGCGCGAGATCGAGCCGCGGCCGAATGTGCGCTTTCCGCTGGAACTCGGCATTTTCGAACTCGACAAGAAGCTTGCCGGCAATGGCATCACCACCGCCTATGCGGCGCTCTCCTTCCATGCCAATAGCAGCTATGGCCACATCCGCTCGGAAGAGCATTCGCGCTCGATCATCCAGACGCTGGTCGAACTCCGGAAGAACGATCTCCTGATCGACCACAGAGTTCACGCACGTTTCGAAATCACCTTCACCCATGCCCGCGCCGTCATCGAAGACCTGCTGCGGGCCGGCGCCCTCGATCTCGTCTCGCTGATGGACCACACGCCGGGCCAGGGCCAGTACCGCGATGTCGAACGCCATATCGAGACGATCGCGCGCAACAACAAGATCAGTCTCGAACAGGCTGCCCAGCGTGTTCAGCAACGCATGGAAAACCGCGCCCAGAACAATGACGCGGTCGACAATCTGCAGGGCATCGCCGCCACCGCGCGCGACCATGGCGTCATCATCGCCTCCCATGATGACGACAGCGTAGAGAAGATCGCAATCGTGGAGGGACTTGGTGCGCGCATCAGCGAGTTTCCTGTGACGATGGCGGCTGCACAGGAGGCCCGCAAGTTCGGGCTGGCAACGGCCATGGGCGCACCGAATGCGCTTCGCGGGCTTTCCTATTCAGGCAATCTTTCTGCCCGTGAGGCCTATGAACGCGGCGTTCTCGACATCCTGGCGAGCGATTACCATCCCTCCGCCATGCTGCCGGCTGCCATCGCACTTGCGGAAGCCGGATCGGGCGGACTGCCGGCTTCTGTGGCGCTGGTCAGCGCCAATCCCGCCAAGGCGCTTGGGCTGACAGATCGCGGCGCGATCGAAGTTGGACTGCGTGCCGATCTCGTCATCGCCGAGCATGGCCGCCTTCCGCGGGTGCGGGCCACTTTCTGCCGGGGCAGGCAGGTCTATTCGGATGGAATTGTCCTGCGATTCCAAAAGGCTGCATAAGAAGCCTCCAGCCGGAAAGCGCCAGGGGCTGCTATTGAACAAAATACATCCGGATTTTCCGGATGTATTACTTGATAAAAACAACGTAACTATCGGCAAATATTGAACAATTACTTAATAAAAGTGTCATACTGAAATGCTATATTTCATTTCATAGACTGGTATTTAAGTACAATTCAGTTTCGTCTCTGGCGCTTCTGGCAAGCGGAGGTCTTCCGGTGCTTGAACTTCATTCCCTCAAGAAGAAATTCGGTCAAACACAGGCGGTCGACGACGTAAATCTGTCGATCCACGCCGGTCAGATGGTCGGCATTATCGGACGCAGCGGCGCCGGCAAATCGACATTGCTCCGGCTGATCAACCGTCTCCTGGAACCGACATCCGGCACGATCATGTTCGAGGGCAAGGATATCACCAAGCTGCGCGGCCGCGAGTTGCGTCTGTGGCGCGCCTCCTGCGCCATGGTATTCCAGCAGTTCAATCTGGTCGAGCGGATGGATGTGCTGACGAACGTTCTGATCGGCCGCGTCGCTGAGCACGGCTTCCTCTCATCCATGCTGCGCCGCTTTACGGATGAAGAGAAGGAAATGGCGATCCGCGCGCTCGATCGGCTCGACCTCGTGCCGCAGGCTCTGCAACGGGCTGGCACGTTGTCAGGCGGCCAGCAGCAACGCGTCGCCATCGCAAAGGCGCTGGTTCAAAACCCGAAGATCATGCTTGCCGACGAGCCGATCGCGTCGCTTGATCCGGCCAATGCGACACGCGTCATGGAGGCGCTGCGCAAGATCAATCGCGAGGATGGCATTACCGTACTCGTCAATCTGCATACGCTCGATACTGCCCGCAACTATTGCGAACGCATTATCGCCATGCGGGCCGGGCGGGTGCGTTTTGACGGCGCGCCGGCAGATCTGACCCAGGAACGGGTCCGCGAAATCTACGGCACGGAGGATTTCGACGCAGAGATCGACGAGGCCGTGACATCCACCTCATTCAACGCCGGTCGAACCGCAAAAGAGAAGGTCTACCAGGCGGTATGAGTTTCGCCCGCGGTTCTGCCAGGCCGCGGGCTTCTTTTTGCAACAGGAGAGTTGGAATGAAAAACGTCCTCATGCTTGCGGCCGTGACGGCCACGCTTGCCCTGTCCAGCCAGGCCCATGCCGACGGTTGGAAAAACCAGTACAAGACGATCCGCCTCGGCGTTCTCTCGGGCGAGAACGAGAAGGACCGCATCGCACGCCGCGTCGGCTTCCAGCAATATCTGGAAAAGGAACTCGGCGTGAAGGTCGAGATCTTCACCGCCGGCAATTATGACGGCGTCATCCAGGCGCTCGCCTCCGACCAGATCGAATTCGCCTTCCTCGGCTCCTCCGCCTATGCGGCCGCCTATACCGAAACCAATGGCGGCGTGGAACCACTGCTCGCGGGCCAGGAACAGGACGGCTCGACCGGCTACTATTCTGTCATCACCGTTCGCTGCGACTCCGGCTACAAGTCGGTCGACGACCTGAAGGGCAAGGTTCTCGCCTTCGCCGATCCGGATTCCACCTCCGGCTACGCCGTGCCTTACTATAACCTCGTCAAGCAGGGCTACGATCCGAAGACCTTTTTCTCGGCCATTCCCTTCTCCGGCGCTCACGAAACCGGCGTCATGGCCGTCGCCAACAAGCAGTTCGATGCTGCCGCGACCTATGTCAACAACGACATCAGCGGCATCCCGCAGCGCATGGAGTCGAAGGGCATGATCCCGAAGGGTGAGGTCTGCCGTATCTGGCAGTCGCCTGAGATCACCAACGGCCCCTTCACCACCCGCACCAACCTGCCCGCCGACATGATCGCTGAGGTCAAGGCAGCGGTAAAGGCAACGCCGGAGAAGGCACCCGATGCCTTCAAGGAAATGAGCGGCGGCGATAACTCCACCTCCAAAGGCTATGTCGAAGTCGATCATCAGCGCTATCAGTGGATCGTCGACATGCGCGACTGGCTGAAGAAGCAGCGCCGTAACGGCTGACATCCCTCATCCACGCCAAGCAACGGGAGCGCCGCGCCCTCCGGCGCTCTGACGACCGGGATCAGACATGACGACAGCATCAGCTTCCATCACGATCCGCCAGTTCGAGGCGGAATATCGCAGTATCCGCAGCCGCGCCAAAACCGTGCAACTCGTTTCGGTCATGCTCATTGCCGCCGCGGTTTTGCTGACGGCCTGGACGGGCGGCTTCTTCGACATGACCGAGGTCAATCTGCCCTCGGGCGAGCGTATCACGACCTGGAAACTATGGGCTTCCCTGCCCCGGCTCGGCGAATATCTCTACAAGACACTGCCGCATTTGCGCCTCGAGACGCTCGGTTCCGATCTCGCCGAATGGTTCTGGCGCTGGCCGGTCTGGCTGGAGCTGCTCGGCGAAACGATCCTGATCGCCTATGTCGCAACGTTTTTCGGTGTCGTCGGCGCCTTTATCCTGAGCTTCCCCGCCGCCCGCAACCTCAGTCCCAACAGCTTTCTGCTGATCGCCTCCCGCCGTTATCTCGAGGTTATCCGCACGGTTCCCGATATCGTCTGGGCGCTGATCTACGTCTTCTGCTTCGGCGTCGGCCCACTTGCCGGCGTGCTGGCGATCTCGACGCATGCGACGGGTTCGCTCGGCAAACTCTATTCCGAGATCAACGAGAATATCGACATGCGGCCGCTGGAAGGCGTCAAAGCTTCGGGCGGCAACTGGTTTCAGCAGATGCGTTATGGCGTCGTGCCGCAGGTCATCCCGAACATCATCAGTTACACGCTCCTGCGCTTCGAGATCAATGTACGCTCGTCGTCGATCATCGGCTATGTGGGCGCCGGCGGCCTTGGACAGGAGATCCGCACAGCCATGTCGCTTCAGGAATACACCGATCTATCGGCGCTCTTCGTCATCATTCTCGTCACTGTCGTGATCATCGATTTCCTGAGTGAGAAGCTGCGCCACCGCATCATCGGCATCGAAAGCCGGAGTATCTGAGACATGGCCGACACCTCCTCCCTTTCCGGACTGCGGCAACGCGTGCCGGGCGCATTTTCGGTCCCGCCGCGCGTACGGCTGATGCGCTATACCGGTGCGATAGCCCTTATCCTGCCACTCGTTGCCGGCCTCTATCTCTTCGACTTTTCGCCGGCGCGCATCCTGAACGGCCTGTCGCGGCTCGGCATGATCTTCTCCTTCATGTTCCCGCCTTATATCTGGACGACCTGGCAGGAATGGAACGATGTGCTCGTCGGCCTCGGCCAGACGATTTCTATGGCGTTCCTGGGAACGCTGCTTGGTGCGGTGGTCGCCTTTCCGCTCGCCTTTCTCGGTGCCAAGAACATCATGCCGCTCGGCTGGGTGCGGCTGTCGACCCGCCGAGGTTTCGATGCGCTGCGCGCAGTGGAACAGATCGTACTCGCACTGATCTTCATCCGCGCCTTCGGCCTTGGTCCGCTCCCGGGCGTCTTCGCCATCGCCGTCTCGGAAATCGGCACATTCGCCAAGCTTTTTTCGGAAGCAATCGAAAATACCTCGCGCAAACCCGTCGATGGTGTTCTCGCGTCGGGCGGCGGACCGCTGCAGACGATCCGCCTTGCCATCATGCCGCAGGCCATGCCGGTGATCCTGTCGATCATGCTCTACAATTTCGAATCCAACACCCGCTCAGGCGCCATTCTCGGCATTGTCGGCGCCGGCGGAATCGGGTTTCTGCTTGCGGACCGCATTGCCGCCTATCGCTGGCCGGAAGCCTGGACGATCATCTTCCTGATCGTCGCCGTCGTTTATGTTATCGATCTTTCCTCCGCCTGGCTGCGCGGTAAGATCATCGGTAAGAATGACAGCGCACGCTAAGCGGCGGAAGAGCGCGGCAAGGGAGACGGAATGGCAAGGATAATGGTGGTCGGCAATGCCAATGTCGACCGAATCTGGCGGCTCGACCGACCGCTGGTGCCCGGCGGGAGGCTCGCCTGCCAATCGATTGAGGAGCGCTATGGCGGCGGCGGCTTCAATACCGGCCTGGTCCTGCTCGATCGCGGCCATAAGGTGATACTCGTCACCAGTCTTCACGACGATGATCGAGGGCGCGCCTATCTGAAGGATCTCGGCAAACGTGGCTTCAACACCGATTTCGTTGGCCTCGTGCCCGGAAAGACTGCAGCCTTCGACATCCTTGTCGACCCCAGCGGCGAACGCACCATCATCGCGCCTGCTGGCCGCCGCAGGCCTGGTATCGAAGCCCTGCCGCCGATCGATGCTTCGCTCGTCTACCTCAATGCACGGACGATGAGCCAGGCCGCCCTGCGGCAAGTGGATGATTTCGACCAGGTGGTTTCGCAATATCCGCTCTCGGCTGAACGCCGGCCGGCCAATGTTCTGATCGCTTCGCGCTCGGACGTGAAAGGAGCGGCGCAAACCGCCTGGCAGGCAGCTGCTGAAATCGCCGCGCCACGGCTTGAAACCCTCGTGCTGACGAGCGGTATGCAACCCATCGAGATCGTCAGCCGGCAAGATTCGATCATCGTCGAGTTACCGCCAGCAGCCCCGGTGCGCGATACGACTGGAGCGGGGGATTATTTCGCTGGTGGTTACATCGATGCCATCATCGGAGGTCTTGATGCCGGCGCCGCAGCACTGGCTGCCTGCAAGGTGGCGGCTTCGTACCTCGCCGCCTCCGGAAATCACGGCTCTTGAAAGACAGCGCTGCAAGCCTCACCTGATATTTCCATTGTTCACCTGTCGAACGACAGCCCTTTGCCTCCAGCAGTCGCTGCCGGTCCTCAACGTCGACGCCTGACGCGTCGGAGGAGATTTCATGGGATTCATTGATCGTGACATTCAGCCGTCGTCAGACGCCGGGCTGCTGGATGCCTATTCCGAAACGGTGTCAAATACCGTCGATATGGTCGGCCCGGCAGTCAGCCGCATCGAGCGCATCGGCGGACGGGCGGGGCATGGTTCCGGCTTCGCCGTCTCGCCCGACGGTCTCATCGTCACCAACAATCACGTCGTCGGTGATGCAAAGGCCGTCACCATCAAGACGCCTGATGGTGCAGTCGTAGAAGGCCGGGTGCTCGGCCGGGATGAAGACACCGACCTTGCGCTGATCCGGGCCAACGACTGGTCCGGCGCCTGGGCGCAGCTTGCCGACTCGAAGAAGCTGAAGCGCGGGCATATCGCTGTTGCCATCGGCAATCCGCTTGGCTTCGAATGGACTGTCACAGCCGGCGTCGTTTCCGCTCTCGGACGCTCGATGCGCGCCGCGAGCGGTCGCCTGATGGAAGATATCATCCAGACCGACGCGGCGCTTAACCCCGGCAATTCAGGCGGTCCGCTGGTCTCTTCGTCAGGTGAGGTCATTGGCGTCAACACCGCGGTCATCCAGGGCGCGCAGAGTATTGCCTTTGCGGTCGCATCGAATACCGCCAAGCATGTCGTGTCTGAAATCCTGCGCTTCGGCGAGGTCCGCCGCGGATATATCGGCATCGCAGCCGATACGGTCGATCTGCATCGGCGTATTGCGCTTGAGGCCGGCGTTCCCCAACGGACAACAGTCCGCCTGCGCCGCGTCGAAGACGATGGTCCTGCCGCCAGGGCCGGCCTTCGCGAGGGTGATTATCTGCTCGCAATCGCCGGCCATCCGGTGTCGGGGATAGACGACGTCGTCCGGCTATTGGATGGCTCGACAATCGATGCCGATGTCGATGTGCTGATTTTCTCCATCGCAGGGCGGATCGAACAACGCACAGTTCGCCCCGCAAAAAGAATACATTAGCATCTGCGGTAGCCGGATAGAGAAGAGAACGAAGTCGAGGCTCGCCTTCGTTCTCCAGTGGCGGCAATCGCTCCGCTGCCTATGCGACCAGGCTCTGCGCCTCGATCTCGGCGATGAACCCGGCGACCGTCTCGCCGATGATTTCAGGATGATCTTCCTGCAGATAGTGCAGGCCTTTGCCCAGCTTGATCAGCCGGCAATTACGCAGACGTTTTGCAAAATCCTCGGCAAGGGCGGTCGGAATGAGGGCGCCGGGATCGCCGGCAAAGAGAAGCTTCGGATAGTTCGATACCGCCAGAGCCTCGTGCGCCTTTTCCATGGTCGCATAGACATCTGCCGGCTCGCCGGCGATCGGCAGCTCATTTGGGAATCGCCAGGTCGGCAGGCGCGAGGCCGGTGTCGGGAACGGCGCTCGATAGACGGCCATCTCCTCCTCGCTGAATTGACGGTGCGTCGCCCCCGGCAGTACGCCTTCAACGAAGATATTGTCCTGGAGGACAAGGGCCTCCCCCTCTCCCGGCGTCCGGAATTTGCGAAATATCTCACGCTCGGCGCTGTTCTGCAAAAATTCGTCCCAGGTTGGGATCGGCCTGATGAACTCCATGAAGGCCAAACCCCGGACGAAGTCGGGACGGCGGGCGGCGAGATGGAGCGCCAGCCCGCTTCCCCAATCCTGGGCGACGAGATAGGCAGACTTGATGCCCATCTTCGCTATGAAGGCGTCGAGGTAGCGCACATGGTCTTCGAAGCGGTATGCGATGTCCGGCTTGCCGGATTGGCCGAAGCCGATCAGGTCCGGAGCGATACAATGGGCGGCATCTGCGACATGCGGAATGATGTTGCGCCAGATATAGGACGAAGTGGGATTGCCATGCAGAAGGAGGGCGACAGGGCCGTCCGTTCTGCCGGCCTCGCGATATGCCATTTCGGAATCGAGCACCGGCACGCGCGGCAGACTGATATCATGTCTCATGGCTGTGATCCTTGAACACGGTGGCAAAAACGATCTTCTTGAACCGCTCCAAGGGCTGGGCATCCCGCGATACTTTCATGCGCAGGATCGCGCCTTCCCATGAAGCAAGGAGGAATTCGGCCAGATCTTCCGGGCTGATCGCATCATCGATCTCCCCGGAGGCCTGTCCTTCGGCAATGCAAGCCGTAAATGGCGCGCTCCATTCGCCAAAAATTTCCGAGAGCCGCGTGCGCAGCGTCTCGCTCTGCGGGGCCGCCTCTAGGCTGAGATCGCCGATGAGGCAGCCGCGGCTGAAACCATCGGCAGCCAGACGGCCGGTGATGATATCGAGATATTTCTCGATGCGCTGGCGTGGCCTCAGCCCCGCATCCCCCAGCGCCGTCTCGATGGCGCACTGAAGATCCTGAAAGTAGAGATCCAGCACCTCCTTCGTGAATTCCTCTTTGGAACGGAAGTGGTTCGTGAACGAACCCTGTGGCACGCCCGCTTCGGCGACGATTTCGCGGACCCCCGCGCCAATGTAACCCTTGCGGAACATGACCTTTCGGCCGGCTTCGAGAATTGAGTTTCGATGTGAATGTTTTGCCATACGCATTACAATACGTACGACCGTATTAATGTCAAGACTGAGATCGTTTTGCGACGCAATCGGAGCCAGACAGGTAGAAAAACTTAAAAAAATAAGGCACCCGCCAAACGGCGGGTGCCCTACTCATCGCTCTCAGCGATGACAGATTGCAATCACCTTACAGGGACCCGGGTGCCCCCGAGGCCGCAGCAAGCAGACCAAGCAGTGGCGACGGCTCATCAGAGAACACGTCATAGATACAGGGGGCTGCAAAAACCGCTGCTCCCAGAATGAAGATAATGATCCTTTTCATCGAAGCCTCCGTGGATGCAGCCAGCTGCACCCAAATTGCGCCGGGATGTTTAGACGAGATTGAGCTCGACATTGATGTTGCCGCGCGTCGCCTTCGAATAAGGGCAGGTCTGGTGGGCTTCCTCTATCAGCGTGCGGGCGACTTCAGGCTCCAGACCCGGCAGGCTGATGTTCAACCGGGCCTGCAGGAAATAGGCATCGCCGGTCATGCCGAGATCAACTTCAGCGTCAACAGCAGTATCGGCGGGAAGCCTCAGCTTGCGCTTGCCGGCAGCAAGGCCCATCGCCCCGATGAAGCAGGCCGACCAGCCGGCTGCAAAGAGCTGTTCAGGATTGGTGCCTGCATGGGCGCTGCCCGGAGGCGAAAGCTTTACATCGAGCTGCGCATCGCTGCTGCGGGCGGCGCCGTCGCGGCCGCCGGTGGTGTGGGTCTTGCCGGTGTAGAGAACCTTTTCAATCGTCGTCATGAGAGCACTCCTTGGTTTCGTGTCGCAACCTGCGACATCTGGTGACGGAGTGGTTTTGACGGGCTGACGTATCCCGTATGTTTCCAAAATCGGCCGAACTGTATCAAAGCGTAGCGCCGGTCTATCTGGACATTTTCGCATACAAATGCAGCGAAAAATTCAATTGGCGCGGATCGTCACTTCGGCCGCGAGACCACCGCCCTCGCGGTTGTAGAGCCGCACCGAGCCGCCGATTGCGGCTGCCAATTGCTGGGCAATGGCAAGGCCAAGGCCTGTGCCGCCAGTCTCGCGATTACGCGACTGTTCCAGCCGGAAGAAGGGTTGCATGGCGGCTTCGAGCATGGCGTCCGGAATGCCAGGGCCGCGGTCCATCACGGCGATGGCGATCGCCTCCTCGCCTTTCCGCTCAACGCTGATTTCGGCTGCACCTGCGAATTTCAGCGCATTGTCGACGAAGTTCGTGAGAATGCGACGAAGCGCATGCGGTTTTGTCGATGCAATGCCCTGCACGAGGCCGACAACGCTGACGGCCTTGTCCATGTCCTGATAGTCATAGGCGATGCTGTCGATGAAGGACGAGAGGTCGATGCGGGAAAACTTCTCGCCATTGCCATGGGCGCTGCGGGCATAAGCGATCCCATCCTGCACGAGACGTTCGATCTCACCGAGATCGCGCACCAGCTTGTCCTTCTCGGGGGAATCATCGGTCATATCGGCGCGCAGCCGCATGCGGGTGATCGGCGTCTGCAGGTCGTGCGAGATCGCAGCCAGAATCTGCACTCTCTCTTCGAGATAATGCGCGATTCTCTCGCGCATGGCATTAAAGGCGCGCGCCGCATGCGCAACTTCGCTCGGGCCACGCTCGCTAAGCGGCGGACCTTTCTTGTTGGGATCGAGTGCGTCGGCCGCAGCCGCAAGAGCCCCGAGCGGCCGGATTGCCTGGCGCACGGCAAACCAGGTGCAAAGCACCAGCAGCACCATCTGGATAGCAAGCACATAGGGCAACCATGCCGCAATCGGCATCGGAGGCCGCGGCGTGATGTCGATCGTCAGCGGACTTCCGTCACTCAGCGTCAGATGTGCCTGCAGCCGGCTGATATCGCCCGGAATGGATTCCATGCGGATCGGATAGGTGCCGCCGATCGCCTCTTCGATCCTGCCGCCGATTTCCCTGCCCTTGCTGGAATTGTCGGGCACACCGGGCAGACCCGGCCCAAGTTCGAAACGATAGTTGCCGCGGCTGAGACGATCGAGCAGGTCGCTGCGCTGATCCGCCGGCAGGCGGTCGAGAACGGCGATCGAGGTCGCGACATCACTTTCCAACGTGCCGAGCATGACGGCCTTGGCCGACATGGAACGCTCAACGAAGAGGACTGTGAAGGACAGGCCATAGGCAATCGCCAGGCCCGCCAGCAGAATGAAGAAAAGACGAGCCCGCAGCGTGCTCGGCCAAAACCCGGAGCGAAGAGCAGCCCCCACGCTCATGACCTGGCCTCTTCAATCTCCACCGGAACGGAAAAGACGTAACCTTCGCTGCGCACCGTCTTGATATAGGTCGGCTCGCGGGCATCATCCCCCAGTCGCTGCCGAACGCGGCTGACCAGCAGGTCGATGGAGCGGTCGAAGAGTTCCGCATCGCGGCCCTGCGTGAGGTTCAGCAGTTGGTCACGGTTGAGCACCCGCTGCGGATGGTCGATGAAGACGCGCAGCAGCCGATATTCGGCGCCGCTCAGCGCAATCTCGGTTCCTTGCCTGTCGAGAAGATGCCGGCCGACCGTATCCAGGCGCCAGTCGCCGAAGCGAAGCCACTGCCCTGCCTCCGAAATCTGCAGGTTTGGCGGCAGGGCGCGGGTTCGGCGCAAGACGGCCTTGATGCGTGCCAGCAATTCGCGCGCGGCAAAAGGTTTCGGCAAATAGTCGTCAGCGCCCATCTCCAACCCGATGATGCGATCCATCTCGTCGCTGCGGGCTGTCAGCATCAGGATCGGCGTTGCCTTATGCTTACCCGCACGCAGCTCACGACAGAGCACGAGCCCGTCATCGCCCGGCATCATGACATCGAGCACAATGAGATCGACCGTATTGCCTTCGAGAAAGCTGCGCATCTGGCGGCCATCGGCGGCGACTGACGTCCGAAGCCCGTTCTTCTTCAGATAGCTCGAAACCAGTTCGCGGATTTCACGATCGTCATCGACGATCAGGATGTGGTCGACGTGCTCCATGTCGGGACTTTCGGATCCTCTATCTGTTGGCGCGCAGCAGAATTGTTATCTCTGATGCAGACTCGCTGCTTACTGTTTTGACTCTGAATTGGCTGCCGCGAAACAGGGAATTCCGTTCGCGGCAGCCGAGGCAGGCTTTAGAAGCGATCGACATCTAGAATGGCCTGGGCAAAGGCCTGCGGTGCTTCTTGCGGCAGGTTATGGCCGATACCGCCAGTAATGTTGCGATGCTCATACCTGCCGGTGAACTTTTTGGCGTAGGCCGAAGGCTCCGGATGCGGCGCGCCATTGGCGTCGCCTTCCATGGTGATGGTCGGTACGGTGATGACGGGGAAGGCAGCGAGCTTCTTTTCCAACGCGTCATATTTCTTTTCGCCATTGGCGAGGCCAAGCCGCCAGCGGTAGTTGTGGATGGTGATCGCGACATGGTCGGGGTTCTCGAAGGCTTTGGCGGAGCGGTCGAAAGTCGCGTCATCAAATTTCCACTGCGGCGAAGCAAGCTTCCAAATCAGCTTTGCGAAATCATGCCGGTTGGCCTCATACCCCTCGCGGCCGCGTTCAGTGGCGAAGTAGAACTGATACCACCAGGACAGCTCGGCCTGCGGCGGAAGCGGCTTCTTGTTCGTCTCCTGACTGCCGATCAGATAGCCGCTGACCGAGACCAAGCCCTTGCAGCGTTCCGGCCAGACAGCGGCCAGGATGTCCGCGGTGCGGCCGCCCCAGTCATAACCGCCGATCACGGCGCGCTCGATGTCAAGCGCATCCATGAAGGCGATGATATCGGTGGCGATGGCAGCCTGCTGACCGTTGCGCGGTGTCTTTGCGGAGAGGAATTCGGTTGAGCCATAGCCGCGCAGATAGGGGATCAGTACCCGATAGCCGGCATCGGCGAGCGCAGGCGCGACATCGACGAAGCTGTAGATGTCGTAGGGCCAGCCATGAAGAAGGAGCACAACCGGGCCATTTGCGGGACCGGCTTCAGCGTAGCCAACATTAAGTACGCCAGCCTTGACCTGCTTCAGCGGTGCAAAGGACGTGTGCGAGCCTGCCGTGACGGCGGGCGCGGTGACCTGTGATTGGGCACCGGCGGCGCTGGTCAGGCCGAATTCGACCGCCGCCATGGTCATGGCCGCAACACCGAAAAAACGACGACGCTGAAGATTGATTTCGCTGGACATTGGCTCTCTCCGTTTCAAGTTGATGGCAGGGAGAAAACAGCTCGCATGTATCCCCGATGTTTCGGGTATCCGCTTCAATTGCATGCGGATGTAGCATCCGGCCTTCCAGATACGTTCTGATACAATTGGCTGCCTTCTCAATCGAAAATCCGTTGGATGAGGAAATCACGAAGCACCACGACATTGTTGTGCTCGTCATCGCTGGTGGCATAAAGCAGCGTGACGGTGCCTTTCCTTATGAAATCGGTCACGGGCTTCAGCTCTTCCTCTTTATGCTCAAGCTCTGCAGTGTAGCGCCGGCGGAACTCCTCCCAGCGAGAGGGCTCATGATTGAACCGTGGCGCAACTCGGTGCTTGGCGCGACATCCTTTAGCCAGGCAGTCAGTGCAGCACGCTCCTTGCTGAGACCGCGCGGCCAGATGCGATCGACCAGCAGTCGGGCGCCATCCGCATCCGCCTTGGCCGCATAGACCCGCTTGAGCTTTATCGTCTCAGCTCTGGCTGTCATCTGATCCTCCTCATTCACCGATCATCCCTCTTCTTGCGGGATCCCGGCCGGGCGAAGCGCTGATGCATGGAAGATAGCGCAGCCCTCATCGGAGCGCTTCCTACACTTCGGTACATATTGCCGGGAAACCAGACACATCCGAGATACATCGCCCCGGCCAGATAGCCGCGTTGCTGGTCGGGCTGCATCGCCGTCCAGAGCCCGATCACCCGGTTTCAAAGGAAACGATGATGACGCTTCTTATCATTGCCTATCTCGGAGGGGCGCTGACCATATTCAGCCCCTGCATCCTTCCCATCCTGCCCTTCGTCTTCGCCCGCGCCGGACAGCCATTCGTGCGCAGCACGCTGCCCATGCTGATCGGCATGGCCGCCACGTTCGCGTTGGTGGCCACACTTGCCGCCGTCGGCGGCAGCTGGGCGATCAACGCCAATGAATATGGCCGCCTTGCCGCGCTGACCTTGCTTGCCGTCTTCGGCGTCGGTCTTCTTTCGCCGCGTGTCGCAAGCTTCATCACCCAGCCGGTCGTCGATTTCGGCAACCGCCTGCTGAACGCTTCCGGCAAGACCGGTGCTGCGCCGACTGTGGCAAGCGCGCTCGTTCTCGGCGTTGCAACCGGACTGCTCTGGGCGCCCTGCGCCGGGCCGATCCTCGGTCTCGTGCTGACGGGTGCGGCACTTCAGGGCGCCAACCTGCAGACGACATTCCTGCTGCTCGCCTATGCCGCCGGTGCCGCCACTTCGCTGGCTATCGCCCTCTCCGTCGGCGGAAAGATCTTTGCCGGCATGAAGAAGTCTCTCGGCGTCAGCGAGCGCATTCGTCAGGGCCTCGGCGCTGCCGTGCTTGCAGGTGTCGCCGTTATCGCACTCGGTCTCGACACCGGCCTGCTTTCGCAGCTTTCCTACGCCAGCACCGCATCTTTCGAGCAGGCCGTTCTCGACAGGGTGAATGTGAAGCCAACAGATGGAGGATCGTCCGAAGTCGCGAGCAACGACAAGACGATCGGTCTTGCCGATGCGAAGAAACCTTTCCGCAGCGATCTGCCGGTCGAAGGCCGTGCGCCATCGCTGGACGGAGCCGTCGAATGGCTGAACACGCCGCCGCTGACGACGGAACAGCTTCGTGGCAAGGTCGTGCTCGTCGATTTCTGGACCTATT
Organism: Hyphomicrobiales bacterium; assembly: GCA_900470965.1. Lineage (GTDB taxonomy): Bacteria > Pseudomonadota > Alphaproteobacteria > Rhizobiales > Rhizobiaceae > Rhizobium. The sequence goes on from UCCS01000010.1 coordinate 72,352, forward strand.
CCTGCATCAACTGCATCCGCACTATCCCCTATGTCCGCGCCTGGGCTGAAAAATATAAAGACCAGGGCCTGGTCGTGATCGGCGTGCATGCCCCGGAATTTGCCTTCGAAAAGAAGATCGACAATGTCAAAAATGCCATTGGCGACTTCAACATCGGCTATCCGGTTGCAATCGACAACGACTACAAGATCTGGCGCGCCTTCGATAACAGCTACTGGCCGGCCCATTATCTGATCGATGCCAAGGGCCAGATCCGCGAACATCACTTCGGCGAAGGCAACTACCGACAGACTGAGCAGGCGATCCAGGACCTGTTGCGCGAAGCCGGCAGCGAGATGGCAACAAGCGCACCGGTCGTGCCGGATGCGAAAGGTGCCGAGGTGAGCCCGGACCTGAAGGACATCGGCTCTGGCGAGACCTATATCGGCTATAAGCAGGCCACCGGCTTTGCGTCCAATGAGAGCATGCGCGCCGATGCCACCAAGGACTATTCGGTCAAGCAGCCGGGTCTCAACCAGTGGGGTCTTGCGGGCAAATGGACTGTCGGTGCCGAAGAGGCGACCCTGGATCAGGCAGGCGGCGGCATCGCCTACCGCTTCAGCGCCCGCGATCTACATCTCGTTCTTGGCCCAAGTACTGACGGCAAACCGATCCGCTTCCAGGTGACGGTCGACGGCAAGGCGCCGGGTGCCGACCACGGCAGCGATATCGATGCCGATGGAAACGGCACGGTGACCTCGACCAAACTCTACCAGCTCGTGCGCCAGTCCGGCGCGGTGGAAGCACGCAACTTCGAGATCCATTTCCTCGATCCCGGCGTCCAGGCCTACGCCTTCACATTCGGCTGAACATTCCTTCTCTCGTTTAACTTGAACAACAGGAGCAATCACCATGAAACGCAAGTATTTTTCTACCATCGCCTTTGCCTTCGCCACCAGCGTCATCGCTTTTGCTGCCCAGGCGGCCGAGGTGAAAAACATCGTCGTCGTCCACGGCGCACTCGCCGATGGCTCCGGCTGGCGCCAGGCAACCGAAATCCTCGAGCGCCGCGGCTTCAACGTCACCATTGTCCAGGAGCCGATCACCTCGCTCGCCGATGATATCGCCGCCACCAACCGGGTGCTGGACCTGCAGGACGGCCCGACCCTGCTCGTCGGGCACAGCTATGGCGGCATGGTGATCACCGAAGCCGGCAACAGTCCCAATGTCGTGGGCCTGGTCTATGTCGCGGCCTTCCAGCCGGACAAGGGTGAAAGCCTCATCAGCCTGGCGAGTTCCAAGCCGGCTGGCGGCATGAATATTCGTGAGACAAAGGACGGAAAATACCTCTATCTCGATCCGGCCGCCTTCGCGAACGACTTCGCCGCCGACCTGCCGAAGGACGAGGCCGCGTTCCTAGCGAAATCGCAGGTCTTCGCCTCCAAGGAGGCCTTCTCGGCCAAGGTCGGGGATCCCGCCTGGAAGACTAAAAAGAGCTGGACGATCGTCGCCACGGAAGACCGTTCGATCAATCCCGACCTCGAACGCGACATGGCAAAGCGGGCCGGCAGCACGGTGGCGGAGATCAAGGCAAGCCACGCCGTCTTCGCGTCTCAACCGGAGAAGGTTGCCGATGTGATCGCGAAGGCTGCCGAGGCAGCCGGCAAGTAATCAGATCAAAAGCGGTGACCGGAGCCGGTGGATCACTCCGCCGGCTCATTTTCCGTGAACGTTTCCTTCATCGCCTTGATGATGACGACGGCCGATGCCGCGCCCGGATCGATGTGGCCAAGGGATCGTTCGCCGAGGCGGGCGGCACGGCCGCGCGTGGCAACCATCGAACGGGTCGAGCGTGCGCCGGCGTCTGCGGCTTCAAGAATGCCGTTCCACATGTCCGAGACGCTCGCCTGTCTGTCGCGGGCAGCCGCCGCCGCTTCTGTTGCCGGGATCCAGGCATCCAGCATCGTCTTATCACCGCGCTGCCCCTTTCCGCGGTCCCGGATACCCGATGTCATGGCCTCGACAATTGCAGCCTGAGCGGCGATCGAAAGGGTCTCGTCCCGCTTCAGAGCCTGCGCTGCCTTGCGGAAGGCCGTGGCATAGAGCGGGCCGGTCGATGCGCCAACGGCATCGAGAAAAGCGGATGCGGCAAGCGAAAAGACCTCTGATGGCAATATTTTATCGAGATCGTGTTTCGCCAGTTCGCCATTGACCGCCTGGAAGCCGAGCGACATGGTAATGCCGTGGTCGGCATCGCCGATCGCGCCATCCAGATCGGAGAGATGATCCTTCTCAGCCGAAATCGCCACGGATATCCGGTGAAACATCCTGCTGAGGCGGCGGGCCGCGTTTGCCGACATGCGTATCCTCCCAATTCATGCAGCCCAGCCCCCTGGGATGCTTTTATGCTTTTATGCTTTTCAGTTTACGACCCTCAGAAACGCCGTATCGCAGGGGTGATGCAGCAGATCCGTCAATTCCTGGTCGAGATGCAGGATCGATATGGATGCGCCGACCATATCGAGCGATGTGCAATAATGCCCCACCCAGTTCGCTTCGATCTTGATCCCCTTCGCGCTCAGGCGCTGCTCCACCCTTCGGTAGAGAATATAGAGCTCCATCAGCGGCGTGCCGCCGAACGAGTTGACGAGAACGGCGACGCGGTCCCCCGCCACCGGTTTCATCTCCGAAAATATGCGATCCATGACGACATCGACCACGCCGTCGGCGCTCATCATCTTTTCGCGCATCACGCCCGGTTCGCCGTGAATGCCCATGCCGATTTCCATATCGTCGGGACCGATCTCGAAATTGTGGCGACGCGTCTGCGGCAACGAACAGGGCTCCAGCGCAACACCCATCGTGAACGTACGGTCATTGGCTTTTCGCGTTGCTGCCTCGCAAGCATTCAACGACAGGCCGCGATCGCAGGCCGCACCGGCAATCTTGAAAATGAAGAAATTGCCGGCAACACCGCGGCGTCCATCCCGATCCTCCAAAGGCGAGGAGGAGATATCGTCGGTCGTCACCACGGTGCGGACTTCGATATTGTCCTCTGCCGCCATTTCGGCAGCCATCTCGAAATTCATGACGTCGCCGGCGTAATTGCCGTAGACGAAGAGCACGCCCTCCCCGCCCGACGCTGCCTTGGCGCATTGCAGGATCGGCCCCGGAGGCGGCGAGGAAAAGATATTCCCGACCGCGACAGCGTCAGCGAGCCCTTTGCCGACATAACCGAGGAACGCCGGCTCATGGCCGGTGCCGCCGCCGACGACCAGTCCAACCTTGCCAGCCCGCGGGCCCGCGCGGGCAACGAGAGCGCGGTTGGAGCCGTCGACCGGGCGGAGGTAATTCGCATGCGCTTTGACGACACCCTCGAGCATTTCCTCGACGACATCATCAGGATTGTTCAGGAACTTCTTGATGTGGGTGCGAGCGCTATTCGGTGGCGCCGACACCTCGCTTTCCGCGCGCGGACGCTGGGAGAGCTTTTGGGCGATCTCGGTGACGCCATCAGCATTCAGGATGCCGCGGCCGGTGGCTGCATCGGTGATCAGCACATTGACATAGCCGCCGCGCAGCGCGGCGAGGATCGCCGGCACCTTGTCGAACCCGCCGGCAACAGCAATGCGCATGTTGATCTTCTTCAGGAGGTCAAGCGAAATGCCGACGGTCCGGTCGTCCAGCGGACCGGCGACGGGCCGTCCGTGGCCGTCGATGAAGCGTCCGGCAACGACACCGGTCGCGTCCTTCGCCAGATAGTCCTGCAACGATACCGACTCAAAAAAGCCGCTGGTGTGGATAGTGGAATTCGGCCGCATGGAGGCGATGCCGAAAATCACCCTGTTTGCCCGCGAAAGCGCCTCAAACTGCTGATCGATCAAAGGTTCGCGCATCAGCATGTTACGCAATTCGGCGCTGGAAACGATGGCAGGCGCAGAAATGTTGATAAGCCGGCCATCGACCGCGTCGGCAAAGGCCGCGGCACAAAGTTCCGGCGTGTAGGCGAAGGTTGCGCTCGTCCCACCTGTCGCCTGCACGATGGTCATGTCCTGCAGTCCCGAAATGGCGGCCTGCTCGCCAACCGCCATGATGGTGCGGCCCCAAACGACCGCCATTGTATCCCCGGATTTCAACAGTTTCTGCAGCGCCTGCGCGCCGGCTGCGCCAAGCCGTTCGATCAGCGGCCGGGCATTGTCGTCGCTCGGTACGACAAGACAGTCATGCAGACCGAAATGCCGCTTCAGTTCCTGGGCGATGGTGAGAGAACTCAGGCGCGAGGGTTCGATGGAAATATTGACGATGCCGCGGGCGCGCGCATCGGCGAGGTAACTGTTCACCGTGGCGCGTGAAATGCCCATGGTTTCGGCGATATCGCCTTGGGTCATGCCATCTTCGTAGTAGAGCCAGCATGCCCACACATAGGGATCGTCGCCGTAGCGCAGCGGGATTGGTTCAGCCGCGATATCAGCCGTAGTGTTCTTTCGTGCCGATGATGTCTTAGCCGTCATCCTGCCTGGTTCCCCTCGTCTGCAATCGACGGCGAAGATGAGCGCAAAAGCTGCAGTTTTCAACGTACTTCCGGCCGATTGTTCCCGGCCGCCGAAGCGGCCGGGAAGGTGATACAAGGGAGGATCACGGGCTCTCACCAAAGCCCGATTTGTCAGGCGGGCTGGAGCCTCGTTTCCACGCCATCAGCCAGCGATTTCAGGATCAACGCGCAGGATGTCGCGCCCGCATCGAGCACGCCGAGCGAACGTTCGCCAAGGCGGCTGGCGCGACCGATCTTGGCGACGAGATCGCGTGTACTGTCCCGGNNGTCCCGCCCGGCCTCCGCAGCTGCGACGAGAGCCTGAAGCGCCTCGCCAAAGGACTTTCCGCTGCCGATCGCCGTATCGAACGCACTGATCGCCGGCACGAGCGTGTCGAGCAGCGTCTTGTCGCCCACCTTGGCCGAGCCGATCGCCTGAATGCCATCGAGGCCATTGTGGAGCATGGTGCTAAACGTCGCGGCGTCGATCGCATCAGACTTCTCGATCGTTTCGGCAAACTGCGTGAACATGACGCCATAGAGCGGTCCCATGGAGCCGCCGATCTCTGTCATCAGCACGGTGCCGAGCGTGTCGAGCGCTTCCGCCAAGGACATATCTGCCCCTTTGACGCGTTCGGCCGCCATACCGAAACCCTTGGCCATGTTGACGCCATGGTCACCGTCGCCGATCTTGCCGTCAATTTCGCTCAGATAGGCGCGGTTTTCGATGATCCGATCGGCAAGCGAGAGAACGATATCGCCCGATTTGGCATTCCGAAATTGCTGCATTCGCCTGCCTCCCCTCAGAGCATCGCAGGGCACTGAACATCAATATTCAGCAGCCGCTTCAGCTCGTCGTCCAGTGCCATGACGGTCAGTGTTGCGCCGACCATTTCCAGCGATGTGAAATAGTTGCCGATATAGACCTTATAGATCTTCAGCCCGCGTCCGGTGATCTCGGATTCAATCGTATCGTGGAGAATATAGAGCTCGTTGAGCGGCGTTGCGCCAAGCCCTGACACGATAACTGCGACTTCGGCTCCAGCAGGAAGCTGGTGATCGTCGAGAACGATCTTCGCCATCTCCTCGGCAACTTCCTTGGCGGATTTCAGCGGCTCGACGCGCACGCCGGGTTCGCCATGGTGGCCGATGCCGACCTCCATCGTGCCGGGCTCGATGGTGAAATTCGGATGGCCGACGGAGGGCAGCGTGCAGGGGCCGAGGCCGACGCCGATCGAACGGCAATTGTCGATCGCTTTCTGAGCGGTCGCACGAACCTCTTCGAGGCTCGCGCCCTCTGCAGCCTTCGCCGCGCCGCACTTCCACATGAATATCTCGCCGGCGACGCCGCGACGCTTTTCGCGCTCCTCAAGGCCTGCTGAACATACATCGTCATTGGCAACGACGGTGACGATCTCGATGCCTTCTTTGGCCGCCAGCTTGATTGCCATCTTCACATTCATGTTGTCGCCGGCATAGTTGCCATAGAGGCACACGACGCCATTGCCGCCATTGGCTTCGCGCGCGGCATCGAGGAAGCTCTTTGCGGTTGGCGAAGAGAAAAGTTCGCCGACGGCCACGGCATCCAGCATGTTGCGGCCGGTATAACCAATGAAGGCCGGCTCATGGCCCGAACCGCCACCAGTGATGACGCCCACCTTGCCGGCGACCGGTGTGTGACGAGCAGCAATGACACGGGGATTTTGTGCCGATAGCCTGACGATGTCGGCATGGGCCTTGACGAAACCCTTGACTGTATCCTCGACGACCTCGTCCGGATTATTGATAAATCTCTGCATTATAACTCCTATCTACCGCGCGTCAGATAATGGTGTAGCCGCCGTCGACCAGAAGGTCCGCGCCATTGATCATATCGGCACCGTTGGAAGCCAGGAACACCGCCGCCGCCGCAATCTCCTCTGGAAACGCAAAACGGCCGGATGGAATGCGCTGTTTCAGCGCCTCACCGCGTGGGCCGTCCCATGCCTTCCTGCCGAGATCGGTCAGGACGACGGTCGGAGAGATCGTGTTGACGTTGATGCCGTGCTTTCCCCATTCGGCAGCCAGCGTCTTGGAAAGACCGATGACGCCGAACTTCGAGGCACAATAGGCAACATGCTGGTCGATGGCGACCGTGCCTGCCTGTGAGGCCATGTTGATGATCTTGCCGCCCCTGCCCGCCTTGATCATGGCGCGGCCGGCGGCCTGGGACACCAGGAAGGTGCCTTTGAGATTGATCGCGATGGTCTTGTCCCACGCATCGAGGCTGAGTTCCTCTGCTGGCGCGAGCATGACGACACCGGCGCTGTTGACGGCAATATCAATGTGACCGAATGCGGCCACCACGTCGGAAACCACCTTTTCGACCGATTGCGGGTCCGACACATCGCAGACGAATGATTTCGCGCCGTTGCCGAGTTCGTCGGCCTTGGCCTTCGCGACCGATCCATTGATGTCCACCACGCCGACGATCGCGCCTTTGGCGGCCATGGCGGATGCGATGGCGCTGCCGATGCCGGAGGCCCCACCCGTGATCAGAGCGACCTTACCGCTCAAGGAAAAGTTCAAATCAACCTGTTTTGAATCAGTCATGGCTTTCTTCTCAACCTGTCGGATATGGGGCGGGATCTTCATCCCGCCCCAGGGAGGATCACTTGCGAGTGGAAAGCAGTTTATCGACGTTTTCAGCCGTCACCGGGGTCCACGGGACATTATAGGTCTTATCCTTGCCGTCGTTCCACGGCATATCCTTGTAGGTGGTCCAGATATCGGATTCCGGCTTGTAGTCGCCCTTCTTGGCATTGAAGATCGCAAGATCCAGAGCGCCCTGCGCCTGGGCACGGGCATCCTGAAGGATCGAGGTCATCTCACCGGCCTTGGCGGCCCGCAGCGCATCGGTGACGCCGTCGATACCGGCGATGGCGAAGCTCTTGACGTCGAGCCCGGCAGCCTTGATCGCCTCAATGGCGCCGAGCGCCATTTCATCGTTCTGGCCGATAATGCCGTTGATCTGGTTCGGGTGCGACGTCAGCCAGTTCTCCATCAGCGTCTGGGCTTCGGCGCGCGACCAATTTGCAGTCTGGTCTTCGAGAACCTTGACGTTAGGGCATTCGGCCAACGCCTTCTTGTTACCCTGCAACCGTTGGATCTGCGCCGACTGGCCGACCGGGCCCTCGATGATCACGACATTGCCCTTGCAGCCGATCTTGTCCAGCACACTCTTGGCTTCGAGATAACCGGAAACCGTGTCATCGGAACCGACATAGGAGGTCAGTTGATCGGAATTGACGCGGGTGTTGGAGCCGATGACCGGAATGCCGGCGTCGACGGCGGACTGAACGGCAGATGCCCCTGCATCAACGTCGATCGGAGCGAAGATGATGGCGTTGTACTTCTGCGTGATCATCGTCTTGAACTGGTCCTGCTGAACCAATGCGTCATAGCGGCCATCGAAAACCGTCAGTTCGACCTCGCCGCTCTTGACGGCGGGGTGGTCCTGCAGGGCCGCAGTCCAGATCTGCATGAATTCTGCATTCAGGCCGTAGGGCGCTGCGCCAATCTTGATCTTCTCCTGGGCTGCGGCCGACGTAGCCAGCAGTGCCGTTGCCGAAGCAAGCGCAATCAGAAGCTTTTTCATTTCATGCTCCTCCACCTTGGGTTTAGGCTGCCAGCATGGCTTGCCTGTCGGACGGGGCGACCGAAGCGCCTGCCCCGAATTTCTGCTGTTGAGCTCAGGCTCCGAAATTTCGTTTCTGGTCGAGCATGACGGCGCCGACGATGAGGGCGCCCTTCAGGACCTGCTGGTAGTAGGACTGGATACCCATCAGATCGAGACCATTGTTCATCACGCCGATGATGAGAGCGCCGATCAGTGTTCCCGTCACCCGGCCGACACCGCCGGAAAGGCTCGTGCCACCGATGACGACTGCTGCGATCGCGTCCAGTTCATACGCGACGCCAGCCTGCGGCAGGCCCGAACCGGTGCGGGCGCTGAGCAAGATGCCTGCAAGCCCTGCCAGGCCGCCGGAGATGACATAGACGGTGAAGCGGATTCGGTCGGTGTTGATGCCCGAAGTCTTGGCCGCATGCGGGTTGCCGCCGACGGCATAGATGTAGCGGCCGAACCGCGTACGGTTAAGCACCCACCAGGAAGCCACAAAGACGACCGCAAGAACGATGACGGGAGCAGGAAGACCGAATACATCACCGGTGCCGATCCAGCGAAAGGCGGGTGTCAGCGCCGGAACCGGGCGACCGCCACCGTAGATCAACGTCATGCCACGGGCAGCTGAGAGCATGCCGAGTGTGGCGACGAAGGCAGGCACCGAGAAGCGCGAGACGATCGCGCCGGAGATCGAGCCGCAGACAATACCGACCAGGACACCGACCAAGAGGCCGATAGCGACCGGATAGGGCGAACCGATGACGCCGGCCGTTTCCGAAGTGGTGGCAAAACTGGCGCTGACGATGCCGGCGAGTGCTACGACAGAGCCGACCGACAGGTCGATGCCGCGCGTCAGGATCACGAAGGTCATGCCGATCGCCAGCACGCCGTTGATGGACGTCTGCAGCAGCACGTTGGAAATATTTCCGCCGGTCAGGAAGAACTCATTCGAGAACGACAGGATAACGACCAAAAGCAGGAAGGCGAGGAAGATGCCGTATTCCTGCACGATCAAACGCCGCTGTTCGGTCTTGAACCAGCCGCCCGCACTCTTGTTCTCACTCACTGACACTGCCTGCTCCTCTGCTGCCGGACGAACGCCCTGACCCTGGTCAGGTTGATAAGTGGACGAGTGATTGGGCATTCGTCTCCTCCCGGCTGTATATTCCGGCGCTCTTGCCGCCGCGCATCACCATGATGCGGTCCGACATGCCGAGAACTTCGTCGATTTCCGATGAGATCATCACCACCGTGCCGCCGCCTTCGGCGAAGTCGCAGATGATGCGGTAGATTTCGCGCTTCGCGCCGACATCGACGCCGCGTGTTGGCTCATCCAGCAGCAGGACCTTGGGGTTGCGCAGGAACCATTTGCCGAGAACGACCTTCTGCTGGTTGCCGCCGGAAAGGCCTGATACCGGCATGGTGTCGCGCGCTGCCTTGATCTGAAACTGCTCGCGCATCCGCCTGCTGGCATCCACTTCCTTCGCATGGTCCATCGCAAAGGCGGGGCTCAACTCCGGCAAGCTTGCCATGCAGATATTGGCGCGAACGGAATCGGAGAGATTGAGCCCCGTCTGCTTTCGATCCTCGGTTACCAGCGCCAGTCCATGAGCCATCGCGTCCGAGGGCTTCGCGACCGAGATCGGCGCACCGTCCACTGCAATGTGTCCCTTCGATGGTTTATCGAGGCCAAAGAGGCAGTTGAAGATTTCCGTACGGCCGGAGCCCATAAGCCCGTATATGCCGAAGATCTCGCCCTTATGGGCGGAAAAGGAAATGTCCTCGATCTTGTTCGGGCAGGAGAGCGCACTGACCTCCAGACCGATCTGAGGTGTCGGCGTATTGGTCTTGACGTATTCTTCTGACAATTCCCGTCCGACGATCATGCGGATCAGGCTCGGCCGGTCGATCTCCGACAAGGCGCCGGCACCGACGAAGGAACCGTCGCGGAAGACCGTGTAGGAATCAGCGATCTGGAAGATTTCCGACAGGCGGTGCGAGACGTAGACGATACCGCGCCCCTGGGCCTGCAGGCGGCGGATCGCCGCAAAGAGCTGCTGGGCCTCACGCTCGCCGATCGCCGATGTCGGCTCGTCCATGAAGATGACTTCGGCATCGTGGCTCAGCGCCTTGGCGATCTCCACCAACTGCATTTGCGCGACCGAGAGGCTCATCATGTACTGGTTTGCGCGGATATCGAATTCCAGTCCATCGAGCAGCTTTTGTGCCGCGCGGTTCATGGTGCGGAAATCGATGCCACCGAAACGGGCTGACGGCTCACGGCCAAGATAGATGTTCTCGGCGACCGTCATGTGCGGAACCGGGCTCAGCTCCTGCTCGATGATTGCAATACCGGATGCGAGCGCATCAGCCGGACTGGAGAAATCCACCCCCCGGCCCCGCCGGTGGATCGAGCCAGCATCGCGCTTGTGAATGCCCATCAGAATTTTCAGGAAGGTCGACTTGCCCGCACCATTGCCGCCACACAGCGCGTGGACCGAGCCAGCGCGAAGTTGGAAGCGGCCGTCGCGCAGGGCTGCGACGCCGCCAAAGGACTTCTTGAGCCCCTCCACTTCCAGCAGAAATTCCACGTCCGTCTCCTCCACGCATGCGTCTGGCGAGCACGTTTCAGCGCGCCATTCGACATCCGGAAACTTCCGCCCGAATATCGATGCTGACAATATTCGATTGCTATTCGACAAATGTCAAGCGACGCATAATCACGTAAATGTCAGGGTATCCGGGAGTCAGGAACGGCGCCGAAAAATCCCGCAATTTCAGGGTGATGAGTGACAGCGCGGCGGAAATGAAGGCGTGTGGAACATCATGCCGACGTGGCGCAAAGAGATTATCGACGGCGAGCATAATCGCGCCCAGCTCTTCTGAGGAACGGTCACCGGCGTGTCGATTTCTGCCAAAAAGCATCCGGCGGCGCTGACTGACGATGCCTATTCTGCCGCGCGTGCCACCAAGTCATCATCACCGTGGATGCATGCGTGGCCGGCCCCGAACTCGCCAAAGCGATCGTCGATACCTATCTCGCCCCCAGCTTCGGCCCAAATGGTCTATCGGTTGAAACGTCAGGGCAATCGACGGCCAGAACCAGGCAAAACACTGAGTTTCGTCACGAGACCTTCTGCCGACCGTAAAGCAGCAGCATGCCGATGATGACCGCGCCATAGATGAGCTGGCGGCCGGCCTCCTCGATCTGCATGACCGAGAGGATCGACTGGAGAAGGGTAATCAGGATGACGCCGGCAACGGTTCCGAGATAGGAACCCTTGCCACCGAGCACATGTGTGCCGCCAAGCACCACGGCGGCGATCGAGGGCAAGAGATAGGCGTCGCCCATGGATTGAGATGCCTTCGAGGCGTAGCCGGCGAGAAGCACGCCACCGAGCGCGCTGAGCCCGCCTGACATGATGAAGGCCAGCAGGGTGATCCTACGGGTGTTGATGCCGGACATGTACGCGGCGCGCTCACGATTACCGATCGCATAGAGCGCCCGGCCGAAGGTGGTGCGCGTCAGCAGGAAGACGGCGAGCAGGCCGACGGCCAACCACACCAGAACACCATTCGGAAGCCCGGGTATGGCATAGCCGGTTGCCAGAAAGCGCATGGCGGCAGAGGCCGAATCCTGTGGTGAAAAACCGCCTGTGTAAACGACCATTAACCCTTGCGCGACGGCATTGGTCGCAAGCGTGATGATCATCGAGGGAATGCGCAGATAGGCGACTGCGATGCCGTTGACGAGGCCGATCGCGGCACCGCAGAGAATACCGAAGGGGATTGCGAGGACCGCACCCGTCGTTCCGTAAGCAGTGGCGGCACAGGCCATCATCGCCCCTGTCGTCACCACCCAGGGCACAGACAGGTCGATTTGTCCAAGCAGGATGACCGCCATCATGCCGGTTGCGATGACGCCGAGGAAGGAAGCCACCTTCAACTGCTGCAGCAGGTAATCCGGCGACAGGAAATTGGAGGAATAGAGCGAACCGCCGAGAAGCAGCAGGATGATGCAGCCGAAGGCGATCGCCACAGCCGGATCGACGCCGCGCAGCCGGGCGGGCACAGGAATTTGCCGCATGGTGGAAGCATCCTCGCTCATTGGAACCACTCCAGACGATTGCGAACGCGCGACAGGCCGATGCAGCCGATGCTGACTGCCAGCATCAGCACCACGCCCTGGAAGAGCGGCTGCCAGAGCGGATCGAGATCGAAGACGAACAACAGGTCGCCGATGGTGCGGAAGGCCAGCGCACCGAAAACGGCGCCGACAGCGCTTCCCTTACCACCCGCAAGTGAAACACCGCCGAGCACCACTGCTGCGATCGAATAGAGCGTATAGGCGTTGCCGCTCGCAAAGGCAGCCTCACCCGTATAGGAAAAGAAGGTCAGATAAAGCCCGCCAATCGCTGACAGCAGACCAGCCAGTGCATAGGCAGCAAGCTTTGCCCGCTTCACCGGCATGGCAGACATATAGGCGGCATTTTCTGCCGAGCCGACCGCATAGGCGGTGCGGCCGAGCACCGAACGGCTGAAAGGCACCCAGATCACTAGGACGACAAGCGCGAGTATGACAAGGCTTGCCGGGATGACGCCGAAAAGTTTCGAGGTAAAAGCATCGGCGAGATCTTCATTGACCGAGCCGCCGGGTGTGGGCCGCAACAGCAGTGCCAGCCCGTAAAAGATCGCACTGGTCGCGATCGTGGTGACGATCGGCTGCAACCGCCCGAAGATGATGACGAGCCCATTGAGAAGGCCGCAGGCGAGACCGGTCAAAAGTACGGCCACGACACCCAGCCCCGTCTGCAGCGGCGTGCCGACGACAAGCCACGAGGCGAGACAGTTGCACAGGATCAGGATCATGCCGACCGAAAGGTCGATGCCCGCCGTTATGACCACGAAACACTGCGCCATGGCCACGAAGGCGAGCAATGTCGCCTTGTTGGCGGCCGTCTGCACCACATTAGGCGTGAAGCCGGCGGGATGGTTCGAGACATAGATGATGAACATCAGAATGAAGAGGAGCGCTGCAAAGAGCGTGCCCTTCTGCTGAACGTACCGGTAGCGCCATTCACCAGTCGCCTGCCTGCTCATTGGGCCATCCTTTGCTGCGCCTCAGCGGCGCCGATGTTGAGGGCGGCGCTCACCAGCTCGCGCTCGTTGATCTCGTCTCCCTCGAGAATGCGGATGATGCTGCCATCATACATGACGAGCACGCGGTCGCAGCAACCGACCAGTTCGTCATAGTCGGTGGAATAGAAGATGATGGCCGCACCAGCATCGGCAAGCTTGCGCAGCAGGGCATAGATTTCCTGCTTGGTGCCGACATCGATGCCGCGTGTCGGATCGTTGAGCAGGATGATGCGCGGCCGGTTCATCAGCCATTTGGCGATCACGACTTTCTGCTGGTTGCCGCCGGACAGCGAGGCGACGGGCATGTCGATCGTCGCGGCCTTGATCGCCAGCAGCTTCAGAAGTTCGTCGATCTCCCGAAGCTCGGCTGCGCGGTCGATCACGCCATTGCGCGAAACACGATCAAGGGCTGCGATCGACAGGTTTTCGCGCACCGTCATCGGCAGCATCAACCCCTCGGTCTTGCGGTCCTCCGGGATCAGCGCCATGGAGATCTCGCCCGATTTCGCCGCGCCCGGGCTCTTCAATCTGACCGGTCTGCCATCGACTGCCACCTCTCCCTTGAGGTCTCGCAGCACGCCGAACAGCGCCAGCAGCAATTCGCGCTGCCCCTGCCCGTCCAGGCCGCCGAAACCGATAATCTCGCCAGGGCGCACATCAAAATTGATCCCGGAGAGCCGATCTCCCCAGGAGAGGTCGCGGCAGGACAAAACCGGCGCGCCCGCCCTCGATTGCAGTGGCTTGGGCGGAAAGACGTTGGTATATTCGCGTCCGATCATCAGCTCCACTACCTGCTGGTCGCTCTTGGTGCCGGCGGGATAGGATTCGATACTGCGGCCGTTTCTGAAGACCGTGCAGTCATCGGCGAGCTCTGTAATCTCATGCATGCGATGCGAAATATAGATCAGCGCCATGCCCTCGGCCCTGAGTTGCTTCAGCACATCAAAGACCTTCTCGACATCCGATTGGGTCAGCGCCGAGGTCGCCTCGTCGAGGATCATCAGACGCGGTTTGCGGGCAAGCGCCTTGGCGATCTCTACCATCTGCCGGCGAGAAAGCGGCAAATCCTTCACCAGGGATGATGGATGGATATCGGCAGCGCCGGCGCGGGCAAGTGCTTCCTCGGCAATCTGGCGCTGCCTCTTGCGGTCGATCATGCCGAAACGCAGCGGCGGATTGCTGATGACGATGTTGTCGGCCACCGAAAGATCGGGAATGAGCGACAGTTCCTGGAACACACAGACGATACCGGCGGCATTGGCGGCGGCCGGCGAGGCGAACGAGACTTCATTTCCGTCCAGCAGCATGCGCCCTTCATCCGGCGCCACCACACCGGCCATGATCTTGATGAGGGTCGATTTTCCGGCCCCGTTTTCGCCGAGCACGGCGTGGATCGCGCCCGGTCGAACAGCGATATTAGCTTCCTTCAGCGCAATCGCGCCGCCATAGCGCTTCGATATGCCTTCCAGGCGCAGAAGCGGTTCGGAAAGGGTCATGCATCCAGCCTCCATTCGGTCTTGTCGAGATCGAGGCTGCGGGCGCGAGCGCCCGTAGCCAGGTCCGGATGGTGGTGCTTACTGGTTTTCCTTGGTCTGCCCCATGATTTCCTGTGCGGAGAAGTTGATGCCGCAGGTCGGGAAGGAGTTGCCGACGAAGAAGTTGTCGGACTGGGTGGGGTAATAATCCTCCCCTTCCTTGAAATCGGGATCGGAAACGAGGGCCGTCGGTAGCTTGACGGCCTGCGGAACGACCTCGCCTTCAAGAGCTGAGATGGCCGTCTTGATGGCAACAGCAACCTGTGCCGGGCCGGTGCCTGCCGACGAGCATTTCAGGCCATCCCCCGCATGGGCCGCGCAGAATTTACGGAAGCCATTTTCCGTCTCACCGCCGAAGGGCACGAAGGGATGCTTCGCATCGATCATCGCCTGCACGACGCCGGTGTCACCGCCCTGCGCGGTGATGCCATCGAACGGGCCATTGGTGGCGATCGCATCGGCCGTTGCCTTCTGCGCTACGCCATCATCCCACTTGCCGACAACTTCAGTGACGGTGAACTTCTTGCCGGAAGCGTCCAGTGTTTCATGAATGCCGCTATGGCGATCCGTATCGACGGAGGTACCGGCTACGCCGCGCACTTCCAGGATCTTGCCGCCCTGCGGCAGGTGCTTCACCAGCCAATCGGCCCAGATGACACCAAGGCCTTTCTGGTCGACGTTGACGTTGATCGCATCCTTGGTGTCGAGGATATTGTCGAAGGCGACAAGAACGACGCCGGCTTCCTTGGCGCGCTTGATGACCGGACCGAAGGCTGTCGGGTTCTGGGCGTTGACAACGACGGCGTCATAGCCGGCATCGATGAAGTTGTTGATCGCCGAAATCTGGGCCGGAACGTCCTCGCCTGTCGACACGACCTTGAATTCTTTCAGCTTGGCGGCGACGTCCGGCTGGGCGGCGTAGGCTTTTGCCGTCTGCACCATCTGGATGCGCCAGGTATTGGCGATATAGCCGTTGGCAAGCGCGATGCGGTAAGGACCATCCTTCTTCGGATATTGCAGGAATTGGGTTTCGGCCGACCACGGAACCATGCAGTTCGGATCGGCGGCGGGGCCGGACACGACCTTTGGCGCTGCCATGGCCGTGCTGCAGAGCAGAGCAAACGCCGACGCGGAAAACGCGGCGATACGGGCCATCTTCGCTTTCTTCACCTTAAGCATTGAATGTCTCCTCCTCAGGCGGACCAGGCCGCCCCTCCACAAAATCTTATTGGCATGCTGATCCCGGAAGGCTCCATCCCATCCTTTTCCGGTGCAATTTGAGCCTAACATAGTTGACAGCGCTGTCAAATCGGATTTGCTAGCGCTGTCAACTGTAATCATCGATAGGAAATATTTCGCAGTTGCGAGATACATTACAGATCGGCATGAGTTTTCTGTATAAAGCGAGATGACAATGCGAAGAATAACTTTGGATGACGTGGCAACTCTGGCCGGCGTCAGCCCGATCACAGTTTCACGCGTACTTCGCAAACCCGATGCGGTCTCGGAGGCGCTGCGGCTGCGTGTCAATGCCGCCGTCCAGGAACTCGGCTATGTGCCGAATATTGCGGCCAGCCGGCTTGCCTCGTCGCGCACGCATGCAATCGGCGTCATCGTGCCGACCCTCTATAACGTCATCTTTGCCGAATATCTCTTCGCTCTGCACGACGTGCTAGTCGGGGCGGGCTTTCAGGTCATCGTCGTCAATAGCCGGTATTCCGAACAGGAAGAGGAAAATGCCATCAAGGTACTGCTCGGCCAACGGGTCGAAGCGATCATCATCGCCGGCATTCATCATACGCCGCTTGCCCATCAGCTTCTGATGCGGGCGCATTTGCCCGTTGTCGAGACATTCGAGTTATCGCCCGATCCGATCGACCTCAATATTGGCATGCTGCAAGATCGCGCCGGGCAGGCAGCAACGCAGCATCTCATCGACCGTGGCTTCAAGCGTATTGCCTTTCTGGCAGGCAATCTCGACCATCGTTCCCAGTCCCGCTTCGACGGCTATCGCCTGGCAATGCAGGAAGCGGGCTTGGAGAACCTTGAGATCGTCACCCAGCGGCCGCGGCACAGCTCGGTTGCGCTCGGCTCCGATCTCCTGGCCCTCATGCATGAACGTGGCGACCGCCCGGAAGCGATCTTCTGCACCGACGACAATGTGGCGCTCGGCGCCATGCAGGAGTGCCGCAAGCGCGGCATCCGCGTGCCTGACGATATCGCCATCATCGGTTTTCATGATCTGGAATTTTCTGCCTGTGCGTCACCATCCCTCTCATCGATCGTGACGAGGCGTTTCGAGACGGGCAAGCTTGCCGCCGAAAAGGTACTGGCGGCCCTCAATTCGACGAGCCGCCAGCCGCCGAGCCAGATCGACCTTGGCTTCGAGGTCATCGCCCGCGAAAGCACGGGCGTGACCATCAGGCAGCAGCCTGGGCCTCGCTCTTGGCGATCGTGACCGGAACACCCTTGTAGCTCGGCGTGCCCGACTTGCGGTCATAGTGATCAAGGGCAATCACCGCATTCATTTCCGGATAATAGCCGGCCACCGAACCGACGGGGATATTATACTCGACAGCCGTGAAACCGATGACGGTTTTCCCGCCGCCGTCTCCGGTGGTTGAACGGATATCGATCCGGTCTCCGTCACGCAGGCCTCGTTCGGCAAGATCCTGACTGCTCATGAAGATGACGTCACGACGGCCGAAGATACCACGATAGCGATCGTCGAGGCCATAGACGGTCGTGTTGTATTGGTCGTGGCTGCGCAGCGTCGTCAGCACCAGTGTCGTCGGGTCCTTCAGGCGGGGATCTTCGTCGAGACCGGGGGCAATAAGGAAATTCGCCTTTCCGCTCGCCGTCTTCCAGACGCGATAGGAAGCCGGAACATCGAGCCGGAAGCCGCCGCGGACCCGGACGCGACTGTTGAACTCGTGAAAATCCGAAAAGACCACTTCGATCTTTTCGCGGATTCGATCGTAATTGGCGATCAGCCCGTTCCAGTCGATGCCGTATTTTGTACCGAGTGTGGCCATCGCAATGCCGGCGATTATGGCGGGTTCGGATTTCAGAAACTCGCTCGGCGGCTTGAGGAAGCCGCGCGAGGCATGCACCATCGACATGGAATCTTCCACCGTTACGGACTGCGGGCCTGATGCCTGCGTGTCGAGGTCGGTCCTCCCGAGGCAGGGAAGGATGATCGAGGTCTTTGCCGTCAGGAGATGCGAGCGGTTGAGCTTAGTGGCGATATGGACGGCAAGATCGAGCTTGCGCATCGCTTCGAAGGTGACGTCAGGATCGGACATGGCGACAGCCAGATTGCCGCCGAGGCAGATCAGCGCCTTGGACTTGCCGGCCGCAATTGCCTCAATGGACTCGACCGCATCATGGCCCTTCTCTGCAGAAGGCCGAAAACCGAAGGCGCGTTCCATACCGTCGAGCAGCGCCTTGTTCGGGATTTCGGTAATGCCGACAGTCCTGTCCCCCTGCACGTTGGAGTGGCCACGCAGCGGGCAGAGCCCCGCGCCCCGGCGGCCGATATTGCCGCGCAGCATCAGGAAATTGGCAAGCTGCTGGACATTCGCCGTTCCATTGGCATGTTGCGTGATCCCCATGCCGTAGCAGAGAATAACATTGCGGGCATTGAGATAGACATCGACAGCGCTGTTCAGCGCCTCCATGGTAAGGCCGGACACGCTGAGGATATCGGCCCAGCCGGCATTGGCGAGATCCTCCTTCAGGGCATCGATGCCGACAGTGTGTTCGGTAATGAAGGCCCGATCGAGAACGCCTTCGCCGCCGGCTGCGAGATCGGCCTCGTCGCGCTCGAAGATCAGCTTCATCAGCCCTTTGAGGGCAGCGAGGTCGCCGCCTGTGCGAAGCTGATGGTAGGCCGATGCAATGCGTGTCGAGGATAGGGTCACCATTTCCACCGGGTTTTGCGGCGCGGCGAAACGCTCTAGCGCCCGCTCCTTCAGCGGGTTGAAGACGATGATGGGAACACCGCGACGGGACGCCTCATGCAAGGTCGTCATCATACGGGGATGATTGGTTCCGGGATTGTGGCCGAAGCTGAAAATTGCATCGGCATGATCGAAATCCTCGAGCGTCACCGTACCCTTGCCGACACCGAGCGACAGCGGCAGGCCGACACTCGTCGCCTCATGGCACATGTTCGAGCAATCGGGAAAATTGTTCGTGCCATAGGCCCGCACGAAAAGCTGATAAAGGAAAGCCGCCTCGTTGGACGCGCGCCCGGACGTGTAGAACTCGGCTTCGTCCGGACTTGCGAGCTTGTTGAGTTCAGCACCGATCAGGCTGAAGGCATCATCCCAATCGATCGCTTCATATTTATCCGTGGCGCTATTGTATTTCAGCGGATGCGTCAGCCGGCCCTGGTCTTCGAGCTTGTGATCGATCCATCCCCAAAGCTCAGAGACCGTGTGTTCGGCAAAGAATTGCGGCGCGACACGGCGGGCGGTCGATTCCCAGGTGATTGCCTTTGCGCCGTTTTCGCAGAACTCGAAGGAAGACGTGTGTTTGGGATCGGGCCAGGCACAGCCGGGACAGTCGAAGCCTTCGGGCTGGTTTGCCTTGAGCAGGGTCGTACTTCCCTGCGCAACGATCTGCTGATGCTTAAGCGTTTTCGCCACCGCCTTCAGCGCATCCCATCCGCCTGCGGGGTGACTGTATGCCTCAACGCCTTCCGGACGCTTGTCGCTCATCTTCGCTCTCCGTCTTCAAGATGGCCCGACGATAACAGCGAGTGTCCGGGCGGTGCATTATACTGAGGCATAGGTAGCGCAGCCGCCGACAACGGCATGGATGTCGCAATCTTTTTTCGAAACTCCCAACGCAGAAGAGGCACTGCACATATACCAAGCAAATGGCTCATTATTTCATCATTTTTACCAAATGCCTAATAAATTGCCTTTTTAGCTTGTCCGCTTTGCTGCATTGCGTCATAAATGATGCATGAGCCGGCTCGATCTGACCATCCTTGTGATCGATGAAAACACCATTCGCGCCTCCATCATCGAAGAGGGGCTGCGAGAGGCGGGGCATGCGCGTGTGACGGTCATCCATGAGGTCCAAGGCGTGGCGCGCATCATCGATACGCTGCGGCCAGACGTCATCATCATCGATATCGAGAACCCCAATCGCGACATGATGGAGCATCTGTTCCAGTTGACCCGTACAGTCGGCAGGCCGATTGCCATGTTCGTCGACCGCTCCGACACGGCCTCCATCGAGGCCGCGGTGGATGCCGGCGTATCAGCTTACATTGTCGACGGGTTGAAGAAGGAGCGCGTCAAACCCATTCTTGACATGGCGGTCAGCCGTTTCAATGCCTTTAGCCGGTTGCAGCGCGAACTTGCCGATGCCAAGTCGGCCCTGGAGGAGCGCAAGGTCGTCGAACGCGCCAAGGGCATATTGATGAAGATGCGCGGCCTGTCGGAGGAGGAAGCGTTTGCATTGCTTCGTCAGACGGCAATGAACGAGAAGAAGAAAATGTCCGACATCGCCCAGAGCGTCGTGACCGCGGCAGGACTTTTAATGTGATGGCCGGTCTGGTTGCGACTGTCCGGAGGAAGCCGGAGTGAACATGATGACGAAAAGCCTCGATCCCGATGCCGGCCTGCCCGCGCCCGCCCGCGCCAACGGCGAAGGCTCCAGAACGCTGAGGGCCGGCTTCATTCCGCTCGTCGATGCTTCCGTGCTCATCGCCGCAGCGGAATTCGGCTTTGCTGAGCGGGAGGGCCTGACGCTCGATCTCGTCAAGGACGTCTCCTGGGCGAACGTTCGCGACCGCCTCGCTTTCCGGCAATTCGATATCGCCCACATGCTCTCACCGATGCCCGTTGCCTCCATGCTCGGCCTCGGCTCCAATCCGTCGCCGACGATTACGCCCTTCTCTCTCGGGCGCGGCGGCAATGCGATCACGCTCTCGATCCGCCTGTTCGATAGGATGCGGAATGCGACTGGGCTTTCCGAAACCGCCAGCGCACTCGAAAACGCCAAGGCGCTCTCAAAGGTCCTGGCGGAAATGAAGGCAAATGGCGAGTCGCTGCCAACCTTCGGCGTCACCTATCCTTTTTCCTCGCATAATTACGAATTCCGCTACTGGCTCGCCGCCGGCGGCATCGATCCGGACAAGGACGTCAAACTCGTCGTCGTGCCGCCGCCGCTGACCTCGGATGCATTGGCCGCCGGCGCGATCGACGGCTTTTGCGTCGGCGCGCCCTGGAACATGGTGGCGTCCGAGCGCGGTGTCGGGCGTATCGTCGCTACCAAACAGGATATCTGGCCATCCGCACCGGAAAAGGTGGTCGGCATGCGCCCGGAATGGGCNNCGATGCGCTTGCCGAGGCCCTGGCGGATGCCCGCTACATCGCAGCACCTGTCCACATCATCCGTCATGTGCTGGCCGGCGAGTTCAGCCTCGATGCAAAGGGGAACCGGCGCATCATCGACAATTACTTCATGTTCCATTCGGGCTTTGCCAATTATCCGCGCACGAGCCAGGCGCTCTGGATCTACAGCCAGATGATCCGCTGGGGCCAGGCCGAACTCGGACTCAACCCCGCACGCGCAGCCGCTTCCGCCTATCGCCCGGACCTTTATCGCACGGCCCTAGGCGAGGGCAGCGCACCTATCGATGCTGACGTGCGCATCGAAGGCGCCGACGAAACCGACCGCTTTATGGACGGCCATGTTTTCGATCCATCGAAACTGCCTGACTATATTGCAGGTTTTGCGGTGAAGAGCGCCCTGCCCTTCATTCCGCATCCTGATGAAACCTGAAAAGGTTGCTGCATTGCATAAATCACTTGCAGCATTTTCGACCCGCGACTGAGCAATCGCACAAAAGTTTTGCAGAGCGATTTCGTGCTTTGAAAAACAGCAACTGGCGCAAACAGAAGAAATTTCCTTTTATTTCAATAGTTTGCAACAACAAAAACAAATTGGCACGCCGCTTGCAAGGCTAGAACCGCACCGGTCAACGGCGACCAGGTGCAGGATGAGCGCGGAATAAGCGCTTACAACAGACATCGACGTCGCAAGGTTTTTGCTGTCCGGGACTTCTCCCTTCCCGAGGACGCAATCTCCGAGCGGCGTTTTTTTATTCCGAAAAATCCGGCAGCCACCCAGAGGAGCCCGCGCATGACCAAGATTTTCACGACCGCGATCAGCCGTCGCAGCATGCTGAAGACCACCGCCGCCGCCGCCCTCGTGAGCGCCGTTCGCACGGCATTTCCTTCAGGCGCTTTCGCTGCTGCGGCCACACCTGAGGTGACCGGCGTCAAGCTTGGCTTCATCGCCCTGACGGATGCGGCGCCTCTCATCGTCGCCAAGGAAAAGGGTCTGTTCGAAAAGCACGGCCTTCCTGAAGTCGATGTGGCGAAGCAGGCCTCCTGGGGTGCAACGCGTGACAATTTGGTTCTCGGCGGTGCGGCCAATGGCATCGATGGCGCGCATATCCTCTCGCCGCTGCCCTATCTCATGCACACCGGCAAGGTGACCCAGAACAACCAGCCGGTGCCGATGGCACTGCTGGCACGTCTGAACTACGACAGCCAGGGCATCTCGGTCGCCAAGGAATATGCCGATACCGGTGTCGAGCTCGACTCCTCCAAGCTGAAAGCCGCTTTCGAGAAGAAGAAGGCCGAGGGGAAGGAAGTGAAAGCCGCCATGACCTTCCCCGGCGGTACGCATGACCTGTGGATCCGCTACTGGCTCGCCGCCGGCGGCATCGATCCGGACAAGGACGTCTCCACCATCGTGGTGCCGCCGCCGCAGATGGTGGCGAACATGAAGGTCGGCAACATGGATGTCTTCTGTGTCGGCGAGCCTTGGAACGAACAGCTCGTCAACCAGGGCATCGGCTTCACCGCGGCAACGACCGGCGAGCTCTGGAAAGGCCATCCGGAAAAGGCCCTCGGCATGCGCGCCGACTGGGTGGAAAAGAACCCGAATGCCGCCAAGGCCCTGCTGATGGCCATCATGGAAGCCCAGCAATGGTGCGACAGCATGGACAACAAGGAGGAGATGGCGACCATCCTCGGCAAGCGGCAATGGTTCAATGTGCCGCCGAAGGATGTGCTCGGCCGCCTGAAGGGCGACATCAACTACGGCAATGGCCGCGTCGCCCATGGAACCGATCTCTACATGAAGTTCTGGGCCGGCGGCGTCTCCTACCCCTTCAAGAGCCACGATACCTGGTTCATGGCGGAGAATATCCGCTGGGGCAAACTCGCGGCGAATACGGATATCAAGGCGCTGGTCGACAAGGTGAACCGCGAGGACATCTGGCGCGAGGCCGCAAAGGACCTCGGCGTTGCGGCGGCCGACATTCCGGCCACGACGTCGCGCGGCAAGGAAACCTTCTTCGACGGCAAGGTCTTCGATCCGGAGAACCCCTCTGCCTATCTCGACAGCCTCTCCATCAAGGCCGCTTCGTAATCCCCGCCTCCGGCGCGTGAGGCGCGCGCCGGCCTTTTATTCCATGAAGGAGCGAACGCATGTCAGCGCTTGCAAAGAATGAACCCATCAAGGCGGCTGTTGCGCCGAAGACGGCCAATGTCGTCCATTTCGCAAAGAAGCCGGCGCGCAAGATCGATTTGCAGCTCCTTTCGGTCGCTGCCGCCCGCAATATCGTGCCGCCGCTGATCGTTCTCGCGATCATTCTCGGCCTCTGGCAGATCCTCTGTTCCTCGCCGAACGCCTCGCTGCCGTCGCCGCATCAGGTCTGGCAGGAAAGCTATGATCTGATCGCTTATCCTTTCTTCAACTACGGATCTCAGGATATCGGTCTCGGCTGGCGCGTACTGGTTTCGCTGCAGCGGGTTGCTTATGGTTTCGGCCTTGCAGCCGTAGCCGGCATCGTCATCGGCGCCGTTATCGGCCAGTCGATCTGGGCGATGCGCGGCCTCGATCCGATCTTCCAGGTGCTGCGCACCGTGCCGCCGCTTGCCTGGCTGCCGCTGTCGCTCGCGGCCTTCCAGGACAGCAATCCTTCGGCGATCTTCGTGATCTTCATCACCTCGATCTGGCCGGTCATCATCAATACCGCCGTCGGCGTGCGCAACATTCCGCAGGATTACCGCAATGTCGCCGAAGTGCTGCGGCTCAACCAGTTCGAGTTCTTCTTCAAGATCATGCTGCCCTCGGCAGCCCCCTACATCTTCACCGGTCTGCGCATCGGCATCGGCCTGTCATGGCTGGCGATCGTCGCAGCCGAAATGCTGACCGGCGGCGTCGGCATCGGCTTTTTCATCTGGGATGCGTGGAACTCGTCCCGCCTGCCCGACATCATCGTGGCGCTTGCCTATATCGGCGTCGTCGGCTTCGCCCTCGACAAGCTCGTGTCCGCCATCGGCAAACTCGTCACGCGCGGCGCCTAGGCCAATTGAGGGGATCGACCATGAGTGCCTATCTGAAACTCGACCACATCGACAAGCATTTCGACCGCGCGGGCGCCCGCACCGAGGTGCTGAAGGACATCAACCTCGTCATCGACAAGGGCGAATTCGTCTCGATCATCGGCCATTCCGGCTGCGGCAAGTCCACGCTGCTCAACCTGATCGCCGGCCTGACGCCTGTGTCAAACGGAGCCGTGCTGCTCGAAAACCGCGAGGTCAATGAACCCGGCCCCGAACGCGCCGTCGTCTTCCAGAACCATTCGCTGCTGCCCTGGCTGACTGTCTATGAAAACGTCAATCTCGCCGTCTCGAAGGTCTTCAGCAATAAGAAGAGCAAGGCCGAGCGCCACGACTGGGTCATGGCCAATCTCGATCTCGTGCAGATGGCTCATGCGAAAGACAGACGCCCCTCCGAAATATCGGGCGGCATGAAGCAGCGCGTCGGCATTGCCCGGGCACTCTCGATGGAGCCGAAGATCCTTCTCCTCGACGAGCCCTTCGGCGCTCTCGACGCATTGACCCGTGCGCATCTGCAGGACGCCGTGATGGAAATCCACGCCCGCCTCGGCAATACGATGGTCATGATCACCCATGATGTCGACGAGGCCGTACTGCTTTCCGACCGCATCGTGATGATGACCAACGGCCCCGCCGCCCGCATCGGCGAAGTGCTCGACGTGCCCATCGCCCGACCGCGCAACCGTATCGAGCTCGCCTCCGACCGAACCTACCTCAAATGCCGCGAAGCCGTGCTGAAGTTCCTCTACGAACGTCACCGCTTCGTCGAAGCCGCGGAGTAAACCATGACCGAAAAACTCGTCATCATCGGTAACGGCATGGCGCCTGGGCGCATGCTGGAACACCTCTTCGAACAGGCGCCGGGCCGTTATCAGGTTACGATCTTCAACGCCGAGCCGCGCGTCAATTACGATCGCATCATGCTCTCGCCGGTCCTCTCGGGCGAAAAGACCTACGAGCAGATCGTCATCCATGGCGATGGCTGGTACATCGACCACGGCATCACCCTTTACAAGGGCCACAAGATCGTCTCGATCGACCGCGACAGGAAGACAGTCACGTCGGATCATGGTGTGACCGAGAGCTATGACAAGCTCGTCATCGCCACGGGCTCTGTGCCCTTCATCATTCCCGTTCCCGGCAAGGATCTGCCCGGCGTCATCACCTACCGCGACCTCGATGACGTGCAGGCCATGCTGCTCGCCGCCCAGTCGCGGCAAAAGGCGATCGTCATCGGCGGCGGCTTGCTCGGGCTCGAAGCGGCCGCCGGGCTTGCTCAGCGGGGCATGGATGTCACCGTATTGCACGTCATGCCGACGCTGATGGAGCGCCAGCTTGATCCCGCCGCCGGCTACCTCTTGCAGAAGGCCGTTGAGGAACGCGGCATCAAAGTCATCTGCAAGGCCAATACCAAGCAGATCATCGGCAACGGCAAGGTGGAAGGCGTCGAGCTCGACAACGGCACGATCATTCCGGCTACGCTCGTCGTCATGGCGGTGGGCATTCGCCCGAACGTCAATCTTGCCAAGGAAGCCGGGCTTGCCGTCAATCGTGGCATCGTCGTCGATGCCGGCATGCAGACCTCCGATGGCGACATCTACTCGCTCGGCGAATGCGCCGAAGTCGGCGGCATGGTCTATGGCCTTGTCGCACCGCTCTACGAGATGGCCCGTGTGGCAGCCTCCCATCTTGCGGGCGATACCAAGCCGGGCTTCGTGCATTCCGATACGCCGACCAAGCTCAAGGTTACCGGCATCGAGCTCTATTCTCTGGGTGATTTCACCGACGGTGAGGACCGGCAGGAAATCGTGCTGCGCGATGCAACCGCGGGCGTCTACAAGCGCTTGGTGCTGAAGGACAACCGCATTATCGGCACGGTGCTTTATGGCGAAACCTCCGACGGCGCCTGGTTCAACGATCTCAAGAAAAAGGCGGTCGACATCTCCGAGATGCGCGACACTCTGATCTTCGGCCAGGCCTATCAGGGAGGGTCCCCGCTGGACCCTATGGCGGCCGTTGCAGCCTTGCCGGATGATGCGGAAATCTGCGGCTGCAACGGCGTCTGCAAGGGCAAAATCACTTCAACGATCGCGGCCAAGGGGCTGACATCGCTCGATGATGTGCGCGCCCATACCAAGGCTTCGGCCTCCTGTGGCTCCTGCACCGGCCTCGTCGAGCAGCTCATGTCCTTGACGTTGGGTGATGCCTATAATCCGAAAGCTGTGCAGCCTATGTGCACTTGCACGGAACTCGGCCATGATGATGTGCGCCGCCTGATCAAGGCGAAGAAGCTGAAGACCATACCTGCCATCATGCAGGAGCTGGAATGGAAGACATCCGGCGGCTGCGCCAAATGTCGCCCGGCACTCAACTACTATCTCGTCTGTGACTGGCCGGATGAATATGCCGACGACTATCAGTCGCGCTTCATCAACGAACGCGTCCATGCCAATATCCAGAAGGACGGCACCTATTCCGTCGTGCCACGCATCTGGGGCGGAGTGACCAATTCCGGCGAGCTGCGTGCCATCGCCGATGTGGTCGACAAGTTCGCGATCCCGATGGTCAAAGTGACCGGCGGCCAGCGCATCGACCTGCTCGGCGTCGAGAAGGAAGACCTGCCGGCCGTCTGGGCCGATCTCGGCAAGGCCGGCTTCATTTCCGGCCAGGCCTATGCCAAGGGCCTGCGCACGGTGAAGACCTGCGTCGGTTCCGACTGGTGCCGCTTCGGCACGCAGGATTCCACCGGCCTCGGCATCCGCATCGAGAAATTCATGTGGGGCTCCTGGACACCGGCCAAATTGAAGATGGCAGTGTCCGGATGTCCGCGAAACTGCGCCGAGGCCACCTGCAAGGATATCGGCGTGATCTGCGTGGATTCCGGCTTCGAGATCCATTTCGCCGGGGCTGCAGGTCTCGACATCAAGGGCACGGAAGTGCTCGGCCTGGTGAAGACCGAGGACGAAGCGCTCGAACATATCGTGGCGCTGACCCAGATGTATCGCGAACAGGGCCGCTATCTCGAGCGCATCTACAAATGGGCCAAGCGCATCGGCCTCGATGAGATCCGCCGGCAGATCATGGAGGATCACGACAAGCGCAAGGCCTATTACGAGCGCTTCGTCTTTTCCCAGAAGTTCGCCCAGGTCGACCCCTGGTCGGAGCGCGTCTCCGGCAAGGACAAGCACGAATTCCGGCCGATGGCGACCATCGGCTTCAATCAGGCGGCAGAGTGAGGAGATCAACCATGAACTGGCACCCGATCGGCGAGATCTCCGATATTCCTTTGCGCGGCTCCCGCTGCGTGAAGACCCCGCATATGAATATCGCCGTCTTCCGCACGGGCGAGGACGAGGTCTATGCGATCGAAAACCGCTGCCCGCACAAGGGCGGGCCGCTTTCCGAGGGTATCGTGCATGGAAATGCCGTCACCTGCCCACTACACAACTGGGTGATTTCCCTGGAGACTGGCAAGGCACTCGGCGCCGATGACGGCGCGGTGCGTACCATCCCGCTCAGGAACGAGGGCGGCAGGCTCTATATCGCGCTCGAAAGCCTCGTTATGGCGGCCGAATGATGGGAGCGGAGGTCAGGACCACCTGCCCCTATTGCGGTGTCGGCTGCGGCGTGATCGCCCGGGTGGACGAGGCCGGCACCGTGACCGTGAAGGGCGACCCGGAGCACCCGGCCAATTTCGGGCGGCTCTGTTCCAAAGGTTCGGCGCTTGCCGAAACCATCGATCTCGACGGTCGGCTGCTCCATCCCGAAATCGATGGCAGACAGGCAGGCTGGGATGAAGCTCTCGCTCTCGTCGCCAACAGATTTTCCGAGACCATCGCCCAACATGGCCCTGATGCCGTCGCCTTTTATGTCTCGGGTCAGCTTCTGACCGAGGATTATTATGTCGCCAACAAGCTGATGAAGGGCTTCATCGGCTCCGCCAATATCGACACCAATTCCCGCCTCTGCATGTCTTCCTCGGTCGCCGGCCATCGCCGCGCTTTCGGCTCGGATACGGTTCCCGGTCTCTACGAGGATCTGGAACTTGCCGATCTCGTCATACTGACCGGGTCCAACCTCGCCTGGTGCCATCCTGTCATCTACCAGCGGCTGGCTGCCGCCAAAGCGGCCCGGCCGGGCCTGAAGATCGTCGTCATCGATCCGCGCCGGACGATGACCTGCGATATTGCCGATCTGCATCTTGCCATCCGTCCCGACGGCGACGTGGCGCTCTTCATGGGGCTTCTGGCCCACCTCGCGGCAAGCCCTGCTATCGACCAGAACTATATCGGCGCCCATACGGAAGGTTTTGGTGCGACTTTCGCCGCTGCCGCTGCGCTATCGGTAGACGACCTGCTTGAGCGCACCGGCCTGCCGGCCATGCAGGTGAGGGAATTCTTTCGCCTGTTCGAGACGACCGAGAAGGTCGTCACCTGCTACAGCCAGGGCGTCAACCAGTCCACGTCGGGCACTGACAAGGTCAACGCGATCATCAATTGCCACCTGGCAACCGGCCGCATCGGCCGCCCCGGCATGGGGCCGTTTTCGCTGACGGGACAGCCGAATGCCATGGGCGGGCGCGAGGTCGGCGGACTCGCGAATATGCTGGCAGCCCATATGGCGATCGAAAGCGCTGACGATCGCGACCGGGTGCAGCGCTTCTGGAATGCGCCTGAGGTTGCCGCCAAGCCCGGCCTGAAGGCAATCGATCTGTTCCGCGCCGTCGAAGAAGGCCGCATCAAGGCATTGTGGATCATGGCGACCAATCCCGTCGTTTCCCTGCCGGATGCACGTCGTGTCGAGGCTGCGATTGCTGCCTGCCCCTTCGTGGTGGTGTCCGACATGTTGCGCGAGACCGATACGACACGGTACGCGCATGTGCTGCTGCCATCGCTCGGCTGGGGTGAGAAGAACGGAACGGTCACCAATTCGGAACGCCGCATATCGAGGCAGCGCCCCTTTCTCGCTCTGCCGGGAGAGGCGCGCGCCGACTGGTGGCAGATGGCAGAAGTCGGCCGCCGGATGGGCTTTAACGCCTTCAACTACACGTCTCCGGCCGACATCTTCGCCGAACACGCGGCACTCTCCGCCTTCGAGAATGATGGCAGCCGCGACTTCGACATCGGCGCCTATGCCGAGACGGAGGCACCAGCCTATGATGTGCTGAAACCGTTTCAGTGGCCGCAGCCTTTCGGAGCAGAGGAAAGGGAAACGCGGTTTTTTGCCGAGGGCGGTTTCTTCCATCCCGATCGCAAGGCGCGTTTCGTCGCTATCGAAGCGCCGGCAACCGACAGAACAGATTCAACCTATCCCTTCACGCTGAATACGGGCCGCATCCGCGACCAGTGGCACACCATGACACGGACGGGAAAGAGCGCGCGACTATCATCCCATATCGCCGAGCCTTTTGCGGAAATCCATCCGCGCGACGCGATGGAACTTGGCGTGGCCGACGCCGCCCTCGTGCAGATCGAAAGCAGCTATGGCAAGGCGATCATCCGCGCGCTGGTGACCGACCGGCAGGCACGCGGCAGCGTCTTCGTGCCGATGCACTGGAGCGACCAGAATTCGGCTGAGGCACGGATCGGCGCCGTCGTCAAACCCGCAACGGACCCTGTTTCGGGTCAGCCCGCCTCGAAGAATGTCGCGGTTGCCGTCAGCCGCTATCGCGCTGCCATCTATGGCTTCGCTGTCAGCGTGGCAAAGCCTGATGTGGCGGACGCGGACTATTGGGCACTCGCCAAAGCCGATGGCGGATGGCGGCTGGAGCTTGCGTTCCATAACGGCATCGAAGACTGGATGGCCTGGTGTCGAAAAAGCTTCGGCATTGCCGACCATATCGAGCCCTTGGGTTATGCCGACCAGCAATCCGGCGACCGGCGGATCGCCTTCTTCGACGGAGAGAGGCTGCTTGCCGCGCTCTTCCTTGCGAGAGAACCGGTTGCCGTCGCGCGCAACTGGGCGGTGTCGCAGCTGACTGCCGATCACAGCAATCTGCGTCGCCGCTTTGCCGTCATCGCCGGCCGACCGGGCGCCGACAGACCGGATCCGGGTGCGACGGTCTGTTCCTGCTTCAGCATCGGCGTCAACCAGATCGTCGCCGCCGTCCGCTCCGGCTGCCGCAGCGTCGAGGCGATCGGCAACGAACTCAAGGCCGGCACCAATTGCGGTTCTTGCCGCGCCGAAATCAGGGGGATCATCAATGCCTGTGTTGCAGACGCTGCTGAATGATATTGCCGACCGGGCGCCCGCTCGCGTGGCGCCGCTTGCCAAGCTGCCGGTCTTCTGGTCGCTTGCCGGACAACGGGTGATCGTCGCTGGCGGCTCGGATGCCTGTGCCTGGAAGGCGGAACTGCTGGCTGCCTGCGGTGCGAAGGTCGAGATCCATGCGGAGCACCTCGGCGAAGCCTGCGCCACTCTCATCGAGCGCGGCGCGCCACATCCTGAAGGCGCGCTCATCCACCGTCCAATGGCGTGGCGCGAAGATATTTTTGCAGGTGCGGCCCTTGCCATAGCGGACTGCGAGGATGAGGCCGAGGCTCGAACGTTTTTCGAAGCGGCGCGGCGAGCCGGCGTTCCCGTCAACATCATCGACAAGCCGGCTTTCTGCCAGTTCCAGTTCGGCTCCATCGTCAACCGCTCGCCTGTCGTGGTGTCGATCTCGACGGATGGAGCGGCACCGATCCTCGCCCAGGCCATTCGCCGCCGCATCGAAACGCTGTTGCCGACATCCCTGAAATCCTGGGCGGTCCTTGCCCAGTCACTGCGCGAGGAGATTGCTCTTCGTCTTAAACACGGCGCAGAGCGCCGCGCCTTCTGGGAGCGTTTTGTCGATCGCGCTTTCGGAGCCGAACCGACGGAAGCAAGCGCCCGCGACATGCTTGCTGATATGGAAAGGCCCGCTCAGACACGCCCCGTCGGGCGGGTGGCGCTTGTCGGCGCCGGTCCGGGCGATGCGGAATATCTGACGCTAAAGGCCGTGCGGGCATTGCAGGCCGCCGATGTCATCCTGTTCGATGATCTGGTGTCGGACGAGGTTCTGGAACTGGCGCGGCGCGAGGCAAAACGCCTGCTCGTCGGCAAACGTGGCGGGCGCACGAGCTGCCGCCAGGAAGATATCAACGAGATGATGCTGACTTTCGCCAAGGCCGGCAAAAACGTTGCCCGGCTGAAATCCGGCGACCCGATGATCTTCGGCCGCGCCGGAGAGGAGATTGCCTATCTGAGGCAGAACAATATTCCGGTCGAGGTCATCCCCGGCATCACGGCGGCCAGCGCCATGGCCTCGCGGCTCGGCGTGTCCCTGACGCATCGTGATCATGCGCAGAGCGTTCAATTCGTCACCGGACATTCGCGCCATGGCATCCTGCCTGACACGATCGACTGGAAGGCGATCGCAGACTCAAGAAAAACGACGATCTTCTACATGGGCGGACGCACCGCCGGAGCGATCCAGAACAGGTTGATCAAGGCTGGCCTCGATGCAAAAACACCCGTCGTGATCGTCAGTTCGGTTGCCAATGCCGACGAGCGGCGCTGGACCGGCAGGCTCGATCATCTTTCTTCGGCCATGGCCGGAATCGGCCTCGACCGGCCCGTACTCATCGGCCTCGGGGAGGTTTTTGCCGCCTGCGGTCTGACGGTCGAAACCGGTCTCCCCGTTGCGGCCCAGGCTTGACGACCGGCCGGGTCGGAGAACTCGCTGCAAATCGGGTCTCAAGTCGGATGTATACACGTAACTGGAGCTCGGCTTGCTGCGGCTTCAACTTCCACGCGGACCACACTCTCCCCGACTCCAGGGGTCGAGACGGGAGCCCAAAGCTTTGCCACAAGGGCTGCGACAGAAAATGGCGATGAAGGGTGACCGGGTCACGCCGAAAACCCCAAACACGTCATATCACCGTGCTTGTGATCCCTGTCGGCGGCGGGATAAGACAACCGCAAATGTAGTCGTTACCGCGATTGCCGCCAAAATCGCTCCCCATTGGTCGTAGGTTATTTCGTCAAAGCCCTCGTTGTTCGCAAGCACGAAACTGGCACAGGTCAATACGCCAGCAGCAAGCCCGACATAGGCCACTGCAAATCCGGACAACACCCTGGTCGAGAACAATATCAACGGAAGATACAGTACGCCCACGACCGGGTCGTACGGTCCCAAGATGTCCAGTAAGAAGACAGCCGAAAGGCCTAAGGGTATTATGATGAGCATAGTGATGCTCGGGGGGTGTTCGCTTTTCATCTCAACGTCTCCAGTGAACTCTCGCGGCGGGTTCCGTAGCGCCACCGCAGCAGCGTCGCTGTGCAACACTGTTGGTAGCTCGGAACATTCGGGAGCTATGTGCGGACTACGTGCAATGTCCCCTAGGCTGCATTAGCCGGCTCGCCCTGGCTTCTGAAATGAGCGATACCTGTAACGGCTTCCGTCACCGGCATTGTTATTCCTTGCCGCTCCGCCATTTCGATGACGGCATCGCAAATCGAGGCAAGCTCAAGCCGATTTCCTTTCTCCAAATCCTGGAGCATCGAAGTCTTTACATCTCCGAGCATTCGACCGGATTCAATGATCGCATCGGGATCGACCTCAAGTTTGCCACCATAGGCCTCGATGACAGGAATGACCTCCCGAAGCATCTGTCGGCTGACGTCAGAGAGATAGTGATTGCCGAAATTCTCACGAAGCGTCGCACCCGTTATTGCGGTCACCGGATTGGAGATAAGGTTGCGTACGACCTTCGTCCAAACGGCATCGCGAATGCGCGTGGCGACACGGACGTCGATTCCTGCGGTATTTAGAATCGCTGCCAATTCGCCGACACGTGCAGACAGTCGGTCATCAAGCTCCCCGATCGTCATCTGCAACGGATTGAAGGTTTGCGCGGTCCCCCAACCCAAACGCTCGGCCGTTATGACAGTGGTCGTGCCTATGATTTGCCGCGATGGCATCAATTTCTTCAGGTTGCCCTTTGGGTCGACAGACCGAACAACTGGACCGTCCCACAGCCCACCTTCGCCGTCGAAGTACCACCACGGGATACCATTGACGACCGGGACGATCGTCGTTTCACTGGTAATGAGCGGCTGCAAGGACGCGGCCAATTCCGGCAGGTCGTAAGATTTTGCGCACAGGAATAAGATATGTTGCGGGCCAAAGTCTGCCGCCCGGCCAACCTCCACTTGTGAGCGGTGATCCCCTTCCTTGTCCAGCAGCCGTATCCCGTTCTCCCTTATCGAGGCCAGGCTTCCGCCTCGAGCGATCAACCTTACGCGGAAACCGACGATCGAAAATCTTGCGGCAATCGTGATGCCGATAGCGCCCGCGCCTGCTACACAAATCGATGGAACCTGATCGTTCTCTTCGAGAAGTTGCGACATATAGTGTCTCCTGCTGAACTTCGGTGACGCCGCGAGAATGACAGCGTCAACCTTTAGGCATGATTTTTCGCGGGTTAGCCGGAATTTGGCGACTTCCTGGACGCTGATGGTGAGATGTTAGGCCGCGAACAGTGCCGAATGGATGTTACTGCCGGCTCCGTGGCTAAGAGTTGAACATGCAGACTCCTACCGACGGATTGGACAGCTATCTGATCCGCGTTAGTAGCAGTCGGGAGAGGTGACAACGGTTCCGACAACGTTGCGTGTCGGCCTCGATCCAGATGCTTTGTTCCGATCAATTCCGATACGAAGAAGTTATGACTTCGCTGTCGTCTACGCATCTATACGGAGGTCTAGCCAGCGCCGACAATTGGTGTATAGCCAAAACCGCGAGCTAGCCCTATCAGCTCCTTCGGATCCTCCCAACGAAGAGATAACGGGTCGTTTCGTCCACTCATTCGGCTGCCCATCTGCCAAACCGAGCGGAAAATTGGCAGCCAGCAGGTTACCAGCTTTCGACGTTGGCGCCTGCCCGTCGACACACATCTGCACCGGATAGTGCGAGGACAGCTCCAGCGCGTTTTTGAATACAGCGCCGGTCGACCTACCTCTTTGTCCCGGCATCGCTACACCTCGGTATAGATGCATGCGGTCATTGATCCGGGGTATTCTAACAACTGCGTAACGGTCTAAGGAAATGCCTCTGTCAGAAGCAGCAATGCGATTGGTTTGCCTCATACGCAACCAGTCAAGACCCGGCTCTTTCGCTGCGTCGGCCTTGGAGGCGGAAACCGTGGAAATTCCGCAGGGCTTCTTAGAAAAGCGGCCGACCTGGCCGCTGTCCGGATGCTGACGACCAAATGGTTACCGCAATTCAATGGAACTGCACCAATCATGCCCCAAGACCCGGATAAAAGAGCAGGCACGCCAATATGTTTCATTCTGGAGACAGGCATCGTGTGTTTTATCGCTTTCGCCTGTTGCCTCGCGGTATGGGCCTCGCTCGAGCTTAGCGTTGCCTCAAGCGAGACGGATGAAAGCCCCCGCGCTGCGTCTTCGGTGCCAGTAAAGGTCGCCAGGCCAGTTCCCGTGTATCTTTACAGTCTTGGTTCGGTGCACGGATTGAGCGCAGTCACCGTCAGAACGCGAATAGAGGTTCGAACCGCGGGTGTCGCTGGTAGCTAATTTCCCCCAAACTCCCCCGTTTTCGCGACGATGGCTCTCGGTGGAGTCGTCCTCAGCATTTGCTGGACGGCAACCTGTTGACAGGCGCGATGATTTTCCTGGGCGTCGACGGCAGCATCCCTGATGGCCCTTCACCGCTTCGCTCAGGTGCATTCGTCATCTGTGCGCCACGATCTAACCAGTGACATTAGGTAGTATTTCGCTCAAACATTTTGCATCATTCTCCGATTCCCTTTTAGGCGACACGAGATCTCACATGCCCTCGAGACTGAATCGCAAATTGCAGATGCCCCGCCGCGACAACCTCGGCCTTCTGACGATCGCCAACGGCTCCGGCCTTTCCATATCCGCACTGCCGAATGCCACTTTGTTCTCAATCGATTACGCCGACAGCCTCGGATCGGTGCAGGTCAATCAGCTCCAGGGATCGCCGCTTTCCGGCGGTGTCGGACGGCTCTATCTGCGGATCGGCGGCAAGAAGCCTGCCGTTGCCGAGATCGTCGGGCCTAGGGCGAAAGGCAAGTTCGGCCATAGCGAAGCGGGCTTCTCCTGGAGCGGCAACGTCGCCGACATCAACTATCAGGTAAGCCTCGTGCTTGCCCCTTCCGAGACGACATGGTTCTGGCATGTGGCGCTTGCACATTCCGGCGCGGAAAAGCTGCCGGCCGATCTCGTGCTGGTTCAGGATATCGGCCTCGGCGATCGCGGTTTCCTGATGAACAGCGAAGCCTATGCCTCGCAATATGTCGATCACCACATTGCCGAGCATCCGGCCTTCGGGCCAGTGGTGATGAACCGGCAGAACCTCAAGCAGGGCGGCGGGCGCAATCCTTGGCTCGCGCAGGGCTGCCTGGAAGGTGTTGCAGCTTACGCTACTGATGCGATCCAGCTGGTCAAATCGACCGCCGGCAAGGACGATCTTCTCGTCGGTCCCTTCGGCACGGATCTGCCAAGCCAGCGCCGGCAACATGAAATGGCCTGCCCGGCCCTTCAGTCGAAGTCGCTTGCCGTTTCGGCCGAAGGCGTCACTGCGAGCTTCTTCGGCTTGTTCCTCAACGATCATCAGGCAGCCTCCGACAATGCCGATCTTTCCCGCCTCGATCATCTGAAAGCCGTCGAAAAGACGGTGGCTGGTCCGGCCGAGCAAGTACCGCCGCGCAGCATCGTGCAGGATGCCGGGCTGCTGACGGTGGAGACGCTGGACGACAAGGCGCTTACCCGCCTCTATCCCGATCGTATGCTCGAAGAGCGCGCAGACGGAAAGCTGCTGTCCTTCTTCGTGCCTGAGGGCGCCCTCAATCGCCATGTGGTTCTGCGGGAGAAGGAACTGCAGGTCGCGCGCCGTCACGGCGCGATCGTACGCAGCGGCCAGAACATGTTGCTCGACGACGTGACGCTGGCATCGACCTGCTGGATGCAGGGCATATTTGCCGCGCAGCTGACGATCGGCAATACGTCCTTCCACAAACTGTTTTCGGTCTCCCGCGATCCCTACAATCTGACGCGGGCCAGCGGGCTGCGCATCCTGGCTGATATCGGTCAGGGCTGGCAGCTTCTCGGCGTGCCTTCAGCCTTCGACATGGGCCTCAGCGATTGCCGCTGGATCTATCGCCTTGGCGACCGCACCATCACCGTCGCGGCGACAGCGTCAGGCGAAGATCCCGCCATGCAATGGGCCGTCTCTGTCGAGGGTAAGCCCTGCCGCTTCCTGGTCTTCGGCCATCTCGTTCTCGGCGAGCGGGAATATGACACAAGCGGTTATGCCGAATTCGACGCAGAAGCCAAACGCATCCGCTTCCGCCCAGACCCGCATTGGCTCTGGGGCGAGCGTTTTCCCGATGCCAGCTACTGGCTGGTGAGCTCCACGCCTGGCGCCGTCGAGGCGGTTGGCGGCGACGAGTTTCTTTATGAAGACGGCGTGGCCCGCAACGGCGCCTACATTGCCCTGCGCTCCCACGAGACACAATCGCTCGCCTTCGCCGTCGTCGGCTCGATGACGGACATGGCTGAGGCCGAGCGTCTGGCCGATCGCTACGCAGGTGGTATCACGCAGGAGGCGATGCTCGATCCAGCTTCGCGTTTCTGGCAGCACGCCATTCGCGGCCTGACACTCGACAAGCCCAAAGCCGATGCGGTGGCGCATGCCGCGATCCTGCCCTGGCTGGCACATGATGCAATCGTGCATCTCAGCGTCCCGCACGGGCTGGAGCAATATACGGGCGCTGCCTGGGGCACGCGCGATGCCTGCCAGGGGCCGGTGGAATTCCTGCTCGCCTACGAGCATGACCGCGAAGCCAAGGAAGTGGTCAAGACTGTCTTCAGCGAGCAGTACCTGGAAAAGGGCGATTGGCCGCAATGGTTCATGCTGGAACCCTATGCCAACATCCGCTCCGGCGACAGCCACGGTGATATCGTCGTCTGGCCGCTGAAGGCGCTCTGCGACTATATCGAGGCAACTGGCGATCTCGCCGTCCTCGATGAAAAGGTGGTCTGGCGCGACGACAAGACCATGGGCAGGGCACCGGCCGATACGATCACCGTCCATGTCGACAAGCTTCTCGCTACCGTGCGCGAGCGCTTCATTCCCGGCACGCATCTGATCCGCTACGGCGAAGGCGACTGGAACGATTCCCTGCAGCCGGCCGATCCGCATCTGCGCGACTGGATGGTGAGCAGCTGGACCGTTTCCCTGCTCTATGAACAGATCGTGCGTTATTCCGCTATCCTGCGTCGCATCGGCCAGGCTGCTGACGCCACGGAACTGCGCAAGATCGCCACCGCCATGCGGCGCGACTTCAACAAACACCTGATCCGCGATGGTGTGGTCGCCGGTTACGGCATCTTCGATCCCACCCATGACGGCGTCGAGCTGCTACTGCATCCCGACGACCGGCGTACCGGGCTGCACTATTCGTTGATTTCGATGACGCAGGCGATGCTCGGCAAGCTCTTCACGCCGGAACAGCGGCGGGCGCACATGAAGCTGATCGAAAAGCACCTGCTCTTCCCTGATGGCGTACGCCTGATGGAGAAGCCCGCGACCTATGCCGGCGGCCCGGAAACGCTGTTCCGGCGCGCGGAATCCTCATCCTTCTTCGGCCGCGAGATTGGCCTCATGTATGTGCATGCGCATCTGCGCTATTGCGAGACCCTGGCAATTGCTGAGGATGCAAAGGCGCTCTGGAAGACGATCGGTCTCGTCAATCCGATCGCCGTGACCGACGCCTTGCCACACGCCTCACTGCGCCAGCGCAACACCTATTTCAGCAGCAGCGATGCCGCCTTCCCTGACCGCTATCAGGCGATGAGCGACTGGGACGAGGTCAAGGAGGGCGAGATCGACGTCGACGGCGGCTGGCGCATCTATTCCAGCGGGCCTGGCCTCTATGCCCGCAGCTTCATCGAAAACATCCTTGGCTTCAAACGCCGCTTCGGACGACGCAAGCGCGAACCGCTGCTGCCGTCTTCCGCCTCGATCACGATCAAGACGGATCATGCACCCTGGCGCCGGCTAAAGGGGCCAAAGCGAAAGGGTTAAGCGGCAACTTCGCGTACCCGAGGCGGGATCGGATTGGGAGCGGCGAAATGGCAGGCGGCCATCTGGCCGCTCGCTACCTCTCTCAAAGTGGGCCGTTCGACTTTACAGATGTCCTGCGCGATCGGGCAGCGAGTGTGAAAGCTGCAACCGTGAGGGATGCGCGACGGGCTCGGCACGTCGCCTTCAAGCACGATGCGGCGGCTTTTCCGGTCCGGATCAGGCTCGGGTGCCGCTGACAACAGCGCCTGCGTATAGGGATGCTGCGGGGCCGAATAGACCATCCGCTTGTCACCTATCTCCACAATTCTGCCGAGATACATCACTGCCACGCGGTCAGCGATATGGCGGACGACGGCGAGGTCATGGGCGATGAAGAGGAAGGAAAAGCCCTTCTTCTCCTGAAGGTCCTGCATCAGGTTGATGATCTGCGCCTGCACGGAAACGTCGAGTGCGGAGACCGGCTCATCGGCGACGATAAAGCCGGGATTGAGGGAGATCGCCCGGGCAATACCGATGCGCTGCCGCTGGCCCCCGGAAAACTGTCGGGGATAACGGTCCATGGCGCTCGTCGGCAGGCCGACCTGCGTCAGGAGATCGGCGACCCTCTCGCGCCGTTCGCGCTTCGAGCGGATGAGGCCGAAGGCGTCCAACGGCTCGCCGATGATTTCGGCGATGGAGCGCCGCGGGCTCAGCGATCCATAGGGATCCTGAAAGATCATCTGCACATTGCGCCGCATGCTGCGCATCTTCTCGTGCGACAACGCCGTCAGCTCGGTGCCCTCGAAGAAAACACGGCCATCAGTCGGCTCGATCAGCCGCAACAGCAGGCGTCCGAGTGTGGACTTGCCGCAGCCGGATTCTCCCACAAGCGCCAGCGTTTCGCCACGCAGGATCTCGAAGCTCAGATCATCGACGGCGCGCACGCCGCTACTCTCCTGCTTGAAGGACAGCATGCCGCCATCGGAAAACACCTTGCTCAACCCTTCGGCCTGCAGGATTGCGTTCATCGCATATGCTCCTCGATCGATGGGAGGGATACCTTGTTTTCGGCTGTAACCCAGCAGGCCGCCTTGTGCTTCGGACCGAAGGCAAACATCGGCGGCATTTCGCTGCGGCACTTGTCGATATGCAAAGGACAGCGGGTGTAGAAGGGACAGCCCTGCTTGACCGTGCCGGCGAGCGGTACGGAACCCGGGATCTGATATAGGCGCGAGCGCTCATCATCGAGCCTTGGGATCGATTGCAGCAGGCCGCGCGTATAGGGATGGCTCGGGTTACTGAAGATCGAGCGGACATCCGCATCCTCGACCACGTGGCCGGCATACATGACGATGACACGATCGCAGACCTCGGCGATGACGCCGAGATCGTGCGAGATCAGCAGCACGGCCGTGTTCAGCGTCTTGCGCACCTTCGCCATCAGGTCGAGCACCTGCGCCTGGATGGTCACATCAAGTGCCGTCGTCGGCTCATCGGCGATCAAAAGTTTCGGATTGCAGGCAACTGCCATCGCGATCATCACCCGCTGGCGCATGCCGCCCGAAAACTGGTGCGGATAGGCATCGAGACGCCCCTCCGGATTGGGGATGCCGACAAGCTTCAGGAGTTCGATGATGCGGGTGCGGCGCTCTCCGCGGCTCATCTTCTCATGCAGCTTGATCGCCTCGCCGATCTGGTCGCCGATCGTCATGACCGGGTTCAGCGAGCTCATCGGCTCCTGAAAGATCATTGCGATGTCCCGGCCGCGGATCTCGGGCATGGCGCTTGCCGGCAGTTTCAGCAAATCATTGCCCTCGAAACTGATCTTGCCGCCGGAAATCCGACAGAGTTCCGGCACCAGCCGCATGATTGCAAGCGAGGTGACGGACTTGCCGGAACCGGATTCGCCGACGATACCGACCGCTCCGCCAGCTTCGATTTCGAAGCTGACATCATCGACGACAACGATCGGGTTTGCCGGTGTTCCGAATTCCACCCGCAAATGCTCGACACTCAGCAAGGGCTGCTTCATTGGCTCGTCTCCGGATCGAGCACGTCGCGCACGGCGTCGCCGATCAGGTTGAAGGAGAGAACCACGAACGTAATCGCAATACCGGCGCCGATGATCGGCCAGGGTGAACCGAAGAGGTTGTTAAGACCGTCACGGATGATATTGCCCCAGCTTGGATTGGGCGGTTGCGTACCGATGCCGAGGAAGCTGAGCGAAGCCTCCAGGCGGATGGCGGAGGCGACCCAAAGCGTCATCAGCACGACGATGGGGGCTGCAATGTTCGGAATGATGTGGCGTAAAATAATCGTCGGCGTGCGCACACCCACGGCGACCGCCGCTTCAACATAGGGCTCCTGCTTGACCGCCAGCGTCGAGGCGCGGGCCACACGGGCAAAGCCGGGGATGAAGGCGACCGTTATGACGGCGATAATATTCCAGAAGCCGCCACCGAGCACGGCGGCGATGATGATCGCCAGCAACAATTCCGGAAAGGCGAGCAACAGGTCGATGACGCGCGAGATGAGGCGGTCGGTGATGCCGCCGAAATAGCCGGCGGTGACGCCGAGCAGGGTGCCGAAAATCGCAGCCAGAACCGGCGATATGAAGCCGAAAATCAGCGAGTTGCGCGAGCCATAGATCATCCGCGACAGCACATCGCGGCCAAACTGATCAGTGCCGAGC
The DNA here is from genome assembly GCA_900470965.1 of Hyphomicrobiales bacterium. Lineage (GTDB taxonomy): Bacteria > Pseudomonadota > Alphaproteobacteria > Rhizobiales > Rhizobiaceae > Rhizobium. The sequence goes on from UCCS01000010.1 coordinate 113,406, forward strand.
CAATGGCCGGCTGACGGGTTCTGGTTGATCGTCAGAATGCTCTGGGCGAGCGGATCATAGGGTGCAAGCCATGGCGCAAAGGCGGCGACGAAGATGAAGATCGCGACCACCAGCAGCGCAAAACTGGTGGATATTCGCCCATAGAGGATGTGGCGGAACGCATCCGCCAGCCGGTGATCGTCAGCAATGACCTGGGGTGCCTGTTCGGTTGCGGCCATCACTTCACCCGGATTCTTGGATCGACGACGATGTAGACGAGATCCATCGCCAGATTGATCAGCACCACGAACATCGCAAAGACCACGACGCCCCCTTGAATGACACCATAGTCACGCTCAGAGATGGCGCTGATCAGCAACTTGCCGATGCCTGGGCGGTTGAAGACGAGTTCGATCGCCACGGAACCTGACAGCGTCGCCAGCATGCTGAGGCCGAGCCCGGTCGTCAGCGGCAGAAGTGCATTGCGCAACCCGTGGCGATAAATGACGCGCGTTTCGCGCGCGCCCTTGGCGCGAGCGGTGCGCACATAATCGCGGCCCATCACCTCCAGCAGCGAGGTGCGGGTGAGGCGTCCGATGAAGGCCGCCTTGACCAGTGCCAAAGTAAGCGCGGGTAGGAAGACATGGTGCATGCGGTCAATGAAACCGGTGCCGCCACCATTGATCGGGAACCAGCCGAGATTGAGCGCGAAGGTAATGAGCAGCAGCGCGCCGAGGTAAAAATCTGGAATGGCATAGCCGAACAGCGAAAAGCCGCGCATGGCCGAATCCGGCAGGCCGTTGCGATGCGTGGCTGCCCAGACACCAAAGGGTACACCGACGACAACGCCCATGATCATCGCAACGATCGTCAGCTCGATCGTGTAGGGAAGATTATAGACGATCAGTCCGAGGACCGGCTGGTCGGTCATGGCGGAACGGCCGAAATCAAGGCTGAGCGTGCCGATGACGAAGTTGATATATTGCTGCCATAGAGGAGCGTTCAGCCCCATCCGCTCGCGAAAGAGCTGGAGCTGTTCGGCCGTGGCATTGTCGCCCAGCGCCGCAATTGCCGGATCGCCCGGCAGAATGCGCATGGCAATGAAGACAAGTGTCAAAACCAGCAGGATGGTCGGAATAGCGTCCGCCAACCTGAGCAAGAGATACCGGGTCACAGATCCGTCTCCTCCCTGTCACCGCCAGAGCGGTCTCCTCCTTCGGCGCGGCCGGCATTCCCGTCGGCGGACGCCCATGTACGTATGCACGGTTCAGTCCTGCAGCGCCGTGTAGTAAGGCTCGTTGGACAGGTTGCCCTCAAGACCTGGTGACAGCACGTTTCGCCCGCCCCTCCTCGAGCTGACGAAAAACTGCAGGTGAAACTTGGAGTCGGTGTAGTCGCCGGGAATGGTCGCGGCGAAGCCATCGCCATTCCGTGTCATCTTCGCCGAATTCCAGCGCTCGGCCTGATTGACATGACGATAGTGCAGCACCGGTTCCTCGTCTACCGTCTCATCGACATGCACCGTAAGCGCCTCGCCAGCTTTGAATGTTGCAGGTGCTGCGATACCCGCAGTGCTGGAGATCACCGGCTGGCGGGCCTTGAGCGCCTTGACGGCTGCAAGTACCTGCTCGTCCGGCTGCACCGCTTCAAACTTGCCGGCGCCGCGCAGCGACTCCAGATCGAGAACTTCGGCCGCCATCTCGGGCAGGCGCGATTGCCACGAGCCGCGCAGCCAGGATTGCGGGCCGTAGGTCAAGTCGTCGTGATAGATATCGCGGGAGACATCGGCCGCCGCCTGCCAAGCCATGACGGAGCGCTTCGCGTGATCAATAACGGGCTCGATCAGCGTCGTGACCTTGGTGGCGATGAAAAGCTCCGCCCAGCATGCAGCCCGGAAGCGCTCCGCGAAGAAGCGGGCAATGCCGGCCGAGATCTGTATGTCGATCATGATGCGCTGGACGGCGGCGGAGCCGAAGCTTCCGGTCGCCTTCGCCCTTGTCAGAGCCGCCTCACAGCCTTCCGCCATCTCCTCCAGCCAGTCGGCCACATCAAGTGGTGTGTAGCGATGCGAGGGCTTGCCGGCGAGAAGCAGTTCGGCATATTCGCGCGCATTGGCAAAGAGCGATGAATCGAAGGTTGGTGCATTTCCGAAACGGACCGGCCCTTCCATGTCGAAGCCATAGGCGCGACGGCCCGAGCCTTCGACGAGTGCAAGGTTGGTGTAGACTTCCGGCCAGTAGTGATTGTTGGAAGCTGAAGGGCCGTGTGCCAGGGTGATCAGCGGCAGCACGCGGCTTGCCCAGGAGAGCCCCTTCTCGCAGTCGGCGGCGGCATCGCCGCATTCATGTTCGAGATAGCGCATCCAGCTTTCCCGCGGTGCTTCCGGATAAAAGAGCAGTCGCCCCCAGACGCGGTATTGATACTCATATTTCTGCCAGTCGTAGCGCGTCGGCAGGCCGTGCTTCTGGTAGTTGAAGCGACCACCGGGAATGCCGGTACCCATACGGCCCTTGAAGCTCTGCGGCTCGCACCATTCAACGCCGTCGGAGCCGGCAAACATGGAGCTGCGGCCATAACCGGCGGCAAATTCCGGATCGCCCCAGAGCAGCACCCGCTGCGTCCCCGCCCAGATGCGGTAGATGACCTTGTAGTCCTTGTCCTTGGTCAGGAGGTCACCGTAGCTGTAGCGCAAGAACTTGCGGGAACCTTCGCTGAGCTGCTCGCGCTCGCTGCGCGCTACCTCTGGCGGGTACTCCTTGTCGCGGATAGCGGACTGGTGATAGGGCGGCCCCATATGTTCGGCGAGATATTTCGGCGAGGCGGCAAAGGGCATGCCGGACTCGCGGGCGATCTGCAACATGGTGTGATCGAGACCCTTGCCATGCATGTCGATCTCGACAGGACGGCCGGCGGCAGTAACACCCGCGAAAGCCTCTTTCCAGAACCCGTACTCGCCTTCCGCAATGCCGCCCTCGACATGGACGCGGAATGTCAGGCCGGTTATCTCGGGGACTTGCCGCAGCAATTCGGTGATCGCATCGCGACAGTAAGGTGCGAGATTATCATCAGTGACACCCGTGACCGTGTAGTTGGCACGTGGCACGTCGTCGAAATCGTAGCGCTGCGTCCAGAGCGCCAGCTGGAATTCCAGCCCGCGCTTGGCGGCCTCACGACCAATGAATTTCAGCATGTCCAGATTGGTTTCGCGCTCCTCGTCGGAGAGCTCGGTCACTTCGACGTCATAACCTGGCAGCTTCAGCAGGAACGGATAAGGGAAATAGAAATAGACGTCGGTGATCCACGGATTGTGGTAGGGATAGTTGTAGCCCATGCCAAGCGTCAGGGCGAAACGGTTGAACCGGTTCGATGCCAGCATGGTCAGATAATCGCGCCATTGCTGCTTGTCGTGGAACCAGACCTTGTCTTCTTCCTCGCTGCAGAAAAGCCGCGCCATGCTGCGGATGCGAGCTGACGGTTTTTCGGCAAGAGGAAACTTGCCTGCAAACAGGTCTTCGCCATCGCTATAGCGCACGCGATCGGCGAGCTCGGTCAAAGCATAGATCATACCCCTTTCGTCATGCGCCCACACGGTAATCGTGTTGTCGTCGCGGATGAGAGCAAACGCCTCCTCGCTCCGCGCCATCGCCGCCGGCGCCTGTGGCGATCCAACCTCGGCCACCACGATCGAGATACCCTGCCCCGACGCCTTATCGGAGGACTTCGCACCCCGCCGCTTCAGGCGGCAGCGCAATTCGTCGATTGCCCATGCGACACTGTCCGAAAGCGGTGTGGATGGCAGGCTGAAGGATACGGTGTCGGCTTGCGCCATGTCTGACCTCGCAGGAATAAGACCAATATCAGCGCGCAGGGCGCAACGCTCCCCGCTCGACGCTGGGAACGATCATGATGTCGGAACGTGTTCGCGACTGGAGCATCGGACCGAAAATATGAAGCGGTTTTCGAACAATCCGATGCTTTAACAAAGACTTGGAGCGGCGGACGCGATCCGGGTTTTGTCCGCCGTTCTAAGGAAGTTAGGCCTTGATCTTGGCCTTGGTCAGCGGCCAATTCACATAGCCGGAAACCACATCGTAGCCGAGATCGACCTTTTCAGAACGGACGATCATGAAACCGTTGTTGGAAACGGGCAGAATGACCGCATCCTTGAGGGCCTTGATCTCGATTTCCTTGACGATCTCCAAGCGCTTGTTGAGATTCGGCTCGGCAAGCGCCTTGCCCAGGAGGTCGTCGATGCCTGGAACGGCAGCGCCATAATGGCTCATATTCGCCCCGCCATTGCCATCCGAGCGAACTTCAGCGCCCTTCGACAGATAGGTGACGATCACCTGCGTCGGCACCGGCGGCAGCGCAGACGACTGCTGCGACAGCGTGTTGGTGCCAATGTTCTGGTCGGCATGGAAGGCTGTATGATCCTTGATGTTCAGGTCCATATTGATGCCAACCTTGCGCAGCTGCGCCTGGATCATCAGCATGATGGCCGAAAAATCCTCGCGCTGCGACGTATCGTTCTTGAAGCTGAAGCCATCAGGGAACCCGGCTTCGGCAAGCAGCGACTTGGCTTTTTCAGGATCATACTTGTAGGCAACATCGGCCGGGATGTTTTCCGCCGTGAAGCCACCGGGATAGGAGGGTGGATTGAGCCCGTAAGTGCGCTTGCTGATCGGCGCGATCGCTGTGGTAATCTCGTCGCGGTCGATCGCATAGAAGAGCGCCTGACGCACACGCACATCGTCGAACGGCTTCTTCGTCACGTTGACCTGCATGGTGAAGAAGCTGCCGGGGCTGACGACGTCGAAGATCAGGTTCGGATCGCGTTGCGACATGGAAGCCGCCCAGCCGGGGGCACGAACGCCCTCAATCAGATGCACGTCGCCTGACAGCAGCGCCAGCGTACGCGCCGTCGTATCGGCGATATAGAGGCATTGCAGCTTGGGTGTCGCCGGCTGGACGTCCCAGTGTTCTGTATTGGCAACCAGCATGACGCCCTGCGACGGATCCGGATAGACAGTTTCCAGCACATAGGGGCCGGTTCCGATCGGATCGCGGCCGATCGGCTCCTCGCCCTTCTCCTCGACTGCCTTCTTGCTCATGACGGAGGCGTCGTAGTCGCTGAGAACGCCGAGCAGGAAGAGCGGATCCGGCTGCGCCAGCTTGAAGGTGACCGTGTAGGGATCGTCGGCCACGACCTCGCTGATATTGGTGAATTTCGGACGCACGCCACCGACGCGGACGGCATCGCGAATGCGGTCGAAGGTGAACTTGACGTCCGCGGACGTCATCTCGCCATAGCCCTTGTGGAACTTGACACCCTGACGGAGCTTCAGCGTCCAGGACTTCGAATCCGGCGTTGAGCTCCAGCTCGTTGCAAGGCGCGGTACGAGCTCGTCTATCGTTGCCGGGAACTTCCAGAGCGGCAGGTCGACGAGCTTGTCATAGACGTGGATAATCGCCCAATTGTCGACACCCTGGATCGACTTCGCAGGGTCGATGGTCCTGAGGCCGCGGGCAGCAAAAGCAATTTTCAATGTATCGGTAGCTTGCGCAAACGCAGCCGGCCCGAAGCTTGCCACAATACCGGCGCCGACAACGGCAGCCGCAGAATTTTCCATGAATTTACGTCGAGTAATCGCCATGCTCAGATCCTCCCTTATCGAGGCGCTGCATCCCGGTTGACGCTTAATTCCCGGTGTTTTTGTTATGAAGCGTCTTCTGGGTCGACGAGCAACGCAAGGGGACGGTAGCGCTACCAGATACAGGCGTCAAGTTTGTTCGACGGCGGATTTATGGGCGTTTTGGAAAAGCTCTTATTCAAATTGCGACATATGCCGCAAGCGAAAGATCGTCACTCTTGGCGTCAGTCGCCCGCCAGCCGGCGCCGCAGTTCCCCGCTGCGGTCGGTGCTGACGCGTTTCTTGATTTTGAAGCCCAAGTCGACAATCCGGTCTCCGCTGTCGTCTCCGCTCAAGCGCCGACGGAGCGCCATAACGGCATTGTAACCGGATTCCCAGCGGGGGCTGCGCACACTAGTGATCGAAGGATAGGCCGCTTCCATAATGTCGAAATCGTTGAAGCCGGCGATGCCGAAATCCTCGGGCACGCGGATGCCGCGCTCCATGCATTCGAACAGCGCACCAAGCGCCATGACGTCATTGTTGCAGAAGACGGCGTCCATATCCGGATTGGCGTCCAGAAGATCGGCCATCAGCTTGCGGCCGGTTGAGGGGGTTGCAAAGCGCGGCGTTTCCCAGCCCACACCTTCGGGAATATGGTCGCTCCTGTCGATCGGCGAAATATAGCTCGGATTATAGATGCCGGCTTCCGTCAGCGTGTCCTTCAGACCGGAATAACGGCCGAAGGAACGGCCATTCAGCCAGCCGCTCAGAAAACCGATATGCCGGTAGCCGGCCTCGATCAGGTGACGGGTTATCGCCCGGCCCGCCTCGTAATGCGAAAAGCCGATGATCGTATCGATCGGCTTGTCCGTCAGGTCCATGATCTGGATGACCGGGCAACGTGCATCTTCCAGCATTTCGCGCGCGCGATCGCTCTGTTCGGTGCCGGAGACGATCATGCCCGCCGGCTTCTGGCGCAGCATCTGTGCGATCAGTCGCTCCTCCTCTTCCGGCTGGTAGCGGGTATTGCCCATCTGGATCTGCAGCTCAGTGCCTTCGACACCGTCATAGACGCCGCGCAGAACGTCGGAGAAAATATTCTGGGTCAGCGAAGGAACGAGGACACCGATGACATCGGCCCTGACGGAGGCGAGCGCCCGGGCGCTGAGATTGGGAACGTAGTTCAGTTCCCTCACTGCCTTGTCGATATTCGCGCGCAGGCTAGCAGAAACCTGGCTCGGATCACGCAGCGCCCGCGACACCGTAATCGCCCCGACCCCGGCGAGACGCGCAACATCGGCAATCGTGGGACGACCATCGGTCCGTCGGCTTCGCAATCTTTTCTCCCCTCGCGGCATTTCGGAACAGCGCTGCCCCTCCCTTGGAAGGTTTCTCAGGCATTACGCAAAACGAATATTTCAATTCCAAGAAGCAAGATCGGAGTCAACGCGGGCGTAATAGCTCAGGGCATTGTGGCGACGTTTGAGCAGCACAGCCACGATAATACAACCGAACATCTTCCGCAGCGGCCATCGCACACTTTGCCGGAGTTTTCCACATCGTGGAATTTCCGGGAAAAGTCGGCGACTAGGCGACGCTTTCATTTAGTTTGGCGATGCAAACCAACTGAACGAGGGTGGAAATTGTCATGGGATCGGAGCCTTGGTACCGCACAGCGTTGCGATGGGGACAGACCAATCTGGTCGAGATCGACCCGGTGCGTTACGACGACACGTGGTGGCGGGAGCACTGGCGTAGGACCCGTGTCCAAGGCGTCATCATCAATGCCGGCGGGATCGTCAGCTACTATCCAACGAAGTTCCCGCTGCATCACAAGGCCGTAACGCTCGGCGACCGCGACCTCTATGGCGAGATCGTCAAGGCTGCGCGCGAAGAAGGATTGAAGGTCATCGCGCGCATGGATTCAAACCGTGTCGCAGAGGACTTCTACCGCGCTCATCCTGACTGGATCTGCCTCGATATCGACGGCAAGCCCTACCGGCAGGCGGACAAATACGTCACCTGCATCAACTCGCCCTATTACAGCGAATATCTGCCTGACATCATGCGCGAGATCATCGAGCGCACCATGCCAGACGGTTTTGCCGACAACAGCTGGGCCGGCATCCCGCGCAAGAACATCTGCTATTGCCGGCACTGCACCGAGCAGTTCTTCGCATGGTCGGGCGTAGACCTGCCCCGCCGCCATGACTGGGCCGACGAGAACTATCGCCGCTGGATCCAGTGGAACTATAAGCGCCGCACCGATCTCTGGGAATTCAACAACAAGGTCACGACTGAGGTCGGCGGCAATGACTGCTGCTGGATGGGCATGATCAGCGGCGACATCCTGAACAACGGCAACCGCTTCATCGATCTCAAGGAAATCCTTGCCCGCAGCCCGATCGTCATGCTCGACCACCAGCGCCGCAACCTGATCGACGGTTTCGAGGACAATACCGAAACCGGCAAACGGCTGCATGAGGTGGGCGGCTGGGACAAGCTCATTCCTGAGAGCACTCCGCAATACCAGCTTGGCTCGCCGGCTTTCCGCCTCGCCAGCATGCCGCCCGCCGAAGTGCGCCTCTGGTCCTCCTCCGGCTTTGCCGGCGGCATCCAGCCCTGGTGGCACCATATCGGCTCACTGCATGAGGACCGCCGTCAGTACAAGACGGCTGAGCCGATCTTCAAATGGCATGAGGCGAACCAGGATATTCTGATCAACCGGCAGCCGCAGGCCGATGTCGGCGTCGTCTGGTCGCAGAACAACCACGACTATCACGGCCGCGACAAGGCAAACGACCGCACGATGAACCCCTATCGGGGCACAGTGCGGGCGCTCGACCGCGCCGGCATCACCTATCTGCCCGTCAATGCCGACGATATCGAGAAGGCGGCGGGACGCTTCAGCGTGCTCATCCTTCCGAACCTCGCCGCCATGTCGGACGAGCAGGTAGCCGCCATCGAGGCTTTCGCGGCCCACGGCGGTTCGGTGATCGCTTCGTCAGAAGCGAGCCTCTACAGCCAGCATGGCGACCGCCGGACGGACTTCGCTCTTGGCAAGCTCTTCGGTGTCCATCGCAGGAACGGAACGCATGGCGACTTCGAGGCCGCTAATCCCGACATCGAAACCAGCGCGCGCCACACCTATTTGCGCCTCTTGCCGGAGCTGCGCGCCGGTGTGCACGGCCCCTCCGACAAGACGGCGCCGAAAGCTGACGGAAGCCGCCATCCGGTGCTGGCCGGTCTGGAGGGGACCGACACCCTACCCTTCGGCGGCTACCTGCCGGTCGTTAGCGTCGATGATGACGTCAAGGTGCTGGCGACCTTCATTCCGGATTTTCCGATTTATCCGCCGGAAACCTCCTGGATGCGGCAACCCTATTCGGATGTGCCCGCCATCACTGTCCGCGAGAACGGCAAGGGCAAATTCGTCTGGTTCGTCGCCGATCTCGACCGTTGTTATGCCCGTGACGACCAGTTCGAGCACGCACGCCTGATTACCAATGCCGCGCGCTGGATGCTTGGCGATCACTCGCTGCTCAGGCTGGAAGGCACGCATGGCCTCATCACCGCTGCGCTCTATCAGCAGGATAAACGGCAGATTGTTCACCTCAACAACCGCGTTCTGATCTCCCGCGTGCCGGGCCGCCAGAACGAACTCCTACCGATCGGCCCGGTGACGTTGCGTCTGCGCAAGCCGGCCGGCAAGACTGCTTCCGACGCGAGCCTCAGAGTTGCGGGAAAGACAGTGAAGATCATCGACGAGGGCAGCGAAATCGCCATCGATGCCGGCGCAATCCTCGACCACGAGGTGATCATCGTCGACTGGTCCTGATCGGATAAAAAACCGCCGGTTCGAAAGAGCCGGCGGTCCATTCGAGCAGGATGTTTCGCGTCAGCTCGCAATGGCGTTGACAGGCGGCATCTCCCCGCTGAGAGCCGCCGTCAACTGCGCCGAAGTCTCAGCGAGCAGGCGCCCGAGCACCGGAATCCGCTGCGGCGTTATCCGCGATGCGATGCTCGACAGTGATATGGCGCAGATCGCCTCGCCGTGATGGTCATAGACAGCAGAGGCCACGCAACGCAGGCCGGAAACCAGCTCCTCATCATCGATAGCATAACCGTCTGTCCGGATTTTTTCGAGATCGGCGCGAAGCGCCGATTGTCTGGTGAGCGTATTGGCCGTAAAGCGCCGGCTTCCCTCGCGCAACAGGATCGTCTCCAGATCATCCTGCGAATAGGTCGCCAGGATCGCCTTGCCCATGGCTGAGGCCGTCATCGGCACCCTACTGCCGACCCGGGCGACGCTGCGGGTGATATCACGGCTCTCAACTCGATCGACGCAGACCACCTCGCCATCCTGAACGAAGCCGAGATTGGCAGTCTCTCGCGTCTGATCGCGCAAGCGCCTGAGATAGGGGAGCGCGCTCGCAACAAGGTTGCTCTGACGGGTGAACACGGAACCGATGGCAAAGGCCTGCCGGCCGATATGCCACATGCGATCATTCGGATTGTACTGGATGAATTGCCACTGCTCCAGCGTCGTCAGAATGCGATGGACCGTCGAGGGCGCCAGACCCGTACGGGTGGCGAGATCGACCAGACGGTTGCCGTCCTCGTCCATTCCCATCGCTTCGAGCAGCATCATGGCGCGGTCGATCGATTGAACGCGCCCGTGAAGACTTTTCTCCTCCACACGCTCTCCCATGCGTCTCCTCCATTGCAATTATTCAGCATCTCCTGGCGCCGTCGACGCTTATGGTAACGCTACCATGCGTAAGCGTCAACGCTGGAAAGATGAATGCATCGACCGAAAAATGATTGTTCACGAGATCGTGCGCCACGCCGCCACCAGGTCGGGCAACGCCACCGCAATCCTGCGGAGACGACCCGGATTCCTAGCCCCTTTTTGCGAACACCTCGCTTGAGAAAGCCAGCTTTAAATCATCATACATGCCTGAATTTATGCATTTATTATAATGGCTTAAGCGCATTGTCGTTTATTTATCGATAAAAACACTTGTTCGAGGCAAAATAGATGATAACGTTTCAACTAAATTGAATGCCGGATGGCAGCAGTCAACGTTTGGGAGGACTTGACATGACCAACAGCAGTAAATTTATGCCTGAAATCCGCCGCCGCACGCTGCTCGCAGGAGCAGGCAGCACCGCCTTGCTGGCCATATCAGGTGCAGCACAGGCTCAGGATCCAGTCAGCGGCGAACTCGTCGTTCTGAATTGGCTCGGCGGCTCCGAACTCGACATGATGCATTCGATCCAGAAAGCCTTTCTGGCGAAATATCCAAATGTCACGATCCGCGAAGTCGCCATCACCGGCCAAGGTGACATGCGTGGCGGCATCCGCACCGCGTTGATGGGCGGCGAGGTCGTCGACGTGCTCTTCAACACATGGCCGGCCTTCCGAAAGGAACTCGCCGATGCCGGCATGCTCCGGCCGATTGACGACCCGTGGAAATCCTTCGGTTGGGACAAGCTCATCAGCCAGTCGTGGAAGGATCTCGGATCTATCGGCGACAAGACCTACGGTCTGACTTACACCTTCGGTGATCGCTCCGGCATCTGGTACAAGAAGGAGCATCTCGCCAAGGCCGGTATTGCCGAACCGCCGAAGACCTGGGACGAGTTTGTCGCCTCCTTCGCAAAGCTCACCAAGGCCGGCTATGCGGCCCCGGTCGCGATCCCCGGCAAATACTGGGCACACGCCGAATGGTTCGAAACTCTGTTGCTCAGAACCGCAGGCGTCGAGACGGCGACGAAGCTTGGCGCTCATGAAATTCCTTGGACCGATCCCGCTGTGAAGACGGCGCTGACAAAATACGCCGAGATGCTGACTGCCGGCTGCTGCGGCGCGGCGAACATCATGCTTGCCAATGACTGGGACGGTGAGGCCGACCAAGTCTTCCAGGCCAACGCCAAGAATTATCTGCTGATCGGCATGTGGATGAACAATCGTGCCAAGAACGACTACAAGCTGGTCGAAGGCAAGGATTACGGTCTCTTCCAGTTCCCGTCTCTCGGCATGGGCCATGACGATACATCGAGCGTCGACGCCAAGGAACTGCTGGTGACGACGAATGGCCCCAATCCGAAGGCTGCAGACGCCTTCCTCGATTTCTGGACGAGTGCCGAGGCCGCCAACATTCTCGCCAAGGCCGGTTATGCTTCGCCAAGCAGCAACGTCGATACTTCGCTCTATGGCGAAGTACAGAAAGTGGCGACGCAGGCCGTTGCGAGTTCGAAGCTTCAATTCGTGCTCGGTGACCTGCTGCCCGGCGATCTCGTCGACGAGTATCGCGTGCAGCTGCAGAAATTCCTGCAGGATCCGTCGGGCGCCAATATCGACACGGTTCTTGCGGCTATCGAAACCAAGGCCCAGGGTTCCTACTGATGGCTAGCACCTCCGCTTCCCCGGTGCGGGAAGCGGCGGGCGTGATGCAGGGTTCTCCGCTGGCGGCTGGCATTAAAAGCCGTCGGCGTCTGCTCAGGGACACGCCCGCCGCACTGATCCTGATTGCACCGGTTCTCGTGTTGTTCGCGATTGCCGTGATCTACCCGCTGGTGGAGACGATCCGGCTGAGCTTCTGGGATATCCAGGGGCTGAGAAAGCCTGTTTTCATCGGCTTCGGAAACTACGCGCGGCTGTTTGCCGATGCGGCATTTCGCAACACGCTGCTGACGACCTTGATCTTCACCATCGGCACGACTGTCATCTCAGTGGCGATCGGCTGGATTCTGGCAATGCTGTGCGCTTTTGCGCCGCAGCAAACCCTGCCCTTCCGCGTGATGATCTTCGCGGCCTTCGGCATTTCGGAAGCGGTTTCCGGCTATATGTGGATCGGCATTTACAGGGCGGATGCCGGCGGCCTGCTCAATTCGCTGATCCAACTCCTGGGCTTTCCGGGCTTTGCGCATGCCTGGTTGGGGGATGCCAACACGGCCCTCTGGGCGCTAATCATCGCGGCCTCCTGGAGCGGCGTCGGCCTGCCCCTCATGCTGATCTTTGCGGCCATCCAGGCGATCCCGAAATCTGTGCTCGAAGCCGCCTATATGGATGGCGCCAAGCCGGTCTCGACCATGCGGTATATCATGATGCCGCTGTCGATGCCGGGCGTGCGCGTCGCCGTCTTCATCAACCTGCTCACGGCACTGCGCGCCTTCGACATCATCTATATCCTGACCGGCGGCGGCCCCGTGCGCTCGACGGAAACCGTCGGCTACTTCATGTACCGGGAATCCATGACCCAGTTCAAACTGGGCTATGGTGCGGCCGCGACCGTCATCCTGCTGCTGGCGGTCCTTATCATTTCCATCCCGGCCATCATCCAGCGAACGGCAGGTGCGAAATGATCGGCAAGGCTCCTCGCTGGATTATCGTCGTCGTCGGAATCGTCGCCTTCATCTGGGTGATCCCGATCATGGGGATTGTCGTCACCTCTTTCCGCCCGCCCGAGGGTGTCTCGCTCGGCTGGTGGCGCTTCGATCATTTCGATCTCACGCTCGATGCCTGGCGCCGCGTCTGGGACAAATATCCGCTCGCAGACTCCATGTGGGTGACGATGAAGACGGCTGGCATCGCGACGGCGCTCACCATGCTGCTGACACCGGCTGCAGCCTATGCCTTCCACTTCCTGACATTCCCATTCCGCCGGGTGCTGCTGATCGTCATCATCAATGCATTCGTGCTGCCGCAGCAGGTCGTCATCATTCCGCTCTTCACGCTCTGGCGCGACATGGGGCTGATCGACAACATGCTGTCGGTGCTGATCCCCTATGTCGGGCTGTCCTTCGCTTGGTCGATCTTCCTCGTTAAAAACTTCTTCGAGGATTTCCCGCGTGAGCTGGTGGAGGCCGCCAAGATCGACGGCTGCGGGCCGCTGGCGACCTTCCGCCATGTGGTGTTGCCGAACAGCCTTTCGCCGATCTTTGCCGTCGGCATCCTGCAGTTCCTCTGGACATGGAATGCCCTGCTGCTGCCCATGCTCTTCCTGCGCAGCGATGTGCCCCTTCCCGTGCTGCTTGCCCGCATTTCCGGCAGCTACGAGATCAACTGGGACCTGAGATCGGTGGCGGCCATCATCACCACCCTCGTTCCTCTGCTCGTCTTCCTTGTCTTCCAACGTCAGTTCGCCGCCGGATCGCAGACACGCACCGGCGCAAAGGAATAGAACCATGCCCAAAACTACGAACAAGCCGCTGCGCTACCGCCAGATCCATCTCGATTTCCATACGTCGGAACATATTCCCGGCATCGGCGCCGATTTCGATCCGGATGCCTTCGTCTCGACGCTGAAGGCAGCACATGTCGATTCCATCACCATCTTCGCCAAGTGCCATCATGGCTGGTCCTACTATCCGACCAAGGTCGGCAAGCCGCATCCGCAGCTTGCCCGCCCGGATCTGCTCGGCGACATGGTGAAGGCGCTGTCTGCCGCCGATATCGAAAGCCCGATCTACATCTCCGTGCAGTGGGACGAACTGACGGCGCGCGAACATCCCGAATGGCGGGCCATGAGCGCCTCGAACCGCTATCATCACGACCGGCCGGCAGACCCTTCAGCCGGCAAGCAACTGAGCCCTGCCTGGCATACACTTTGCCTCAATCATGCGGGCCTGCGGCACTACATCCTGGAACAGGCGCGCGAAGTCGCCCAGAACTATCCGACACAGGGGCTTTTCTTCGATATCATCCTGACACCGGATTGCGTCTGCCCTGATTGTATCGAGCGCATGCAATGCGAGGGCCTTGACCCGGAAGATCCGGCCGATCGCCTGAAGAATGACGAGGCGGTCAACGAGCAGTTCCGTCGCGAGACCAGCGAGGCATTGTTCGCAGAGTTTCCGGGCCTGCGCGTTTTCTACAATTGCGGCCATATCCATAAGCAAGGGCCAGAACGCTTTTCGACCTATTCGCATCTTGAGCTGGAAAGCCTGCCGACCGGCGGCTGGGGCTATGACCACTTCCCGTCGAGCGCACGTTATGCCGCCACACTCGGCATGGACTTTCTCGCCCATACCGGCAAGTTCCACACATCCTGGGGCGAATTTGGCGGCTTCAAACATCCGGACGCACTGGAATATGAATGCGCCCAGATGATCGCGCTCGGCTCCAAATGCCTGGTCGGCGACCAGCTTCATCCGAACGGAGCTATCAACCCCGACACTTATGCGTCGATCGCACCGGCCTATCATCGCGTCGAGAAGCTCGAACCCTTCCTGGAAGGCGCAAAGCAGATCTCCGAGATCGCCATCCTCTCGGCCGAACATATGAACCCCAAGGGGGCACGCAACCATCCAAGCGATGATGGTGCGGCCCAGGTGCTGCAGGAGCTGAAACGCCCCTTCGATGTCCTCGATATATCCGGCCGCTTCGAACAATACCGCCTGCTGATCCTGCCGGACGAGATCCCCGTCGATGCGCCACTCGCCGCACGTCTGAAATCCTATTTGGCCGGTGGTGGCAAAATCATCGCTTCCTGGCATTCGGGGCTCGATGAGAGCGGTAAATTCGCGATCGACTTCGGCATTGAAAGAGGTGTAGCACCCGTCGCTTTCAAGCCGAGCTATGTAAGGGCCGGCAAGGACCTTGACGCCTCCATGCCGGAAACGGCTTTCGTTTTCTACGATGACGCTGAAACCGTCCGCTCAGCCGGTGCGACTGTCCTGGCAGGTATTTTCCCATCTTACTTCAATCGCTCGTACAAACATTTCTGCTCGCACCAACATGCGCCTGATGACACAAATGCCGAGATGGTCGGCGCTGCCGTGACCGAGCATAAGGGGGCGGCCTATATAGCCTACCCGATCTTCCGGCTCTACCGGGCGATGGGTCAGCCGCTCTACAAATATGTCGTTCGCGGCCTTATCGACCGGCTCGTTCCCAATCCGGCGATGGTCACCGACCTGCCCTCCTCCGGGCGGGCGACTTTGACGCGTCAGATCGAGCACGATCGCCATATCCTGCATCTCCTCTACGGTCCGCCGCAGATCCGCGGCAAGGACGTGCGCGGCGATGACGGCTCGACGCGTGTGATGGAAATGATTGAGGACATTCCGGCGATCGGCCCTGTCAATGCCACAGTGCGTCTGCCGGCAAAACCGAAACGCGTCTTCGATGCGATGACCGGCGAGGATCTCGCGTGGAATGCCGGCGACGACGGCGCCATCAACATTACCGTGCCACGCCTGCACATCCACAGCGCAGTAGTGTTCGAAGGCGCCTGATGCAGGTTGAGGTAAGGGAACCGTCGGACTTTGCTCTTGCCGCCCGCAATACTGGTGGGCGGCGGGGCGCTGGGCTATACGACGGAAAGGCGCCTGACCCGGCGCCATTTCCCATGAATGAGTGTAGGAGCCCGCTCGAAATGCGACAGACGGACCAGACCGCTGCAAGGAGGCGCGGAGCCACGATCATCGACGTTGCCAGGGTGGCAAACGTCGCAGTCGGCACCGTGTCCCGCTATCTCAACGGCCAGACGATCCGCCGGTCCAACCGCGAGCAAATCGAGCAGGCGATCCAGGATCTCGGCTATCGGCGCAATGCCGCCGCCGCTTCGATCCGCACCGACCTCACCCATATGATCGGCTTCCTGGTGCCGACATTCGACGAATTCCATGCCCGTATGCTGGAGCATCTCGCCCACTCGGTGCGCCCAACCGGACGCGCACTTCTGACTTATTGCCATGGCGGCGATCCGCGGGTGGTCGCGGAAGCCTTGGATTTCTTCGCCGCGCAGCGTGTCGATGCGCTGGTCATGGACGGCACAGCGGAGGTTTACGACCGTGTCGACGACCTGATCCATCACGATATTCCGATCATCTTCTACAACAACGACGTCCGCGGGCTGGCGGCCGACCGGGTCATGGTGGAGAACCACCGCGCAAGCTATCGCATCGTCAGCCACCTCATCGATCTCGGTCACCGCCGCATCGGCATTTTGACAGGCGATCCACGCAACTCTTCGGGTATCGAGCGGCTGGCGGGCTATGAGCAAGCGCTGCGCGACCGGGGCATCACAATCGATCCGACGCTCGCGGCGCGTGGAAACTGGCGCATGGATGGCGGTTATGAGGCGACCAAGCGATTGATGTCGCTCGAAAATCCGCCGACCGCAATCTTTTCCGCCAACTACGGCATGGCAGTCGGAGGGCTGAGCTGGCTGAAGGAGAACGGCCGCCATGTGCCCGAGGATATTTCGCTCGCCAGCTTCGACGACGTGGCAATCTTCCGGCTCTATGAAGCCGGTATTACGGCCGTCGCCCAACCGGTGGCAAGCATTGCAGAAACCATCACCGACATTCTCGTGGAACGCTTGACAGAACCGTCAGGCGGGGCGACGCGCAGCGTCGTCCTTGAATGCGACATCATCCTGCGAGGCTCGACGCGACGGATCACCTGACGCGCTCTGTCCGCCAAGCGGTTAAAGGGAGGAAGCTTTGGCCAGCGTAGAATTGCACGATATCGACAAATCCTATGGCAGCTTTCAAGCGATAGAAGGCCTCAATCTGAGCATCGATGACGGTTCATTCACGGTCTTCGTCGGTCCCTCCGGCTGCGGAAAATCGACGCTGCTGCGTATGATCGCCGGCCTTGAGAAGATCACCGCCGGGGACCTCACGATCGACGGGCGGCGCATGAACGAGGCCGATCCGATCGAACGCGGCGTCGCCATGGTCTTCCAGAACTACGCGCTTTATCCGCATATGACGGTGGAGCAGAATATCGGTTTCTCGCTGCGCATGGCCGGCATGGGCAAGGCCGATATCGACAGGAGCGTTGCCGCCGCCGCTGCCACCTTGCAGATCGAGCCGCTGCTCAAGCGCAAACCTGCACAGCTCTCCGGAGGCCAGCGTCAGCGCGTCGCGATCGGCCGGGCGATCGTGCGCAACCCGGCCGTCTTCCTGTTCGACGAGCCCTTGTCGAACCTCGATGCGGAACTCCGCGTCTCCATGCGCGTCGAGATCGCGAAACTGCACCGGCGCATCGGCGCGACGATGATCTATGTCACGCATGACCAGACGGAAGCGATGACACTTGCCGATAAGATCGTCGTCATGCGCGCCGGCAAGATCGAGCAGGCCGGCACGCCGGACACGCTCTACGCCGATCCCGACAATTTCTTCGTCGCCGGCTTCATCGGCTCGCCGCGGATGAATTTCCTCGACGGCAAGCTGGGCGCGGATGGGGTGATCAAACTCGATTGCGGCACGGTTTTTAGAGCCGGCATCGTCGGCCTGGGCAAGGAAATGCCAGTCAAGGTCGGCATCCGCCCGGAACATTTCACCGAACAGGACGAAGGCGGCGGCGCGATCGACGTCAAGGTCGACGTGGTGGAAAACCTCGGCGGAACCCGCTTCATCTACGGAACTCTCGCTTCGGGCCAATCCGTGATCATTGAGGACCGCTCGGAAAGAACCCTGCGCCCGGGCGAAACGGTCAGCGCCGGCTTTTCTGCGAGAAAGGCGCTGCTCTTCAGCGTTGACGGCCTGCGGATCCGCGACATCAGGCCGGCAAACAGCATCCCGGCAGAATGACGATGGCGGACAACCTTCTCTGGTACGATGCCCCTGCCCGGCTCTGGACGGATGCGCTGCCGCTCGGCAATGGTCGGCTCGGCGCCATGGTCTTCGGCGACCCTGTTTCCGAGAGGCTGCAGATCAACGAGTCCACCTTCTGGGCCGGCGGGCCTTACCGGCCGGTCAATCCCGATGCCTATGGCCACTTGGAGAAAATACGGGAACTGATCTTCGCCGGGCACTATGCGGAAGCCGAAGCAATGGCCGAAGAACATCTGATGGCGCGGCCGATCAAGCAGATGTCCTATCAGCCGATCGGCGATCTCCATATCGATTTCCTCCATTCGCAAACTGTCGGCAGCTACCGTCGCACGCTCGATCTCGACACGGCGATCGCCACGACCTCCTATGTTGCCGACGGCATCACCTTCTTCCGCGAGGCCTTTGTTTCCGCGGTTGATGGCGTGCTTGTCCTGCGCCTTTCAGCGGATAGGCCCGGAGCCATCAGATGTCGGATATCGCTCGACAGCCCGCAACAGGGGCAACTCGTCGACCAGGACGCTGCAGGACTGACTTTCTCGGGCACCGGCAAGGCGGAATGGGGCATTGCCGCCGCCCTTCGCTTTGCCTTAGGCATTCGGGTGATCAATACAGGCGGCAGCGTGAGCTCCTCCAACGGCATCATCTCCGTAGACAATGCCGACGAGCTTGTGATTCTGCTCGATGCCGCCACGAGTTTCCGGCGTTTTGACGACGTCTCCGGCGATCCCGATGGCGCTATCACCGGGCGCCTTTCGAAAGCCGGCGGCCGCAGCATCGAGGCCACGCGCCGTGACCATATCACCGAGCATCAAAGGCTGTTCCGCACTTTCGCGATCGATCTGGGCACGACGCAGGCAACCTCGCAGCCGACCGATCGCCGGATTGCGGGCTTTGCCGACGGAGAGGATCCCGGGCTTGCGGCGCTCTATGTGCAATTCGGCCGCTACCTGATGATCGCCTCGTCCCGCCTGGGCACGCAGCCTGCAAACCTGCAGGGCATATGGAATGAGGAGGTCGATCCGCCCTGGGGCAGCAAATATACAGTCAACATCAATCTGCAGATGAATTACTGGCTGCCGGCCCCTGCCAATCTGCCCCAATGCATCGAGCCGCTCGTCGAGATGGCGGAGGAACTTGCTGAAGCCGGACGTGAGACGGCACAAGTGCATTATCGCGCCCGCGGCTGGGTCATGCACCACAATACTGATCTCTGGCGCGCGACTGGGCCGATCGACGGAGCCAAATGGGGCCTCTGGCCGACCGGTGGCGCCTGGCTCATGACACAATTGCTTGATCTCAGCGATTACCTCGACGACGCCGATCGTCTACGCAGGCGGCTTTTCCCGGTTGCCAAGGCCGCGGCAGAGTTTGTCTTCGATGTGCTGGTGTCGCTTCCGGGCACAAGCTATCTGGTGACAAACCCCTCGCTTTCACCCGAAAATGTCCACCCGCACGGCGCTTCGATCTGCGCCGGGCCTGCCATGGACAGCCAGATTATCCGGGACTTCCTCAATCTGCTTCGCCCCGTCGCCACGTCGATCGGCGGCGAGGAAGAGTTCGTCTCGGAGATCGATCGCGTCCTGTCGCGCCTTCCGCCCGACAGGATCGGATCAGCGGGCCAGCTCCAGGAATGGCTTGAAGACTGGGACTTGCAAGCGCCGGAAATGCACCACCGGCATGTCTCGCATCTCTATGGCCTCTATCCAAGCTGGCAGATCGACATGGACAACACGCCTGCGCTTGCCGCCGCTGCCCGTCGCTCTCTGGAGATCCGCGGTGACGACGCGACGGGCTGGGGCATCGGCTGGCGCATCAATCTCTGGGCACGGCTTCGTGACGGCGATCATGCGCTCGATGTGGTCAAACTGCTGATCGACCCTGAGCGGACCTATACCAATCTGTTCGACGCCCATCCGCCCTTCCAGATCGACGGTAATTTCGGCGGGGCCGCCGGCATTCTGGAAATGCTGGTGCAGTCTCGCCCAGGCGAAATTCACCTGCTACCAGCCTTGCCCAAAGCGTGGCCGCGCGGCTCATTGCGAGGTTTGCGGGTGCGCGGCGGCGTGCTTCTCGACCTCGACTGGGAGAATGGCAGGCCGGTGAAGATTGTGATTTCGGCAGCACGGGATATTCGCACGGCCATCCGCTTTGCGGACGGCAGGTTCAGCGTCGCCATTGCCGCTGGACAAACTTTCATTGCGAGCAAGGACGATCTCTTCGCATAGAGGTCAGGCCTCTATGCGAACTCAGCTTTTAGCGGCCTACATTGCCGATCAGACGATAGCGGCTTGATCGAGTGCAAATTGCCCGCACGATATTCAGCCAGTGCGCGTTGAATTTTTGACGGCCGCAGACGCTTGATCGCAAGCGTTCGTATTGCCGCTGTCCTAGCTCTTCCCTTCCCTTCCTAAGACTGATCTCCCTCAGAATATCGTGCTGGTGTAGGCCATATGACTGCGAATGATGGATCAAAGGCATCGATCCGGCCGGTTTCTTGCCAGGCGCCGACGCAATAGTCGGATGGCGCAAACAGACTGCGCGATTTATCCGGCAACTCGATCGAGAAGGCTACCGCCGGCGGAGTCTTGGTTATCTTCAATCCGGATGGCAGACCGATGGTCTGCTCCTGGAATTGAACGTCCGCATAGGTGGCATTTTTGCCGATATCATAATGCGCCTGCCGCAATCGGTCGGGAAAATCCGGGTGCGAGATCACGTCGCCGTCAAAGACGATGCCAAGAGATCTCCAGGAACGTGTGAAGCACCCCTCCTCAAAGCGGATGAGGTCATCCACCTCGGTCAAGGGATAGGGTTCGAAGCTCCAACCTGGTCCGAAGGGAGAACAAGCCTCCCACTTGAACTTATCAGCATCAGTCGCATAACCAATAAGGTTGTTGCGATGCTCCAGCTTCGCAAATCTCTTCTTCTTGGCAATCGGCGCGCGAAGGAGCCAGGTATTGTTGAAGACGTAGTGCGGTCCATCCGCAATATGCGTGTCGGGAAACTTGAAAAGCGCGCCCTTGGCATGCTTGTCGTCTTCGGGTCCGGGAATGTAAACGTTCCAGCCAAGATTGCCATAGACATAAAAGTAGCCGGAGCGCTGCATTTCGAAGGAAAACGGCATGTAGCAATCGACGAATTGATTTCGGCGGATCGTCCAGTTCCATGCGAAATTCTCAGGCTCGACGGCGTTATCCTTAATCCGCACGAACCAATTATCTTCGATGAGAACGTTCCGAGCGAAGGCTTCCTTGGTGGACTCCGATGCCTGATTGAAGAAATGGACGCCATTGAATGCGTCTGTGATGACATTGTCGCGGATGATGACATATCCGGCGATGGTCCAGGCGCGGAAGAAGTCGCCGTCATAGGCACGTGCATCGCCGATGGGGTCAACGGGACCATCCTCGTCGCCCGATCCGTGCACCTGCTTCCAGGGGATATCGCTCCAAAGCCTGCAGTCTCCTAGGGATAAGTCGGCACGAACATAACCATTGTCCCGGATCGACAGGACGTCGTCTTCACCGTGGCTTTTCGTATCCTGCACCCAGCTGCATTTCTCGATGAGCAGATGACGCGTGTAGGGACCGGCCGCACCGATCGCAATGCACCCTCCCCTGAAATCGACGCGGCGTATGAAAATGTGTTGGCAGTTATCGAGGTATATTGCTGTCGGCCAGCAGTTCCTGAAAACCAGTTCGTCGATGATAACCCATTGGCAATCCCGCAATGTCAAAGCCGCATTGTCGGCCATGAAATAGATGCCGGGAAACGAACCACCTTTCTGGTGAGCGGCGGCCAGTTTGTTCGCAGTTTCCCGATAGGCGTCGAAGTCCATATCAGAGCCGAAGATCGCTCCCGGACCGGTGATGTATATAGGGCAATCCTCGGAGCCTCGTTTACCTATTATCGTTATCGGATCGGGATAACGACCCTTTTTCAGGTAGAGCTCGCCACCGGGTCCCAGCCGGTTGAGTTTCCTATGAATATCTTCGGCATTGACCTTTATTTGCGCTTTCATTCAATGCCGCCCCAACAAAACACCTCATCGACACTATCGCCGGAGTTGATATTTTTGCCAACACTCCCAAACGGGACCCGGCACGGGGCGAGAGCTTCATCTTCAGGCCTTCGCCTCTCCTGTAATCTTACCGCAACGTCCCGGATTTCGCCTGCCGCGCGCTTGACAAAACCGGACTGCCTGTATTTTATTCAAG
The DNA here is from genome assembly GCA_900470965.1 of Hyphomicrobiales bacterium. Taxonomy (GTDB): domain Bacteria; phylum Pseudomonadota; class Alphaproteobacteria; order Rhizobiales; family Rhizobiaceae; genus Rhizobium. The sequence goes on from UCCS01000010.1 coordinate 135,814, forward strand.
CCTGCGGATTAGGCAGAGAGCGCCTCCGCATTCTTACATGACTTCGATAGTCGCTGGGCAGTTTCGCCCCATGATGGCCCCATCGCGGATGGGACGCCCTCATGGGGTTTTTGGTTTTTTTGGCTTACAGATGAATGATGCGTTGAAAATCGGCATTCTTTACTCCACCACCGGCCCTTACGGCTCGATGGGGCGCGACGCGCGCGACGGCGCGGAATTCGCGATTGCCGAATTTGCCGCAGAAAGCGGCCTGCCTGTCGAACCTGTTTTCTTCGACCCGCAGGCCGATCTTGCCGCCTATCTCGAAGGCGCGCGCCATCTGCTGCGCGCCGGCTGCCGCCACATTGTCGGCACCATTACCTCGGCCGCCCGCAAGGAAGTCATCCCGCTCATCGAAAAGCATGACGGGCTTCTCTGGTACATGTGCCCCTACGAGGGTTTCGAGGCGAACGAAAACGTCATCTATGTCGGCGGCTGCCCGAACCAGCATCTGCTGCCGCTCTTCGAACATCTGATTCCGCGCTACGGCAACCGGCCCTATCTCGTCGGCGCCAACTATGTCTGGGGCTGGGAGATGAACCGGCTCGCCCGCGAACTTACCACCAATGCCGGTGGCGAGGTTCTGGGCGAGCGTTACCTGCCGCTCGAGGAAACTGCCGTCGAGCGCATCGTCGCCGATATCGAGCAGCGCCGCCCGAGCTTCATCCTCAACAATCTTATCGGCCCGTCGAGCTACGCCTTCCATGAGGCGATCCGGCGGCTTGCCGATCGCGACGCGGCCTTCCGGCCCGAGAACTGCCCGGTCGTCAGCTGCGACCTGATGGAATGCGAGCTTGACGATATCGCGCCGGGTGCGGCCATCGGCCAGCTCTGCGCAGCCTCCTATTTCGATAGTGTCGCCACCTCCGAAAATGGCGACTTCAAACAGCGGATCCTCGCTCATTACGGCGCGCCGCGCCGCATCTCCAGCGTCTTTGCCAGTGCCTACACGGCCGTGCGTCTTTGCGTTGATGCGATCGTGGCTGCCGACGGCGACGAGCCTTCTGCCGTGCGTCGGGAACTCTACAACAAGAACTGGGCAACACCCTTCGGCATGCTCAGCATCGACAGGGAAACGAACCACGCCGCCCTGCCCTTTCATCTCGGCCGCATTAATCTCCAGAACGGCTTTGATGTGATCGCCTCGCGTCCGCCGCTTGCTGCCGATCCCTATCTGACCGGCCGCAACAAGCCGGCTTCGCCGAAATTGCGGGTTGTATCATGAAGGAAACACCCAATTTCACCGGCTGGCGTGCCGTGGTCCTGCACCGTGAGGACGGCAATACGGAAAGGTTGATCCGTCAGCTGCGACTTCTCGGCCTTTCGGCAACGCTGCAATGGGCGCCTCTTTCGGCCGCAGGCGTGCCCGACCTCGTCATCGTCGATGCCGACCAGGGCTTTGATGATCTCCTGCCCTGGAGCGGTGCCGCCGCGACATGCCCGGTCGTCGCGCTGCTCGGCTCGGAAGCACCGGGCCGTATCGCCTGGGCGCTCGGCCAGGGTGCCGGCGCGATCATCGCCAAGCCGATTGCCGCCTCCGCTGTCTATCCGGCCCTCGTTATGGCCGTCTCCATTCACCAGGAGCGCAAGGGTGCCACCGAGCGGCTGCAATATCTCGAAGAGCGCGTGCGCCTTCGACCGCTCGTCCATGCCGCCGTCGAGAAGCTGATGAAGGCGCATGGTGTCGATGAGGAGCGCGCCTATTCGATCCTGCGCAATTGCGCCATGCGCCGCCGCCTGCCGATGGAACAGATCGCCGCCTTCATTATCGGCGGCATAGAGCCCCTGCCGGAGGCGGGTTGAATGCGTGTATTGAAAGCCATTTTGCGGCAGCCGACCGCCCTCTTCGGCCTTATTGTCGTGCTTATTGTCATCGGCCTTGCCGTGGCCGCTCCCTGGATCGCGCCCTTCAACCCCGATGAGCAGATGTTCGACGGATTGTCGCTTGAAGGCGCACCGCTGCCGCCCGGCGGCCCCTATCTGCTCGGTACCGATACACTCGGCCGCGATCTCTTTTCGCGCATGCTCTTCGGTGCACGCACATCACTCGTCATCGGCCTCGTTGCCAACGGCATTGCGGTCGCGATCGGCCTCCTCATCGGTATCCTCGCCGGCTACCTGCGCGGCATCGTCGGCAATGTCCTGATGCGCTTCACCGATCTGATGATGGCTTTCCCGGCGCTGCTGCTGGCAATCGTCCTTGCCGCCTTGCTACGGCCGAGCCTCTGGATCGTCGCCATGGTGATTGCGCTCGTCAACTGGGTGCAGGTCGCCCGCATCGTCTATACGGAGACGCGCGGACTGGTGGAGCGCGACTTCATCATGGCCGAGCGCTCGCTGGGTGCCGGCCATATGCGGGTGCTCTTCCTGCATATTCTGCCGCATCTCGTACCGACGGCGATCGTCTGGGGCACGCTCGGCATCGCCACGACCGTGCTGCTCGAAGCAACGCTCTCCTTCCTCGGTATCGGCGTACAACCGCCACAGCCTTCCTGGGGCAATATCATCTTCGAAAGCCAGAGCTATTTCCAGGCCGCTCCCTGGCTCGTCTTCTTCCCCGGCGCGATCATCCTGCTGACGGCACTGTCCTTCAATCTCGTCGGGGATGCGCTGCGCGACATTCTCGATCCGACCCAGCGGGGGAGAGGTTGATGGTCTTCCTCATCCTTCGCCGGCTCGTTCAGGCCGCCCTCATTCTTCTCGGCGTTGCAGCCATCACCTTCGTGCTGCTCTATGCGCTGCCGGCCGACCCGGCGCGCATGATCGCCGGACGAAGCGCCACGACGCAGACAGTTGCCAATATCCGCCATGAACTCGGCCTCGACCAGCCCCTGCTCGTCCAGTTCAGCACCTATCTGAGCAACCTGCTGCACGGCAATCTCGGCCGCTCCTATGCGCAGAAGACCGAGGTCTGGACGCTGATCGCCGCCCGCCTGCCGGCGACGCTCGTGCTCATGCTGGCAGGCATCTTGGTGGAAGTTGCTCTCGGCCTGACCCTCGGCACGATCGCCGCGGTGCACCGCGGCGGTTTCGTCGACCGGCTTGTCATGACGGCTTCCTTCGTCGGGGTTTCGGCGCCGCAATTCGTCGTAGCCCTGCTGCTTCTTTATGTATTTGCCGTAACGCTCGGATGGCTACCCATGAGCGGCTACGGCACCTTCGCCCATGTCGTGCTGCCAGCCTCCACCCTCGGCGTCCTTGGCGCCGGCTGGTATGCACGCATGGTGCGATCCGCGATGATCGACGTCCTCAATCAGGACTATGTGCGCACGGCGCGGGCCAAAGGCCTGTCTTCGCGCCGCATCATCTTCCGCCACGCCCTGCCAAACGCCATCCTGCCGATCATCGCCATGATCGGCATCGACATCGGCCAGTTCATGGGCGGCGTGGTCGTCGTCGAAGCGGTCTATGGCTGGCCGGGCATTGGCCAGCTCGCCTGGCAGGCAATCCAGCAGGTCGACATACCCATCATCATGGGCGTCACGCTGACATCGGCACTTGCCATCGTCATCGGCAACTTGCTCGCCGATCTGGTGGCCCCGCTTATCGATCCACGCATCCGTACACGTTGACAGCAACCAAAGAAGGGGAACCCGAATGTTCAAACGCTGGCTTCGACACACAACCATGGCAACGATGGTGGCGCTCGCCCCCCTCGCCGCCACGGCGCAGGAAACGCCCAAGCAGGGCGGCGATATCGTCGTCACCTACAAGGACGACATCACCACGCTCGACCCGGCCATCGGTTACGACTGGGTCAACTGGTCGATGATCAAGAGCCTCTATTCGCGCCTGATGGACTATGCGCCCGGCACGCCTAACCCGGTGCCGTCGCTCGCTGAAAGCTTTACCGTGTCGCCTGACGGCCTCACGTACACATTCAAGCTGCACAGGGGCGTAAAGTTCTCCAACGGCCGCGAAGTCGTCGCTTCTGACGTGAAATATTCAATCGAACGCGCCGTCAATCCGAAGACGCAGGGCCCGGGTGCTGGCTTCTTCGGCGCTATCCAGGGTTTCGAAGACGAGACCGGCGGCAAGACCGAGACACTCTCGGGCATCGAGACGCCTGACGACGGCACGGTCATCTTCCACCTGTCGCGTCCTGACGCGACCTTCCTGCACGTACTCGCCATCAACTTCGCTTCGGTCGTTCCGAAGGAAGCCGTCGAGGCCGCCGGCGGCGATTTTGGCAAGAAGCCCGTTGGTTCAGGCACCTTCGTTCTGAAAGATTGGACGATCGGCCAACAGCTCGTTTTCGAACGCAACAAGGATTATTTCGTCAAGGGCGTGCCCTATATCGACAGCTTCAAGGTCGAAGTCGGCCAGGAGCCGCTGGTGGCGCTGCTGCGCCTGCAGAAGGGTGAGGTCGATATCGCCGGCGACGGTATCCCGCCGGCGAAATTCCTCGAAATCAAGAACTCTGCCGATGGCGCAAAGATGATCGTCGATGGCGAACAGCTACACACCGGCTACATCACGCTCAACACCAAGGTGAAGCCTTTTGACAACGTCAAGGTGCGCCAGGCGATCAACATGGCTATCAACAAGGATCGCATCGTGCGCATCCTGAACGGGCGCGCAACGCCGGCCAACCAGCCGCTCCCGCCGCTGATGCCGGGTTACGACAAGTCCTTCACCGGCTATGCCTATGACGTTGCCAAGGCCAAGGCACTGCTGGCCGAAGCCGGCTTCCCTGAGGGATTCGAAACGGTGCTCTACTCCACCAATACCGATCCGCAGCCGCGCATCGCCCAGGCGATCCAGCAGGATCTCGCAGTTGTTGGCGTCAAGGCTGAGGTTCGTGCTCTCGCACAGGCCAACGTGATCGCGGCGGGCGGCACGGAAGGCGAAGCGCCGATGATCTGGTCGGGCGGCATGGCCTGGATCGCCGACTTCCCGGATCCGTCCAACTTCTACGGCCCGATCCTCGGTTGCGCCGGCGCTGTTCAGGGCGGCTGGAACTGGTCCTGGTATTGCAATGCCGATCTCGACAAGCGCGCGGTTGCCGCCGACTCCATGTCCGATCCGGCAAAGTCTGCCGAACGCACCGCCGCCTGGGGCAAGGTCTTCACCGACATCATGGCCGATGCGCCGTGGGTTCCCGTCATCAACGAGCGTCGCGTTGTTGCCAAGTCGCTGCGCATGGGCGGTGCCGACAATATCTACATCGACCCCACCCGCGTCATCAACTACGACGCGATCTACGTGAAGCAATAAGCCCTAGGAAATAACGCCTTCCCGGTCCGACCGGGAAGGCCTCATAAGATCGAGGGAGACACCTTATGTGCATTGCCTGCACCCACACAATTCACCGCGCCCAGCATAATTTCGGCTGGAACAAGGATTTCGCACCGGCTGTCGTCGCCAAGCCCGGCGAGACCATCCACTTCGAATGCCTGGATTCCTCCGGCGGCCAGCTCGGCAGCGACGCAACGCTCGATACGCTGAACAATCTGGATTTCGGCAAGATCAATCCGGTTTCCGGCCCGATCTATGTCGAGGGCGCCAAGCCCGGCGATGCGCTGAAGGTGACGCTTCGCAAGTTCATTCCCTCAGGCACCGGCTGGACGGCCAATATTCCTGGCTTCGGCCTGCTGGCCGACCAATTCAAGGATCCGGCACTTCATGTCTGGTCCTATGACGCCAACAGCATGACGCCAGCCCTTTACGGCCCCGGCGGCCGCGTGCCATTGAAACCCTTTGCCGGCACCATCGGTGTCGCCCCTGCCGAGCCAGGCACGCATTCGGTCGTGCCGCCACGCCGCGTCGGCGGCAATATGGATATTCGTGACCTGACCGCCGGTGTCACTCTTTATCTACCGATCGAGGTCGAAGGTGCACTCTTCTCTATTGGTGACACGCATGCGGCGCAAGGCGACGGCGAAGTCTGCGGCACGGCGATCGAAAGCCAGATGAATGTCGAAGCGACGATCGAGCTCGTCAAGGATGCGCGCCTGCAGACGCCGCGTTTCACGACGACCGAGCCCGTCACCCGCCATCTCGACGGCGCTGGCTATGAAGTCACGACGGGTATCGGCCCCGACCTGATGACCGGCGCACGCGAAAGCGTCATGCGCATGATCGATCTTCTGACCGCGGAACATGGCATGAGCGCCGTCGACGCCTATCTGCTCTGCTCGGTCTGCGGCGATCTGCGCATCAGCGAAATCGTCGATATGCCGAACTGGGTCGTCTCCTTCTACTTCCCGAGGATCGTATTCGCGTGATTGAAGCCATGCCCGCCGCGCCCATTCTCAGCGTCCGCAATCTCAATGTCGATGCGCGAACGCCTGATGGCCGCAAACCGGTTCTGAAAGATATCAGCTTTGATCTCGCGAGCGGCGAAACGCTTTGCCTGGCCGGGGAATCCGGCTCGGGCAAATCAGTGACGTCGCTGTCAATCATGGGCTTGCTGCCGAAGGCCTCGCTCCAGGTCGCCTCCGGCAGCATCGCGCTCGGCGAACGCGATCTGCTGAAACTTTCCGACCGGGCCATGCGAAGCGTGCGCGGCGGCGATATCGCCATGGTCTTCCAGGAGCCGATGACCTCGCTCAACCCGGTCATGTCGATCGGTGCGCAGCTGACCGAAGCTGTCCGCGAGCATCAGGGCAGCGAGAATGCCGAGGCGATTGCGCTGCAGATGCTCGACGCGGTGCAGATCACCGATCCGGCAAAACGTATGAAGCAATATCCGCACGAACTTTCTGGCGGCATGCGCCAGCGCGTGATGATCGCGATGGCGCTCTCCTGCCGTCCCAAGGTGCTGATCGCCGACGAGCCGACTACTGCACTCGATGTGACGGTGCAGGCGCAGATCCTCAAGCTGATGCGCGAGCTAAAGTCGGAATTTGGCACATCGATTATTCTCATCACCCATGACATGGGCGTCGTCGCCGAAATGGCCGATCGCGTCATTATCATGCAGAATGGCGGCATCGTCGAAGAAGGTCCGGCAGTCGGCATTTTCCGTGCGCCGCGCCAGACTTATACGCAGCAATTGCTCTCGGCCGTGCCGCGCCTTGGCGCTTTTGCCGGCACCGACGCTCCTCCGCGCATCACATCGCGCAGAGTCGAGACCCTGCATCCCGACCGCACCCCGGTCCTGAATGTACGCGGCCTCAACGTCACCTATGGCGGGGCAGCGAGCTTTCTCTTCAAGGGCAAGGCGCCCGCTGCGGCCGTCAGCGACGTTTCCTTCGATATCCTGCCGGGTGAAACGCTTGGCCTCGTCGGCGAAAGCGGATCGGGAAAATCGACAACTGGCAAGGCGGTGCTCGGCCTTATCCCCTTTACCGGCGATGTGATCATCGATGGCCGTAACATTGCCGGGCTCAGCCATCGCGAGATGCAGCCCATACGCCGCACGGCGCAGATGATCTTCCAGGACCCCTATGCCTCGCTCGACCCGCGCATGGCAGTCGGCTCCGCGATTGCCGAGCCGCTGGTCATCCACGGTATCGCGAACAAGGCCGAGCGGCAGGACAGGGTCGCGGAACTCCTGCGCCGTGTCGGCCTGACGGCGGATGCCGCCACGCGTTATCCGCACGAATTTTCCGGCGGCCAGCGCCAGCGCATCTGCATTGCGCGTGCACTGGCGCTCGAGCCGAAGCTGATCGTTGCCGATGAGAGCGTTGCGGCGCTCGACGTATCCGTGCGCGCCCGCGTGCTCGACCTGATGCTGGAACTGCAGGAAAGCATGGGGCTCTCCTACCTCTTCATCTCGCATGACATGGCGGTTGTCGAACGCATGTCCCATAAGGTCGCCGTCATGCGCAGCGGCAGGATCGTCGAAACAGGCACCCGCCGCCAGATCTTCGAACATCCGGCAGAGGATTACACGAGGGCCCTGATGGCTGCCGTTCCGATCCCCGATCCGGAAGCGCGGCGAGCGCAGGTCTAAGATTTATAGACAGGAAGCAGGTGCCTCCTTTGGAGCCGTATACGCTTCCGCGAGGCTTGCTCTCGGCCTCCGCCGAATCATCGCTTAAAATCGACTTTCGGCACGAGCGAATGTCGGTCGCGCCTGCCAACCAAATCCCACTCGCCAGCCACATTTTCTTTCGACAGCCCGTCCAGATGGGCAAATACAGGCTCACGGCTGCTGGATTTTAGATAAATTCAGCGTTCATCGACAACTCCCCGCGCGCCTTTGCGCGTGGCCAATCCGGCTAAGTCGTCCTAATATAGCAATATTTCGCCTTTCTATTTTACCTCTCGTTAATACCCGCGCAAGGACTGTTGTACATCTGTCACACACATCAAGGTTTAGTTAGAATTCTCTACAAAATGAGAGCTTTCATTGTTGAGCCCGCCCCCCTTTCGGTTATTTTAGGTCCTACCGAATTAATCGGGTTTTATCAGAGGGGACGTTCTTTCGTGGAACGCACTCGAACTTAGGAGATTGGCTTTCCATGAACATTCGTATGATGTTGCTTGGTTCTGCAGCTGCCCTCATCGCTGCACCGGCATTCGCAGCAGACGCAATCGTCGCTGCGGAGCCGGAACCGGTTGAATACGTTCGCGTCTGCGACGCCTACGGCACCGGCTACTTCTACATCCCCGGCACGGAAACCTGCCTGAAGATCGAAGGTTACATCCGTTTCCAGGTTAACGTTGGCCCGAACGCTGGCGGCACCCCTGCCACCAACGATTCGAGCTGGGATGCTGTCACCCGTGGTCAGGTTCAGTTCACGGCTAAGAGCGACACCGAATACGGCCCGCTCACCGGCGTGATCGTTCTCCAGGCCAATGCCGACAACGCGACGGATCAGGAAACGATCCTCGACTCCGCTTACCTCGACGTCGCTGGCTTCCGCGCTGGTCTCTTCTACTCCTGGTGGGACGATGGTCTCTCCGGCGAGACGGACGATATCGGCTCGGTCGTAACGCTGCATAACTCGATCCGTTATCAGTACGAAACCGGCTCCTTCTACGCTGGCATCAG
>UCCS01000131.1 GCA_900470965.1 Hyphomicrobiales bacterium
AACTTACTCTTTGCCATTTGAATGCTTCCTGTGGACGTAAATGGGTGACCCCGGCGAACCGGTTTAGTGCCGCCGTTTAAGGCTTTCGGCGAAATTGCGCAAGACTTAATTGCAGACGCCATTCTTGGCGTGTCAGCGCATATGGGAGATAATTCGCAACCCGCAAGACGATTCGTCGGCACCTGCCCCAAAACACCTGAAATCTCAGGTAAAATCGAGAGAAAGCCCGCTTCCGGCCTTGTTGATGCGGGCAGCGACTGCAATTTCTGCGATCGTGACCCGGGTGCCGCGCCCCGTCATTGGCGCGACGTCTGCCGACAAGAATATATTACATTTTACTAATTGATTTCACCGAACGGGAAAACTTGCATGATATCCCTCTAATATTCGGAGGGACACCCAATGCAATCGGAGAGCTATACCAACCACTATTCGGCATTCATGGAAGACCATCGTGAATTCGGCTATCCGCGCGAAGACGATGCAGGCACGGGCGTCAAAAAGAACACGGGCCAGTCTTCGGTCTTCATCGCCGGCATCGCCATAGGGGTGCTCGGCTACTGGATCATTGGCAATTTCATGAATCTCGTCTTCGAGTTCTGAAAGCGGGCGTGATTCGTCGAGAACGGCAAGGAAGATGGAGCGGGTAGCGGGAATCGAACCCGCGTATTCAGCTTGGAAGGCTGCTGCTCTACCATTGAGCTATACCCGCGGGGTTGGTCCGATCCAATGACGAATGGTGGAGAGAGTTGGATTTGAACCAACGTAGGCTGAGCCAACGGATTTACAGTCCGTCCCCTTTAACCACTCGGGCATCTCTCCAGTTTTTCGTCCGGATCTTGAAGACCAAGTTCGTCAGACTTTGAAGCGTTGCCGCCCCGTCGTCTGCGCCGCGTATATGACCGGACGATTTCAGTCTGTCAACACGATGACAATGGAAAAGACAGGAAAAATTTCATCGCCTGTTGAAAGCCGGCGTATGAAAGAAGGCCTATGCGGCAACAGGCGCCATCGTTATAAAGCCGCATGAGCAAAGATAAGAAATCCGGCGACAAGCCCGCAACCGACAAGTCCGCAAAGGACACGCATTACGCAACCTTGCGACGCGCGCATCGCGACGGCAAGCGCGAACGCGGTGAGATTCCAACACCGGCACCACAGAAGCGCAAGCGTGGCGGAGACGACTGGAAACCGCCGGCGCTCGCCCCCGATCAGGTCTTCCTCTACGGTCTTCATACCGTTCGTGCCGCGCTTGAAAATCCTGAGCGCAAGAACATCAAGCTATCGGTGACACAGAACGCGCTTGCTCGATTGGAGATCGATCCTGATACGATCGGCATTCCCGTCGACATGGTCTCGCCGCAGGATATCGACAAGGTGCTCGGCCCCGAAGCGATCCATCAGGGCGTGATGCTGGAAACACGCCCCCTGCCCGTCCGGCGACTGGAAGCACTGAAGGACAGCCCATTGCTTCTCGTGCTCGACCAGGTAACCGATCCGCACAATGTCGGCGCCATCATGCGATCGGCCGTCGCCTTCAATGCAGGCGCCGTTATCACCACCCAGAGACACAGCCCGACTGAATCGGGCGTGCTCGCCAAATCGGCTTCCGGCGCGCTGGAACTGATACCTTATATACAGATCACCAATCTCTCGGATGCGCTCGGCGAATTACACAAGCTCGGCTTCTTCACGATCGGGCTTGATTCGGAAGGACCGGCGCCGCTGGAAGGCACGTTCTCAGGTGGTCGAATCGCGCTCGTGCTCGGCTCCGAAGGCAAGGGCCTGCGGCAGAAGACCCGGGAAACCGTCAGCGCGCTCGCCCGGCTCGATATGCCCGGCGCCATCAAATCGCTGAACGTATCGAATGCCGCGGCGATTGCCCTTTATGCAGCGGGACTGCACCTGAAGGCATAGGCCACAGTCGGCAGATCACTATTGATATGTCGCAGAGAGAGGGAATGATGGTCGCCATTGCGGTTGAACACCCTCTTCCCTGGTCCATATTCCGCCTTGGAAAGAGCTTGCCGGTCACTATCATCGGCAATGAATTCATCTTTGGGGCGCCGGCAAAAGGGAATCCGCACTATGGCAATTCGACCGCTGATCTTCGGCGTTCTTTTCATTGCGGTCCTCGTCATGGTCATTTTGAGCATCACGTGGGTGGACAGGTCTCACCCGATCCGCCAGCCGGATCCCCTGGCACCGTCGACGACGCCATCAAATCCACCTCCGTCTGTGCAATAACCGATCCGGAACCCGCAACGTCGCCGGGCGTTTAATCCCACCAGACAAATAGGGATCTAGATGTTCATGCGCCTGATGATTGCCATCGTTGCCGTTATGATTGCTTCGGTCCTCAGCATCGCGATGATGTCTCCGTCCGGTGCCGGACAGACCGGTAGCGGTACGAGGATCGCATCGAGCGTGAACGAACCTGCACAGAAGTGACTGTAAACCGCCTCACCGGGCGAGGCGCAGAACACTATCCTCGATATTGCTAAGCAGTTTTGATCGCCCGGCATCATCGTCGCCGATGCCGCTCTGATTTACGACGCCGTGCAATGCGTTGAACAGGAATATGGCGGTGAATGCCGGCTCCTTCAGTGACCAAGCTCCCTCACGGCATCCTGCTGCAAGCAATTGCTGGAGATTATCGATCAGGATATTGCTCGTCAGGCCCTCGCGGCTTGGCGGCGGAGATGCGGCAAAGACGAGATTGTGCAGGCGCGCGGCGTTCAGATAGCCCATGGCGCAGGCTTTTGCCCAGGCCATCAACTTGCCGTTCCAGTCGCCAGTCTCCTGTTTACCCACCTCTTCCACGATGCCGTTCAGAAGCTTCTGAACGAAGCCGGTCCGCAATGCTTCGATAACATCCGCCTTCGAAGAGAAATGAAGGTAAAAGGCACCCTTCGAGACGGCGGCGCCCTGGGTGATCTCCTCGATCGTCGTATGCTCCACCCCCTTGTCGAGAAAAAGGCGTTCGGCCGCGACCATGAGGTCGTCCCGCCTTTCCGCGGCTGGTTTGGTTCTTGGCCTGCCGGCCATGCGTGATGTCATCGGAAAGTCCGTCAATGTCCGCGACGCCGAGGCTCCGCCCGGTGCAGGTAGCCCGCGAATACGTCGCGCATAGCAGTGTTTTCAATGTCGGGCAAAAGACGACCGACCTCCCCGCGGTGATAACCGCTGTGGGTGATGACATGGGCCAGCATCTCCTCCCGCGACATGCGGCCCTGCCCGCCATCGGTGAAAGTGAAGTCGATCGTCTCTTCGAGCTCCTCGGGCGTCACCTGCACCATATAATCCAGATACCACCTGTCGGTTTTCCTGATTGCGGAAGCAAGATCCCCAAAAGCTGGCGGCTCGCTGGTCCAACTCGCCGTATAGCCATGCGGCTCCTTCTGCAGGTTGGCAGCGAAAATCCGATCGACGATTTGAGCGTGATTGAGAACACGAAAAGCGGACTGGAGATTTTCCGATGGCCCGCTTTCGGGAAAAGCAGCAAGCGCTGTCAGAAGCTCCTCATCAGCGCTGACCTTATATTGAAAGAGAGAGGTCAGGAGTGTTTTTGCAGACATGGCGAACTCCATCGCGGCGATTGATGAACTGATCTTTAAATTATTGACTAGCGGTCAGTCAATAAAATTCTCAAGTCCACCAAATACCGATCAAGCAAAAATCCCGTCGCAAGCTCGAAACCTTGCAACGGGATTTTGCTAAAAGCATATCGCGCAAAACTGTGCAGCGGTTTTGCGATAACGACATGCCTGAATACGAAGACCTAAAGTGTGGAAAGTGAATCTGAAAGATCGCGACATGCTTTAGGGCTTGGGAATGCGTGTCTTGGTCAGCTATCAGCTCCGATAGAGCCAATAGGGTCCATCGTGGTGGCGACGCCAATAATGACGCTCGCGCCAACGCTCTTCCCGCCACGGGCTCCAGCGGCGTTCATAGCCCCAGGCCGGACGCCAGTAGCGACGTTCACGCCACTCGCGACGCTCGCGCCAGTCACGGCGATCACCCCAATCGCGGTCGCCCCGGTCACGGTCGCCCCAATCTCGATCACCCCAATCCCGATCACCGCCGCGGACCTGGATCACATCGCTCTGTTGCGAGGCTGCCGGACGGTCGAGAGGGATGGCCGCAGCCGGAGCTACGGCGGAAAACAAAGTACCGGCCGAAAGGGCGGCTGCTAGGAGAAAACTGGAGATCCTCATGGCTCACTTCCTCGTTTCTGATGAAGCGAGAATGACCTGCTGCTCCTGAATTGCCGCTGAATCGACCCTTCAGTCTCTGTTCATGTAATGCAATGGCTTGGAAAAACTGGTGCCCCCGGCAGGGTTCGAACCCGCGACCCCCTGATTACAAATCAGGTGCTCTACCAACTGAGCTACAAGGGCAATGGCTGCGAAGTAGCAGATTCTGATCTTTTGTAAAGAAAATTTGCCCATTCCGGCAGCTCGGTAAAGCTATCCACAGCGGGTTGTCGATCAACGCTATGGTTGGGAAAGCCCGCTGGGGGCCAGGTGGACATGTTCATCACCGGAATCACCGGCCGATCTATCAGGGCGATAAGATCATCCGAACTTCGCCCGCAACGCAAAACGTCTTGTCGTATAGGCCCTTTATCCTTTAGCTAGAGCAGCATAACAAAGGGCATTGCATGGGCCGGTCATTTCAGACGCTTTCTTTTATCGCCTCGCCGACCACGGAAGCACTCGCCGCGCGAGATGAACTGATTCGCCTTTACGGCGATGTGCCCGCAAACGAGGCCGATGTCATCGTCGCGCTCGGCGGCGACGGCTTCATGCTTCAAACACTGCACAGTACCATGAACAGCGGCAAGCTCGTCTACGGCATGAATTGCGGCTCGGTCGGCTTTCTGATGAACGATTACAAGACTACTGACCTGCATGACCGCATCTGTACTGCCGTCGAGAACGCCTTTCACCCGCTGAAGATGACGACATCCAATGCCGACGGCAGCAATTCCTCGGCGCTCGCAATCAACGAGGTCTATCTTTTCCGGCAATCCTATCAGGCAGCAAAGCTCAGGGTGGAAATCGACGGACATGTGCGGCTGGAGGAATTGATCTGCGATGGCTTGATGGTAGCAACGCCTGCAGGCTCGACCGCCTACAATCTTTCGGCCCACGGCCCGATCCTTCCGCTTGACGCGCCCCTCCTCGCCATGACGCCGGTCAGCGCCTTCCGGCCGCGGCGCTGGCGCGGAGCGCTGCTTCCCAACCGGGTGACGGTGGACATCCATATATTGGAAGCCGAGAAGCGGCCCGTGAATGCGGTCGCCGACAATACGGAGATCAAATCCATACTGCATGTGCGCATCGCCCAGTCCGAGGACATGACCGCACGCATCCTTTCCGATCCCGACCGCTCTTGGTCGGACCGGATTCTGGCAGAACAATTCGAGGATTGAAATGATGGCGATGCGGCAAGCATTTATGACGGCGATCCTCGTTTCCGGCTGGGCGATCGCCGCAGAGGCGCAGACCGTTCATGACGATATCCTGCCGGCCTCGATCATCTTCGCGACCAGCACCGGCTATTGGGAAGATGACGGTAATTCGTTGCCGGTCGAGCGTGCCCCGACAACCACGCAAAGCGTCAGCGCCGAAAATGTGAGCGAGGGGGATGCCAAGCAAGAGCAGCGGCATGGCTATTACAAGCTTTTCGCTGTGCGCCAGCCGGACAAGACCTCCAAAGTCTTTCTGCAGCAGATCGCGCAGAGAGACGCTGGCCCCACCATCATCTCGACGGTCGAACTGCAGGAAATCAGCGATCTCAAGCCCTATGTCACCGACATCCGGCCCGAAAATTCGAGCGGCCTCATCAAGGAACCGGGCCTTTTCGCCACGGTCTATCTGAAGACCGATCCAGCCGCCGAATCCGATGGCTGGACGGTGCTGATTGACGAGTTTGGGGACATTACTGTGGAGAAAGCGACCAACTGAGCGCCGCAGGCTATTCATCGGGGCTAAGCATGAAACTCGGCTTTCGCGAAGGCGTCCTCCACGACGAGACGCGGCCGGACTGGGATGAGACCGGGCCAAGACCTGTCCGCTGGTCCCTATGGTATCCGGCAACCGAGGGATCGATCGAAACCGAAATCCCGGGACGAAGCTGGTTCCGAAGGGCCGCGGTCGCCCGTGATGCGCCCGTTCAGCCGGCGACGAAGCCCTACCCGCTGGTCCTGCTGTCGCATGGTACTGGTGGCTCGGCCGCAGGGCTGGAATGGCTCGCCCGCCGCCTGGTCAATCGTGGATTTATCGCGCTCGGCGTCGACCACCACGGCAATACCGGCGGCGAAGCCTATCGCGCCGAGGGCTTTGCCTGCCTTTGGGAGCGTGCGCCCGATCTGAGCCTCGTGCTCGATCGCCGAAAAGACTGGCAGGGTGATCTTGCCGGGCATGTCGATACCAGGAGCGCGTTCGCCGCCGGCTTTTCAGCAGGAGCCTATACGGTGATGCTGCTTCTCGGCGCGGTCGCGCAATTCTCGCAGTTCGAACAATCCAGATTGAAGCCGGGGGGCCTGCGCGGCCCGAGGGAGTTTCCTGACCTCGCCGATCATATTCCGTCGCTGCTTCGCACGAGCACGGCATTTCGCCATTCATGGTCGCGGATGTCGCAATCCTATCGCGACGACAGGGTCAGGGCCGCGCTGGTCTGCGCGCCGGGTCGATCTATCCGCGGCTTCAGCGAAGAGAGCCTGAAAGCCATCGATAAGCCTGCTTTCATTCTGGTCGGCGATGCCGACAACACGGCCCCAGTCGAAGAATGTTCGAAATGGCTGCATGCGCGGCTTGATCGAAGCACCTTCAAGATACTCCAGGGCGGCCTTGGGCATTATGTCTTCCTGCCCGAGGGCACGGCATTGGGGTTTTCCTTCGCAGAGCAACTCTTCACCGATCCGGCTGGCGTGGAACGTGCTGATGTCCACGAGGAGATCGCCGAACTATCGGGTATGTTCTTTCGCGGAACAGGCATTCCAGTGGACATCTGAAAAAGAAAAAGCCCCGTTTCCGGGGCTTTCTATCTCAGGTCCGTCTTCGCCCACTCAGTCGACGTCGTCAACAACAGCATCGGCTGCGCCGCTGATGCGGTGAGCAAGTGCTGCTTCCATGAACTCGTTCAGGTCGCCGTCGAGCACGTCATCCGGAGCCGTGCTCGCAACGCCGGTGCGCAGGTCCTTGACGAGCTGGTAGGGCTGCAGAACGTAGGAGCGGATCTGGTGGCCCCAGCCGATATCCGTCTTGGAAGCGGCTTCGGCGTTGGCGGCGTCCTCGCGTTTCTTCAGCTCCGCTTCGTACATGCGCGCGCGCAGCATGTCCCAGGCCTTGGCGCGATTCTTGTGCTGCGAACGCTCCTGCTGGCACTGCACGACGATGCCTGTCGGGATATGGGTGATGCGCACGGCCGAGTCTGTCGTGTTGACGTGCTGGCCGCCCGCGCCCGACGAACGGTAGGTGTCGATACGGCAATCGCTTTCGTTGATCTCGATCTGGATCGAGTCATCAACGACGGGATAAACCCAAATCGACGAGAAGGACGTGTGGCGGCGCGCATTGCTGTCGTAGGGCGAGATGCGCACCAGACGGTGCACGCCCGATTCGGTCTTCAGCCAGCCATAGGCGTTGTGGCCCTTGACGAGAAGCGTTGCGGACTTGATGCCGGCTTCTTCACCGTCATGCACTTCCAAAAGCTCGACCTTGAAGCGCTGACGCTCGGCCCAGCGAGTGTACATGCGCAGAAGCATGTTCGCCCAGTCCTGGCTTTCCGTGCCGCCTGCGCCCGAATGGACTTCCAGATAGGTGTCGTTGCCATCGGCCTCACCTGACAGCATGGCTTCGACCTGTCGGCGGGCTGCCTCGGCCTGCAGGCTTTTCAGCGCGGCCTCAGCTTCCTTGACGATGCTTTCGTCGCCTTCTTCTTCCCCGAGATCGATGAGCTCGACATTGTCGGAAAGCTGCTGCTCCAGCGCCTTGACGCCATTGATGCCGTCATCGAGCTGCTGGCGCTCGCGCATTAGCTTCTGAGCTTCCTGCGCATCGTTCCAGAGGTTGGGGTCCTCTGCCTTGTTATTCAACCAGTCCAGTCGTCTTACCGCCTGGTCCCAGTCAAAGATGCCTCCTCAGCAGGGTGATAGCCTGCTTGGTTTCATCGACTACGTTCTGGATTTCCGCTCGCATTTTCCTGCTTCTTTGCTTCGGTATTCTGTGAGTGCTGGTGACATAGAGACGCCCGCCACGGNNTAAAGAGCCGTGGCGGGCGCAAAGGAAATCGGTCTCGATCAGAACAGGCCGGGCGTGTTGGTCTGAACCGCCTGGTTTGCCTGCGGCGACGTGCGCAGGATTTCTTCCGGCGCCATCGTGCCGTCCATGCCGATGACAGAGAAGCTGTCAGCCGGGCCGGTGCCTGGCTTGAAGGCTTCGATGATGGTGCCCGGCTCGCCATCGACAGCAGCCATGCCGGTCTTGCGGTTGATCGCGATCATGTTCATGCCGGCCGGGACCACGAACTTGGATTCCGGCATGTCCTTGACGGCCGCCTGCATGAATTCATTGAAGATCGGCGCCGAAAGAACGCCACCCGTGCCGCCGCGGCCAAGCGGCGCCGGCGTATCGAAGCCCAGGTAAAGGCCTGCAACCAGATCCGGCGTGAAGCCGACGAACCAGGCGTCCTTTTCATCGTTGGTCGTACCGGTCTTGCCGGCAACGTCGCGGCCCGAGAGATCGACCTTGCCGGCAGCCGTACCGCGCTGGATGACGCCCTGCATCATCGAGGTGATCTGGTAGGAGGTCATCGGATCGAGAACCTGCTCGCGGTTGTCGACGATGTTGGGTTCTTCCTGGTTCTGCCAGTCGCCGGCATTGCAGCCTTCGCAGAGACGCTCTTCATGCTTGAAGATCGTCTTGCCGTAACGATCCTGGATGCGGTCGACCAGCGTCGGCTTGATCTGCTTGCCGCCATTGGCGATGACCGAGTAAGCCGAAACCATACGCAGCACCGTCGTTTCGCCCGAGCCGAGCGACATGGCGAGCAGCGGCGGCATCTTGTCGTAGATGCCGAAGCGTTCGGCATATTCGGCAACGATATTCATGCCGAGGTCATTGGCGAGGCGCACCGTCATCAGGTTGCGCGAATTCTCGATGCCGGAGCGCAGCGTCGAGGGGCCACTGACTTCGCCGCCGTAGTTTTCCGGCTTCCAGACCTGACCACCCGAAACGATCTCGATCGGCGCGTCCATGATGACCGAGGCCGGCGTATAGCCGTTGTCCATGGCGGCGGCGTAAACGAAAGGCTTGAAGGAGGAACCTGGCTGGCGCATCGCCTGCGTGGCGCGGTTGAATTCCGACTGGGCATAGGAGAAGCCGCCGACCATGGCGAGAACGCGACCGGTCTTCGGGTCCATGGCAACGAGACCGCCCTGTACCTTCGGCGGCTGGCGTAGGCGATAGGAGGTCGAATTGTCGCCGCCGAGGCGCTCAACGTAAACGACATCTCCTGCCGAGACGGCGCCGACCGGCGACTTCGTCGTCTTGCGGTCGCCGGCGGCGGAGCGGAATGCCCACTGCATATCCTTGGCTGCAATCGAACCACGTTCGCGTTCGCCTGCGACTTTGCCGCCTCCATCCTTCGGCGGCTGGAGGCCGATATCGACGGCCTCATTGGACACGGCAAGGACGACCGCAAGGCGCCATTCCGGCACGTCGGAGAGAGCGGGAACTTCGGCGAGCGCCGGTCCCCAGTCGCCAGACGTGCTGATCTGCTTGACCGGTCCGTGGAAACCACGACGCTCGTCGTAATTGGTCAGGCCATCCTGCAGCGCCTTACGCGCAAAGAGCTGCATCTGCGGATCGAGCGAGGTGCGCACCGAAAGGCCGCCTTCATAAAGCGCCTTCTCGCCATACTGATCGATGAGCTGGCGACGGACAGCCTCGGCGAAATAATCGGAAGCAAAAAGGGACGGTCCGCTGGTGCGGGCGGTGACGCCGAGTGGTTGCTTTTTGGCATCCTCGCCGTCGCTCTGGCTCACATAGCCGTTCTCGACCATGCGGTCGATGACCCAGTTGCGGCGTTCAAGCGCGGCATCCGGATGGCGGAAGGGATGGTAGTTGGCCGGACCCTTCGGCAATGAAGCGAGATAGGCAGATTCGGCGATCGTCAGCTCGGTGACCGACTTGTTGAAATAGGTGAGCGAGGCACTGCCGATACCGTAAGAGTTCAGGCCGAAAAAGATCTCGTTGAGATAAAGCTCAAGGATCTTGTCCTTGCTGTAGGCCTGCTCGATGCGGAAGGACAGGATCGCTTCCTTGATCTTGCGGTCAATCGTCTGGTCGGAGGTCAGAAGAAAATTCTTCGCCACCTGCTGGGTGATCGTCGATGCACCGACCGGGCGGCGGCCGGAGCCGAAATTCTGAAGGTTGACGAGGATGGCGCGGCCAAGGCCGGTCAGATCGACGCCGGGATGGTTGTAGAAGTTCTTGTCTTCGGCCGAAAGGAAAGCAGCCTTCACGCGGTCCGGGATAGCCTGGATCGGCAGGAAGAGGCGCTTTTCCTTGGCGTATTCGGCCATGAGTGCACCGTTACCGGCGTGAACGCGGGTGGTAACCGGCGGCGCATAGCTGTTCAGCACCGCATAGTCAGGAAGATCCTTCGCGACATTAGCAAGATAGACGGCAATAACAGCCGCAGCGCCCAGGAACAGGACGCATGCTATCCCGAAGAAATATCCAAGAAGTCTAACCATATTTTCAGCTACCGGTATTTCTAATCATTAGATCGGCGCAGCCGCCACAATCGCACAGATCATGTCTCTTTGCACGTTGCGCGGCTTACTCCATGCGCGTTGGCGCCACAAGCCGATTTCCGTCTTACATGTTCGAAACATATAGAGCGGAGTAACGGCGCGAATGTGAGCAAAATAGGGCCCGTCCCGCCACTTTCGCCTTCCCGGTCGGCAAGAGGTCCCGGTTTAGGCGCGAGTGTCACTTCCGGGCAACGCCCAGACTAGCCACCGTTTGCCATCAGGCTCGTGCGGTAACGCTTCACCGCATCGGTCAGGAGATCGGCCATCTTCAACCGCCAGGCATCGTCAAGCAGACGCTTTTCGTCCTCGACATTGGAGAGGAAGCCGAGCTCGAGCAGGATAGACGGAACGTCCGGCGCCTGCAGCACACGGAAGCCCGCGTGACGGTGCGGATTGTTGATCGTACCGACCTGGTCCTTGAACGAGGCAAGCACGCTTTCGGCGAGCGAGATCGAGAAGGCCTGCGTCTCGCGCCGCGTCAGGTCAAGAAGGATATCGGCAACCTCAGGCGGCTCGGCGACCGTTTCCTTGCCGGCGATCTGGTCCGACAGGTTTTCGCGTTCGGCGAGATCGGCGGCGAGCTTGTCCGAGGCCTTGTCGGAAATCGTGTAGACCGTCGCGCCGCGAATATCTTTCTGCTTCAGCGTATCGGCATGCAGGGAAATGAAGAGGCCCGCATGGTTCTGCCGGGCGATCAACACACGCTGCGAGAGTGACAGGAACTCGTCGTCGTCGCGCGTCAGGAAGGCCTTGATGCCCGGCTCCTTGTTCAGGCGATCGGCCAGCGCCTTGGCGAAGGCGAG
>UCCS01000081.1 GCA_900470965.1 Hyphomicrobiales bacterium
AAATGGCAAAGAGTAAGTTTGAGCGCAACAAGCCGCACGTCAACATTGGCACGATCGGCCACGTTGACCACGGCAAGACGTCTCTGACGGCAGCGATCACGAAGTATTTCGGTGAGTTCAAGGCGTATGACCAGATCGACGCTGCTCCGGAAGAAAAGGCACGCGGCATCACCATTTCGACGGCTCACGTCGAGTATGAAACGCCGGCCCGCCATTACGCGCACGTCGACTGCCCCGGCCACGCTGACTATGTCAAGAACATGATCACCGGTGCCGCGCAGATGGACGGCGCGATCCTGGTCTGCTCTGCCGCTGACGGCCCGATGCCGCAGACGCGCGAGCACATCCTGCTCGCCCGCCAGGTTGGCGTTCCGGCAATCGTCGTGTTCCTCAACAAGGTCGACCAGGTTGACGACGCCGAGCTTCTCGAGCTCGTCGAACTGGAAGTGCGCGAACTTCTGTCGTCCTACGACTTCCCGGGCGACGACATTCCGGTCGTCAAGGGTTCGGCGCTTGCTGCTCTTGAAGATTCTGACAAGAAGATCGGTGAAGACGCGATCCGCGAGCTGATGGCTGCAGTTGACGCCTACATCCCGACGCCTGAGCGTCCGATCGACCAGCCGTTCCTGATGCCGATCGAAGACGTGTTCTCGATCTCTGGCCGTGGTACGGTTGTGACCGGCCGCGTCGAGCGCGGCATCGTCAAGGTTGGCGAAGAAGTCGAAATCGTCGGCATTCGTCCGACCTCGAAGACGACGGTGACCGGCGTTGAAATGTTCCGCAAGCTGCTCGATCAGGGCCAGGCTGGCGACAACATCGGCGCTCTGGTTCGCGGTGTGAACCGTGACGGCGTCGAGCGTGGCCAGATCCTGTGCAAGCCGGGCTCTGTCAAGCCGCACAAGAAGTTCAAGGCAGAAGCCTACATCCTGACGAAGGAAGAGGGCGGCCGTCATACGCCGTTCTTCACGAACTACCGTCCGCAGTTCTACTTCCGCACGACGGACGTGACCGGCATCGTGACGCTTCCGGAAGGCACGGAAATGGTTATGCCTGGCGACAACGTGACCGTTGACGTCGAGCTGATCGTTCCGATCGCGATGGAAGAAAAGCTTCGCTTCGCTATCCGCGAAGGCGGCCGCACCGTCGGTGCAGGCATCGTTGCTTCGATCATCGAGTAAT
>UCCS01000080.1 GCA_900470965.1 Hyphomicrobiales bacterium
TTTTTGTAAAAGGTTGATTCCACAAGGGATTTTCTGGTGGAAAGTTATCCACAGGCCGCCTTTTGGGACAGAATCCCCGAACAATCTTTTACCAGACGATAAAAAATCATCCGGAACCCCTCCGAAAAACGCGGAAAGGCCACGAAAAAACAGTGCCTTGGTCAATTTTATGGTTAACGCAGGATAAACGCCGGCCCCATCGCCACTGTCAAACAACCGTCATATTGGATTGTGGCGAAAGGTTCGGAACCTAACGCGGTTTTTCGTGTTTCCCTCCCCATTGAAGGAAAGGAGACAGACATGGCCGCCAATACCGATGATCTCAGAACTTCCGTCAGCAAGGATATCGCCGCTCTGCAGCAGGAGGTCTCCCGCCTGCAGAAGATGATTTCCGCGCAAGGTGCCGAAGCCTACTATGAAGTACGCGACCGCGCCGGCAAGGCTTATGAAGACGCGCTTCCCCGCGCAAAGAGCGCTGTCGCCCAGATCCGGGCCGAAGGTGCCGCAGTCGCCGGCACGGCCCGCGAACACCCGGCAGCGACCACAACCGCGCTTCTGGTTGCCGGCGCGATCGGCTTCCTGGCAGGTTATATGTTGTCGGGCGCCTCGCAGCCCGAGCCGCGTCACTGGTGGCGTTGAACTGCCAAGCTCCAGATCCCGTATTTTTACGCATCCTGCAGATCCATTTTTTGCAGGATGCGTAAACACTTATGTCTTAGAAAAACCAATTTTTAATGCGACTGATAGGAACATAAAAATGAAGGGAGGACATTATGGACAATAAGAGAGAGAAGCTGATCGTTGAAGTCAGCGTCGACGGCAGCGATGGACGTCGCGCAGTCGGCATTATGAACATGCGCCAGGCGCTCGATCTGCCCGAAATGCCGAGCCTCTCGTATACGCATCCGGACCCGGCCAAGGCCGCAGCCGGCATTGTGATGAGCCGGCAGGAACTCGCCGGTTTTATGGCCTGCACTTGAGGCGATAGAAAAACTCTTCTTGCCCACTGCGCTTTGGCTAAAGCGTCGATGATTTCTTTCGGCATCCGAAATCCCCTACTCCCCAGAATTTCGAGCACCATTGCTGGCATCCGTGCCTCGTTCGTGCAAAGAACGGCTTTCGCAATCGCATCAGGGATGGCGAAGTGAAAGGCCGGCGATCACCACAGAAAACACACGAACGCAACAGACCCCAGGCCGAACCGGCCGGCAAGCGGGTCACGCTTCCACGTGCGCTCTCCAAGCTTGGCTATTGTTCTCGCACGCAGGCCGAACGGCTGATCGCTGAGGGCCGCGTCGCGGTCGGTGATCGCATTGTCACGGATACCTCGGCATGGGTCGATCTTTCGACCGCCCTTATCAAGGTCGATGACAAAGAGATCGTCGCAGAGGCCAGGATCTACCTGATGCTCAACAAGCCGCGCGGCCTTGTGACTACGCGTCATGATCCGGAGGGCCGCCCGACCGTCTATGACTGTCTGGCCGATTTTGATGCCCCACACCTCTCTCCTGTCGGTCGGCTCGACAAGGCGAGCGAGGGGCTGCTGCTCTTTACCAACGATACGGAATTCGCACAGACGCTGCTCGATCCAATCACCCACGTCTCGAAATCCTACCATGTGCAGATCGATCGGATCGCCGATGACGACATGCTGGCGGCGATGATGTCAGGTCTTCGGCATGACGGCGAACTGCTGCGCGCGACCGCTGCCCGCAAGCTGCGCGAGGGTGACCGCAATTCCTGGATCGAAGTGGAATTGCAGGAGGGCCGCAACCGGCAGATCCGCCGAATGCTGGAAGCGCTCGATATCGCCTGCCTGCGGCTCGTGCGTGTCGCGATCGGTGGGCTGGAGCTTGGCGACCTGCCGAAGGGATCGGTCAGGGCGCTGACTGAATCTGAACTGAAGGACCTTCGCCGGAAGGTAGGTACCGGCAAGGCAATACGGGATTGAGAATGAACGAGATGAAGCCGCATGATTTCTGGCAGGAGATCCATCCGCCGGGCAGTTTCGAAACGGGCGGCGATTTCACCTCCTTCTTTACAGCGGAACTGGAAGATGGCAGGCAGTTGCGGCTGCCGATCCGGGTACTTTCGGATGGTGAGCATGCGCTGGCCTCGCTGATCATCAATCAGGCAAGCTTTGCGGTGCTGGATGTGCTCGCCGAAAACCTTGCGGCAAAGATAGAACCATCAGGCATCGATGTGGTCGCCGGCCTGCCGACACTCGGCCTGACGCTTGCGGCGGCCGTCGCCCAGAAGCTCGGCCACAGCCGTTATGTGCCGCTCGGCACCTCCCGCAAATTCTGGTATCGCGACGAACTGTCGGTCGCCCTCTCATCGATCACCACGCCGGAACAACAGAAACGGCTCTATGTCGATCCGCGCATGCTACCCCTCCTGGAAGGACGCCGCGTCGCGCTGATCGATGACGTCATATCGAGCGGGACCTCGATCGTCGCAGGTCTCGATCTGCTCGCAAGCTGCAGCACAGAACCCGTCGTCATTGGCGCGGCCATGCTGCAATCGGACCGCTGGCGCGCCAAACTCGACGCCGCAGGCCCTCAATGGCAGGCACGCACGAAAGGCGTTTTTGCCACGCCCATCCTAGAGCGGACAGCCGAAGGAAAATGGCGCAGACCTGCCTGAGCGACATCAAAATCACATGTGAGGACCGATCATTCTTTCGTCTGAACGGGCTATACAGCGCCGGACGAGGAGCTACATTCGGCGTGTGATCGAAGACAGGAACCACCGATGACGCTTGAGCAAGCAGCCCTCCTGATCCTGCTGGTGGTGATGCTCTTCCTGTTCTCCCTCGACCGCCTGCGCATGGAAGTTATCTCGATCGGCGGATTGCTTGCGGGCTATATGCTCGGTCTTTATCCCGCCGATAGCATCTTTGCCGGCTTCGCAAGCCCTGTCGTCGTCACCGTGGTCGAAATCCTGCTGATCGTCCAAGTACTGGCGCGCACCAAACTCTTTGACAGCCTCGCCGAGCGCTTCGTGGCATCGGGTCTCTCGCATTTCCGGGTCATAACAGGCGTCTCCGCTCTGACCGGCTTCATCTCGATCTTCATGAACAATATCGGTGCCTTTGCGATCAGCTTGCCGCTGGCGTTGCGGCTGAGCACGCTCATGAGCATTCCACGCCGGCAGCTCGTGATGCCGATCTCCTTCGCCGCTCTTCTCGGCGGTCTCGTCTCTTTGATCGGCACGCCCGCAAATCTTCTCGTCAGCGATGCGCTTGAGAAAACCACCGGCAAAGGTTTCCGCTTCTTCGACTTCGCTTATGTCGGGCTTCCGGTCGCCATAACAGGCATTCTGCTGATTGCGCTGATCGTGCAGCGATTGTTTTCGAAGCCCGACGAGGCCGCGGAAGTGCCAACTCCGCCGGCCCGCCGTATCATCGTCGAACGCAGCATTCCCGAGCATTCGCCGCTCGTCGGCGTAACACTTGCCCAATGTCTCGAGCGTTTCGGCATCCAGGCGCATGCCCTGATCCGCGACAGGGCTTTCGTCTTTGGCCCGCTCGAACAATCGGTCATCCAGCCGGGTGATATTCTGCTGGCGCAGGGCGCGGATTCGGTCTTCGCGGATCTGGCCGCCTCGCAGGCGCTGGTGCCAGACGCCCATCCGCACGGACTGCAGCCGGATTTCGTCAGCATCGAAGCCGTCGTCATGCCGGAAAGCACGGTCGTCGGCTCCCGCATCGCCTCACTCGAGGTCTTCCG
Organism: Hyphomicrobiales bacterium; assembly: GCA_900470965.1. Classification (GTDB taxonomy): domain Bacteria; phylum Pseudomonadota; class Alphaproteobacteria; order Rhizobiales; family Rhizobiaceae; genus Rhizobium. The sequence continues at coordinate 3,732 of UCCS01000080.1, forward strand.
CAATCGCGGGATCACGATCTCGGCACTGTCGATGCGTTCTCCCCGCATAGAAGGACGCTTTGCGGATCTGCAGCTTTCGATCGGCGACATATTGGTGCTGGAAGGCCCGAAAGCGGCGATAGCTGAGGCGTTGGAAGAGTGTGAATGCCTGCCGCTTGCCTCCGCAGCGCCCTCCCCCGGATCGTCAGCTTCATGGCAGCCTTTTGCAATCTTTGCCTGCGGCGTTGTCGCTTCCGCCTTCGGCCTACGCCCCGATATTGCTCTTGCCTTCGTGTTGCTGGCGCTCGCACTGCCCGGCTATCTCAACATTCGCCATGCAATGGCGGATCTCAACTGGCCAATCATCATCATGCTCGCCGCGATGATCCCGATCGGCCAGGCGGTCGCAACAACCGGCACGGCCGAGACCATCGCGGCATGGCTGAGCCTGGCATTCCCGATCAGCCATCCCCTCTGGGGCATTGCACTCGTTCTGTTTCTCGCCATGGCGCTGACGCCCTTCGTCAACAACGCGACGGTCGCAATCGTGCTTGCGCCGATTGCGCTGGAATTTGCAAGAGCCGGCCAGCAGCCGCCGCAGGCCTATCTAATCGCGGTGGCGGCCGGCGCCTCGCAGGATTTCCTGACCCCCTTCGGCCATCACAACAATACCCTGTCGATGAGCATCGGCAGCTACCGCTTCGGCGATTTCCTGCGCGCCGGCTGGCCGCTGACGCTCGCCGGCTATATAGTCACGCTCATTCTCATCGCCCTCTTCTGGCTTTGAATGAGCCTTTGCTTGACTTCCCCGGCAATGAAACTAGAGCAGGGACAGTCTAAGCCGATAGAAGGACAGCCAGGCACCGTGCGTATTCTCTCCGAAGCCCATTTCCCGGAACTGCCGAACTACTATCGTGGCAAAGTGCGCGAGAATTACGATCTTCCGGATGGGCGGCGCATCATCATCAGCACCGACAGGCTGAGCGCCTTCGACCGCATCCTGACCTGCATTCCCTACAAGGGACAGGTGCTGACTGAGACGGCCCGCTACTGGTTCGAGGCAACGAAGGACATTTGCCCCAATCACGTTCTCGACTATCCCGATCCGAACGTCGTCATCGGCAAGCGGCTCGACATTCTTCCGGTCGAAATCGTTGTGCGTGGTTATCTCGCCGGCACGACCGGCACCTCGATCCTGACGCTCTATAAAAAGGGTGAGCGCGAGATGTACGGCATGCTCCTGCCCGACGGCATGCGCGACAACCAGATTCTTCCCGAGCCGGTGATCACGCCAACCAGCAAGGAGTTCGATGGCGGCCACGACGAGCCGCTGACGCCGGCCGAAATCGTCTGCCGCGGACTGCTGACGAAAGAGCAGTGGGAAACGCTTTCGAAATATGCACTGGCGCTTTTCGCCCGCGGCCAGGAAATGGCGGCAAAACGCGGCCTGATCCTCGTCGACACCAAATATGAATTCGGCACAGACGAGAATGGTAACATCATTCTCGCCGACGAAATCCATACGCCCGACAGCAGCCGATACTGGGTGGCGGAAACCTATCCCGTTGCCTTCGAAGCCGGCAAGCGGCCGGACAGCTTCGACAAGGACTTCGTGCGCGCCTGGGTGGTCGAGCGCTGCGACCCCTATAAGGATGAAATTCCGGAAATTCCAGTCGAGCTGATCGAGCAGACCTCGGCCGTCTACATCAAAGCCTACGAATGGATCACCGGTGAACGCTTCGTACCCGACGACCGCGGCGAAACGCCAGCGGCGCGTGTCCGGGCAAATCTCGCGCCCTATTTTTCCTGAACCGTTGAAGACAAAGCTGCGAGCCTGCTTGCAGCCTTTCAACCAATCGCGCTAGCATCGGAAAAAGGGGTGCCGGGCCGAGCCCGGCGGGGGACAGATGGCACGCAGGCCCAGACGCAAGGCCGAAGAGACCAGGGAGGATATCCTCTCGATGGCGGAGACGCTGTTTCGCCAGCACGGCTTCGTCGCGGTTTCCATCGCCGATATCGCCTCGTCGCTGCACATGTCGCCGGCCAATGTTTTCAAGCATTTTCAATCAAAGGCGCTGCTTGTCGATGCGATTGCCGAGCGCCATCTCGGCAATGCCACGGAGCGCTTCGCCGCCGTCGACACCAGCCTGCCGCCGAAGGAGCAGCTGCTGAGCTTCGTCCTGCGCCTGCTCGACAGCCATCTGCAGGACATCCAACAGAACCCCTACATCTTCGAAATGGTGATCTCGACCATCGACGCCAAGCTCGACGCCGGTCATCGCTATCGCGAACGGATAGAGCACAAGCTCGGCGAGATCATCCGTGAAGGCGTGGCCGAAGGCAATTACCATTGCGACAATACGGACGCGGCAGCCCGTACCGTTGCAGACGTTCTGGCCTGTGTTCTGCATCCCATTCTCATTGCCAAGGACGACAAAAACACACTTGTTCACCGTGCGGAAAAAATCGTGTGTTTCGTGGATGCCGCACTGCAAAATAACCCTTGCTAAGTGACGATTGCTGAATTACGTCACTTCGTAAAGCTTTTCTTAATATCGGATAACGGCATCTGTTTCCGGATCAATCATCACTCTTTATAGAGCGGCGCCTCATAGGGCCGGCGATTGAACCGCTACTGCCAACCGCACAGGAATTCAGCATGATTCGGCGTGCCCTCATCGTCTCCTCGGCCCTCTTGCTGGTTATGGGCCTCGCCGCCTGCAACGAGAGCGGCAGCAAGCCCGCCGGCAATGCAGGCGCAGGCGGCGCTGCCCAGCAGGCTGCCCCGGTCGGTGTGGTCACACTGAAGAAGGATACCTATCCGATCACCACGATCCTGCCTGGCCGCGCCGAAGCCTTCCAAGTGGCCGATATCCGCCCGCAGGTGAACGGCATCATCCGTGAAATCGCGTTCAAGGAAGGCGGCGAAGTCAAGAAGGGCGACCTGCTCTACCAGATCGACGATGCCGCCTACCGCGCAGCGGTCGAGCAGGCCCAGGCTGCGATTTCCAAGGCTCAGGCAGGCGTGCCGAGCGCCCAGAGCAATTTCGACCGCTACCAGCGTCTGGTCGGCAGCGGCGCAACACAGATCGAATTCGAAACCGCCCGCACGGCCCTTGCCCAGTCAAATGCAGAGGTCGAATCCGCGAAGGCGGCATTGAGCGCGGCGCAGATCGACCTCGATCACACGAAGATCACCGCCCCCTTCGACGGCGTCATCGACCAGACGGCCTACAACATCGGCAACGTCGTTGCGGCCAACCAGTCGACCGCACTGACCACCGTCCGCCAACTCGATCCGATCTACATTTCGCTGACGGAATCGAGCACCAACCTGCTGAAGCTGCGCGATGCGATCGCTGCCGGCGAGGTCAAGGGCGAGGACAACAACATCGCGTTCCGGCTGATCCTTGAAGACGGCCGTGAATATAATCAGAAGGGCAAGCTCGACATGTCGAAGCAGGTCGTCAGCGAAACGACCGGCACCTTCATCATTCGCGTGGTTTTCCCAAATCCGGACCGCGTCGTCCTGCCGGGCATGTATGTCCGCGCCACGGTCGAACTCGGTGCTGAAGCCGGATATTCCCTGCCGCAGCTTGCAACAACCCGCGATGCCAACGGCCGCCTGACCGCACAGTTCATTTCCGCCGAGGGGAAGGTCGAGACCCGTGTCTTCGAAAATGCCACACCCTCCAACAATTCCTGGCTGGTGACGCAAGGCGTGAAGGACGGCGATCAGCTGATCGTCAGCGGTCTGCAGTCGATTGTATCAGGCATGCCGGTAAAGCCGGTTCCAATGAAGATCAACGACAACGGCGTGGTTGTCCCTGCCGATCAGCCCGTGGCCGGAGGCGAACAGAAGCCTGCAGCAAAGTAATGCGCAGACGCTTTCGTATCGTCACCGTCCCAGCCGTACAGGAATAACCGATGGCCAAGTTTTTCATCCGACGACCGATCTTCGCCTGGGTCATTGCGATCACTATCATGCTCGCAGGTCTGCTCGCCATCTTCACGCTGTCGATCTCGCAATATCCGGACATTGCGCCGACCACGGTCCGCATCAACACCAGCTATCGCGGCGCGAGCGCCGAGACGGTCGAAAAATCGGTGACCACAATCATCGAAGACGGCATGACAGGTCTCGATGACCTCACCTACATGACCTCGACCTCATCGACAGGCTCAGCCAGTATCTCGCTGACCTTCGGGACCAGCATCAATCCTGACATCGCGCAGGTGCAGGTGCAGAACAAGCTGCAGCTCGTCCAGTCGCAGCTCCCCGGCGACGTCATCGATGCCGGCATCAGCGTCACACGCTCCACCTCGAGCATTCTTCTCGTCGGCTCGCTGGTCTCGACGGACGGCAAGCGCACCTCCGTCGACCTCGGCAACATCATGTCGACCTCGATCGAGGACCAGATCCAACGCCTGGAAGGCGTGGGCAGCATCAACGTATTTGGCTCCGGCTATGCGATGCGCGTCTGGCTGGATCCGTTCAAGCTGCAGAAATACCAGCTTACCCCTGGCGACGTGACCTCGGCCATCCAGGCACAGAACACCCAGGTCTCTGTCGGCTCGCTCGGCGCCCAGCCGGCCGTCCCGGGCCAGCAGATCAACGTCACCATCACCGCACAGAGCCAGCTCACCACCGTCGCGGATTTCGAGCACATCATCCTGAAGGTCGAAAAGGACGGTTCGACAGTCCGCCTCAGCGATGTCGCCCGCGTCGAGATCGGTCAGGAAAGCTATGGTGGCAGCTCGCGCTATAATGGCCTGCCATCATCAGGTTTCGCCATCAACCTTGCGATCGGCGCGAACGCCATCGATACCGCCGCCCGCGTCCGTACCGCGCTTGAAACGATCGGCCGTGGCCTGCCGGAAGGCGTCGAGATCACCTATCCCTACGACACGACCCCCTTCGTCGAGCTGTCAATCGAGAAGGTCGTGCATACGCTGATCGAGGCGATCGTGCTCGTCTTCGTGGTCCTGCTTATCTTCCTGCAGAACCTGCGCGCGACATTGATCCCGACCATCGCCGTTCCCGTCGTGCTTCTCGGCACGTTCGGCGTCCTTGCGGCAACAGGATATTCGATCAATACGCTGACGATGTTTGCCATGGTGCTGGCGATCGGCCTTCTCGTCGACGACGCCATCGTCGTCGTGGAAAATGTCGAACGCATCATGTCGGAGGAAAAGCTCTCGCCGCTCGAAGCGACCGAGAAGTCGATGGGTGAAATCACCGGTGCCATCGTCGGCATCGCTCTCGTGCTGACCGCCGTTTTCATTCCAATGGCCTTCTTCGGCGGCTCTACCGGCATCATCTATCGCCAGTTCTCCATCACCATCGTTTCGGCCATGCTGCTGTCTGCGCTCGTTGCCATCGTACTGACGCCGGCGCTCTGCGCCACGATGCTGAAGCCGGTCAACGAGCATAAGAAGCATCGCATCGGCGACTGGTTCAACCGCAACTTCACCCGCTCGACCAACGGCTATGTCCGCACCATCGGCTACCTCTTGAAGCGGCCGGTCCGCGTCATGCTGGTGTTCCTGCTAGTCGGCGTCGGTTGCGCCTATCTCTTCTCGCGCCTGCCCAGTTCGTTCCTGCCGCAGGAAGACCAGGGCGTGCTCTTGACCATCGTCACCACGCCGCCGGGCTCCACCACGCAGCAGACGCAGGCCGTTGTTGAAAAGGTCGAAAAATACTTCCGTGAAAACGAGAAGGATGCGGTGGATTCCGTCTTCGGCGCGCTCGGCTTCGGCTTCAACGGCTCGGGCCAGAACAGCGCCATCGTCTTTACCAAGCTCAAGGACTTTTCGCTGCGCACCAATCCTAATCTCAGCGCGCAGTCGGTGGTCAACCGGGCTCTCAAGAACTTCTTCACGATCCGCGAGGCGCAGGTCTTTGCGCTGCTGCCGCCCGCGATCCAGGGTCTCGGCGTGTCGAGCGGCTTCTCCATGTATCTGGTGGATACCGGCGGTCATGGCAATCAAGCCCTGACGGCCGCTTCCAAGCGGCTGATCCAGATGGCTGGCGCCACCGGCAAGGTCGTCGCGCTCCGCTCGAATAACAAGGAAGTCGAGCCGCAGATGAAGATCCTGATCGATCAGGAGAAGATCGGCGCCATGGGTGTCGACCTCGCCTCGGTCAACTCCATGCTGTCGATCATCTTCACGGGCCGCGACGTCAACGACTTCACGCTGAACGGCGAGATCAAGCCGGTCTACGTTCAGGGCGACGCTCCCTTCCGCATGCAGCCGACCGATCTGAACCACTGGTATGCCCGCAACAACGCGGGCGAGATGGTGCCCTTCTCCGCCTTCACGACAACCCAATGGGTCGATGGCGCGCCGTCGCTCGCCCGTTTCAACGCCGTCAGTGCTATCCCGCTCGACGGAGCGGCAGCTCCTGGCGTCTCCTCGGGTGAAGCCATGAACGAGATGGAAGCCCTGACCGAACAGCTCGGCGGCGGCTACACGGTCGCCTGGCAGGGCATCTCCTATCAGGAGCGGCTCTCGGGCTCGCAGGCCCCTATGCTTTATGCGATTTCGGTTCTCGTCGTCTTCCTCTGCCTGGCTGCCCTCTACGAGAGCTGGTCGATCCCGTTCTCGGTCATCATGGCAGTGCCGGTCGGCGTGCTCGGCGCACTTGCCGCAGCAACACTATTCGGGCAGGCGAACGACGTCTATTTCAAGGTGGGCCTGCTCACGACCATCGGCCTTGCCGCGAAGAACGCGATCCTGATCGTGGAATTCGCAAAAGACCGAATGGAGACGGGCATGGGGCTCATCGAGGCAACGCTGGAAGCAGCAAGGCTGCGCCTGCGCCCGATCATCATGACCTCTTTGGCTTTTATTCTCGGCGTCGTGCCTTTGGCCATCGCAAGGGGCGCGGGTTCCGCTGCCCAGAATGCGATCGGCATCGGCGTGCTTGGGGGCATGCTTTCGGCGACGATGCTCGGCATTTTCTTCGTGCCGTCCTTCTTCGTCGTGATCCGCCGCATCTTTGCCACACGGCAAAAAAATGAGGCGGGAGTGTGATATAAATGCACTGTGAGAAAGCTTTCCGGATTGCTACATTGCGCACGGACTGCTTCGGCATGTGTTTAGCGTAAGGAACGAGGCGCGTCAGGCCGATAGTGAAGCATGACGCTTCGGACAAGAATTGACTTGCTCGAGTTACAGGATGAAATGCATGGTATCTCTTCGTTATGCCACACCGGCGCTATTGTTATTGCTGTCGGGCTGTGTAGTAGGCCCTGATCACGTACCTCCTGAAATGGCGCTTCCTGGAAAATTCAGTGAAGGTGGCAAAAAGAACATCGGCGATGTCGCTACCACGGCCTGGTGGACCGCCTATAACGACCGCAAGCTCGACAGCCTTGTCCAGACCGGCCTTAGCCAGAACCTGACGATTCAACAAGCGATCGAGCGCATCAATTCCGCATCCGCCAACGTGACCGTCGCCGGCGCCGGTGCCTTGCCTGCTCTCGATGTTGGCGCTTCGCACACCGTCAGCGGCCAGACCGGCGAGCTGCGCGACCAATTTAACACCCGCAATACCAGCGCCGGACAGCTTTCCCTGTCCTGGCTGCTCGACATGTTCGGACTTTTCAGGCGCAGCAAGGAAAGCGCCCTCGCCTCTCTTGATTCCGCTTACGCGGGTGCCGACATCGCCAAGCTGTCCTACATCCAGGACCTTGTCTCAACCTATATTGACCTACGCTTCTTCCAGCAGCGCCTGGCGCTTTCGAAAGCCAACCTGAAGTCCCGTCAGGAAACCTACGACCTCACCAAGTTCCAGCTTGATGCAGGTGCGGCGTCCCGCCTCGACGTCGTTCAGGCTGAAGGTCTTGTCCAGTCGACGCTGGCAGAAATCCCCGGCCTCGAAACCAACATCCGCGTTTCGGCCCATCATATCGCCACCCTCCTCGGCCAGCCGGCCGGTTCGATGGTTGATGAACTGTTGCGTGGCTCCGGCCAGCCGACTTTCCGCGGCGGCATCAATTCCGGCATTCCGGCCGACCTGATCCGCAACCGTCCAGATATTCGCCAGGCCGAGCGCAACCTCGCCGCCGCTACTGCCCAGATCGGTGTCGCAGAGGCTCAACTCTACCCGTCGATCTCGCTGTCCGGTTCGATCTCGCCGAGCTACATCAACCAGCGCGGCATACACGGCGGCCTGTCGGCGTGGTCCTTCGGCCCGACCCTGAACCTGCCGATCCTCGACGGCGGCAGTCTGCGCGCCAATGTCGACGTCTCCAAGTCCAACGCCGTCGCATCCTACCTCGCCTGGAAGCAGACCGTCCTGACGGCAATCCAGCAGGTCGAGGATGCCCTGTCGGCCGTTCGCCGTGACGCCCAGACGGTTGATGCGTTGCGCGCCCAGGTCCGGACGACGCAGGAAACCCTCGAGCTTTCGACGGCATCCTACAAGGACGGCGCTTCCTCGCTGCTCGACGTTCTCGACGCCCAGCGTCAGGTCTCTCTCGCTCAGGCAAGCCTTGCCGCCGCTGTTCAGCAGATGGCGAAGGATTACGCTGCGCTCAACATCGCAACCGGCGGCGGCTTCGCTCCGGGCGGCAAGACCACCGGTCCGGGACCGGTCAAGGCTGCCAAAGGCAGCTAAGCTCCTCGCATAGTATCATTCCGAAGCCCCGCGGTTTCCGCGGGGCTTTTTCTTTGCGTGAATATCTGCCGGGATAGATAATATGCGCATGGAAGGAATTTGGATTCGACAAGCCGCAATCGCTACGCTATGCAGTTGATTAAACGATTAAGCGCAGCACTTCGAAACAATGGCTTCACAACGCCCGGGACCCAACCTCAGCAGGATAGCGACGTCGCTTGGCGTCTCTGTTGCCACGGTCTCGAATGCGCTCTCCGGCAAAGGCCGGGTTTCCGACGCCCTGATTGAAAGAATTCGCACGCATGCTGCTGAACTCGGTTATGTGCCGAGCCAGGCCGGCCGGGCGCTGCGCACCGGCCGCAGCGGCGTGCTCGGCCTTGTCCTGCCCGACATTGCCAATCCTCTCTTTCCGAAGATCGCCCAGGCCATCGAATATGCTGCATCCGCTGCAGGCTACGGCGTGCTGATCGCCGACTCCCGCGGCGATATCACGGCGCAGACCGAGGCCATCAACCGGCTGGTGGAGCGTGGCGTTGACGGCATGGTGGTCGTACCGCGCCGTGCCACTCGCATTTCCGCCGCAAGCTGCCCGGTCGCAGTCATCGATACCGCCTCCACGCCCGGCAATACGGTCGCTGCCGACCACTGGCAGGGCGGCAGGGAAATCGCCGCCCATCTCGCCGGCCTCGGTCACAAGCAGATCCTGATCATCGGCAATAATCACGAATCCAATGTCCAGAATGACCGCGCCGGCGGCATCAGGGCCGGCCTGCAGCCTGGCATGCGCTCCGAAACACTCTGGATCGAGCGGTTGGAGAACGAGACGGGCGCCGGTTGCCGGCTGGGCCTTGCGGAAAAGGCGCGTCAGGGCTTCACCGCCTTTGCCGCCCTTTCCGACCTGCAGGCGCTGCACGCGCTGACCGAACTGCAGCAGGAGGGGATCAGCGTGCCCGCCGATGTCAGCGTCACCGGCTTCGATGATCTCATCTGGTCGCCTGTCGTCACGCCGTCGCTGACGACGGTGAGGATGGACATGGATACAATCGCCGAAATCGCCGTCTCGGCACTGGTCGATAGAATAAACGAAAGCGGCACACGAGAGGGCGTGCTGGTTACCGCGGAGACCGAACGCGTGCCCATGCAACTCATCATCCGCCAGTCATCCGGGCTCGCGAACCCGGCACCAAAAACCTCAGAGATGGAGAACTTGTAGAATGAAAAAGGCTCTTATTGCATCGGCGGCGCTCGCCGCACTTTACCCCCTCGGCGCCGCGGCACAGGAACGCACGCTGACCATTTCCGTCTACGCATTCGCGCAAGATGACTACAAGACGATCGTCTACGATCCCTTCGAAGCCAAGTGCGGCTGCAAGCTCGTTGTCGAAACCGGCAACAGCGTTGAGCGCATCGCCAAGATGGAAGCCAACAAGGCCAATCCGGTGGTCGATCTTGCCGCCGTATCCATGGCTGACGGCCTTGCCGCTTCCCGCGCCGGCCTGATCGACAAGGTCGATACATCCAAGCTTGAAAACTTCTCCAAACTCTATGATATCGCCAAGGATCCGAACGGCGACGGCATGAGCGTCGGCTACACCTTTTACGCCACCTCGATCGCCTATCGCGCGGACAAGATGAAGATCGAGTCCTGGGCTGACCTCTTGAAGCCCGAATATGTCGGTCACGTCGCCTTCCCGAACGTCACGACCAACCAGGGCCCGCCGGCGCTCTATATGCTCGGCCTCGCGCTCGGCAAGGACACCCCTGATCTCAAGGCGCCGATTGAGGCGCTTGGCGAAAAGAAGGACGAGATCGTAACCTTCTATGAAAAGTCTTCCCAGATCGTACAGCTGATGCAGCAGGAAGAAATCTGGGCCGCTCCGATCGGCCGCTTCTCTTGGGCAGGCTTTACCAAGCTCAACGTCCCCGTCGCCTGGGCAACGCCGAAGGAAGGCCAGACCGGCGGCATGAACGTGCTGGTCCTGACCAAGGGTTCGAAGAACCAGGATCTCGCCCTGCAGTTCATGGATTTCTGGCTCTCGACCGAAGTCCAGACCAAGCTCGCCGAAAAGCTGATCGACAGCCCGGCCAACAAGGAGGTCAAGGTCTCCGACAAGGTCGCCAACAACATCACCTATGGCGAAGACACCGCCAAGAGCCTGAAGCTGATCCCCTCCGCAGCCGCCCTCGACAGCCGCAATGGCTGGCTGAAGGAATGGAACGAAAAGGTCGGCCAGTAAGCCACTGCTGAAATCGGTCCCGGCACCGACAGGGACCGACCCTTCCTCCGCTCGAAAGGCGTCTCATGTTTCAGAACCGCGCAGAAGCCCTGGCGCTTGCCCTGCCGGCAGCGATCTTCGCCGCCGTGGTCTTTCTGCTGCCTGTCGCGATCCTGCTCTCCGAAGGTTTTCGCATTGGTGGGGCATGGACACTTGCCGCCTATACGGATTTCTTCTCCGAAACGCTGAACCGCACCGTCTTCTTCCGCACCTTCCGGCTTGGCCTCGAGGTGACAGCGGTGTCGGCCGTCATCGGCTATGCCGCCGCCTTTGCGATCGTCAACCTGCCGCCGAAGGGCAAGGGCCGCATGATCGGCCTCATCACCCTGCCGCTGATGATTTCGCCGGTCGCCCGCACCTATGCCTGGATCGTCATTCTCGGCCGCACCGGCATCGTCAATGAAGCCATCACCGGCCTCGGCCTGAGTGCGGAACCGCTGCGACTGCTCTTCACCGAAACCGCCGTCTTCATCGGCCTGCTGCAACTTTTCTTGCCGCTGATGATCCTGTCGCTCATCAGCGCGCTCGAGAACATGCCGAAGGATGCCATTCCAGCTGCCCGCGTGCTCGGTGCGAACTGGTTCCAGGTCTTCTGGAAAGTCATCCTGCCGCTCACCAAGGAAGGCCTCGTCGTCGGCGGCACGCTGGTCTTCACTGGCTCGCTGACGGCCTATATCACGCCGGCCATCCTCGGCGGCTCCAAGGTGCTGATGCTGGAAACGCTGCTGTACCAGCAGGTCTCCGTCGCCAACAATTTTGTCTCGGCGAGCGTCATCGCCTTCATCCTGATCGTCATGAGCTTTGCCGCCAATATCCTGCTGAAGCGCCTTGCCACTGCGAGGAACCGCCGATGAGCATCCGCCTCTTCTCGCCGGTCGTGCTGTTCCTGCTGCTGGTTTTCCTGATTGGCCCTTTCCTGATCATCATCGCCGCTTCGCTTTCGGCCGGCGACACACTGGCCTTTCCGCCGCAGGGCCTGTCACTGCGCTGGGTCGCCAAGGTCTTCACCATCGATAGTTTCCGCGAGAGCTTCGCCATGTCGATGTTCCTTGCGGTCTTCGGCACGCTGGCGGCCCTCATTCTCGGCATCCCCGCCGCCTATAGCCTGTCGCGCTACCGTCTGCCGGGCGCAGAGACGGTGAGAACCATCGTCTCGCTGCCGATCATCGTGCCCGGCATCATCGTCGGCCTGGCACTACTGCGTTACCTGGTCGTACCTTTCGGCTTCAACATCACGCTGGCTCTCTTCTTCGCCCATACCGCACTCGTGCTGCCCTATGCAGTACGCGTGGTGTCCGCAAGCCTCGGCAACCTGCGCTCGGACATCGAGGAAGCCGCGGTCTTGCTCGGCTCCTCGCGGCTCGGCGCCTTCTTCCGCGTGGTCATGCCGAATATCCGCGGCGGCATTCTCGCGGCCTTCATTCTCGGCTTCGTCACCAGCTTCAATCAGGTGCCGGTCTCGCTCTTCCTCTCCGGCCCTGGCGTGCGCACGCTGCCGATCGACATGCTGGGCTATATGGAGACAACCTACGACCCGTCCGTTGCCGCGCTTTCGGCGCTGCTCGCCTTCCTTTCGATCGGCATCGTCTTCCTCGCCGAACGCTTCCTGGGATTCTCACGCTATGTCTGATGCCTACCTTCAACTCGACAAGCTGACGCTCGCTTATGGCGATACGGTCGCGGTGAAGGACCTCGACCTGTCGATTGCCAAGGGCGAGTTGGTAGCCCTTCTTGGCCCTTCCGGCTGCGGCAAGACGACGACCATGCGCGCCATTGCCGGCCTGCTGAACCCCGCTTCCGGCCGCATCAATCTCGATGGCGCCGAGATCACCCGCGTCTCCGCCAACAAGCGCGCCGTCGGCCTCGTCTTCCAGTCCTACGCGCTGTTCCCGCATCTGACTGTCTATGAAAACGTTGCCTTCGGCCTGCGCTTGAAGGGCCTTCGCGGCGAGGTTCTGGATGGCAAGGTCAATGCCGGCCTCAAATCCGTCGGCCTTGCGAAATTTGCCGGCCGTAAGCCGGGCGAACTTTCGGGCGGCCAGCAGCAGCGCGTGGCGCTCGCCCGCTCCATGGTCATGGAGCCGAAAGTGCTGTTGCTCGACGAGCCGCTTTCCAACCTCGACGCCCGCCTTCGCCTTGAAATGCGTGCCGAGCTGCAGCGCGTCCAGAAGGAAACTGGCGTAACGATGATCTTCGTCACCCACGATCAGGCAGAAGCGCTTGCGCTTGCCGACCGCATCATTGTCATGCTGAACGGCGGCATCGAGCAGATCGGCACGCCCGAGGACATCTACAACAAGCCTGTTTCCTCCTTCGTCGCCGATTTCGTCGGTTTCGAAAACATCTTTGCGCTGAAGGACGGAAAGCTTGCGACGCCGAACGGCCCTGTCGCGCTTTCCGCCGCAGCACCTGACGGTGCGGCGGGCCTGGCCTGGCGGCCGCGTGCGGTGGTCCTTGGTTCTGGCCCTTTCCACGGCACCGTGCGTGGCACATCCTTTGCCGGCAATAGCCGCGAATATCTGCTGGACAGCGTGCTCGGCCCGATCAAGGCGGAAGTCGATGCCGCCCTGCCGCAATACGAACTCGGCAGTATGATCTCCTTCGACCTGCCGGTCGCAGCCTCCGCAAGCCTCAAACGTTTCGGGTGACATCATGGGCGTCTGGATCGACACGGATATGGGCTTCGACGACATTGCCGCCATCATGGTGGTGACGAATGCCGAGCTCGACATCGACGGTGTCTCGCTGGTCTTCGGCAACGCGCCACTGCCGCAGGTGCGCACCAATGCGGCGGGCGCAGCCAAGGCCTTCGGTTGGAAATTTCCGATCCACACCGGCCGCGACATGCCCGTTCTCGGCAAGCTAGAGACTGCCCAGGCGATCCTCGGCGAAAGCGGCATTCCGACGACCGGTAGACATCTGCCGCCGGCCCCGATCCTGCCGGATAGCGATGCCTTCGTCGCGCTTTGCCGCTGGCTGGAACTGGAAGACCCTCACCGCATTCTGGCGCTTGGACCGCTGACGAATATCGCGGCACTCGCGCTCGCCCGGCCCGATCTTGCCGCCCGCATCACCGAACTCGTCTGGATGGGCGGCGGTGTTACCTCCGGCAATCATACGGCCTCCGCAGAATTCAATGCGCTCGCCGATCCAGAGGCGCTCGCAATCATCATCGCCCGCGAGCTGCCACTGCGCATGGTCGATCTCGATCTCTGCCGCAAGGTTCTTGCGAAGCCCCAGGATGCCGATCCAGTTCGCGCTGCCGGTGGCGCCAATGCCGAGCTGATCGCCGATATGTTTGCCGGTTATATTCGCATTGGCACGAACCGCGGTCGTCCCGCCATGGCAATCTATGATCCTTCGGCTGCCGTCGCCTTCGTCGCTCCGCAAGTGGTGAGCTTCCGCCCTGCCCGCATCGACGTGGAATTGCAGGGGCAGCATACGCGCGGGCGCACGGTCGTTGAAACCCGCGCCACTCACGCAACGTTCAATGCACAGTTCGCCGCCGACATCGATGCCGACATGGCGCGTGTCATCATTCTCGCCGCCCTGGTCAACGAGGCCCGCAAATGACTGCAACTCCGCGCCAGGAACCCGCCGATCTCAACGAGCCCGCCTTACGGGCCCGCGCTGTTGCTGCCGCCCGCGGCGATGCTCCCTTCGATGTGCTTGTGACCGGCGGCCGCATTCTCGATGCCGTCACAGGCCTGATCCGCGAGGCCGATATCGGCCTCGTTGGCGCGATGATTGCGAGTGTTCACGCATCGTCGAGCCGCACGGACGCTGCCAAGGTAATTGACGCAGCCGGTAGCATCGTCTCTCCCGGCCTCATCGATACACACATGCATATTGAAAGCTCGATGGTGACGCCGGCTGAATATGCTGAAGCCGTGTTGCCTCGCGGCGTGACAACGATCGTCTGGGATCCGCACGAATTCGGCAATGTCCATGGTCTCGATGGCGTACGCTGGGCAATCGAAGCCTCGCGCAATCTGCCGCTGCGCACGATCCTGCTTGCCCCCTCCTGCGTTCCTTCCGCCCCTGGTCTGGAACTCGCCGGTGCGGATTTCGACGCCAGTGTCATCGCCGAGCTGCTGCGCTCGCCGGCGATCGGTGGCGTGGCGGAAGTCATGAACATGCGCGGCGTCATCGATGGCGATCCGCGCATGACCGATATCGTCAATGCCGGCCTCACCTCCGGCAAGCTCGTCTGCGGCCATGCCCGCGGACTGGAGGGTACCGATCTCAACGCCTTCATGGCCGCTGGCATCACCTCCGATCACGAGCTTACCTCGGGCGCCGATTTGCTGCAGAAGCTGGCGGCCGGAATGACGATCGAGCTGCGCGGCTCGCACGATCATCTGCTGAAGGAATTTGTCGATGCATTGAACGGCATCGGCCACCTTCCGCCGACCGTCACGCTCTGCACGGATGATGTCTTCCCCGATGAACTTTATCAGAATGGCGGCCTCGACGACGTCGTGCGTCGCCTCGTGCGCTACGGCATGCGCCCGGAATGGGCATTGCGCGCCGCTACCTTCAACGCCGCGCAACGCCTGAAGCGTTCCGACCTCGGGCTCATCGCCGCCGGACGCCGCGCCGATCTCGTGCTGTTCGAGGACATGAGCGAATTCAAGACCCGCGCCGTCATCGCCAACGGCCGACTAATCGCCGAAAATGGCATGGTCAGCGATCGCCTTCCGTCGTTCGACGCCGGGCCGCTCATGCAATCGGTCAAGCTCGCACCGCTTGCCGAAGACGATTTCCGCATTCCCGCCAACGGCACGAAGGTGCACCTCGCAACAATCGACCGTCCACGCTTCACCCAGTGGGGAGCAACCGAAGCGGATATCCGCGACGGCTTCGTCGTACCGCCGGCTGGCAGCGCCATGATAGCGGTTGCACATCGCCATGGACTGGCGGATGGCAAGCCGCGCATCGGCTTCCTGACCGGCTGGGGTGAGTGGCGCGGCGCCTTCTGCACCACGGTTTCACATGACAGCCACAACCTCACTGTGTTCGGAGGAAATATCAGTGATATGGCGCTTGCAGCCAATGCCGTCATCGACGCCGGCGGTGGCATGGCCGTGGCAAAGGATGGGCGCATCGAAGCCCTGCTGCCCCTGCCACTCTCCGGCCTCGTGACGGATGCATCCCTGCAGGAAACCGCCGATGGCTTTGCTGCCATCCGCAAGGCAATGGAAAAGATCGTCGACTGGAAACCGCCCTATCTGGTCTTCAAAGCCTGCTTCGGCGCGACACTTGCCTGCAATATCGGCCCACATCAGACCGACCGCGGCATTGCCGACGTCATTACCGGCAAGGTGTTGGAAAGCCCCATACTGGAAACGTTTTGAGGCGGCTTACGCCTCAGCCTTGAGCTCCCGCTCCACCAGCGCCACCCAATAGGCCGCTCCATATCCGAGCGCCTCATCATTGAAGTCGTAGGCTGTATTATGATGCAGCGCTCCATCGACGGCCGGGCCGTTGCCGAGCCAGACATAACAGCCGGGCGCATTTTGCCCGAAGAAGGCGAAATCGTCGCCGGCAGTCGACGGCGGAAAGCTCGTACGCGCCTTTTCACCGAACACCGACTGTGCGGCGCCTAGCGCCCGCACAGTCGCATCCGCGTCATTGACGACGGGCGGAATGCGGCGTTCGAATTCATAATCTACCGAAATGCCGAACATGGCGGCGGTTCCCTGTGCCAGACGGCCGATTTCGGCCTCAAGCTGATCGCGAACCTCAGGCGAATAGGCCCGCGCCGTTCCGCCGATCTCGACAATATCGGGGATGACATTCAATGCCTTCGGATTGCCGGCCTGGAGTGAACAGGCGCTGACGACTGCCGGCTGAAGGGGATCGATGACGCGCCCGACGATCGTCTGCAGAGACGAAAGGAAAGTGGCGGCAGCTGTGATCGGATCGCGGCCGAGGTGCGGCTTTGCGCCGTGCGTACCAACACCCCGGAAGATGATCCGCCAGCTATCCGAAGAAGCAAGCTGCGGCCCCTCGACGACCGCGATCTCATCCACGGCAAGCCCGGGCATATTGTGCAGCCCATAGACGGCATCGCAGGGAAACTGCTTGAACAGCCCTTCCTCCACCATGCGCTTCGCACCGCCACGGCCCTCTTCGGCCGGCTGGAAGATGAAATGCACGGTGCCGGAAAAACCGCGCGTTTCAGCCAGATACCGTGCCGCGCCGAGCAACATCGTCGTATGCCCGTCATGGCCGCAAGCATGCATCTTGCCCGGCACGGTCGACTTGTAGGGGCGATCCGCCGTTTCCGGCATGGCGAGCGCGTCCATATCTGCCCTCAGCCCGATCCTGCGCGTACCATTGCCGATCTGCAGCGTTCCGACGACACCGGTGCCGCCAAGGCCGCGGTGCACCTGAATACCCGCCTCATCCAGAAGTTTCGCGACGATATCGCTGGTACGCTCCTCCTCGAAGCCGAGTTCGGGATGGGCATGCAGATCACGGCGGAGATTGGTGAGAAAAGGCAGATCGTTGCTGATCCGGGCGGGAATGCTCATGAGCCTGGATATCCTGTAAAGCGAAACGGGCGCCCGACGGCGCCCGCATCAGATCGTTCTTTTTTCAACAAACAGGCCGTAAGCGCAAGCCCTTACGCCTCTTCGACGAAGACCTCCTCGCGCTTGCGCTTGACGCTCGGCAGGAAGACGATGATCAAAACCGCCACGGCAATCGTCAGCAGGATGGCGCTGATCGGCCGCGTGACGAAGGTGGTCGCATCGCCGCGCGACAGGATCATGGCCCGTCGCAGGTTTTCCTCCAGCAACGGTCCGAGCACGAACCCGAGCAGCAGCGGCGCCGGCTCGCAGCGCAGTTTCGCCAGCACGTAGCCGATGAGGCCAAAGAAGGCGACGGCGTAGAGGTCGTAGACGTTGGAATTGACGCTGTAGACCCCGATCGAGCAGAAGGCCATGATGACGGGGAAAAGCACATAGTAAGGCACCGTCAGCAGCTTCACCCACAAGCCGATCAGCGGCAGATTGAGGATGACGAGCATCAGGTTGCCGATCCACATGGAGGCGATGATGCCCCAGAAGAGCGCCGGCTGTTCGGTCGCCACGTTCGGCCCCGGCACGATACCCTGGATGATCATCGCGCCGACCATCAGCGCCATGACAGGGTTTGCCGGGATGCCGAGCGTCAGCAGTGGAATGAAGGAGGTCTGCGCACCGGCATTGTTGGCCGATTCCGGTCCGGCGACACCGGCAACTGCGCCGTGGCCGAACTCTTCCGGCTTCTTCGAGACACGCTTTTCCACCGTATAGGAAGCGAAGGAAGCAAGGATCGCTCCGCCGCCCGGCAGGATGCCGAGCGCCGAACCAATGACAGTCCCGCGAATGACCGGCGCGATCATCTCCTTAAACTCTTCCTTCGACGGCAATAGACCCGAGACTTTCGCCATCAACACTGTGCGCGTCTTTTCGCCTTCCAGATTGCGCAGGATTTCCGCAATGCCGAAGACGCCGACGGCAAGAGCCACGAAATTCAGCCCGTCAGCATATTCGCGGATGCCGAGCGTGAAGCGCGGCGTGCCGGTATAGATATCCGTGCCCACAAGGCCGAGCAGCAGCCCGAGCGCCACCATCGCCAGTGCCTTGACGACCGAGCCATGGGCCAGTGCGATCGAGGATACGAGCCCGACGATCATCAGTGAGAAATACTCGGCCGAGCCGAATTGCAGCGCAATCGCCGTTAGTGGCGGAGCAAAGACAGCCACGAGGAAGGTCGATACCGTGCCGGCGAAGAAGGAGCCGAGCGCCGCGATCGCGAGCGCCGCGCCGGCCCTGCCCTTCCGCGCCATCTGATAGCCGTCGATGGCTGTCACGGCCGAGGAAGATTCGCCCGGCATATTGATGAGGATTGCCGTCGTCGAGCCGCCATATTGCGCGCCGTAATAGATGCCGGCGAGCATGATGAGCGAGGAGACCGGCTCGAGCTGGAAGGTGATCGGCAGCAGCATGGCGATCGTTGCCGTGGCGCCGATGCCGGGCAGCACGCCGATCAGCGTGCCGAGCAGCACGCCGATCAGGCAGAAGAACAGGTTTTCCGGGCTTGCCGCCGTATAGAAACCGAGTGCGAGATTGCTGAAGAGTTCCATACCCGCCTCCTAGAACCGGACCCAGGGGCCGAAACGTTCGAACGGCAGCCCGAGTGCGTAGCTGAAAACCCCAACCGAAAAGACCGTCAGCAGCAGCGAAAGAACCAGCGCGAACAGCACATTCATGCGACTGGATGCAAAGCAAGCGATGAAGGCCGTCAGAAAGATTGCCGGAGCAAAACCGAGCCCGCGCACAGTCAATCCGAAAAAGACCGGTGCGGGCAGGATGAAGAGCATGCCGCGCCAGGCGAAGGGATCGATCGGCTCGCCCTGAACCCGCACCGCCTGCACGAGAATGATCAGGCCGAGCAGGACGAGGATGCCGGACAGGACGAGTGGGAAATATCCGGGTCCCATGCGCAGCGCCGTGCCGATATCGAGGTTCAGCGACTGATAGGCAAAGAAGGCACCGGTCGCGGCAAGCAAAGCGCCGCAGATGACATTGGTGGTGTCGAAACTGAGAGATTTCATGATGTCTCCTGGGGTTGGAGATGAAGCGTCGCGACGGATACGAGGCTGCGCAAACACCCTCCTCCCCGGCTGGGAGGAAGGTGCGCGTGCGGCGGCCAGGCTCAGTCCGCGTATTCGCCGGCTGCTTCGATGACGGACCTCCAGCGGGTGATTTCGCTCTCGAGCTTCGCCTTCAGCGCCGCCGGCGTCGCATCAGCGTCCAACGAGGGAGCGGTGCCAAGTTCGGCAAAGCGGGCGCCAACATTCGGGTCCTTTAGTGCGACCTGCAGCGACTTCGACAAGCGCTCATTGATTTCGGCCGGCGTGCCCTTCGGCGTGTAGATGCCGTGCCAGATACCGACTTCGAAGCCCGGCAGACCGGCTTCGACCGCCGTCGGAATGTCCTTGAGCACATCGAGGCGCGCCGGCGACGTCACGGCATAGGCCTTGATCGTGCCACCCTTGATCTGCTTCGTCGTATTGGTCGTCTGGTCGCACATGATATCAACCTGACCGCCGAGAAGGTCGGTCATGGCCGGGCCGGTTCCCTTGTAGGGAACGGTCGTCAGCGGCGTCTGGATGGCGCTCATGAACATCATGCCGCAAAGATGGGATGCGGCGCCAATACCGGCATTGGCGACGGTGACCTTGTCCTTGTTCGCCTTCACATAGTCGATCAGGCCCTTCAGATCGGCCGGTTCGAAATCCTTGCGGGCAACGATCGTCATCGGAACATCGGTGACGAGACCGACATATTCGAAGGCGTTCAGTGTGTCGTAGGCGAGCTTGCGGTAAAGCGTGGCGCTGGTCGCCATGCCGATATGATGCAGCAGGATCGTGTAACCATCCGGATCGGCATCGGCGACGCGGCCGGCGCCAAGCGTGCCGCCAGCACCGCCGACGTTTTCGACGACGATCTGCTGACCGAGATCCTTCGACATGGATTCAGCAACGAGGCGCGCGACGGTATCGGTCGGGCCACCGGCTGCGAAAGGCACGACCATGGTGATGGTGCGTTCGGGATAGGTCTGCGCCGAAGCAGAATAAGCGAGCAGCGAAACGGCAGCGGCGGCGGTCACGCCGAGCATGGCCTTCAGGATTTTCATCGTTTTCCTCCCTGATGAAAATGGTCGTTCCGCCGGCGCATCCTCCGCACCGGCTCGGATGTCCCATTTGCAGGCCAGGGACTGATGGTCGCAATCGCGAGGCGAGGAGAGGAATGACGGTTTTGCGACAGTGCACCGCAGCATGGGTTGATTTGGAAACAAATGGCTAAAGCGATGGGTGGAAATCCACCCATCGCTGGTCCTTCACCGGTTGGGCGGCAGAACAACCTCGCCCGTTTCCAGCAGCGATTTGAGGTTGGAGAGAATTTGTGGCCATCCGCCGGAAACGGCACCGATGAATTTGGAACCTTCTATCGGCATCGAATGTGTCAGCGTCAGCTTGACCGCCTCGCCGACCGGCTCGAGCTCCATCACGCACCGGGAAAACCCTTCAGCCTTGAGCTCCGGCCTGAACTCATTATGCCACTTCAGGACAAGCCGCTTGGGCGGATCGAATTCGAGGATTTCGCCTGTATCGGTAACGGTTCCGTCGGAATAGCTCATCTGCCAGGCAGAACCGACTTTCCAATCGGTCTCGAATTGCACGCCGAGCCAGAATTTCTTCATGAATTCCGATGTCGTGAGTGCCGACCAGAGCTGCTCCGGTGTAGTGCGGATATAGGTGACGTAATTGAATGCGCTGCCAGCCATGATCGTACTCCTTTTGGCCAAGGCTTGGTCACACCCTCGCCGGCAGGCGGGACGATTCATTCGTCTTTGCTGCCTTCGAGGCTCTTCTTGAGATCGGAGAGCGCCTCTAACGCGTGGCGCTCGAATTTGCTGATCCAACGGTCCGCGATCTCGTTGATCGGAACCGGATTGATGTAATGCAGCTTCTCGCGCCCCTGCCGGCGCGTGGAAACAAGGTTTGCTTCCTCGAGAATGCCGAGATGCTTCGTCACCGCCTGGCGCGTCATCTCCAGTCCTTCACACAATTCGCCGAGCGTCTGGCCGTTGCGCGCATGCAGGCGATCCAGCAGGCGTCGCCGGCTGCCATCCGCCAGAGCTCGAAAAACCGCATCTTCATCCATGTTAAATATGGAACCATTTGGTTGCCTATTGCGATCTTATAGGCAACCAAATGGTTGCCTGTCAAGGTATGAATCGACGAAGACCCGCAAACAGCGCGATCACGATCAAATTCGAAAGGGGCATCAAAGCTCGCGGCGCATCTCACCGGCCATGTCATTGGCCAGCAGCTTCTTGTCGAGACCGTATTTCTGCATTTTCTCGTAAAGCGTCTTGCGCGAGATGCCGAGCGATTCATAGACCGGCTTCAGACTGCCGCTATGGGCGACAAGCGCACTCGCAATCACGCCACGTTCGAATTCCGCGACGCGTTCGGCAAGCCCCGCGACCTCGGCCTGCCGGCCGCCGCCATCGAGACCAAGCACGAAGCGGTCGGCCGCATTGCGCAATTCGCGGACATTGCCCGGCCAGTCGCGCTGCGCGATATCGGAAATCACATCCGGCGGCACGGCCATGTCGTCCTTGCCGTAGCGAGCTGCCGCTTCCCTGACGAGCTGCATGAAGAGCAGCGGAACATCGGCCCGGCGTTGTGAGAGCGACGGCACATGAATGGTCGCGACGTTCAGGCGGTAGAGGAGGTCGGCGCGGAATCGGCCACCAGCGACTTCCGCTTCCAGATCGACCTTGCTCGTGGCGATGAACCGCACGTCGAGCGATACGGTCTCATTCGATCCAAGGCGCGAAATCATTCTCTCCTGCAGCACCCGCAGAAACTTCGCCTGCAGATCAAACGGCATGGAGCCGATCTCGTCGAGCAGGATGGTGCCGCCCCGCCCATGCTCGAACTTGCCGTAGCGCGGCCGCACGGCCCCCGGAAAAGCGCCGGCCTCATGCCCGAAAAGCTCGCTCTCGATCAGGTTTGCCGGAAGTGCTGCGCAATTGATAGCGATGAATGGCCGGCTTGCCCGCGCGCTGATATCGTGCAGCGCCCGCGCCACCACTTCCTTGCCCGCACCAGTGTCGCCGACAATAAGCGTGTCGGCATCGCTCGCCCCGATCGCACGGATGCGATAGCGCAGGTCGACCATGATCTGCGTTCGTCCCGGCAGGCGCGCCTCGATATCGTCGCGCTTGCCGGCCACCGCCTTCAGCAGCCGATTTTCCAAGACGAGGCTGCGCCGTTCCATAGCGCGGCGGATGACGCCCGCGAGCATCTGCGGCGTAAACGGCTTCTCGATGAAGTCATAGGCGCCCTCGCGCATCGCCTTGACGGCAAGCTGTACATCGCCGTGGCCGGTGACGAGAATAACCGGCACTTCGGTATCGAGTTCGCGGATCTTCTGCATCAACGTCATGCCGTCCATGCCGGGCATGCGGATATCGGTGACGACGACGCCGGGAAAACTGTAGCCGATCAGTTCCAGCACGTGGTCGGCATTGGAAAAGGTCTCGACGCTGAAGCCGGAGAGTTCCAGCGCCTGCGCCGTCGAGCGGCGCAGTTCCTCTTCGTCATCGACGAGCAATATCTTCTGTTCGTTCATTCCGCCGCCTCCGGCATCATGCCAGCTGCCGCAGAAAGCTCGATACGGAACACGGCTCCACCCTCCGGATGGTTGGAGACGGTCAGGCTGCCGCCAAAATCCTTGATGATGTTATAGGAGATGGAAAGCCCCAGCCCGAGCCCCTTGCCGACGCCCTTAGTGGTGAAAAAGGGGTCGAAGATGCGCTCGGCAATCGCCGCCGGCACACCTGGCCCATGATCACGCACGGTCAGGATTACCCTGCCGGCCTCTTCGGACGCCGAAACCTCGATGCGCCGATCCTCCAGCCCCTCGACGGCATCAGCCGCATTCGAGATCACATTGACCAGCACCTGCTGCAGTCGCACCGAGCCCGCCTTGACCACCGGCGGCCGCGCCCCGAGATGCAGCCGGAGATCAGCATCCGCAGCCTTGAGCCGCCAGGCGATGATCTCCAGCGTATCGCGGATCGCCTCGTCGAGCGGCACGGGGCCTAGCTTCTCATTGGGCTTGCGCGCGAAATTGCGCAGATGCCGACTGATGGAAGCCATGCGATCTATCAGTCCGCCAATGCGCTGGATGTTGTCCTGCGCTTCGGCCGTACGGCCGCGTTCGAGCAGGACAGAGGCGCTGTCTGTATAGGTCTTGGCGGCGGCAAGCGGCTGGTTGAACTCGTGCGAAAGTGCTGCCGACATCTGACCGAGACCGGCAAGCTTACCCGCCTGGATGAGATCAGCCTGTGTCTGGCGCAGCTGCTGCTCGGTCAGGCGCCGCTCGGCAATTTCCTCCTCAATGCGGCTGTTGACGCGGGCAAGATCGGCCGTACGCTCATCAACCCGCCGCTCCAGCTCGTTCCGCGCCTCGGCCTGCAGCTGCAGGCGCTCGGCAAGCCGCATGCGTCGTTGCCGAAGAATGGCAAATGTCAGAGCGGCAATGCAGAGAATGAGGAAGACGACGACCAGCGCTGTACGGGCTTGCGCTCGGATGGAGCTCGTGTCCATCAGCACGTTCACCGTCCAGTCCTCGGCCGGCATGTAGTGCGAGAGCACGAGATATTCGCTTTGCCCGCGATCGCTGGCGAGCGTCATCAGGTCATGATCTTCGAAGCGATGACGGATGACCGGCAGTTCGACCAGTTTCGCATTGGCATAACGTCGCGATGCCTCGGTGCGCGCCACCCGATCCGAACTCAGCGGCAGGATCGCCCCATAGAGCCAGTCCGGACTGTCGGACATGAAGATGATACCCTCGGGATCGGAGACGAAGATGCGGTACTCGCCGCCGCTCCAGGAGGATTCGATTACGTCGATATCGACCTTGAAGACAATGACGCCGCGGATTTCGCCATCCACCCAGATCGGCGAAGAGAAATAATAGCCGCGCTTCAGCGAGGTCGTACCGAGGGCATAGAAGCGGGCCTGATGCCCGCCGATCGCCTCCTGGAAATAGGGGCGATAGCTGAAGTTCTCACCGATGAAACTGCCGGGGCCATCATAATTGCTGGCGGCGATCGTCTCGCCATCCGGACGCACGACATAAATATCGGATGATTTCAGCAGCCCGTTGATTTCCTTGAGGTAGAGATTGGCATTGTCGCGCAGCGAGCGATCATCCGGCCGACTCACCAGCTCCTTGACATCGTCATGATCGGCGATCAGCGCCGGCAACGCCTCGTAGCGGCTGAGATGGCCACTCAGCGCCGAGGCCGCAAGCCGGAGTGCCGTGCCGGCCTGCGCCGAAGCCTCGCCCATATAGGCGCGCGTAGCGACCGCGCTCCCGTAATAGAAGAAAGCGAAAATCAGCAAGGGTGCGGCGCAGAGCGCCGCAATGACACGATAGCGCGAAGACAGAGTCTCGCTCCTCCCTTTCCGCCTCCGCTCCCCGTGGAGGCATACCCCGACAGCTTCAATTGTAATGAGCGCGGTGGAGATTTCCAAGAGGCGCCGAAACTTGACACGTATCAGGCGCGGATGTCTGATTGCTGCACCGCAAGGAGACCGCTATGAGCGATGACCAGATCCCGGAAGACAGCAAGCTCACGACGTCCAAGCGCCGCTGGGCGGTGGAGGGAAAATTTCTGACCGGCCGCATCAGCCGTCCGGAAACCGAGCGCCTGCCGCCGGGCCAGCATCTGGTCAAGAACTGGCCGGTGCTCGACCTCGGCCAGCAGCCGCTCATTTCTATTGATAGCTGGCGGCTGGAAGTTCACGGTCTGGTCGAGACACCGCTCGACCTTAGTTGGGCCGCCTTCCAGGCGCTGGAACAGAGCACAATGATCACCGACATCCATTGCGTCACAACATGGTCGCGCTACGACAACAAGTGGAAGGGTGTTTCGACCCGAGACCTGCTTGATCTCGCCATGCCGAAAGCCGAAGCCGCTTACGTCATGCTGACAAGCTATGACGGCTACACGACCAACCTGCCGCTATCCGATTTCGCCGCCGAAGACGCCATTCTCGCCACCTCATGGGAAGGCCTGCCGCTCACCCGCGATCACGGCGGACCTATGCGTCTCGTCGTACCGCATCTCTATTTCTGGAAAAGCGCCAAATGGCTGCGCCGCATCGATCTGTTGCCGGCCGACAAGGCCGGCTTCTGGGAAAAGAACGGCTACCATATGTATGGTGATCCGTGGCGCGAGCAGCGCTATTCCGAGGACTGAATCCGAAGAAGCCGCCTGAGAACAATGAACCCTGCGGCGAGGATCGCCGCAAATCCGGTCAGCGGGGCCATGCTCGCCGGATGCAGCGGAATTTCGCTCCAGCGCGGGCGCACGATATCGGCCGTGTTGAAACCCTCGCCACTGAAGCGGCAGGTCACCAGCGAGAGCCCGCGCCTGACCATATCGACATCGACAGCCGATGCGATTTCACCTGCCACCACCGCCTCCTGCGGCATGTCGCGCATGGCGAGCAGCACCGCCTTGGTCGCGGCGAGATAGGCATGGGCGCATTCGTTGAACGGACTTTCCTCATCCGTCACGCTGCCGGGCATCCGACCCCAGAGACAGTAGGAATACTGGATTTCGGCATAGTTCAGTACACGCCGGAAAGGCTCGTTCGTATCAACCGCGCCTGCCGCAAGATCCATGATACGGCCGCGATAGTCGGCAATCACAGCCATTTCCCCGTGAGATATTTCGGGCACCGGCAGGCCCGCACTACTGCCCTCGCCCCCGCCGCCTCCATGCGCGGATGCGCTACCCGCGATCAGCAGGGCAAGGCCGAAACAAAGGAGATTGAATCCGTTTTTCACAATACGTCCAACGTCCCGACGCAGCAGCCCAAGAGCCGACAGGCTTCGCGAGGAAAGAGGGAGCGGCAAGCCCCCTCTCCCGACCCTTATCGATAGGCCGGACGCAACCCGCTCTTCGCCCCGAGGCGCTTCTCCGCCAGCGCGCCGAAAGCGAGACCGAGCACCAACCAGAGGATCATATGCATGCCGAGCGTGGTCGTGCGGAAGCGCCATAGCACCATTGCCGAGAAATTCTCCGGCACTTCATTGATCGGCGGCAGCAGATATTCCACCAGACCGATGAAGACGACGAAGAGAACACCCGCAACGATCGCCGCATTCCATAAACCGTAGCGCGCTGTCAGGCTGCGGGCAATTGCGACGGCCGCGATCAGCGAAGCAACCGAGACGACAATCATCAGGAAGAACAGC
This sequence comes from Hyphomicrobiales bacterium, assembly GCA_900470965.1. GTDB lineage: Bacteria > Pseudomonadota > Alphaproteobacteria > Rhizobiales > Rhizobiaceae > Rhizobium. The sequence continues at coordinate 30,464 of UCCS01000080.1, forward strand.
TCTGTGCGCACGCCGATCGTATCCGAGTTGCCGACAGCCGGCGGATTGGCCGGATATTTGATAGCCGGAACGATGACGATGGCGACGAAAGCTGCGATTGCGATAACGGCCGAGGTGCCGCGTGCCGAAAGGCTGCTGAAGCGGCCGTGCACGAAGGCGAAGACAAGCGCAAACAGCCCGCCAATGGCAACGCTATAGGCCATGACACCGATAAAGAGCCCAGGCCCCGCCTGGGTGGCGCGGCTGACGATTTCCGGTTCGGCTGCCGCACCGGCCGCCTGCGATGTAGCCTCTTCGAAGGCAATCGCCGCATCGACCAGCGGCTCGCCGAAGACGCGTGCAAAGGCAAAAACCAGGATGCCAGCAATCATGCCCGCGATCATGCCGCGAAGCAGAAGATTTCCAACCATGTGAGGCACTCCCTTAGTGGCAGGGGAAGCCGAGGAGGTGACGGGCGTCATGCACGAATTCGTGCACATACATGCCGTTGAAGAGCGCCATCGCGCCTTCTTCGGTGCCAACGAAATAGATGGCGATCAGCATCAGCAGGCCGCCGAAGATCGCCCATGGCAGAATCTGGCCTACGGGAATTGGGGCGGGTGACGCGACGGGCGCGAAAGTGGTGTCAGACATGTATTCCTCCTGGAATGACGCGTTCAGTCGAGAATCTTGCGTGCAGTTAGGTCTGACTTCCAACGCGAAGAATTTCGACACGCTGGTCACAGTGGCGCGACCGCGCCGGACTCTCACCGGCTTCCAAACCCGCAACGTGACGGTTATATCTGCACGCCAAAGACACTGTCAACGAAACTTCATATGCGGGCGGCGGCCATCCCGCCCCATCTCCGCAAGGCGCGAAAGACGTGACCACCCGCCTCACATGGATCTGCCACGGCGCGACAGCAGCCAATCGCACCGCCTCCTTTCCGGCGGACGAACCGCTGGAGGAAAAGGTGCTGAGCGATACCACGCTGCCGGCGCCGGGACGGGCGGATAGGGTTTTCACAAGCCCGGCCCTACGCGCCAGACAGACCGCCGAAATGCTGGGCTTCGACGCGACCGTTGCCCCGTCGCTCAGGGATTGTGACTACGGCCGCTGGGTCGGCAAACCGTTGGTCAGTCTCCACGCCGAGGAGCCTGAAAATCTTGCGCTCTGGATGTCCGATCCCGAAGCGACCCCGCATGAGGGCGAGAGCCTGCAACAGCTTGGCAAGCGCATCGCCGGCTGGATGAACGAGGAGATGCCGCTCGGCGGCCATATCATCGCAGTCACCCACGCAGCCGTCATCCGCGCCGCGATCCTGAATGTGCTGAAAGCGCCACCCGCATCTTTCTGGACCATCGACGTCCAGCCGCTCGGTATGGTTCGCATGACGCATGACGGCCGCCGCTGGTCGCTGCGTTTCTGAATAGTCCTCGTAAATTAGTCCAGTCTTACACAAGCAAACGCAGTCATACATATTGAACCCGGAACCCGGGCTCTACGTCCTTCCCCGAGGAGACGAAAAATGACCTATGACTGGAGTGGGGAGCGTACGCGGCGTATTCGCATCGTGCGTGTCGCAACTGTTGTCGCCGTTTTCGTCGGCGTCATGATCAGCCTGCCATTGCTGATCAACGTCGTCTGAACTGTCAGAGCACGTCAAAGGCGAGCGTGCTACGGCTGCTCGCCTTTCTCTTTGCCAATCTATTGCGGAATCTGAATGACAGCGACGAACAGACCGAGTTGGCCGAGGGTTAGCAAGAAGCAACGCGGACAAGTCTCGGCATCCTGCAGGGTGGAAAGCAGGTCGGCTGCCGCGCTGCGCACGCGACGTATCTGCGCCACATCATCGGAATAGACGTTGTTTTTCCGCACCAGCCAGAGCGGCGCTCCGATAATTTCCATCAGGATCAGCACGCCGAGCGGCGATAAAAGCGCCCCACGATCAAGCCCATGATCGCGGGGTGCTTTCAGGCATAACGGGCCATAAAAGGGTAGATCAGTGTTTGCTTCCCTTGGGGATTGCGGTGTTGGTGACCGAGACTGGATCGCTGGCGGGGAAGGTGCCTTCCAGCCCTTCGTCAAGCTGCTCTTCCATCGTTCCCTTGTCACCTGCCGCACGGGCACTCCGGAGCACGCTGGGTTGACCATCATCGTCGTCCCGGATCTTCGCCGTGGCAAAACGGCTCATCACTTCCCTCGCCTTTTCGACCGCATTCAGCCGGTTCAATTGCTGGCCGGGGACGTTCTTGATCTGCACGGAGACGACTTCGCCGCCGTCGCCCACGAACTCGACCGTGAAACCGCCTTTGCCGCCATAGGCGGGGATGACCTGGGTGCCGACAAGTTGCATGAGATTGTCCTCTCTCGTGAATGTTCGCGGAAAACGGCTTCGACGCAATATTGGTTCCGCTCAGGCCGGCCGGATGTAATCCACTTTCAGTTCCAGCCGCAGTCGCACGATCGGAGAATGATCACCGTTCTGCACTTCTATGCCCAGCGATCCGCCCGGCCATTGCGGCAAACCGTCGAGCGCCATTTCGGCCAGCACATGCTTTGCCTCTTCCACGGCGGCGAAAAGATCGGGAAATTCGAACGGCAGATCGCCGGGAACCGTGCCGTCATTGTCTATGGTCTTGAAATAGAAGAGCGACATCTGCCTGCATCCGTTGCGAAAGCATAAAGCGGCAAGCGGCCAAAGGTTTCAAATCGCCGGTAAAATTCGGTGTTCCGCACACTCGCTTCCGATGAAAGTGCTACCGAATGCATGGCATGGCCTCCAACAATTCGCCTTCAGGTTTCAATAAACATTTCAGACTTTCATGATATTTCCGCCCCGGGTGGAGATGGAGAAGCTCATGCCGGAATTCTTCAGGAGCAGGGCGGGAAGGCAATGTCTGACGATCATGGCGCTCGGTGCAGTGCTGTGGATTTCGGCCACCCTGCTGGATGTCGATAGCTGGCTCGTTTCCTTCATGAGCACCTTCGAGAATTACGGTGCCGATAAGTTCGTGCTGGCCCTCGGCATCGCCGGCGCGATGAGCTTCATCTATTCCGTGTTGCGCATTGCCGACCTTCGCAAGGAGATGCAGCTTCGCGACTCCGCCCAGGCGCGCGCCGACTGGACCGCCACCCACGATCATCTGACCAAGCTTCCGAACCGCTACGCCTTCGAACGCAAGATCCTGCCCAAGCCCGCCGATAAGGACGGCAATCTTCCCGAAGAGGCCAAGAGCAACGTCACGATCTTCTCCGTCGATCTCGACGGCTTCAAGAAGGTCAACGACCTCGTCGGCCACAAGGGCGGCGACGTTCTGCTGGTGGAAGTGGCCAAGCGCATTTGCGCATTGGGCAATGCCGACTGCGTCTACCGTTTCGGCGGGGATGAATTCATCATCATCGCCCTCGGCATGACAGCGGCGCGGGAGGAATGGTTTGCCAAAGTGCTCATCCAGGCGGTTACCCGCCCCATCCTAATCGATGGTTTTGCCGTAGAGGTCGGCGCCAGCGTGGGCTACGACCGCTGGAGCGAAGGCGCAGAGCCGCTGGAGGATGCCGCTCACCGCGCCGACCTTGCCATGTACGAGGCGAAATCGCGCGGGCCCAATCATCAACTGATCTTCGAAACGTCCATGCAGGACAAGGTGACGGAACGCGCATCGCTCGAAACCAAGTTGCGCGGCGCCATTCAGAACAAGGCGATCAAGACCTACTATCAGCCGCTGATCGATCTCAGGAGCGGCAGGCTCTGCGGCTTCGAGGCGCTGGCCCGATGGACCGACGAAGACGGCATGAATATTCCGCCTCCGATCTTCATCGGCATCGCCGAAGAAACCGGCATGATCACCGAACTGTTCGAAAACCTTCTCACCCAGGCCTGCAGCGATGCCCTCGCCTGGCCTGACGATGTAAGGCTTTCCTTCAACGTGTCACCCGTGCAGATGGAGGATAAACTCCTTCCCTCGCGCATCTTCAAGGTGCTCGCTGCAAGCCGCCTGCCCGCCAGGCGACTGGAAGTTGAAATCACCGAAAACGCGCTGGTCCAGGATCCGGCGATCGCGGCCCATATTCTCGATGAGTTGCATAAAGCGGGCGTACAGATCGCGCTCGATGATTTCGGCACGGGCTATTCGAGCCTTGCTCAGCTCGCCCGTTATCGCTTCGACAAAATCAAGATCGACAAGAGTTTCATCGCCACCTGCCGGGAGGACGAGAAGCAGGAAAAGATCGTCCGCGCCATGCTCGCTCTCGGAAGAAGCCTCAACATCAAGACAACGGCTGAAGGCGTCGAGGAGCACGCCCAGCTCGCCTATCTACTGCAGCTTGGCTGCGACATCGGCCAGGGCTATCTCTTCGGCAAGGCGATGCCCGCCGCGGAGGCGGGCATCTTCATCGAAAGCCAGAATACCAATCTGGCCTCTACGGCCTGAATAAAGCAATTCCAGCAAAAGTGTGAAGCGGTTTTGCGTCCGGAATTGCGTGAAAACAAAGAGATAAAGCATTTCCGTGTTTCGAAGAAAAACGGAAATGCTTTAAACTAGAAGACTTGCCGCAGGATCACGAACAGCAGGAAGGCGATCGCGATCGAGGCCGGCAGCGTCAGCACCCAGGCCATGAGCATGTTGCGCACGGTGGACCATTGCAGGCCCGAGCCGTTCGCAGCCATCGTGCCCGCCACACCGGAAGACAGAACATGCGTGGTCGACACCGGCAGGCCGAGATGGTCGGCCGAGGCGATCGTCACCATGGCGACGACTTCCGCGGCGGCACCCTGGCCGTAGGTCAGGTGCGTTTTGCCGATCTTCTCACCAACCGTCACGACGATGCGCTTCCAGCCAACCATCGTCCCGAGGCCGAGCGCCAGCGCAACGGCGACCTTCACCCACAACGGAATGAACTTCGTCGCATTGTCTACCGCCGCATGATAGCCGGTAACGGGCTTGAGATCACTGGCGTCCATCGGCAGCAGCTTCTGCTTGTCGATGAGCTTCAGCGCCTCGCCGATCAGGTAGATGTCGTTGCGGACGTTGCTGACGAGATTGGTCGGAACGGCTTCCAGTGTCGGGAAAGCGGCGACTTCGGCGCTCGTCTGATGGATATATTGCTGCAGCGCCGGGGTGGTCGCATCCGTCCAGACCTTGTTCTTGACGGCATTGCCGACTTCCGCCTTGTAGTCGGTAACTGTCACGCCCGGCTTTACATATTTGCCGAGCGCCGTTTCTACCTGCGCCGAAGCCGATTTGTAGGCTTCGAGATAGTTGACGTCAGGCGTGCGGTTCAGCGCGAAGGCGGTCGGCACCAGACCGATCAGGATGAGCATGATGAGACCCATGCCCTTCTGGCCGTCATTCGAGCCATGGGCGAAGCTGACGCCCGTGCAGGTGAAGATCAGGATGGCGCGGATCCATAACGGCGGCGGCTGGTTGCCCCTCGGCTCCTGATAGAGCTCGGGTTTGCGCACCAGGAACTTCATAACGACGAGCAGGATGGCCGAAAGGCCGAAACCGATGATTGGCGAAATCAGGAGTGACAGGCCAATGTTGGTTGCCTGCGACCAGTCCACACCGCTGGTGGCCGAGCCTGCCGGCGCCAGGAACTGGTTGGCGAGGCCGACACCGATGATCGAGCCGACCAGCGTATGGGAGCTCGATGACGGCAGACCGAGATACCAGGTACCAAGGTTCCAGACGATCGCTGCGATCAATAGAGCGAAGACCATGGCCAGACCCGAGCCGGAGCCGACCTGCAGGATGAGCTCGACCGGTAACAAGGCCAGGATGCCGAAGGCGACGGCGCCCGTCGACGTCAAGACACCGAGAAAATTGAAGAAGCCCGACCAGATGACGGCAAATTCCGCCGGCATGGAGCGCGTATAGATAACGGTCGCCACGGCATTGGCCGTATCGTGGAAACCGTTGACGAACTCGAAGCCGAGCGCGATCAGCAGCGCAAGGCCGAGAAGCAGCCAGGGAACGGCAACTGCGGCGGTCAGATCACGGGCGAGGGCATAGCCGACATATCCGAGACCGCAGACCACAACGAGCCCGAACACCGGCAGGAACCATTTGCCGGCGGAGTTCGAATGATGCAGCGGATGGGAAGCGTCGCTATGGCTGGGGGCAATGTCGGCCATGGCATAGTTCCTTGTTTCATTTGCAAATTGCCGTTTGTTAATAAATCCCTAGCGTGAAGCTCTCATGACGCGACCATTCCCGCCATCCGGATCCGGAACCGAAATCAGCAACCAAAAATTGCCTGCCGGGACGCAAAAGACTTCCCACCCGGCACGATGACGCTAAGTTCGTCACCGTCACGCTCGCAGGGGAGCATCAAGCAAAATGCCGTCGACCGACCTTCTCCTGACCTTCAATGCCGGCTCATCGACGGTGAAGATCGGCATCTTCGCAATCGAGGATGCAAAGGTGCGCCGCATCGGCAAGGGCGTTATCGACTTCCGCTCCAAACCGCTCGCCTTCAAGCTGGCGGAAGGTCCGCAGACATTTGATACGCCGCTGAAGGCGGAGCTTACCGACGATCTGCACGCCGCCATCGACGAAACGTTCAAACTGCTCTCGGAGCATTTCGATATCGGCGACGTCCGCGCTGCAGGCCACCGCGTCGTCCATGGCGGCGACCGTTTTACCGCGGCAACCGCGCTTGATGACGCCGCAATCGCGGCGGTCGACGCGCTCACGCCGCTCGCACCCCTCCACCAGCCGCAGGCGCTTCGCTTCATCCGCGCCCTGAAACACCTGAAGCCACAGCTTGCCCAGACGGCTTCCTTCGATACCGCCTTTCATGCCACGCAGGCCGATCTCGTCCGCCGCTTCGCCATCCCCCGCACGCTTCATGACGAAGGCATCAAACGCTACGGCTTTCATGGCCTTTCCTACAAATTCATCTCAGGGGAGGTAAGTCGCCGGCTGTCGAATAAAACGAAAATCGTCGCCGCCCATCTCGGTAGCGGCGCAAGCCTCTGCGCTCTGGCAAACGGCATCAGTCGCGATTGCAGCATGGGCTTTTCCACGCTCGACGGCATTCCCATGGCCACAAGGCCCGGCTGGCTCGATCCCGGTGTGATCCTGCATCTGCTGCAGCAAAAGAAGCAGTCCGCCGACCAAGTGGAAGATCTACTCTACCATCGCTCCGGCCTGCTCGGTGTCTCAGGCATCGATGCCGATACCCGCAATCTTCTCGAGGATAGCCGTGCAGAAGCCCAGGAGGCGCTCGACCTTTTCACATTGCGCATCGCAGGCGAGATCGGTCGCATGTCGGTGACGCTCGGCGGGCTCGACGCCATCGTCTTCACGGCCGGCATCGGCGAGCATCAGCCGCAGATCCGCGCAGCAGTCCTCCAGCGCTTGAGCTGGCTCGGCCTTGCCGTCGATGAAAAGGCGAATGCCGCCAACGGCTTCACAATCACGACACCCGCAAGCCGCATAACGGCGCATGTCATTGCGACCGACGAGGAACAGGTCATCGCGCAGGAAGCGCTCTCTATTCTTCGCTCCTGATGATCCAGATCAAATGCATGCCTGCGCCATCAGCTAGAATTGACGTTGAACAAGTTTAACGGGAGAAATCCGTGGAAAAGCATGTCTCGACTCCAGCAGTTATTTCCGACGCCGAACTCACACTTGTCGACCGCTACTGGCGGGCAGTCAACTATCTCTCGGTCGGCCAGATCTATCTCCTATCCAATCCTCTCCTGCGCCAGCCCCTGAAGCCGGAACATATCAAGCCCCGCCTACTCGGTCACTGGGGCACCACGCCCGGCCTCAACTTCATCTATGCGCATCTTAACCGCGTCATCCGTGCCCGCGATCTCGACGTCATCTATATGTGCGGTCCCGGCCACGGCGGACCGGGCATGGTCGCCAATACCTATCTCGAAGGCATCTACAGCGAGATCTATCCCGATATCGCCGAGACCGAGGACGGCATGCGCAAGCTCTTCCGCCAGTTCTCCTTCCCCGGCGGCATCCCGAGCCATGCAGCGCCGGAAACGCCCGGCTCCGTCCATGAGGGCGGCGAACTCGGCTATGCGCTCGTCCATGCCTACGGCGCAGCCTTCGATAATCCCGATTTGATCGTCGCCTGCGTCATCGGCGATGGCGAAGCCGAGACCGGGCCGCTGGCGGCAAGCTGGCATTCCAACAAGTTCCTGAACCCCGCCCGCGACGGCGCCGTCCTGCCGATCCTGCATCTGAACGGCTACAAGATCGCCAATCCAACCATCCTCGGCCGGGCGAGCGACGAAGATCTGACGCATTTGTTCAAAGGCTATGGTTACGAGCCCTTCTTCGTCGAAGGCCACGAGCCGGCAAAGATGCATCAGCAGATGGCCGCCGCCTTCGACAAGATCTTCGACCGCATTCGGGCAATTCAGAAACAGGCACGCGACGGCACGGCGCCACAGGCTTGCCCGCGCTGGCCCATGATCGTGCTGCGCAGCCCCAAGGGCTGGACCGGCCCGAAAGAAGTGGACGGCAAAAAGGTCGAAGGTTTCTGGCGCGCCCATCAAGTGCCGGTTTCCAATTGCCGGGAAAACGACGGACACCGGAAAATCCTCGAAGACTGGATGCGCGGTTACGATCCCGAAGACCTCTTCGATACCTCGGGCGCGCTGAAGCCTGAACTACGGGCGCTGGCTCCCTCAGGCAAACGCCGTATGGGTGCCAATCCGCACGCCAATGGTGGTCTGCTGCGCAAAGAGCTGATCGCTCCCGATATCCGCACCTTTGAGGTAAAGATGGAGAAACGCGGGGCTGAGATGGTGCAATCCACCGAAATCCTCGGCCATTACCTGCGCGACACGATGAAGCTCAATGAAGCCAACGCGAACTTTCGCATCTTCGGCCCCGACGAAACGGAATCAAACCGTCTCGGCAGCGTCTTTGAGGTCACCGATCGCGTCTGGATGGAGAAGATCGAACCCTATGACGTGAGCCTCGCCAGCGACGGCCGCGTCATGGAAGTACTGAGCGAACATCTTTGCCAGGGATGGCTGGAGGGCTACCTGTTGACGGGCCGGCATGGCCTGTTTTCCTGCTACGAGGCCTTCATCCACATCATCGATTCCATGTTCAACCAGCACGCCAAGTGGCTGAAGGTCACCCGCGAACTGGAGTGGAGGAAGCCGATCTCCTCGCTCAACTATCTCTTGACCTCGCATGTCTGGCGGCAGGACCATAACGGCTTCTCGCATCAGGACCCCGGCTTCGTCGATCTCGTCGCCAACAAGAAGGCCGATATCGTCCGTATTTACCTGCCGCCGGACGCCAACACCCTGCTCTGGGTCGGTGATCATTGCCTGAAGACCTACGACCGCATCAACGTCATCGTCGCCGGCAAGCAGCCAGAGCCACAATGGCTGACCATGGACGAGGCGGTGAAACACTGCGAAACCGGCATCGGCATTTGGAACTGGGCGAGCCACGAGGACGATACGGTCGCGCCCGATGTCGTCATGGCCTGCGCCGGCGACGTACCGACCATGGAGACGCTCGCTGCCGTCGATCTGCTGCATCGGCATATTCCGGAGCTGAAGATCCGCACTGTCAACGTGGTCGACCTTCTCGCACTGCAATCGCAAGATCAGCATCCGCACGGCCTGACGGACGAGGCCTTCGACGCAATCTTCACGAAGGACAGGCCGGTGATCTTCGCCTATCACGGCTATCCCTACCTCATCCACCGGCTGACCTATAAGCGCAGCAACCACCGCAATATCCATGTGCGCGGCTTCATCGAAGAGGGCACGACAACCACGCCCTTCGACATGACAGTGCTCAACGAACTCGACCGCTTCCACCTCGCCATCGAGGCGATCGAGCGCGTTCCAGGCCTGAAGGAGAAAGTGCCTGAAGTGCTGGAAAGCCTGAGGGCCAAGCTCGTCGAGCATCATGCCTATGTCCGCGAATATGGCGAGGACATGCCGGACGTGCGCAACTGGAAATGGCCCGCAGCCTGAAAGGGATGCTCCCTGATATGAAAAGGGCCGCGCGGAAACCGCGCGGCCCTTCCCCAGCCGTGATGCGAAGTTACTGGCCGTTCTGCGTGCCGCTTGGTGCAGTCGCGCCCGTCGGCCCGCTGCCATCAGGCGTCGGGTTGCGATCTGTCGGCTCCAGCGGCTTGATGGAGCCGGTCGCCGGATTGTTGTCTAAAGTACCGGCACCCGAAGGCTGCCCGGTGATCGCATTGGGCGTTGTGGATGCGGTCGAAGCCGGTTCTGTGGTCGTACCCGGCCAGATGGTAAAGCTCACCGCAGCGATCAGAATGACCAGAATGCCGGCTGCGAGCACACCCCAGAGCGAGACGCTACGCCGCTCATCGGCAAGCACTTTCTCCTCTTCATAGGATGCCTGCCCAAGTGGCATGCCGGTATTCTCATCCACGATTCGGTTCTTGTCGTCACCATATTGGGTCATCGCTTGATCCTCCAATCTGTGCGGTAGAAACCAAATTGGCGGGAAGATGTTCCATCGAGCCGGTTTTTGGATCCAAACGGACAGTGATAAGGTGCCAACGTTCTTGACTAGGCCGCACTTCCTTAACATCATCAATGACATCAAATCAGGAGTGATCTATGGCATTCGACGGCCGGCTGCTTTCCGGTGTCAGCACGCTTGCTGCGGTGGTCGAAAGCGGCAGCTTCGTCAGGGCAGCCGATGCGCTTGGCCTTTCAGCCTCCGGCGTCAGCCGCGCCATATCCAGGCTGGAGGCGCGTGTCGGCGTGCGCCTGCTCGACCGCACCACCCGCTCGGTACGGCTGACGGATGAAGGCGCCCGTTTCTACGAACAGGTCGCTCCGCATCTCGATGGGATAGAGGAGGCCGCGACACTTGCATCAGGTGCGTCTCTGACCGTGCGCGGCCGGCTGCGCGTCGATGTCGATCCGATCTTTTCCCGCATGGTGCTGGCGCCGCATCTGAAGCGGTTCATGACCCGCTATCCGGCGTTGGAACTCGAATTGATAACCCGCGACCTGATGAGTGATCTCGTCGCCGACGGCATTGATATCGCCATCCGCTTCGGCCAGCAGCCGAACTCGTCGCGCATCGCCCGCAAGCTGATGGAAACCCGCGTCCTCACGGTCGCCACACCTGCCTATCTCGCCGAGCATGGCACGCCGAGGACACCTGCCGAAATCGCCAACCACTCCTGTATCCAGTTCCGCGATCCGCTGACAGGCCAGACTTTCGAATGGGAACTGCACAGGGGCAAGAAGATCGTGCCGCTCGACGCTCGTGGACCGCTTCTGATGAGCGACCCCGGTACCATGCTCGATGCCTGCCTTGCCGGCGCCGGCATCGCCCAGGTGCTTGCCCTTAGCGTCAAGGACCTGCTTGCCGACGGACGCCTTGTAGAGCTCTATCCGGACTGGCCGGGCGAAACTTTCCCCCTCTACGCTGTCCACCCTTCCCGGCATCATGTACCGGCCAAGGTCAACGCCTTCATCGAGTTCTGCCTGGAACTTACCCGCGACTAAATGCCGATCTTCGAAAGTTGGTGACAACCTTTCGGCCCTTGTTCCAGACCGGCCTGAACGTAGGCTATGAAATTTCACAACTGGAAACACCGCCGAGGAAAGCCATGAAGGGTTTCGCCGCCAGCCTCACTGCCTCCCGCCTGGAGGAAATGCTGGCCTTCTATATGACACCGGCGGCGGGTAGCCCTGATGAAGCCGACGACGGCGGTGAGGAAAGCGGAGCAGTGTCCACCAAGACGGCAGATCACACTGCCGAGCGCATGGCGCCTCTCGCCGCACTGACGGAGAACTAAGCGCTTACTTTACCACCAGCACCGGGATACCTGCCTCGGAAAGGACCTCGGACGTCTGGCTGCCGAGCATGAGCCGCGAGATCCCGCGGCGGCCATGCGAGGAAATAACGATCAGGCCGCAGCCCCGCTCTGCTGCCGTTTCCAAAATGGCGACTGCCGGCGAAAGATGCACCTTGCTGACGAAGTCGGCGACGACACCGGCGCTCTTCGCTTTTTCCCCGATGATCTTTTCCAGATCCTCGATCTCCTTCCGGCGGCCCTCATTATAGCTGTCCATCGCCTCAGCCTGCACGATCCCTTGCAGCGCAAAACCGGTCAGCGGCACGATGACGCTGATAACGGTCACGGGAAGGTTGAGCGCCTTGGCAAGCGCAAGACCATGATCGACACCCCGACCGGCAAGTTCCGAACCGTCGGTGGGCAGCAATATGCGATTGTACATGGGAGATCCGTTCTGCTGGCTGAATTCAAATAAGAAGGGAATTCACCAGTGATCGTAATCCCGCGCCTTGACGCAGGTCAACATCAGGCGAAGCTGACACCCCTCTTCAGTTCCAGAGGAAATCTTCGCTTTCAATACGGGAGGCAAGCTTGAGCGTGCCGTCAGGCTGAACGACATAACGTTCGAACTGCCGAACGCCAAATTTGCCGAGGAAAGTATGCTTCACCACCGTGCCGGGCTTATAGGGCGAATGGATAACCTTGCCGCCATAGGTCAGGCTGCCTGGGATAGGCTGGTCTTCCGTCGTCGTGCTGCAGCCAGCAGCGAGAAGAAGAATTGCGACAACAGCATATTTCATCACGCACCCCCGATGACGAAGCGTCTTCCGGCAAAATTATATCGCCTGCGCGACAGGCGCGCACTGATAGTTTTGATTTCGGGGACAAGTGGTAGCGGAGGAGGGATTTGAACCCCCGACACAAGGATTATGATTCCTCTGCTCTGACCTACTGAGCTACTCCGCCACTGGTCAAACGATACCGTTCGCGAAGCGCTTCCGGTCCGTGGGATGTGCGGCTTATAAGGTGCGCTTCCGCTTTGTGTCAAGCATATGATGGAGAAAAACGGTGGGCTTTCCGAAGTGACGTTTTCGCTGTTTCAGGCCATCGCGTAGTTGGAAAGCAGCGCCTTCAGCGAGGCTTCTGCGTCAGGCTCGCGCTCGGAACGTTCGATGAAGCCGCCGCCGAAGACGCGGGCGTCATCGCCGGGTGCCGAATAGAGCGCGCAGGCCTGGCCCGGCGCAATGCCTGCCTCGCCGACCGTCAGGTCGACATAGACGCCACTTGCATCGATGTGCAGCACGGCAGGCGCCGGCGCGCGGGTGGAGCGCACCTTGGCGTAGCAGGCAAAGCCTTCGCCTGACGCCGCGACCTGAAGTGTCTCGTCACCCAGCCAGTTGACGTCGCGTAGATAGACGCGATGCGTTTCCAGCGCTTCCTTCGGACCGACGATGACGCGGCGCGAGCGGGCGTCGAGAAAGACGACATAGAGCGGCTCGCCGGTGGCAATGCCGATGCCGCGGCGCTGGCCGATCGTGTAATGCAGGATACCCTCGTGCTGGCCGAGGATGCGACCGTCGAGATGAACGATATCACCGGCCAAAGCCGAATTCGGCTTCAGCTTGGTGATGATGTCGGAATACTTGCCCTGCGGCACAAAACAGATGTCCTGGCTGTCGGCCTTCTTGGCGACAACAAGGCCCATCTCTTCGGCCAGTCGGCGGGTTTCCGACTTTGGCAGACCGCCGAGCGGGAAGCGCAGATAGTCGATCTGCTCCTGCGTCGTGGCGAAGAGGAAATAACTCTGGTCGCGGTCGGCATCAGCAGGGCGATAAAGCGCGCGGCGGCCAGGATTGCAGGAGGACGGGTTCGGACGCGAGCGAATATAATGGCCGGTCGCCAGCGCATCGGCGCCGAGTTCCTTGGCTGTCGCCAGAAGATCGGCGAACTTGACCGTCTGGTTGCAGGCAACGCAGGGGATCGGCGTCTCGCCGGCTACATAGCTCTCGGCAAAGGGATTGATGACGGTTTCGCGGAACCGCTTCTCGTAGTCGAGCACGTAATGCGGAATACCGAGCGTCTCGCAGACACGGCGTGCGTCGTCGATATCCTGGCCCGCGCAGCAGGAGCCGGCGCGGTGGACCGCAGCGCCATGATCGTAAAGCTGCAGCGTGATGCCAAGCACATCATATCCCTGGCGTTTGAGAAGCCCGGCCACGACGGAGCTGTCAACGCCGCCAGACATGGCGACGACGACACGGGTGTCTTCCGGCTTCTTGTCAAAATCCAGTGTGTTCACGGAGTACTGCCAAATTCTGTGCTGTTCGATCCGCCTTTTCTCACGTCGGAATGTGGCGGATTTCCTGTGTTCCGGCGGGATCGGCCGCCAGCTTGCATGGGTGACGGATATAGAAACTATTGCGTCTCCGCGCAAGGGCCCGTTTCCGGCAGCGTCATGCGCGGGTCACGCATTGCAGCTATTCGCAATCGACCTTTGATGGGCCGTATTTCATCACGTAGATGAAATGACCCACCTCTTAAAAGATTCGGATAAATGACAGCCGCCTCCACCACGCTTCGTGGCGTCCTTGTCGCATTTGCGGCCTACGCCGTCTTTGCCTTCAGCGATGCGTCCATCAAGGCCCTGCACGGCACGGTTCCTTCCTTCCAGGTCGCCTTTACGGGTGCGATCCTCAGCCTGGCAGCCCTGCCCTTCATCAAGGGGCCAGGCGATTCATGGCTGGACATTTTCAGGACGACGAACCGGCCGCTCTGGCTGGTGCGCTTTGCCGCCGGTGCAACCGGCGCAATCGCCTCCATCATCACCTTCACCAAGCTGCCGATGGCAGAAGCCTTCTGCCTGCTCTTCCTGCTGCCCTCCTTCGTCACCATCCTCTCGGTGATCTTCCTGAAGGAAGACGTGCGCTGGCAGCGCTGGGCCGCCGTCATCGTCGGCTTCCTGGGGGTGCTCGTGGTTCTCAGGCCGGGTTTCCGCGAACTGTCCGTCGGCCATCTGGCTGCGACTATTGGAGCGATCGCGGCAGCCATTGCCATCGTCATCCTGCGCAAGCTCGGCCCGGCCGAAAAGCGCCTCTCGCTTTATGGCGCCTCGCTGCTCGGCACGCTCATCGTCAGCGGCCTGCTCATGCTGTCGCAAGTGGTCGTGCCAACGCCGCAGCAATGGTTGTTTCTCGCAAGCTACGGCCTGCTTGGTGCCGCCGGCAACGTCATGCTGATGACGGCAGCCCGCCTCGCCCCGGCAACGCTGGTCGCGACACCGCAATATAGCCAGATGATCTGGGCAATCGCCTTCGGTTATTTGTTCTTCAACGATAGCGTCGACCTGCCTATGGCTCTCGGCATCGTGCTCATCATCTGCTCAGGCCTCCTGACGCTGATCCGCGAACGCAAGCGCCAGGTGCCTCTGCCCGCAGCCGTCGCCTCCGGTGATGCGCAATCCCAGATCGCTACGACGCCGGTGGAAGGCGAAGCAGAAGCGCCGATGCGGTAGATCTATTCTGCCGCCTCGCGCCGGTCTCGAGCGGGTGGCTCGCTCATCACTGCCCGCATGCGCGGCAAGGATGCCGGATATTCGCGCTGGATGAAATCGATCAGCTTCTCGCGAACCTCGCAGCGCAGATCAAAGGTGCGGCCGGAATTCGATGCCGATACGAGAATGCGGATTTCCATCACCGCTTCGCGGAAATCGGTCACCGCGATATTGACCACATGGCGATCCCAGAGCTTCGAGCCCTGCGCGATCTCCTCGACCTTCTTTCGGATGGCGGCGACGGGCACGCTGTAATCGAGATAAATCATGACAGTGCCGATCAGCGCCGAGCTTTCGCGCGTCCAATTCTGGAACGGGTTCTCGATGAAGTAGCTGAGCGGCAGGATCATCCGCCGCCAATCCCACAATTGCACGACAACGTAGGTCGAGGTGATCTCTTCCACCCTGCCCCACTCGCCTTCTACCAGCAGCGCATCGTCGATGCGGATCGGCTGCGTGATGGCGAGCTGAATGCCGGCAAACAGGTTTTTCAGCACAGGCTGGAGCGCGAGACCGACGACGATACCCGCCACACCGGCGGAGGCGAGCAGGCTGACACCATATTGCCGGACCGCATCGAAAGTCATCATGCAGGCCGATATCGCCACGACGACGATCAGCAGATCGGCGACGCGCTCCATGATACGCGTCTGGGTCACGTGCTTGCGTGCCAGAAGATTATCCTCGGCATCGAGCTTGAAGCGCCTGAGATAGACCGTCATCCAGATATGTTTGACGATCCTGGCCATCCAGGCGACGAGCACGATGAAGAAAATGAGCAGGATGTGACGAACGGTTGCCGACTGCATGTCCGTCAGCGGCGCGACCGTCGCCCCAAAGGAAAGGCCGGCCACCAGCATTGCAAGCCGCACGACACGCTTCAGGCGCGAGACGAGCGAACGCCAGAAAAGATCCTTGCTTTCAACCAGCCGCGTCAGCAGGCGGAAGAGAATGCGATGCGCAAAAAGCGTAACTGAGGTGACCGCGGCGAAGATGATGGCGCTTGCAAGCCAGGCCGGCAGCCAGACGCCTTCTGCGCGGATATCGTCCAGAAACTCCGTCATGCGGGCACAGTTAGGGTGCAACGCAGCATGGAAAAGGGAAAGGCATCAAAAAAGGCGCAGCCGGAGCTGCGCCTTTAAGAAAAGGATGGGTGATATCGGCTCAGGTGCCGATCAGTTTGTTGCAGGCAAGTGCGATGCCCGGATTGGCGATGATGGCAGTCACGAGCGCCAGACCGATCATCGAAAGCGTGTAGCGTTTCATGTGCATCCTCCTTTTTCAGCCCCGCCGAGAGTATGCAATGCTGACTGGCATTCTCAAAATAACGAATGATTGAGGCAGTTGTGTAAGCGCCAAGCGATCAACTCTCCAGGCTCGGATCGACAAAGAGCGAACCATTATAGGCGCCGCAACTCGTGCGGATGGCGACGACGACCCAAATTGCGGCAAGGGTTGCGATCAGAACCTCCCCGAACCCTGTCAGCGCCGGCAACGGAAAGATACCGGCAAGCCGCAGCGTCGCGACGGCATAGACGCCGATCGGGAAGGTGTAACCCCACCAGCCGAGATTGAAGGGCAAGCCCTGCCGCAGGTGGTTGATGGTGATGGCGACCGCCAGACCAAGCCACCAGAGGCCATAGCCCCACAGCAGGACAGCACCAAGCAAAGCCGTACCCGAAATCGCTGGAGCCAACGCACCAAGGCCGCCGGCTGCAAGAGCTTGCCCGCTATTGGTGGAAAACAGAGCAAGGCCGAGTGCGCCGGTGCCAACGGGACCGAGGGCAAGGAAGCTCGTCGCTGCCATGCTGGCGTGCGGCAGCTTGTGCAGAGCCAGGCGCAGGAAGAGGATGACGAGAATGCCGAGCGCCAGCGGCACTGAGCAGGAC
Organism: Hyphomicrobiales bacterium; assembly: GCA_900470965.1. Taxonomy (GTDB): domain Bacteria; phylum Pseudomonadota; class Alphaproteobacteria; order Rhizobiales; family Rhizobiaceae; genus Rhizobium. Next base: position 47,670 of record UCCS01000080.1, read on the forward strand.
CAGAGCACGAAGCTCGCAAAAAGCACCGGAAGCTGCGCGCCTTCGGCAAGATGCGGCACCAATAATCCGCCGCTTGCAGCTGCGACCTCAGAGGCAACGATCGGCAGCAGCCAGACGGCGCTCATATGCTCGATTGCATGATGCTGCCGTGTGAACATGACCAGTGGAATGGCAAGACCCGCCAGAACAGCCAGCGCTGCATCCAACCACCACAGCTCCGCCGCGATAGAGACGCTTGCCTCACCTAAAAGGCCCGGTCCGAAGATCAAGAAACCGTTGACGATGGTCGCAAGGCCCATCGGAATGCAGCCGAAGAACATCGAAACGACGGGATGGTCGAATGCCCTGAGTGCAGCACCGGGATACAGCAGCCACTTTCCGGCATAGATGCAGGTCAACGTTGCAAACAGGCCGATATTCGCGAGCCACAGCATCTCGCCTGCTGCGTGGACTGTCGGCAAATCCGGAAACTGACCGAAGCAGACGGCAAGGATGCCGGTCCCCATTGTCGTCGCAAACCAGTTCGGCGTGAAGTGGCGCAGGACATGCGTCCGCAAGCGAACAGTCGGGACAGAAGGAGATAGATGCAGCGCGGTCATGGCGAATTCCTTTCGTTGACCGCTTTCATACCGGCATCAAATAATCGCTTCCAACGATTTATCTTTATCATTTCGTTCGATAAAATCGAATGATTAATGGAGGCGACATGACACTGGAGCAGCTGAGAATATTCGTAGAGGTGGCAGCGCGTCAGCACATCACGAAGGCGGCAGCTCACCTGAACATGACCCAGTCGGCCGTCAGCGCCGCAATCACCGCATTGGAGACACGACACGGCGTCACCCTCTTCGACCGGGTTGGCCGTTCGATCGTGCTGAACCGGACCGGCCAGTTATTCCTGAAGGAAGCACAGGCCGTACTGACCAGCGCAAAGGCGGCGGAGGCCGCCCTGATGGACCTCTCCGGCCTCATGCATGGAGTGCTCACGATCATGGCGAGCCAGACGATCGGCGGCTATTGGCTGTCGCCGCGACTTGCCGCGTTCCGCCGAAATTATCCCGGCATCGAACTGGCAATCCGCATCGGCAACACTGCTGAAGTGTCTGACGCCGTTGCCAATGGCGAGGTGGAAGTGGGCCTCATCGAGTGGCCGAGCGACAGGCGCGGCGTTTCGGCAAGGCAGGTCGCCTTGGACGAGATGATCGTCGTCGTTGCTCCCAACCACCCATGGGCTGACGGCAAATCACGCGCCCCGACCGATTTTTCTCAGACGCAATGGGTCCTGCGCGAACAGGGGTCCGGCACCCGCCTCGCCTTCGAAAGCCTTCTGCAAAGGGCGGGCCTCGATATCGATGCGCTTGATGTGGCGATGGTGCTGCCGGAAAACGAGCCGCTCGTCGGCGTCGTCGAAGCTGGTATTGGCGCGACGCTGATGTCGCGGAGCGTGGTTTCCATGAAGCTGCGCAACGGTCTTCTCACCGAAGTGAATGTGCCGCCCCTGCCCCGTCCTTTCTTCTTGCTGCGCCATGAGGAGCGCTATCGCAGCAAGGCGGCCGACGCTTTCGATGCGATGATCTCAGGCTGATGCCTTCTTGAGTTGGCGTCCGTAGATCAGTGCCTCGGCCTCATGCTGCGGCATGGGTCTGCCGAGAAGATAGCCCTGCACCTCGCCAAACCCTTCGGCCCGCAGTTGCTGCAACTGCTCCTCGGTCTCGATACCTTCGGCGAGCGTAACCGCATTGAAGCCAGAGCCGATGCCGGCCACGGCCCGCACGATGGCCAGATTGCCGGGATCGGTCTCGATGCCGGACACGAAGCTGCGGTCGAGCTTGATCTTGTCGAAGGTGAAGGCGCGCAGATAGCTGAGCGACGAATAGCCCGTGCCGAAATCGTCGATCGCGATGCGCACACCGAGTTCCTTCAACGCCCGAAGCAGCGGCAGGCTCTGCGCCACATCGGCCAGGAAGACGGATTCAGTTATTTCGATTTCCAGCCGTTCGGGACGCAGACCCGCCTCATCAAGCGCGCCAACAACGCTGGAAAGCAGGCTTGTATGGCGGAACTGGCTGACGGAAAGATTGACCGCGATCTTCAGATGGCCCGGCCAGGAAGCCGCCGTACGGCAGGCCTCCCGCAGCACCCAGTCGCCGATCGGAATAATTAGCCCCGTCTCCTCCGCCAGCGGAATGAAATCCATCGGCGGCACAAGACCACGCACCGGATGCCGCCAGCGGATCAGTGCTTCGAAGCCGCCGATTCCATCATCCTCGAGCTGGACGATGGGCTGATAGTAAAGCTCGAACTGCCCGTGTTCCAGCGCACTACGCAGTTCGCCGGTCAGATGATGGCGACGCTCGGCCTCGAGCCGCATCGCAGGCTCATAGAAACGATAGGTCGAGCGGCCGCTTTCCTTGGCGCCATAGAGCGCAAGATCGGCATGGCGCATCAGCACATCAGCTTCGCCGGCATCGACAGGTGCCAGCGCAATGCCGATGCTGCAGGTGACATGCTCCCGCGTGCCGTCGAGATCAAAAGCCCTGGCAAGCGACTTGAGTAGCAGATCGGCAAAACGCTCTGCCCGGTCGGGCTCGACAAGCTGCAGCACGACCGCGAATTCATCGCCACCGAGACGCGCCACGAGATCGTTCTCATTGGCAAGCGCCAGCAAACGCTCCGCCACTTGGCAGAGAAGCGCATCGCCGGCGGCATGGCCCTTGCTGTCATTGATCGTCTTGAAGTGGTCGACGTCGATGTAGAGCAACGCTACCGGCTTTTCGTTAGAAGCGGTAATGGCCTGCTTACGGATATGCTTGGAGAACGCGGCGCGGTTCGGCAAGCGCGTCAGCGAGTCATGCATGGCAAGATGCGCAAGCTTCGCCTCCACTGCGCGCTCTTCTGTCACGTCGTGAGAGATGCCCAGCAGATAGCGTGGCTTTTTCCCCTCAGGCGCCGGCAGGGCACGCTTGACTGTGCGAAGAATGCGCTTGCCACCGTCTGCCCGCTCCATCGTCTCCTCAAAGCTGATCGTCGCACCGGCGGTGAACGCCTCGTGATCCTGTTCGCGAAAGATAGCGGTCTGCTCAAAGGGGAAGAAATCCCGGTCCGCTCTTCCAACCACGTCGCCGTTGTGAAAGCCCATGATCTCGCCGCACGCCTCGTTCAGCAGGATGTAGCGGCCATCCTCTTCCATATCCTTCACGAAGACGCCGACAGGCAGGTTGTCGACGATGCTGTCCAGCAGCGAACGTGTATCGGTGATCTGGCGCTGCGCGGCATTCACCTCGGTACGGTCCTGCACGATCGCCAGGATCGCAGCCCTTCCTTCGAAGCGCACTTCCCGGCCGTAGGTCAGAACCTCGATGGCCTCGCCATTGGCCTTCAGATGCGTCCAGCGCTCGGCCTTCTCCATGTCAGTGCGGTCATGAACGGCACTGAGCATCCGCTCCCGCTCGGCAGCTGGGCGGATATCGAGCACGGTCATGCCCTGATAATCCTCTGCGCTGTAGCCATAGAGCATGAGCGCCGCATCATTGACGATCAAGAAGCGGAGCGTATCCGGATCGTAGACCCACATTGGAGAGGGATGCGTCGTAAACAGCGAACGGAAATCATCAACAAGAGCTTCGGACTGCCTGGATATCGTCTGAAACGAGGCCATTGAGAAATTCACGCAAAATTGGAACCAATATTGAAAGTGGTATAGCCGAGAAAGCTAAATAAAATCACAATCATAAGGGGCCTAAACTTTGAGCGCACGCCCTTAAAATAAGCAGTGAAAGTTTCTCGAACCAGCCATTTCGCGGCCCAGTTGAAAATTTCAGTGGCTGGCCAAGCCAAGCGCTCGACCACGTGGCTGATTGTCAGGCGGAACCAAATCATTTCCAAAGAGTTATTTCCGATTGAAAATACAACCAATCGGCAGGGAGGCGATGATGGGCACACCCGCAATGACAGATCATGATAAGATCCGAGAATGGATCGAAGCACGCGGCGGCCATCCCGCCCGGATGAAAAGCGGCCTGGTCGGCGTTGATTTCGGCAGGCAGGAAAGCTCTGTCGAGAACATTTCCTGGGACGAGTTCTTCAGGGTTTTCGACGCGAGCAGAGACACTTTCCTGCATCACGACACCAACGCCACCCGCCACTGATCACAGGTTACTAACGACATGCACTGAACCATGTAAAAAACCGGCCCAGAGACCAGGCCGGTTTTTCATGTCTTTCCTTGGGAGGAAAACTCAGTCGACGTTGAAGGCCAGTAGCTTTGCCTGGCGGATCGCAGCATTGGCCGTCAGTTTGCCTAGAACGACATCGTCAACCGCGGCGTCAACATAGAGCAGAGCAATAGCATCGCCCCCCTGTTTGTCGCGGCCGAGCTGGAAGTTGGCGATATTGACGCCGGCAGCACCAAGCGTCGTGCCGATGAAGCCGATCATGCCGGGAACGTCGGTATTGGCGATGTAGATCATGTGGCTGCCGACATCGGCGTCGAGGTTGATGCCCTTGATCTGGATGAAGCGCGGCTTGCCGTCGGAGAAGACCGTGCCGGCAATCGAGCGCGTCATGGATTCAGTGGTCACCGTCAGCTTGATGTAGCCGTCGAAGACGCCCGACTTGTCGCGCTTGACCTCGGAAAGGATAACACCCTTTTCCTTGATCATGATCGGTGCCGAAACCATGTTGACGTCGGCCACCTGCGAACGGATCAGACCGGCGAGAACCGCCGAAGTCAGCGCGCGGGTGTTCATGTTGGCCGTGACGCCATCATAAAGGATTTCGATTTCCTTGATCGGCTCTTCCGTGACCTGACCGACGAAGGCGCCGAGAACATCGGCAAGCTTGATGAACGGCTTCAGGATCGGCGCTTCTTCAGCCGTGATCGACGGCATGTTGATGGCGTTCGAAACCGCCCCCTTGACGAGGTAGTCCGCCATCTGCTCGGCAACCTGCAGAGCGACGTTTTCCTGCGCTTCGGTGGTCGAGGCGCCGAGATGCGGCGTGCAGACGACGTTCGGCAGCCCAAAGAGCGGGCTTTCCTTGGCGGGTTCGACTTCGAAGACGTCAAAGGCCGCACCGGCGACATGGCCGGACTTGATGGCATCGGCAAGCGCTGCCTCATCGACGAGACCGCCGCGGGCGCAGTTGATGATGCGAACGCCGGGCTTGGTCTTGGCAAGCGCTTCCTTGTTCAGGATACCACGCGTCCTGTCGGTCATCGGTACATGCAGCGTGATGAAATCGGCATGGGCCAACAGTTCGTCGAGCTCGACCTTGGTGACGCCCATCTCCTCGGCGCGCTCCTTGGACAGGAACGGGTCATAGGCAATGACATGCATTTTCAGGCCAATGGCGCGCGCACAGACGATGGAGCCGATGTTGCCGGCGCCGATGACACCGAGCGTCTTGCCGGTGATTTCGACACCCATGAACTTCGACTTCTCCCACTTGCCGGCCTGCGTGGAGGTATCGGCAGCCGGAAGCTGGCGGGCAACCGCAAACATCAGGGCGATCGCATGTTCAGCCGTCGTGATTGAGTTGCCGAAGGGCGTGTTCATGACGATGATACCGCGACGCGATGCGGCCGGGATATCGACATTGTCGACGCCGATACCGGCACGGCCGACGACCTTGAGGTTCTTGGCCGCTTCGATGATCTTCTCCGTCACCTTCGTGGCGGAACGGATGGCGAGACCATCATAGTTGCCGATGACTTCGAACAGCTTGTCCTTGTCCTTGCCGAGCTGCGGCTGGAAATCGACTTCGACGCCGCGATCGCGAAAAATCTGGACGGCGGTTTCCGACAGTTCGTCGGATACGAGAACGCGAGGTGCCATAAGGGCCTCCTTCAAAGAGTTCAGCGATGAATGAATTCGGAATGCGAGGCTCCGCCATCAGGCGGAGCCGGATGCGATCACGTCAGGCAGCAGCCTGGGAAAGCGCTGCTTTCTGAGTTTCAAAGGCCCAGGAAAGCCAAGGCATCAGCTTCTGCATGTCGGCGGTTTCGATCGTGGCACCAGCCCAGATGCGCAAGCCGGACGGAGCGTCACGGTAAGCGCCAATGTCGTAAGCGACGCCTTCCTTTTCGAGGAGACCGACGAGGCCCTTGGCGAAATTCGCCTGGCCATCGGCATCGAGAGCAGCCACATCCTTGTCGACGATTTTCAGGCAGATCGACGTATTGGATTCGATCTCCGGCTTGACGGCCAGATTGGCGATCCAGTCGTTTGCGGCGACGAAATCGGCAATGGCCTTGGCATTGGCGTCAGCGCGGCCGATCAGAGCCTTGAGACCGCCGAGCTGCTTGGCCCAGAGAAGCGCATCGATATAGTCCTCGACGCAGAGCATCGACGGCGTGTTGATCGTCTCGCCCTGGAAGATGCCTTCGATCAGCTTGCCGCCCGAAGTCAGGCGGAAGATCTTCGGCAGCGGCCATGCCGGCTGGTAGGAAACCAGACGCTCGACCGCACGCGGCGACAGGATGAGGATGCCATGCGCACCCTCGCCGCCCAGAACCTTCTGCCAGGAGAAGGTGACGACGTCGAGCTTGGCGAAATCGAGGTTTTGCGCGAAGGCGGCCGAGGTCGCATCGCAGATCGTCAGGCCCTTGCGATCAGCCGGGATAAAATCGGCATTCGGAACGCGGACGCCAGAAGTGGTGCCGTTCCAGGTGAAGACCACGTCACGGTCGAAATCGACGGTGGAAAGGTCGGGAAGTTCGCCGTAACCGGCTTCGATCTTGCGCACGTCCTTGAGCTTGAGCTGCTTGACGACATCGGTAACCCAGCCGGCGCCGAAGCTTTCCCAGGCGACCATATCGACGCCGCGCTCGCCGAGCAGCGACCAAAGCGCCATCTCGACGGCACCGGTATCGGAAGCCGGCACGATGCCGATGCGGTAGTCCGCAGGCACTTCGAGAATTTCGCGGGTGAGATCGATGGCCTGCTTCAGCTTGGCCTTGCCGACTTTCGCGCGATGCGAACGACCAAGGGCCGCATCGGAAAGAGCTTCGAGCGTCCAACCAGGACGTTTCGCGCAGGGGCCAGAAGAAAAATGAGTGTTTTGCGGACGCACGTCCGGCTTTGCGGTATTTGCCATATTGCTACCCTTCCAGATAGATGGCTCCTCGTTGGGGAGGAGTGTCCCGCCGCCGTGTTTATGGGCGAAGCCCGTCATAGTCAAGCGGGAGATGTCGTTTCTGGAAGCTATTTTGCCGCAGCGGCGATCACATCTCGGGTTAAACCGCGCCGCTGGCGGCGCGATGGCCTGCGTTGAAGATATCGCTGCCAATGCGGCGCGCCATCTCAATATGCGCAGCACCATTTCCTGCATCCGAGTCGAGAAACATTTCCGACGTCACTACAGGAGCACCGCAATAGTCGAAAATGCCATGGTCGATCTGCGTCTTGATGGCGCTGAAATAACCGTGCCGCTCATAGGTGCGAGCATCCGCACCGCCTATGCCGACGAGATGGACGGGCAGATGCCTAAGCTTTTTCACAACCTTGCCGGACGTGTCGTCATAGGCCCAGCCATTAGCAAAGACGCGATCGATCCAGCCCTTCATCAAAGCCGGCATGGACCACCAATAGACAGGATAGACCAATACGAGCGCCTCGGCGCGATCGATCCTTGCCTGCTCGGCGGCGACATCGGCAGGTGCCGCGGCTTTCCGGCGATGAGCTGCAATATCGGCCTCATTAAATCTGGGATCGAAAGCCTCTTCCGTCAGGTCTGCGATCTCGAAGGAGTTGCCGGCATCGGAAGCCGTTATACCTTCGGCAATTCCCGCGGCGACGCCATGACTGAGCGAGTTGGAATCGGGATGAGCGAGAACGATGAGTGCATGCATGGCGAAACCTCCTGATCGGCGATTGCGAGCAAAGCCAATCGCTTATATACTTTTCGTAAGATACCTTTAGTAAGTTACTTTTCGTAGGTTACGATGTCAAGCACCGACAAAGACCACATCGACGCTCTTCCTCGCCCCCGTCGCCGGCTTTCGAGAGAAGAACGCCATCGCCAGCTCCTGGATGTCTCGTGGCGATTGATCAGGGAGGAAGGAACGGACGCGCTGACGCTGGGGCGCCTCGCCGAACAAGCCGGCGTGGCAAAGCCTGTCGTCTATGATCACTTCGGCACGCGGCCGGGATTGCTTGCGGAACTCTACCGCGAATTCGACGATCGGCAGACGGCGCAGATGGAAACTGCACTTCGCGAAAGCGGACCTGCACTGAGCGACAAGGCCAAGGTCATGGCGGTCGCCTTTATCGATTGCGTTCTCACACAGGGGCGCGAAATTCCTGACGTCATCGCCGCTTTGGCAAGTTCTCCGGAGCTGGAAAAGGTCAAGCACAAGTGTCAGGTGGTTTTTATGGACCAGTGCAGATCCGTGCTTACTCCCTTCGTTGGTGCAGGGACAATCGCGTCAGCCAGCCTTTGGGCAATGCTCGGCGCTGCGGAAACTCTCTCCTATGCTGCGGCAACCGGCGAGATCAGTGCCAGCCAGGCTGAAAGCGAACTTTTCGAAATCATTCTGGCAATGGTCGCCAGAAACGTCAGCTGAAACGAAAAAGCCGCCCTTGCGGGCGGCTTTCGATAATCCTTGAAGCTATGGCTTACTTGTAGACCGGCTGCTGCAGCGGAATTTCCGGCGGTTCGTAGGCAACCGGCTGAGCGCAGCCGCCGAAGAGATAGCGCGCGCCGACACGGGCTTCATGGACGTTGACGCCACGGTCGCGACCCGGGCCGCCGTTTTCGTTGTAGCCGAACATGTTGCCGCCATCGATATGCAGATAGCGGTAGCCGACATCGGCCTTGACGTTGCAGGTCACGTCGATCGAGGCGCCGGCCATGAGGGCGTAGCTGAAGCGCCAGCCGCCGCGACCGCCATGGACGACTTCATCATCGCAACCGGTGCCATCATCGGCGCAGGCGACGTTGTGGAGGTCCTTCCACTTGACGTAGGAACCACCGATACCGGCGCCGACATAGGGCGTGAAGTAGGCGTAGGTGCCGAGATCGACATAGGCGTTGGCAAGCAGCGTGTAGGCCGTCATCGACGATACGTCGCTCGACGTACATGCGACCACGCAGGCGCCAAAGGCCGCCCCACCGCCGACCGTCGAACCGCGGAAGTCAGACTTGGTAAGATAGTCGAAGGTCAGGTCGGTGCGCAGATAGCTGTTGATCTGGTAGCCGACACCGCCGCCAACCGTCCAGGCATCATCAAGGTCCGCATCGTCGAAATCGGCTTCGAGAGCATTGCTGCCCTGGAAGAACTTCGCGCCGCGCAGGTCGGTGAAGGCGTAGCCGACATCACCGCGCAGATACCAGCCGGTCGATTCGCTGACGGCGACTTCCGGGGGCTGTTCCGGAATGGGTTCGACCGGAGCAAGATCGGCAGAATAGGCATTCGACGCGATCAACAGCGCGGCGAAGATACCGGACAAAGTTCGTTTCATGGATTCACTCCAGTCGGTTGCGTCGGCGCGTTGCAGGCCGCCAAAACGGATATGCTTTTTATGGATAATGAATCGGAAACGTTAAAAGCTGCTTAACCATAAGAAGTAATGCGAATATTCACGCCAGAACATGTTTCGAAAAGTAATCTGCCCGTCTCGACTTCCCAAATCGGGAAGACAACGAATAAAAAGCCCGGCGAACGTTCACGCTTGCGAACGACGGATGAGCAAAGACGAGCAAACCGCATCACCCCACATGATCCTCCGGGATCGAACCGCTAAAGACAAATCGAAGATTTTTCCACAGAGGATCAGCAAGCGTATGCAGAACAGCAACAGGCAGGCCGCCGATACCATTACCGATCTCTACGAACGGCATGCCAAAGTCTGGGATTCAAGCCGCGGCAAGACCCTTTTTGAACGGAGCTGGCTGGATCGCTTCACCGCACTGATCCCGCAAGGCGGGTCAATCCTCGATATCGGCTGCGGTTCCGGCGAGCCTCTCGCGCGTCATTTCATCGAAAGCGGCCACGCAGTGACCGGCATCGATTCCTCACCCAGCCTGATCGACATGTGCCGGACGCGCTTTCCAAACTCCGACTGGCAGGTCGCAGATATGCGCCGCCTCTCGCTTGGCAGAAGTTTCGATGGGCTGATTGCCTGGGACAGTTTCTTCCACCTGCCCTTCGAGAATCAGCGGCGCATGTTCTCGTTGTTTCGTGCGCATTCGGAGCCGGGAACGGCGCTGATGTTCACCAGCGGACCGGCACATGGCGAAGCTATGGGCGTTTTCGTCGGTGAACCACTTTATCACAGCAGCCTCAGCCCGGATGAATATCGCGCCCTGCTCACCGAACACGGCTTTACAGTCGTCGCCCACAAGGCTGAAGACCCGGCCTGCGGCAATCACACGGTCTGGCTCGCGCAACGCCAATAAAAAGCCGGCACGAGGCCGGCTTTCAATCCTTTTTGCGGCGCTTTCAGGCGGCGCTGCGTACGCTCGAAATCGTGCCGATGAGATCGTTGACGATACGCTCGATCTGCGCCCGGTCGTCGCCTTCCGCCATGACGCGGATCAGCGGCTCGGTGCCGGAGGGACGGATGACGAGGCGGCCATTCTTGGAAAGCTCGGCTTCCGCATCGGCAATCGCCTTGACCACCTGCAGATCCTCCAGCGGCTTGCCGCCGGTAATGCGGACATTGCGCAGAAGCTGCGGCACTGGCTCGAAGCGGCGGCAGATTTCGCTGACCGTTTTGCCGGTACGCTTGACTGCCGCCAGAATCTGCAGGGCGGCAACGAGACCGTCGCCTGTTGTGCCGTAATCCGAAAGCACGATATGGCCGGACTGCTCGCCGCCGACATTGTAATTGTGCTGGCGCATATGTTCGACGACGTAACGGTCGCCGACCTTCGTGCGGGCAAGTCCGAGGCCCTTATCCTCAAGGAAGCGCTCGAGGCCGAGATTGGACATGACAGTCGCAACGATGCCGTTGCCGCGCAGCTGCTGGCTCTCTGCCCAGCTTTCGGCGATGACGGCCATCAGCTGATCGCCATCGACGATCGAGCCGTTTTCATCGACAATGATGACGCGGTCCGCATCGCCATCGAGCGCAATGCCGATATCGGCGCGCACCTCGTCGACCTTCTTCTGCAGGGCGACCGGGCTGGTAGAGCCGCAATTCAAGTTGATGTTCGTGCCGTTCGGATCGTTGCCGATCGTCACCACGTCGGCGCCGAGCTCCCACAGAACGGCAGGCGCCACCTTGTAGGCCGCACCGTTGGCGCAGTCGACCGCGACGCGCAGGCCCTGCAAGGTCACGTCGCGTGGCAAGGTGCGTTTGACGTGCTCGAGATAGCGGTAGATATCGCCATCGACGCGCTTGGCTCGGCCGATTTCCTCAGCCTTGGCAAGCTGTCCCGATAGATCCTTGTCCAGCAGGTCCTCGATTTGCGCTTCGATGTCATCGGAGAGCTTGTAACCATCAGGACCGAAAAGTTTGATACCGTTATCTTGGAACGGATTGTGCGAGGCCGAAATCATCACGCCGATATCGCATCGCAGCGAACGCGTCAGCATGGCAACCGCAGGTGTCGGAATAGGACCGAGCAGGAACACGTCCAGTCCCGCCGCGGTAAAGCCGGCCACGAGGGCATTCTCCAGCATGTATCCCGACAGGCGCGTGTCCTTGCCGATCACCACACGATGACGGTGGGCGCCGTTACGGAAGATCGTTCCTGCAGCTATGCCGACCCGCATCGCGAGATCCGGCGTCATGGGGAAGATATTGGCTTGGCCTCGGATGCCGTCCGTCCCAAAATAGCGTCTTTTCATATGCACTCCTGCGCTTTCCGCGCGCCGTAGAAGCTTAGGCATTCCTCAAGCAAGAATCCGGCTTCAAAGATTGGTGCTGCGCCCGAAACCTTGATTCAGACTTGTCTTTAGTCAGCGGAATGCCACAAAACCGCGTATCCGGCACGTAAATTACCAAGAAAACTGATTATATCCTGTTACTAATATTAAAAGGGCCGGATTCCCTGTGGAAATCCGGCCCTTTAGGCAAATTCCTGTTCAATTTCAGTGAGGCTGCGGCTCCAGCCCACCCTCCGGTTCATCACCCTTGGAAGCAGGGCGCGCACCGGCCTTCGGCACGGCCGAGCCGCGGCTCGGAGGCGAATCATCGCCAAGATCGCGCGCAGGCTTTTCGCCACGGATCAGAGCCTTGATCTCTTCGCCGGTCAGCGTCTCGTATTCGAGCAGCCCTTCGGCGAGAGCGACGAACTCGTCATGCTTTTCCGTCAGGATCGTGCGAGCCTGCGTATAGGCTTCGTCGATCAGGCGGCGCACTTCGTTGTCGATCTTCTGCGCGGTCGCTTCGGAGACGTTCTTCGACTGCGAAACAGAATGACCGAGGAAGACCTCCTGCTGGTTCTCGCCATAGGCAACCTGGCCGAGCTCGTCGGAGAAGCCCCATTGGGTGACCATCGCACGGGCAAGCTTGGTCGCCTGCTCGATGTCGGAGGAAGCACCGGAAGTGATGTTTTCCTTCCCGAAGGTCAATTCTTCGGCAACGCGGCCGCCCATCATGATGCAGAGGCGCGAAATCATCCACTTGTAGCTCATCGAGTAGCGGTCGCCCTCGGGAAGCTGCATGACCATGCCGAGCGCACGGCCACGCGGAATGATCGTTGCCTTGTGCAGCGGATCGGCGACGGCGACGTTCAGCGCCGTGATGGCGTGACCGGCCTCGTGATAGGCGGTGAGCTTCTTTTCCGCTTCGGTCATCGCCGAAGAGCGGCGCTCCGCACCCATCATGATCTTGTCCTTGGCGTCTTCGAATTCCTGCATGGTCACGACACGCTTGTTGCGGCGGGCGGCCATGAGGGCAGCTTCGTTGACGAGGTTCATCAGGTCCGCACCGGAGAAACCGGGCGTACCGCGAGCCAGAACCTTGAGATCGACATTCGGTGCCAGCGGAACGTTGCGGGCATGAACCTTCAGGATGCGTTCGCGGCCGACGATGTCAGGGTTCGGAACGACGACCTGGCGGTCGAAACGGCCCGGACGCAGCAGCGCCGGATCGAGAACGTCAGGACGGTTGGTCGCGGCGATCAGGATGATACCTTCATTGGCTTCGAAACCGTCCATCTCGACGAGGAGTTGGTTCAGCGTCTGTTCGCGTTCATCGTTACCGCCGCCGAGACCGGCGCCACGATGGCGACCGACCGCGTCGATTTCGTCGATGAAAATGATGCAGGGTGCATTCTTCTTCGCCTGCTCGAACATGTCGCGGACGCGGCTTGCACCGACACCGACGAACATTTCAACAAAGTCCGAACCGGAAATGGTGAAGAACGGCACGTTGGCTTCGCCGGCAACCGAGCGGGCGAGCAGCGTCTTACCGGNNTCTGCGGGTCGCGCAGGAACTCGACGATCTCTTCCAGGTCCTGCTTGGCTTCGTCAACGCCGGCAACGTCATCGAAGGTCACGCGGCCATGCGCCTCGGTCAGAAGCTTGGCCTTGGACTTGCCGAAGCCCATCGCGCCGCGCGAACCGCCCTGCATCTGCCGCATGAAGAACAGCCAGACGCCGAGGATCAAGAGCATCGGCAGCAACGTTCCGAGATAGCTCAGGAAGCCGGAGGAACCATCGGTTTCCGGGCGCGCAGTGACAGCGACATTCTTGGATTGCAGGCGCTCCAGCAGATTGTCGTCGATCACAGGCGAATAGGTCTGGAAGGTATTGTTATTCTCCAGATATGTTCCGGTCAGCCTGTTACCGGTGACCACGACATCCTTCACGCGGCCCGCATCGACCTCACGCAGGAACTGCGAATAAGGAACTTCACGCGAACCCGTCTGCGCCGGAGCCGTCTGGAACATACTGAAGAGGGCGATCAGCAGAAGCGCTATGATCGCCCACAAGGCGAAATTACGTAAGTTAGGGTTCATTGAACTCCCCAGCACTGGACAGTCGCCTCATGGCGGCCGTCATATTTGGTCTCTAACATAGGGTTGCGCCAGGCCATTGCCAAGGCGATCCACTCTGTCAGATCGTTTTTCCGTCAATACTTCTTAAAGGCGGCTCCGCATAGGGCGCCCTTGAGAAAACTGCCGAAAGCCTCTCGGCAAAGGTGAAATCAAATCGTGTCAAAAAGCGGTCGAAGGCTGCAAAATGGGGCGTCAAATCGACGGATCGGGCGAATTCCGGCAATAAAAGCCCTTGCCCTGCGGATATGGCCGGCCCAGAAGCCGCAGCCCGTTTCCACGCCGCCTTGGGAAGACCCTGACTCCAATCCCCCTTGTCCTGCCTGTCATGGGAATCCGGCGAGCCTAAGTCGGGCGCGGAAGACCCTTTACGCATTGTTGCCTCATTCGCCAAGCCGGCGCGTGTCGTAATTTCTACGGTCTCTGACGACCTGTTTCTCGCTTCAAATCTTCCATCCCAAACGCCGGCTTCTCCCGACCGAAGCACCAGAGGCAGGATTCCGCGGCTCTCACGTGCCAGATAGAGCCCGTCACGCCGAAAATCGAATACCACACGGCCGACAGTCATTCGCCCCGACTTGCCACCTGTGGCGAATGCAAGAAGCCGCTCCATCTGTTTCCTTCCCGGCACAAACGACTGCCCGCCAAAAACCGCCGTCAGACGGCCAAGCGCATAATCAAGAACTCTGCGATCCTGCTTCAACCCACCGGGCATCACCTGCCCGAGTAAACCGCCATGAAGCCTGAAATGGCGATGCAGCCATTCGGCTCCATCAGAAGAAAGAGCCAGCCGCTCTTCCCAAGCACGACAGATATCCGTCTCGGCAGCGCCCTCAACGGAAAGCTGCCGGCGCGTCCGCACACGCTCGTATTTCACATCTTCGTTGCTGGGATCGTCGATCCACGCCACGCTTCGCGCGGTCAGGAAGCGACGGATATCTGCCCGGGTGGAAAAAAGGAGCGGCCGCAGGATCCAGAAATGCCGGTCGAACAGCACCGCATCCGCGATACCGGTCGAAATCTGCTCCGTCCGCATTCCACGCATGTGCAGCGTTTCGCGCTGATCGTCCAGCGTATGTCCTGTCACCATGAGATCAGCATCGAAGGCTTCCGCCGCCTCGGCAAGAAGACCGTAGCGTGCCTCGCGTGCAGCCGCCAAGATACCGGTGTTCGGCTTTTCCCCCTGCCAGACCATCGTCCGGTGCGCGATGCCCATTGATGCGCAGAGAGTTGCGACCCGGCCGGCCTCATCCGCAGATTCGCGGCGCAGCGCATGGTCGACCGTCGCAGCACAAAGGGAAATGGAAAGATGGGATGCGGCCTTCAGCGCTTCATGGAGCAGCAGGAGCAGGCCACTGGAATCGCTTCCGCCTGAGATCGCGACAAGAATGCGCACGGGTGTCTTCAGCGAAGCGAGGAAACGGTCGATTGCCGCCTCGGGAGAAATCGGATCTTCCGGAAACAAACCGGAAGACCCTAGCAGGCGAGACGCTTCTGTTCGCTCGCGACCTTGTTTATGACGGCACGGGAGGCTTTCGGATACCGCTTGCTGACCTCGCGCAGGGTGGCGCAGGCAGTATCGGTATTGTCCAGTGCGGCAAGCGACATGCCGAGCTTCAGCAGCATCTCGGGCGCCTTTTCGGATGTGCCGTATTTTTGATGGGCATTCAGGAAAGTCTTGGCCGATTCGTTGAACTTGCCCTGCGAATAAAGCGCTTCGCCAAGCCAGAAATTGGCATCTGGAGCACGCGAGCTGTTCGGATAACGGGAGATGTACTGCGTGAATTCCTGCTCTGCCGTAGCGTAGTCGCCGGAAAGCACATGGCCATAGGCCGCCTTGTACTGGTCGGACTCGCTGCCGAGCGAAGCGGTCTGCTGCGGCGCGGCCGCATCCGGCAGCGGTGCGGAACCGACCGTCGCATTCTGGTTCATGGAATTGCCGACAGGATTGCCGTTCTGGTCGAAATCCATGGAGCCCAGCTCGCGCGGCGGCTGGCCGAGGCCTTCATTGGCCGGCACGCCGGTGGAGGGAGCCGTTTCGGCTCCCCGCGGGGCTTGAATGACCTTCGCGATATCATCGCCACCGCCTGATGCCGGTGGAGCGACGTCCGCTTCACTCTTCTTCACCGGCGTCTTGGCAGCACCGCCGGCTCCTGCGCCGCCTCCGGTTTTTTCGAGCTGCTGGAAGCGGAATTCATTGTCTTCCTGCTGCTTGCGGATTGTCTCCTGCATCTGGAGAAGCTGATAGCTCATCTCCTCGATACGGCCGTTCAATTGCCGCATCTGGTCTTCCATCTGCTGGATGCGGATTTCCGCGTCGCTGCCCTGCACCTTGACAACAGGCGCTGCCGTCTGGCTTTGTTGCGCGGATTGGCCGCCGATGTGCAAGCCGAAGAACGAAGCGGAATATGCCGCTCGCTCGCTCCCGGTCACGGCCGCAAGGCACAGCATGCCTGCCACGACTAGTTTCTTCATTTGTATCGTCCTGTCCCAGTGATTCTTCGCGCCCCGATGGCACGACAGGAGATTTTTCCAATTGCTCTCAAAAAGCAACGGAGTCTGGCCAAAGTGTGGTCAAAAAGAAAGGCGGCCCGCAAGGAGCCGCCTCGTCAAATTCCGGCTTTTGCCGTGAATTACATGCCTGCGCCGCCGAGAACGGTGACGGCACGGCGGTTCTGCGACCAGCAGGAAATGTCGTCGCAGACGGCGACCGGACGTTCCTTGCCGTAGGAGATCGTCTTCATGCGCTGGGCCGGAACGCCGCGCGAAGCGAGATAATCCTTGGCGGCTGCAGCGCGGCGAGCGCCGAGAGCGAGGTTATATTCGCGCGTGCCGCGCTCGTCGGCATGGCCTTCGACCGTGATCTGGTAGTTCGGGTAGCGACCGAGCCACTGAGCCTGACGGTCGAGCGTCTGGGCAGCATCGGCGCGGATCGAAGTGGAGTCGGTATCAAAGAAGATGCGGTCGCCGACATTGACCGTGAAGTCCTGGGTGGAGCCAGGTGTTGCCGCACCTGCACCGAGGCCGAGCTCGCCGGCACTGTTCGGCACGTTCTTCTTGGCGCAGCTTGCGAGAGCAAGGCCGGCGACAAGCGCGATCATGACGGGGTTACGGGCGAAATTCTGCATGCGGCTCATTGCCGGGGTGTGAATTCGGCTCATGGCCGGGTCTCCTTGCGACTTCAATCAGGGTTTCCGGACAGTAACCGCACTCGGTTAACCGGCCATCAAAGATTATGGTTAACGATTCGTTGATTTGTCCCTGCATCGCCCATTTTCAGGACTTTGCGGCGACATGAAGGCGATATTCTTCCCCTCCACTACTCCAGAAGCGGCGACCAGGCCGGGTCCGAGCCGTAGGCAGGCGTCTTGATGGCCTGTTCATTGTAGCCAGTCAGGTCGATCGAATAGAGCTGCGGACCGCCCGCACCTGCTGCCTGGCGAAAGAACATGATGACGCGGCCATTCGGCGCCCAGGTCGGGCCTTCATTGTGGAAACCGGTCGTCAAAATGCGTTCGCCAGAACCATCCGGCTTCATGACGCCGATCGAGAATTTGCCGCCCGACTGCTTGGTGAAAGCGATCAGATCGCCACGCGGCGACCAGACCGGCGTGGAGTAACGGCCATCGCCGAAGGAAATACGGGTCTGGCCCGAACCGTCGGCATTCATGACATAGATCTGCGACTGTCCGCCGCGGTCACTTTCGAAGGCGATGCGATTGCCGTCAGGAGAATAGGAGGGTGACGTATCGATCGCAGCCGTGGATGTCAGACGGGTCGTCGTGCGCGAACGCAGGTCCATCGTGTAGATGTTCGAGTTGCCTTCCTGCTGCAGGCTCATGATGACCTTCTGGCCATCAGGAGAAAAGCGCGGCGAGAAAGTCATGCCCGGGAAGTTGCCGACAACTTCGCGCTGTCCGGTTTCGAGCTGCAGCAGATAGACGCGCGGCTGCTGGTTGGCGAAGGACATGTAGGTGACTTCCTGCCGGTTCGGCGAGAAGCGCGGCGTCAACACGAGGTCGCTGCCGTCGGTCAGCATGCGCACGTTGAAGCCGTCCTGGTCCATAATCGCCAGTTGGCGCTTGCGCTGCTGCTTGGGGCCGGATTCGGAAACGAAGACGACACGGGTGTCGAAATAGCCCTCCTCGCCGGTGATCTGCTTGTAGATCGCGTCAGCGATGATATGGGCGACGCGCCGCCAATTCTCAGGCTGCGTGTAGAACTGCTGGCCGGTCATCTGCTGGCCGGCGAAAGTATCCCAGAGACGGAATTCGGCGCGAAGGCGACCATCCGCTTCCTGGGTGACACGACCGGTGACCAGCGCTTGCGCATTGATGACTTTCCAATCTTCG
Source organism: Hyphomicrobiales bacterium (assembly GCA_900470965.1). Taxonomy (GTDB): domain Bacteria; phylum Pseudomonadota; class Alphaproteobacteria; order Rhizobiales; family Rhizobiaceae; genus Rhizobium. The sequence goes on from UCCS01000080.1 coordinate 65,969, forward strand.
AAGCGCGGCGAGGCATCGGGGTTGGAGATCTTTTCGATGAAGGCCGTCTTATTGACCGGCGCAAACAGACCGGAGCGCTGAAGATCCGCCGCGATGACCTGAGAAACCTGCGCACCCATGTTGCCCTGCAGGAAGTCCGTCACCGCAATGGGCAGCGGCTGAACGTTACCCTTGTTGATGTTGATCTCAACAAGGGCGTTGGCTGGCGTCGCAAAGGCGGCCGCAGTCATCAGACCGGCAGCGACCATGATGGCGCGGAAGAAGGAACACTTTGTCATACCAAACAGCCTTTCAGCATCTATGGAGTCGGATCGCCGGGTTCGAAGCGCAGGACGACTTCTTTCCAGGATTCGTATTTGTCTTTCGGAAGCATCGTGAAGGGCGACGCAACCACCACGGCACGAAGCGCTGCAGCAGAGAACCCCTTGCGGGCCGCCTCCGTGCCGCCGGTCGCGGCGACCGCTGGCGAACCAACGATAGCGCCGGTCCTGTCGAGGTTCATGTGAACGGTGATCAGGACTTTCCCACCCTGAAGCAGATCCGGGGGAATGTTGAAATGAGCCGCAACGGCTTCGCGAATGGCCACTGCGGGCTCATCGGAAGTTGCCGCCCTGGCCGGTTGCGCCGGCCCGGCAAGCGCAAAGCCGAGCGCCGCGGCGAGCATGGCGGCGGCTGCAAGGTGCTTGTTGCCGTGGGACAGGTTTGCCAGCATCAGATTCCAAAATCGCTCGCGTCGAAGTTGAGAACCATCTCGTTCCAACCGTTGTCCCCCTCATACTTGTCTGCGGGCAGATTCTTGAGAGGAGACGATTTCATGACAGCACGATACACGCTGCTCTTGAGAGCCTGGCGTGTTGCATCGGGGCCTCCTGTGGCAATGACCTCTGGATCGCCAACGACATTTCCGGCCTGATCAAGCTGGAAACGAACCTGAAGATGAACGTCGCCCGCGCCCGCCAACCCCGAAACAACCGACCAATTACCGGAGATTTGACCGCGTACTGCGTCGACCTCGCTCTGGCTAAGTTTGGCACCGCCATTGCTCTTCTTCGCGCCTAGCGACGCTTCCTGTGTCGAACGCTTGGCGCCGCCGGCGGAAGGATCGGTCTTGTTCAACAGAGCGGAGATCTCGTCCGCATTGAAGTCGCTCTTCATCGAGGAGGCAGATTTCGCCACTTCCTGCTTTTTGTCGGCTTTCTTCTTGTCCGTCGGCTTCTCGGCCGTCTTCGGCTGCTCCTGAGGCTTCTCAGGCGGCTTTTCGGCAGCCTTCGGTTCCGGCGGCTTTGCCTGCGGCTTGACGACCGGCGTCGGAACGTTATCCGGCAAGGCCTCGGTATCCGGCTTCGGCGGTTCGGCAGGCTTGGCCTGTTCTTCCGGCGGCTTTTCCTCGGGCTTCGGTGGCGTCACGTCCACCGGCTTGGTCTGCGGAATGGAAGCGACTTCCTTCGGCTGCTCGACGTCGGTTTCTTCCTTGTTGACTTCCTTGACGTCGTTCGGCTTCGGATCGATCTGCGGCTGCGGCTTGTCGCTGGAATTGGCAGCGGCCGCATCGGTGTTGGTCGGCTTGGCGTTCGGCAGAGGCGGCGTCTTCAGGTCGACTTTGTTGTCGCCGGCATTTTCGGCCGGCTGCGGGATCGGCGGCCGTGTCGTCGGTACAGGCGCAGACGTCTCCTTCTTCGGAGCCTTCTTGTCGCCCTGCTGCATCTGCGTGATGGATTCCACCGGCACGAGGTCGACCGGCATCGCCTCGAAATCCTCCACCTTGAAGGATTCCGGCGCGCCGAGCGACACCAGCGCCCAGGTAAGCACCAGCCCGTGCAGAACCGCAGATGTGACGACGCTGGTCTTCATCTTGAGCGTTACTGGTCCTTCTTCTGCTGCGTCACGAGGCCGATATTCTTGAAGCCTGCGCCCTGGATGCGGGCCATGACGTCAGCAATCACGCCATAAGGCGCCGTCGCATCACCGCGCACGAAGATGCGCTCGTTGTAGCCAGTAGTGGCGATCGCCTCCAGCTTTGCAGCAATTTCTTCGGCCGGGATCGGCGTTTCCTGCAGATAGACTTCGCCGCTGTTCTTGACCGAGATCGTGATCGGCTGCGTCTCAGAATTCAGTGCCTTGGCCTGCGTTTCCGGCAGATCGATCGGAACGCCGACCGTCATCATCGGGGCCGCCACCATGAAAATGATGAGAAGCACCAGCATGACGTCGACGAGCGGCGTCACGTTGATTTCGGAGATCACACCCTTGTTGCGGCTACCACGGCGGCGGCGTCCGCCGCCCCCTCCGCTATTGCCGCCTACAGCCATACCCATGATCGTCTACTCCGTTACTGCGCAGCCTGGCGCGGCTGCAGCTTCTCGTCGATCTGGCGCGAAAGGATGGCTGAGAATTCATCCGCAAAGCCTTCCATGCGACCCGAGAGCTTGCCCGCGTCGGCGGAGAACTTGTTGTAGGCGATAACCGCCGGGATAGCGGCGACGAGGCCGATGGCGGTCGCAAGAAGCGCTTCCGCGATACCGGGTGCGACGACCGCGAGGTTGGTCGACTTCGAACCGGCGATCGCCTGGAACGAGGTCATGATACCGACAACCGTACCGAAGAGGCCGATGAACGGACCGGCCGAGCCGATCGTCGCCAGCGACCCGAGGCGGGCAGAGAGAAATTCGGATTCGCGGGCGAGCGTCACGTCCATGGCGCGATCGATACGCATCTGCAGGCCGATCGGCGAACGTGCGCCGCGCTCGAAGGACTTCTTCCATTCGCGCATCGCCGCGACGAAGATCGCCGCAAGACCGGTGTTGTTGCGCTCGGAAAGCGTCCGGTAGAGTTCTTCCAGCGACTGGCCAGACCAGAAGACCTGTTCGAACTTGTCGAACTGGCGACGGGCGCGGCCATAGGCCAGATATTTGTCAATGACGATAGCCCAGGTCCACACCGAAGCGGCGATAAGGCCGAGCATGACCAGCTTGACGACGATGCCGGCCTGCATGAAAAGCGACCAGAGGCTGACGTCGGTCGTGGCTGCTGCCAATCCTACTTGTTCCATAGATCCAAAATCCCCGAATCCAAACGCCCGGCGCTTGACCGGGCGGCACGAAGTGATCACGCAAGAATGTCTGGCGGCCGCCGCCCAAAGCCCTGGTCAAGCTTCCAAGCTCTTCTTCCGCCTTCTTGCCGTCAAATTTGGTCAAAGGAAGGCGTGCGTCGCACAAACTCCGACTCCGCAAGTAAGACACCATTATGGTTAATAGATCGTTAGTGCCAGACTATGACAGCGGGAATGTCGCGGGAGATTTTGTTCCTGGATAACTTGACCGGAACATTGTCCGGTTGCTGAACACAGCGCTCATCTTGCAGCGCAGCAATTCCTTCACATAAAATTCAAGTTTTTACAAGCCCTCGATTCCAGCAGTTTGACGCAGGAAACGCAGGCATATCCCGGCTGTTTTCAGCTTTCGGGAATGAGCATTTGCCTTGCCAGTGCCTCCGGCAGCCGGCGCGGCCTACCCTTGGCATTGATCACGGCGATGATCACCTTGGCAGCGATCAGCAGCGTATCGTCGCGGCGGATTTCCTGGTTGAGCACCATCTTCGCGCCGCCGGCCTTTTCGGTGTGTGTGATCACGGTCAAAATGTCGTCCATGCGGGCCGGGCTTTTGAAGTCGATCTCCATGCGATGAACGACGAAGACGAGTCCTTCCTCGTCCGCATTCACGAGCTCTCGCTGCTCCACACCGAGACAGCGCAGGTAGTCGGTGCGGCCCCGTTCGAGGAAATGCAGATAGCGTGCGTGATAGACCAGACCGGAGAAATCCGTATCTTCATAATAGACCCGCTGGACGAGTCGATGCCCCACGTCGGTGAGCTCGCCGGAAATAGAAAAACCGTGTTCCGCCATAATTTTCTCCAAACTTTCCGGCCCTCTTTGACGCAACACTTCTCGACAGGCAAGCATTGAACAATTGTCATATTTCCTAATTATCCCGATGGAAAACAACCGATGAGGAGCCAGTGGCATGAAGATTGCGGTGATGGGTGGAGACGGTTTCATCGGTTGGCCAACCTCGCTGCATCTCTCCGATGCCGGGCATGACATCCACATCCTCGACAATCTCTCCCGCCGCTGGATCGACACCGAGCTCGGTGTCCAGTCGCTGACGCCGATGGACTCCATTCAGGAGCGCACCCGCATCTGGCATGCGGAGACCGGCCGCCGCATTCATTTCAATCTGATCGACCTCGCTCGGGACTACGAGCTCCTGAAGAAGTGGCTCGCGGAAAACCGGCCGGATGCGATCATCCATTTCGCCGAGCAGCGCGCTGCGCCCTACTCGATGAAGAGCGACCGGCACAAGAATTACACTGTTAACAACAATGTTAGCGCCACGCATAATCTCCTGAATGCTTTGGTCGAGTTGCAGCTCGATGCGCATCTGGTCCACCTCGGCACCATGGGCGTCTATGGCTATTCGACGGTCGGCGCCGCCATCCCGGAAGGTTATCTGCCTGTCGGCATCGAGACGATGGATGGCGAAACTGCCTCCCAGGAGATTCTCTATCCATCCAATCCCGGCTCGATCTACCACATGACCAAGTGCCTGGATCAGCTGCTCTTCCAGTTCTATGCCAAGAATGACAGCCTTAGGATCACTGATCTGCATCAAGGCATCGTGTGGGGCACGCATACTGAACAGACGCGCCGCCATCCACAGCTCATCAACCGCTTCGATTATGACGGCGACTACGGCACGGTGCTGAACCGGTTCCTCATTCAGGCCGCCATCGGCTATCCGCTGACCGTCCACGGCACCGGTGGCCAGACGCGCGCCTTTATCCATATCCAGGATTCCGTCCGCTGCATCGAACTGGCACTCAAGAATCCCCCCCCGCGCGGCTCACGCGTCGAGATCTTCAACCAGATGACGGAGACCCATCGCGTGCGCGATCTCGCCGAGATGATCGCCAAGATGGCTGGTTCCGAAGTCGTCTGGCTGCCCAATCCGCGCAAGGAAGCTGCCGAAAACGATCTGGTCGTCAGGAACGACAAGTTCCTCAGCCTCGGCCTCGATCCGATTACCCTGAAGGCAGGCCTGCTCGACGAAATCGTCGAAGTCGCCAAGAAATTCGCTTACCGTGTCGACCGCTCTCGCGTCCCGGCCGTCTCCGCCTGGACGAAGGATATCGCCGCGACAATTAATCACGACCCGGAAGGCAAGCGGCTGAAGTCCGTATCATGAGTGGTGCTTTCTTCTCGAAGCAACGGCCTTGCCGGAGCGAGGCCGTTCAGGAAAGTACCCCGCATCCATGACCCCTGCCCCGCACTTCGCCTACGTCACTCTCGTCACCAACGCCGATTACGCCATGGGCGCGACGGCACTGGCAAACTCGCTGCGTCGCACCGGCACGGACGCCTCCATCGTCATTCTGCATACCGGCGGAGTCGACGCGGCCACCCTCGCCCCGCTGAACGCTCTCGGCTGCCGGCTGATCGAAGTCGAGCATCTGCCGTTGTCGGATGCTTTCAACGAGCGGCATGCGCGCGGCAATCTCCACTCCGCAGCACCTTTCACCAAAGGCCGCAAGCCGACCTTTCATTCGCCGCTCGACAATTTCTGCAAGCTCCGCCTCTGGCAGCTTGTCGAATATGAGCGCTGCGTTTTCATCGATGCCGATGCGATCGTCTTGAAGAATGTCGACAAGCTCTTCGCCTACCCGGAATTCTCCGCGGCGCCGAATGTCTATGAAAGCCTTGCCGACTTCCACCGCATGAACTCCGGCGTCTTCGTTGCCCGCCCTTCGCAAGAGACCTTCCGGCAGATGCTTGCAGTTCTGGATCAGCCCGACATCTTCTGGCGGCGCACAGACCAGACCTTCCTCGAGACGTTCTTCCCCAATTGGCATGGTCTGCCGGTCTATTTCAACATGCTGCAATATGTCTGGTTCACGATGCCGGCCCTGTGGGATTGGAAGAGCATTTCTATCCTGCACTATCAGTATGAAAAACCTTGGGAAAAAGATCATCCCAAGGCAGCGAGGCTACAACCTTTGATCGATTTGTGGCATTGTTTTCATATTGGCGGCCACGTGCCGGAGATTGCATCTCTGGCCAATCCGGATGAGGCGGCATGAAAGTACTGGTATCAGGCGGAACGGGTATCGTCGGACGTTATATCGTCGAAGAGCTGCTTTCTGCCGGATATCAGGTGATTATCGGCGGACGGCGGGCGCCGCTCCCCCAGTCCTTCTCTCGTCCGGTCGATTTCGCCCCGCTTTCGCTCGATCCGGACGAGGACGATATCGGCGCCTTCGATGATGCCTATTTTTTCGTGCACGCCGCCTTCAGTCACATCGAAGGAAAATACCGCGGCGGCGAAGGCGATGATCCAAAGGCGTTTCACCGCCTGAATCTCGATGGTACAGTGAAACTCTTCGAGGAGGCAAAGCGCGCAGGCACCCGCCGTTGCATCTTCATGTCCAGCCGTGCCGCTTACGGCGAGCCTGCACCAGGCACCGAGCTTTTCGAAACCATGCCCGCCACGCCGGAAACCCTTTACGGACAGGTCAAGCTTGATGCGGAGCGGGCGCTCGCCCATCTTTCCGGCCCAGGCTTTGCAGGAGCAAGCCTGCGGGCAACAGGCGTTTACGGTGACCGGTCCCCAAACAAATGGGATCGACTGATCGACGACTATCTGAGCGGCCAGCCTGTTTCCCCACGTGCGGGAACCGAGGTGCATGGACGCGATCTCGGCCGTGTCGTGCGGCTGATGCTGGAAACGGAAAGTGCCCGAATCTCCGGCGAGGTCTTCAACGTTTCGGATATCGCCGTCGATACGAGGGATATCCTTTCGCCGATCCGCCATCACGTCGACTGTCCCTTCCCGCTGCCCGAAGCAGCGGACAAGGCAGAGCTTTGCACCATGAACACGAGTAAGATCCGCGCGCTCGGCTGGAAGCCCGGTGGCATGCCCCTTTTCGAACAAACGATGCAGCGATTGGCTGGGAAACAAGGGGTTCCGCGCCCCAGTTCCACGCAAGTCTGATCTGGCAGAGTGCGCCCCAAATGTAATCGGGGGTATATTATGCAGCTCGCAACCGTTTCGGCGTCCACCCTTCTGCGCGGCACTCAGCCGGCACAATCCGGCGTTTCGTCCACGAGCAACGAGCCCGATACCGGCGTATTGAAGATCCAGCGGCAGTCGCTGGCGCTGGAACAGGTGCGTAATTCGCTGGCAAGCTCCGCCGACGATGCGAAGAGCCGCGCCCAGCGCAAGCTCGAAGAAGCCAAGCAGGAGCTTCAGGCGCTGAAGACGGCGGGCTTCCCGCCTGAAGTGATTGCGCGTCTCGCCGCCGAACTCGCACGTAAGGTTGGCGCCGCGGCCTCCGAATTTGCCTCGGCCGTTGCAACCGGCGGCTCTTCCGATGCAAGTGCTGCGACCAGCACAGCAGCCATATCAGCTTCCACCGCCGCGACGACCGATGCCACCACCAATGCAACGGCCGACGTTGTCGCAAGCGATGCAACGGCTTCAACCGAGGCAACGCAGGGTGCCGAAACGACAACGGAAGCAGTGGAAGACGGCACGGACACGGCGGAAACAGACGGTGCGGCTCATGCCCGCAAGGCCTATCAGGAAATCGTCGAAGACGGTCCGAAGTCGTCGGCAATTTCCGCCGATGACCGCAAGACGATGGAAGAGTTCAAGTCCGTCGTCCGCGAGCTGAAGCAGATCCTCGAAAAGGCCATGCGCGATCTGCGCGAGAAGAACCGCGACGCCGCCGCCGAAGGTGCAATCGGAACAGCACAATCAGCCGTGACCGGCCTGTCGGCTGCCGTGCCGACGGCGACCATTCCCTCGAGCATCGTCGTCTAAGCCTTAGGCGCGGCCGTCTGCGGCAGAAAATGGATCGTTGCCTGGTTGACGAGCAGCACAAGGCAGGCGGCAAAGACAGTCGCAAATAGCCTATCCAGCAGCGCGGAAGCCGGCAGGGCATGATCGGCGGTTCCCGTGGCCATCATCATCAGCGGCGTCATCACCATCGAATAGGCGAGATAATTCCTGGCTCTCAGAAAGGGCCTGCTACCGCCGAGCACGGCGACAACAAGCACATCTGCCCAGGCTGGCAAGGTAAGAAACGACAGCAATCCCGCACAAAAGACACCGAAGAGAACGCCGATCACTCTTTGCGTCGTCTTGAGTGGCAAGCGTTCCGGCCGCCGCTCGATCAGCAGCACCAGCGCCAGCGCAGCCCAGTGAACATCGTGATCGGGAAAGAACAGGTGGATGAGCGAGACCGCGCCCAGGCAGGAAACCAGTCGGACTGGATATTGCCAGCCAGCTGGCTCCGTCAGGGAGCGCCACAGCCTGTTGAATTTCTGTCCGGCGCTCGGCTTGCGTTCATCCTCGACCGGCTCTGCCGCATGACGGCGGATATGTGCAACGACCACAGCCATCACCATGTGGAGAACGACAGCGAAAAGTGCGCCGCCGATGACAATGGCAAAGATGAGCAGCGGATCTGCCGTGGTGGTAGAGACGATGCCGCCGACCATGACGAGATAGAAGACAAAGCGCATGGAGGCGGCGACAACAGCGCGATCGAAACCGCCGACGATACCGGCAATGCCGGCAATCACCAACAGGCCCATCTGCCAAGCACCGCCAAGCCGCCCGAGTGCGCAGGCAAGCCCCGTCGCAAACACTAGGACCAGCAATGCGGCCCCTGCGCTCGCAGCTTGCGTCCTCAGTCTGCCATGCGCTACCGTCCCGCTCATCGCCATGCCGCCGATCAGGCCAAGCCCCGTATGATGGCCCCTCGCCGCAAGCAGCGCCGGAACGGCCATGGCAAGCGCCGATACGGCGATTTCGATCGCCGTCACTTCCTTTTCAGTCGACCAGCGAAAGGCTCCGGCTACGTGATTGAGTGTCTTTTCCATCAATCGTTTCTCAGACCCGGAATTGGGCATCCAAGAAATAATACGCACTGCGTACGATATGTCCAGTAATCACGACGCACCTGCGACACGCATCTTGCGCTCCGTCCTGCTGCTCGGCCGCCGCTTGCGGGCTGCGCGCCCCGAAGGTCCGCACAGCCTGTCGACCATTGCGATCCTCGCCACGCTTCATCGCTTGGGGCCGATGCCCGCCTGGCGGCTGGCCCTGGAAGAACATCTGCAGCCGCAATCGGTCACCCGTATCATCGCGGCCCTTGAGCGCGACGAGCTGATCAGCCGCATGCGTAGCGAGACCGACCGCCGCGAGATCGAACTGTCGATCACTCCTCACGGCCGCACGGTGTTGTCCGAGGACATAGGCGCTCGCCGCGCCTGGTTGGAAAAAACGATGGACGACCACCTGACACCGGAAGAGCGCAGGACATTGATGGAAGCGTCGGAAATCATGCTGAAACTCGCCTATGCCCATATCGAGAACGAGGCGCAATCAGGCGAGGAATAGACCCTTTTCACCTGTTGCAATCAGCCGCAAGCGGTTATGTTCGCCGGACAACGATATGGAATTGAGATGACGCCCAAGGAATTGAAGGCTCAATTGCGCGCTGAGCGTCTGGCACTCAGGGATGCGATCCCGACGGATCTGCGCGCAGCCAAAAGCCTCGACATGGCAGCCCATGCCGGCGATGCGATTGTTTTTACACCCGGCACGATCATCTCCGGTTTTCTGCCGATCCGTTCGGAAGCCGATCTGCAGCCGCTGATGGCACGGTGGCGCGGACGCGGCGCCCGCCTTTGCGTGCCCGCAATCATCGACAAGCAGACCATCGTCTTCCGCGAACTCGTCCACGGCACGGCAATGATCGGCACCGGCTTCGGAACGGTCGGCCCAGGCGAAGACGCTGCTATCCTCGACCCCGAAATCATGCTGGTGCCGCTGTCGGCCTTCGATTCCCGCGGCCACCGCATCGGCTACGGCGCCGGCCATTATGACCGTGCAATCGGCCGTCTCCGGCAAAAAGGCTTGTCGCCGAAGCTGATCGGCATTGCATTTGACTGCCAGGAAGTGGCAGAGGTACCGGCTGAGCCGCATGACATAAGCCTGGATGCCATCCTGACGGAAAGCGGCCTGCGCCATTTTACCTCACGGATTGGATAGGGAATGCGACTGCTATTTCTGGGTGACATGGTCGGCAAGACGGGACGCACGGCGGTCTGGGACCGCCTGCCCGGTCTGGTTTCCGACTTGAAGCTCGACTTCGTCATCGTCAATGGCGAAAACGCCGCCGGCGGCTTCGGCATCACCGAAGACATCTTTCTGGAAACGATCAATGCCGGCGCCGATGTGGTGACGACAGGCAATCACGTCTGGGACCAGAAGGATGCCGTCGCTTTCGCAGGCCGCCATGACCAGTTTCTGCGTCCGGCAAATTATCCGCAGGGAACGCCCGGCCGCGGCTCCGGTCTTTTCTATGCGCGCAACGGCGCGCGTGTGCTCGTCGCCAACATCATGGGCCGCGTCTTCATGCATCCCGAGCTCGACGACCCCTTCAAGGCGGCTGAGACGATCCTTGCCGCCTGCCCGCTGAAGGAGCAGGCCGATGCCATCATCTTCGATTTCCATGCGGAAGCGACGAGCGAAAAGCAGTGCTTCGGCCATTTCGTCGATGGCCGCGCCAGCTTCGTCGTCGGCACCCACACTCATGTGCCGACCGCCGATGCGCAGATCCTGAATGGCGGCACCGCCTATATGTCGGATGCCGGCATGTGCGGCGATTACGATTCCTCGCTCGGCATGGACAAGGAAGAACCGCTGAACCGCTTCATCTCCAAGATGCCGAAGGGCCGTATGGAAGCCGCTACTGGTCCCGCCACCATCTGCGGCGTCGGCGTGGAAATTTCGGATGCGACGGGTCTGGCCGAAAAGATCGCCCCGCTGCGCCTTGGCCCGCGGCTTGCCGAAACGATCCCGGAGTTCTGGCGCTAGGCCACTGCAACACGCAATTGTGAGCATGGTCCGGCTGGACCACTGCGACGGCATGCCGCATCTTCGCGGCTTCGTGAAAGCGCCGGAGGGGTGGCATGAAGCCGCATTGTCTTGTCCTCGCTATCGCATGCCTAGCGGTTTTCACCGCACCGCGCCTTGCCGCAGCCCAGGAAAACCGCAGACCTGTCAGCCAGTGCCAGGCTATCGCGCAGACTATCCCCAAGGCGACCTTCGCCAGCTTCTCCGTTACGGCGCCGATAATCCCGGCGGTGTCCGAGGACGAAGATGTTAAATTCACCTACCTTGGCCATTCTACCTTCGAGATCGACACACCCGGCGGCATTGTCATCGCCACCGATTATAACGGCTGGTACAAACCCGCGGTAACACCCGATGTCGTGACCATGAACAAGGCGCATCAGACGCATTACACGCTGACGCCAGACCCGGGCATCAAGCATGTTCTGCACGGCTGGAGCGATATTCCCGGCGACAAGGCGAAGATCAATCTTGTCGTCGGCGATGCCTATATCCGCAATGTGACGACGGATATCCGCTTCAGCTACGGGCTCGGCGGATCGCAGCAGGACGGAAATTCCATTTTCATCTTCGAGATCGCCGGCCTCTGCATCGGCCATCTCGGCCACCTGCATTATGAGCTGACCGACACACATTACACTGAAATCGGCAGGCTGGATGTGGTCATGGTGCCGGTCGATGGCGGCCTGACCATGGGTGCAGACAGTATGAGCCGTGTCATCAAGCGGCTGCGCTCGTCGCTGATCTTGCCGATGCATCGCCGCGGCCCGCCGGTTAACGCCTTCATCTCGATGTTCGGCAATGGTTTCGACGTCAACTACGCGCCCGACAACAGCATCACCGTTTCGCTGCGCACGCTGCCGAAAAAGCCTCTGATCTATGTGATGAAGGACGTGCAGTAAAAAGGCCCGGACCATGCCGGGCCTGTTTGCTCACGCAAATTGCAGATGCCGTTTAATGCCGACGTCAGGCATCTTCTCCTCATCGAAATTGGCCTTGGCAATTTCCCAGCCAAATTTCAGCTTGCTGCCGGTCGAGACCCAGATGTCGGCGTCATCGACATGCATGGAGAGCATCGTCAGCTTTGGATCCTTCTTGCCACCTTCGTACCAGGCGGCAACGACCGAGTTCCAAAACTCCTCGATTTTCGAGGGATCAGGGTGCACCTCGATAACCCCGGACAGGCAGGCATGATAATCATGGTTCTTGCCGATGACGCAGAAATGCGCGCGGCTGCCTGGTTTGATCATCTGCACGAGTTCGGCATCCGTCTTGGTATAGAACCAGATCGTATTGGTGGTCGGATCGACGTTGGGTGCCATCGGCTGCATATGCATATCGATGCCTGAAAGACCAAGCATGCCGGCATTGATATCGTTGATCTGATCCCAGAGCTGACGTGCCGGTTGTTCCCGGGCTTCAGTGAAGCTTGCCATTGCCGTTCCTTTCCTGCTGGTGTTGTCGGTTGAAAACGTCATCTCCTCGGCTTTGTTCCGCCCACCACCACGCCGCCAGGGAAGGATCGAAAAGCTGCTTTTTCCTTGAATATCGCCCTTTCCGATCTTATAAGGCGGCCCATTCCGAACAATGAGACGTGAACAGGGGTGCCATGGCTGGCCATTCACAGTTTAAAAACATCATGCACCGTAAGGGCCGTCAGGATTCCGTGCGCTCGAAAATGTTCTCCAAGCTCGCGCGCGAAATCACCGTTGCCGCCAAGGCCGGCCTGCCCGACCCGACGATGAACGCCCGCCTGCGCCTGGCGATCCAGAACGCCAAGGCCCAGTCTATGCCAAAGGACAATATCGACCGCGCCATCAAGAAGGCTTCCGGCGCCGATACGGAGAACTACGACGAGGTCCGCTACGAAGGCTACGGCCCAGGCGGCACGGCGATCATCGTCGAGGCCCTGACCGACAACCGCAACCGCACCGCCTCCAACGTCCGCTCAATCTTCACCAAGGCCGGCGGCGCACTCGGCGAAACCGGCTCGGTTTCCTTCTCCTTCGACCACGTCGGCGAAATCACCTACAAGCTGTCCGCCGGCGATCCCGACAAGGTCATGGAAGCCGCGATCGAAGCCGGCGCCGATGATGTGGAGACCGACGAGGAAGGCCACTACATCACCACCGCCTTCGAAGCCCTCGGCGAAGTCGCCAAGGCGCTCGAAGCATCCCTCGGCGAAGCCGATACCGTGAAGGCAGTCTGGCGCGCCCAGAACAACGTACCGGTCGACGAAGAGAGGGCGCAGTCGCTGCTGAAAATGATCGACTCGCTTGAAGACGATGACGACGTCCAGAACGTCTATTCGAACTTCGAAGTCTCCGAAGAAGTTCTGGCCAAGCTCTCGGCTTAAAGCCATCCAGGATATTGAATCGAAAAACCCGGCCATTCCGCCGGGTTTTTGTTTGCTGGGATGCTCTGGCGGCTAGGCCGCAGCCCGCATGAAGTTGCCAAGCCCAGCAAAGAGCTCCACCGATTTCAACCGCGCCTCGATATCATGGATCGGCATGGAGATGATGACCTCATCGGCCTGCGTCTCCTTGAGGAATTCATTGAGCTGGACTTCGGCCGTGGCCGGCGAACCGACGACGGCGTAGCGTAGCGTGTGCTCGACATTCATCTTTTCCATCGGTGACCAGAAGGCATCCCTATCCCTGACCGGCCGTGGGAAAGGCCCGCGCACATTGCGCCGCAGATTGACGAACTGCTGTTGAGCCGAGGTGAAGTGATACTGCGCCTCCTCGTCCGTCTCAGCAACCGCGCCCATGACGCCGACCATCACATAGGGCTTGTCGAGTTCCGACGAGGGCTGGAACCGGTCGCGATAGATCGCGATAGCATCAAGCAGCATGTCAGGCGCAAAATGCGAAGCAAAGGCGAAGGGGAGGCCGAGCATGGCCGCAAGCTGGGCGCTGTAGAGGCTGGAGCCGAGCAGCCAGATCGGGATGTGTGAATCGTTGCCGGGTACGGCGAGGATCGCCTGGTTTTCGATCGGTGTGCCGAGAAGCTGCTGCAGTTCCACCACATCATTGGGGAAACTATTTGCACCCGCGTCGAGGTTGCGCCGTAGCGCCTGCGCCGTGCGCATGTCCGTTCCGGGCGCGCGGCCAAGACCGAGATCGACGCGGCCGGGAAACAAGGCTTCCAGCGTGCCGAACTGTTCGGCGATGACGAGCGGCGCATGGTTCGGCAGCATGACGCCACCCGAGCCGATGCGGATGGTCTTCGTCACCGCACCGATCTGACCGAGGATGACAGACGTCGCCGCACTCGCGACGCCGGGCATGCCGTGATGCTCCGCCATCCAGAAACGCGTATAGCCGAACTCCTCCGCCTTCTGTGCCATACGCTTCGACGCCTCAAAGGATTGGCTGATGGTCGTGCCTTCGGCCACAGGGGAAAGATCGAGAATGGAAAACGGAACCATGGAAACCTGCCGCTCGAGAATGGGAGTGCGGTCTATGTAGGTTCGCCGTGGCGCTATTCCAAATCGCGGCGCCAACAAAAGCTGCCGCGGAAAATAACTGTCATTCGTCGAAAGCCGGGGAGAATTTCAAAGCGCCTGATGGGGGCGATCCCTTGAAGATGACCCTCTGGACGTATCGCGTATCGAGATCGCCATAGGTCAGCTTCCCATCGCTCTCGAAGCCAGCGCCGCGATAGACCGAGGGATTGCCGATCAGCGCGCAGCCGGTCGCATCACGCTCTCTCAGCAGATCGAGCCCTTTCAGGATCAGCTCTCTGCCGATCCCCTGCCGCTGCCGCTCCGGCTTTACCGAAATCGGCCCGAGCCCATACCATCCATCCTCGATATCACCGATTGTGATCGGCGAGAAAGCGACATGGCCGATGATCTCCTCGCCCTCTTCCGCGACGAGAGATAGTATCAAATCACCCGACGCGCGAAGATCCCTGACAATCCGCGCTTCGGTATTGTTGCTGTAAGGCATCGGCTCGAACGCCACCCGCGTCAGCTCATGAATGGCATCCGCATCCTCGGGCTTTTCGAACCGGATCAGCATGATGCGATCACGCCTGTTTGCGCAGCAGATGCATGTCGGCGCTCTGCTGCTGATATCCTTCGGCAAGGGTGAAGTTGCCGAGCTGGCGGTCCATCTCCACAGCTTCGGTTGCCAGACGGTGGATTGCAGCCGTCGTCTCCTCGACCATCGCCGCATTCTGCTGCGTCATGGAATCGAGCTCGGCGACTGAGCTGTTGATCTGCCGCAGGGTGTCTGCCTCTTCACGGGTGGATTCCATGATCTCATTGATCTGGCCGTTGATGGATTCAACATGACCACCGATGCCAGTCAGCGCAATGCCGGCCCTTTCAACGAGCGCCACGCCGCTTTCCACCTCATGCGTGGACTTCTGCAACAGGCTGGAGATTTCCTTGGCAGCGCTCGAAGACCGCTGCGCCAGTTCGCGTACTTCCATAGCGACGACCGCAAAGCCCTTGCCGCTTTCGCCGGCACGCGCTGCCTCGACACCGGCATTCAGCGCCAGCAGGTTCGTCTGGAAGGCGATATCGTCGATGACGGAAATGATGGTGTTGATCTGCCGTGAAGACGCCTGGATCGCTTCCATCGCCGCGATCGTCTCGCGCATGATCTGGCTGGAGCCGACAGTCTCCTTCTTCGCGTCGCGGGCGATGCGCGCGGCCTGCTCGGCGCGTTCGATCTGTACGCGCACTGACTGGGTGATGGCGCTGATCGCGTTGGCCGTCTCTGTGATCGAGCTTGCCTGCCGCTCGGTGCGGCCGGCCAGTTCATCGGCACCCGTCCGCATCTCCTCGGAGCCTGCACGCACGGCCATGGAGTTGCCGCCGATCGCAGTCATCGTTTCGTTGAGCGTCGCCAGCGCCTCGTTGAAGTTCACGCGCAGGCTTTCGAGCTCGTTCGGGAAGCGGGTTTCGATCTGATAGGCCAGATCGCCGCTCGCCAGATGATGAAGCCCCTCGTCGAGTGCTGTGACCACGTCCTGCAGGCTGCGGGCCTCCGCCTCGCGCTGAGCCAGATTCTGCTGGCGCTCGCTTTCTGCCCGCATGCGCGTTTGCTCGCTCGCAGCTTCGAGCTCGCGGCCTTCGATCAGCGACTGCTTGAAGCGAGCAAGCGCTTTCGCCATCGTGCCGATCTCATCCTTGCGGTTCTGGCTGCCGATCTCGATGTCGAGCTTGCCGTCTGCGACTTCGCGGGTCACGCCGGCAAGACGGGCAAGCGGCGAGAACAGGAAGTTGGTGATGAGCCCTGTGGCGACCGCCATGATGACGAGAACGCCGATGCCGATCGAGGTCAGCAATGTAGCGACCTCGATGGAGCCCGAATTCAATTCGCTGAGCAGCACGCTTTCAACGACGAGGAAACGGTCGCCGCGATAATCGATGCCACGCACATAGGCGCGTGCCGCGCCGTCGGCGCGATCGAAATCCGCAACCGTCATTGCCGAGCTCGCAAGCGCATCCTTGATGAAGGTGAACGGTGCAGCATCGAGCGTCACAAGCTGACCGGATGCATTGAGACCAATGGCCGAACCATCAGCCGAAATGATGGCCGTCTTTGCCGTGCTGCCGGACACGATACCCTTTGCCAGAATGCTGGTGACGACATCGTCGCGCACCTTGAACAGCATCAGCCCCTTCGCCTGGCCGAGCTTGACGATCGGCACGGCATAAAAGATCGCCGACTTGCCGCTGCCGGCATCGACACGCAAGCCGGAGAAGGCCGTCGGCGCGGAATCGTCCGTCGCTTTGGTGGTGTTTTCGATTGCCTTGGCATAGGCGATGCCCGCGCCGGCCGATTTCCAGGCGTCCGACTTCAGGTTTTCGGCGAAGTCGTCATTCTTCTTGTAGGAATAGAGCACGGTGCCGTCGAGATCGACGATCAAGAGGTCGTTGAAGGCGGTATCGGCGAGGTCACGCGCCACTTCGCCCTGCGTCTTCTCATGGCTCGAATAATAGAAACCGCTCGGACCCTCCGGCTTTGCGAGCTTCTCGCGCTGGTCGGCCGGGTTCGGATTGTTCGTGATGAAGACCTTCTTCAGCTCACCGCGAGCATCGCCGGAGCTCTTCTCCATCGTCTTCCAACCGCTCTTCAGGTTGGTGATCGACATCTGCAGCGCTTCGATGCGCGCAATCGAGGTTGCCTGGTTCTCAAGCTGCTCGAGTTGGTCCTGCAGCATGTCGCCGCGGAAGATCAGCACGCTCTCCTTGGCCTTCAGCGCCTGTTCGTCGGAAACGCGGCTGCTGGCGAAATAGGCGAGGATATTGATCACCGCGACCGAAAGCGTGGTCAGCAGGATGAAGGTGGCTATCACCTTGAAGGACAGGGACTGAAATCTCTGAGCCATGAAAACGAACCCTTCCGGAACGGCGACGCCGGCGAGTGGCATCCTGGAGACATCACCCACCGGTTGAACTACAAACAGAGCATCGGAAGCCTTAAGCTTTGCGAAAGCCGGCTCCTCTCACATTTGATGGATTAGAATTCAGGCATTCGGTTTAATTCGCGGTAAATGCGGTCCCGCAAAAACAAGGCATGTTTTTGTTTTGTTCACATATCGATGGCACTTATTTCACCATCGCTATAGGGTGAACCATGCAAAACACGATTCGCATCATCGGTATCGATCCCGGCCTTCGCCGCACGGGATGGGGCATCATCGATACGCTCGGCAATTCGCTGCGCTTCGTTGCCTCGGGAACCGTCACCTCGGATGGCGACATGGATCTCGCCTCGCGCCTCTGCCAGCTGCATGACGGTCTTGCTGATGTGGTCCATTCCTACAAACCGGAGGAAGCCGCCGTCGAACAGACCTTCGTCAACAAGGACGCGGTCGCCACGCTGAAGCTCGGCCAGGCCCGTGGCATCGCCATGCTCGTGCCGGCCCGTGCGGGTTTGCCGGTATCGGAATATGCGCCAAACGCCGTGAAGAAGACCGTCATGCAGCTGG
>UCCS01000024.1 GCA_900470965.1 Hyphomicrobiales bacterium
CTTTTCGGAGGCGCGGCGTAGCGTTTCGCAGACCAGCTCGTCCTTGGAGCCGAAATGCCGATAGAGGGTCATCTTGTTGGTGGCGGCAGCATCCGCAATGGCATCCACGCCAATGCCGCGAATGCCGCGCTCACGGAAAAGCTCCGAAGCGGTCGTGACAATACGCTCCCGCGGGGGGATTCGATCGTCTGAAGCGGCTACGGAGATTTCATTCAATGATTCTGATTTTTTCGCGGACGAAGTCCTTGACATCGATGTGACCGATCGGTAACAAATGCATTGTTACTTACCGGTAACACCACTCTTTGCAGAAGTCAATGCCAGGAGCGCTTGGCAGCAGGAGTGGAACACGGGCGACCGCCCACGAAAGGAGGACCGTACCATGAGAAAGACCAGAGAAGATTTGACCATTTCCGAAGCCCTTCACGACCCGCTGATCGCCATGGTGCTCCGCGCCGATGGCGTGAAGCTTGAAGATTTCAAGCAACTCCTTGAGGTGGCTGCCCGTAAACGCGAGCCGCGTCCCTCCACGGCGAGCGATATGATCGGGTCCTTTGCCAGCCGCGCCAATCTGCCGGCGATGCCCTGCTTCGGCTGATCTGACCGCTGGCACCATAAGGCCCCGATCGGCACTGGGGATAAGCCCTGTTCCCAGACGGGCTGCCGCTGTCAACAGGCGGCAGCCCTTGCGATGCGACGAGCGCGCACATCCACATCGATTTCCCGAATATTTCTTCCCGCGACCTTGAGACGCTCGCCGCCGGCGACGCCGTCTTCATGACGACACGCACCGGCGGTGGCTTCGGCAAGCCGCAAAAAGGGGCGTCGACTTGCCACGGCTGACCGCAATGTCTGGCAGGAGACTTGGCCCACATCCGATCAGCCGGTATCGCTGATGGGAGAAAAACTCGGGCTGCATCTTGTTGTTCCGGTTCCAGCATCAACGATGCACGATGAGGCGCCCGCAAATAGATTTGTCGCCTGCGATCGCAGCATATCCGGTGACAACACTTGCCGCCTTCACGAATTATCTGCGGCAGCTACCAAAGGTTTTATATCCAAAGATTTTGCGATTTGCTTCCTAAACGGCTATGCCATAGTAATGTAACAGGTTCGCATCATATCAGAGGTATGTTGAATTGGACGGAAAGACATCACCCGCAATCTACTCCGAAGATGAAGGCCCGGCCGAAGAGACCGGTGCCAAGGGCGCGCGCCGTGCACGCGTCAGCGGTATTGACCGCGCGCTGCAGGTGATTGACCATCTTTACGAGACGGGATCGCCGGCCGGCGTCTATGCCATCGCCAAGGCCGTGAAGGCACCGCTTTCCACCGTCTATGTCATCGTTGACGATCTGGTTGAAAAAAACATGCTGACGCGCCAATCCGACGGTTCAATCTGGCTCGGCTCGCGGCTCTATCACTATGGCCTCGCCTATGCACGATCGCTCGACTTCATGAGCGTCGCGACGCATGAAATGCACGACCTCTGCCGACAGGCTGGCGAGACCGTTCAGGTCTGCGGCCGTGACGGCGATTTCATGCTTGTTCTCGCCATGGCCGATGGCCCCAGCCATTTCCAGGTCGCCTCCCGCGTCGGCACCCGTGTGCCGCTCAACTGGACAGCGTCTGGCCGCCTGCTGGTCGGGCACCTGCAAGAAGACGAGCGTGTCGAGCTCTTCAAGCGATGCGCCCGCTCCTCGCCGACGGGACGCGCCGAAATCGATCCCGCCACGCTATCGGAATCCGCCGGAAAGGCCTTTGAATCGCGCCTGTCGATCCAGGCTGGCGAATCCGATTATGCGGTTGCCTGCATCGCCTCGCCGATCTGCGATCGTGAGGGCCAGTGTGTCGCCACCATTTCCATCGTTCTGCCGGAGCAAAAGGCCTTTTCGGACGAAGGCCACTATACAGCACAGGTGCGCAACTCGGCTGAGCAGATCGAGAAGCTGATGGGCTGGCGTAGCCATTAAGCGCCGGCTTCAGTCGCACGGCAAGCGCCATCCGGACCGTCATTGGCTCGCGAGGAAGGGCGGCTCCTTGTTCGCATAGTATTTCGCTGCCTCATCGATCTCTTCTCGATGCTTCCGTGGCACAAATCGCAAGGCGTGATCCCACGCGTCGGCGCGCGCCGCGGCTGACGCCCGTTGGGCTGTGGCAGATCGCCCACCGCTGGGCCAGCGTTGCTCTCCGCCCGATCGGAGGCCATCTATTTGAAAAACCTCACTGATTGTGATCGCTAGCCTTCGAGGATCGAATAGCCGATATCGCGCAGATGATCCTGATCGGCGATCGCATCGACCGCCGAGATCCTGTCGCCGTCAAAACTCAGCGCCAGCACGACGCGCAACTGGCCCTCGATGAAGACGACGAGGCCGATTTCACCATCGACAAGCGCAACTTTCGCCGATGTCGCCCGCCCCTTGAAGCTTTCGGCGATGGCACCGGCGCCGCGAAGCGGCACGACATTGCCGAGACGGGTCGCGGCCGCATCTGGCCGGAAGACCGCATCCGGCGCGAGGACCGCAAGCAGCCCCTCCAGATCACCGTTGCGGGAGGCGATAAGGAAGGCTTCGGCTATGCTGCGCTTGCGCGCCAGATCGATATCAGGCGTTTCCGGTTGCCCCTGCACCCTGCGCCGGGCACGGCTGGCAAGCTGCCGGGCGGCGGCCGCACTCCGCCCGATGACAGCAGCGATCTCTTCGAAGGGTAGATCGAACATGTCATGCAACACGAAGGCGACGCGTTCGGCGGGCGAGAGGGTTTGCAGCACGACGAGCAGGGCGATGCCGACCGAATCGGCAAAAGCTGCTTCGCGCTCCGGATTGCTGGCGATATCCACGATCGCGCCATGCGCCGGCAGGTCGAGCGGCTCTTCGCGCCGCGTTTTGCGCGAACGCAGCATATCCAGGCAGATGCGCGCCACGACCGTTGTCAGCCAGCCGCCGAGATTATCGACAGTGCCCCTGTCCGACCTTGTCAGGCGCAGCCACGCCTCCTGCACCGCATCCTCAGCTTCTGCGCGGGAGCCGAGCATGCGGAAAGCGACGGCCCGCAGATGCCCGCGGTTTGCCTCGAATTCATCGGCCAGCCATTTTTTCTCGTCCATCAATCCACTCCCAATCCTGTTGCGTCAAAAGCCATGACGAGCGGAAGCCGGACGATGTGACAGGAGATCTATCCTATCAAGTCCCGCGAAGTTGGGCTCATGACTTGACCTGCCGCATTTTTCATTGGCTGATGGCAGACAGATCCCTCCCTACGGTGTTTCCCATGTCCTCCCGATTTGACAGTTCCAAACAATATGCCGCCTTCCTGTTCGACATGGACGGCACGATCCTGAGTTCCACTGCGTCGGCAGAGCGCGTCTGGGGCCGCTGGGCCGAGCGGCACGGGTTGGATGTGGAAAAATTCCTGCCGATCATGCATGGATCGCGTGGCATCGACACGATCAGACGGCTGAACCTTCCGGGCGTCGACGCGGAAGCGGAAGCCGCACAGATCACCGAAGAGGAAATCCAGGACGTCGAAGGCGTCGTTGCCCTTCCGGGTGCCGCCGATTTCCTGGCGTCGCTGCCGCCGAACCGGTGGACGATCGTCACCTCCTCGCCGCGTCGCCTGGCCGAGCGACGGCTTGAGGCCGCGGGGCTTCCCATGCCGCAGGCCATCGTGACGGCCGAAGATGTGACTGTCGGCAAACCCGACCCCCAATGCTATATCCTCGGCGCCGAAAAGCTCGGTTTTGCAACGCATGAATGCCTGGTCTTCGAAGACGTTGAAGCCGGCGTGAAGGCAGGAACGGCGGCGGGCGCCGACATCATGGTCATCACTGCTGCCGGTCACAAACACTCGCTGCAGGGCTATCCCGAGATCGAACATTATGGCGATGCGACCGTTGTCATTGCCGATAGCGGCCATCTTTCGATAAAGTTTTGACCTGCCTGCCGCGCCGGAAAGGAATCGCCCATGAAACCGGAAATCATCTGCCTGATGATGTCGTCGCTCGACGGCGGCCTGCATCCAAGCAAGTGGACAGAAAGCCCGGATGGCGGCCGCAAGGAATGGACGGCTCTCTATCAGAAGGCACATGAAGACCTGCAGGGTGACGCCTGGATCGTCGGACGCGTGACTATGGCCGAAATGGCCAAGGGAGAGCCGCATCCGCCGCAATCGGCAGGTTCAGCAGAACGGCAAAACCATTTCGCCGATCGCAAAGCAGACAACTACGCGATCGCGCTCGACACGTCGGGCAAGCTGCATTTCACGCGGCCTGACATCGATGGCGACCATATCGTCGTCATCCTCGGTAGCGATGTGCCGGACGCCCATCTTGCGGAACTCGCCGCCGACGGCATCTCCTACATAATCTCGCCTTCGGCCGAGATCGATCTGCCCGGAGCGCTCGATGTACTGGAGAAGGAACTCGGCATCCACAAATTGCTGCTCGAAGGCGGAGCAGCGATCAACGGCGCTTTCTTTGCTGCGGGCCTCATCGACGAGTTTTATCTGCTTGTCGCCCCGGCCCTGGATGGCAGCGGCGGCCAGCCCGTCGTTACTTTCGACGGGGGACTGGCGGGCAAGACCCGGCTCTCGCTGATATCGGCGGAGACCAAAGACAATGGCGTCGTCGTCCTGCGCTATAAAGTCCATGCATGATCGTGACAATGGACAGCCGCGGCTGCAAGGCGCTATATCCACGCCATGACCACCTCTGATCCGGATATCGTTATCGTCGGCGCAGGAGCTGCCGGGATTGGGGCTTCACGCCGCCTTAGCAGCCGCGGTCATTCCATCACCATCCTAGAGCAACTGCCCCGCGCCGGTGGACGGGCCTGGACTTATGCCACGAGCGCTGGGCCAGTCGATCTCGGCTGCGGATGGCTGCACTCGGCCGATCGCAATCCCTGGACCAGGATTGCCGCCGAGCTCGGCTTCACGGTCGACCGCCGCATCACGGCCTGGGGCGAACAGTTCAAGAATCTCGGTTTCTCCGGCAAAGATCGTGCGGCCGCCCGAAACGCCTTTGCGCAATGGAACGAAGAGATCCGGAACAACCCACCGGCTTCTGACTGCGCAGCCCATGCGATCGACCCGAATTCATCCTGGACGCCCTATCTGCAGGCACTGAGCGGCTACATATCCGGCGAGGAACTGGAGCACATATCGGTGAGAGACTACGTCGCGTATGATGACGCCTCCACCGACAACAACTGGCGCGTCCCCGATGGCTATGGGCAGCTGATTACCTCAGCGCTTCCTTCCGACGCGGAATTGCGGCTCAGCACCACCCTCGAAAGCCTTGATCTGAGCGAACAGAAAATCGTCCTGCAAACCTCCGCCGGGACGATCCGGACACGCGCCGTCATCTTCACCGTCTCGTCGAATGTTCTCGCGGGCGGTGCGATCAACCTTCCGTCCGTGCTCGACCCCTGGCGGCAGGCGGCATCGCTCCTACCGCTCGGCAACAACGAGAAACTCTATCTCGGAATCCTCGACGGCGGCCCTTTCGAAGACGAGACCCACGTGCTCGGCAATCCGCGTGACAACACGACCGGCGCCTATTACATCCGCCCCTTCGGCAAGCCAGTGCTCGAATGTTTCCTCGGTGGGTCGGGAGCCAGGGCTTGTTCCGCGACGGGTGGCGAAGCGGCTTTCGACCACGCGATCAACGAGCTAGCCGGCCTCTTTGGCTCGGACGTGCGAAAATATCTGAAGCCGCTTGCGGCTTCGAACTGGGCGGGAACCCCTTCCATCGGCGGCGGCTACAGCCATGCCCTGCCCGGTCATGCGGACGCACGCCTGCAACTCGCCCAATCCTTCGACGACAGGATTTTCTTTGCGGGCGAGGCAACGCATACGACCGATTTCTCAACGGCGCATGGCGCCTATGAGAGCGGCCAGCGCGCCGCCGACGAGGCAATGGCGGCTCTGCTGGTTCCTGTCGAAACCTCGGGCGTCAACCGCCGCTAAGTAAAACATCAATCAGATTTCGCCCTATACGTCACACTTCCTGACCCTGATCCGTCAAATGCATGACGAACGAAAACCGGCAACCGGCCGGCTCTGCGTCAAACCGAACACGATCAGGAGATTGAGCATGCAAGAGAGAATGGGAAATCCCGCCCTCGTCATCCCGGAAGCTATGCAGGCGCTGGCCGCCTTCGGCAATCTGCCGGCCAAGGCCGGCCTTGCGCCGGCATTTCTGGAAATCATCTATCTGCGGGCCAGCCAGATCAACGGCTGCAGCGTCTGCATCGACGGCCATTGGCGCATCGCCCGCAAGCACGGAGAAACCGACGAGCGGCTCTTTGCCGTCGCAGGCTGGCGCGAGGCCCCCTATTACAGCGATGCCGAACGCGCGGCCCTCGCGCTCACCGAGGCCGTCACCCGCCTCAGCGACCGCGCCGATCCGGTGCCGGATGAGGTCTGGGAGGAATGCACGCGCCATTACGATGGCAAGAGCCTTGCAGCCCTCGTCATCGCAATTGCCAATATCAATGTCTGGAACCGGCTGAACGTCGCCACCCGGCAGGTCGCGGGGCAGTGGAAGCCGTGATTGACGGCTTCCGTTCGCTTAGATGATGCCACCGCCGCCGGCAACCGAGGCTGGGCGCTCGGCGGCGACCTTTTTACGGTAAGCGCTCGCGCGGTAAGTGGCGACCGGATCGATCGCCCCGCCCTTGCGGCGGCGAGCTTCCGCCAGAATCGGCTCGACATCGGCACGGTAGGCGCGCTTCAGCGTCTCCGTCGCCATCAGCGCGTCGTTATCGTCCTGGAAGCCCGCCAACGCTTTGCGGTCAACGAGCAAGGCCTGCGCGTAAGCGCGACGGATTTCATTGGCGCTGTTGATCAGGCTTTCGATCGGATCCGTCACATTGTGTGACTGATCGATCATGTGGGCGGGATTGAAATCGTTGACGCCGCGCTGCTCGGCATCGACAAGTTCGTTGAAGACGAGGAAAAGGCGGTACGGCTCGATCGAACCGGCATCCAGATCGTCGTCGCCATATTTCGAATCGTTGAAATGGAAACCACCGAGCTTGCCGAACTGGATCAGCCGCGCGACGATCATCTCAATATTGGTGTTCGGCGCATGATGGCCGAGGTCGACCAGGCACTGTGCCTTGGGGCCAAGCGTCTGGGCGATCAGGTAGTTGGTGCCCCAGTCCTGTACGATGGTCGAATAGAAGGCCGGCTCGTACATCTTGTGTTCGGAGAACAGCTTCCAGTCGTCCGGCAGAGCCTTGTAAATATCGGCCATGGAGGCGAGATAGCGCTCGAACGCCTTGGTGAAATTGCTCTGGCCGGGGAAGTTCGAGCCATCGCCGATCCAGACCGTCAGGGCCTTGGAGCCGATTGCCTTACCAATCTCGATGCATTCGAGGTTGTGCTCGACCGCCTGGGCGCGCGTCGCGGCATCGGTGTGGCTGAGCGAGCCGTATTTATAGGAATGCGCCTGTCCTGGCGCATCGGAAAACGTATTGGAATTCATCGCGTCGAAGCCAAGGCCGAGCGTATCGCCCTTTGCCTTCAACTCCTTTGCGTCCGTTTTGTCCCACGGAATGTGCAGCGAAACATTCGGTGTCGCGCGCGTCAGTTCGTGGATGACCGAGCAGTCGTCGAGCTTGTCAAAGATACCGCGCGGTTCGCCGGTGCCAGGGAAGCGGGCAAAGCGCGTTCCACCAGTGCCAACACCCCAAGACGGCACGGCAACGAAGAATTCCGACACCTTGCGGGTGATCGCCTCGATATCGACGCCGCGACGGGCGAGCGTTGCGCCCAGCGCTTCATAATCTGCCTTCAGCGCTGCGGCGCGCTTGTCGTTTTCCGTTGCGACCAGATCCGGCGCAATCCTGAATTCAGTCATGTCTTCCTCCCAGAGATTTTGTTGCGGCGGGCAAGGCCCGCCGCTCGCTATCAGCGCGTGAAGCTCTGAACGTTGCCTGCGTCGACGTTGATGATGTTGCCAGTCGACTTGGCCGAAAGATCAGATGCCAGGAAGTAGACCGCTTCGGCGATATCTTCCGGGAACACGTTGAGCTTCAGCATCGAGCGCTTGCGGTAATGTTCCTCCAGATCATCCACCTCGATCTTCGAAGAGGCAGCACGCTGCTCGCGCCATTCGCCGCTCCAGATCTTCGAGCCGCGAAGGACGGCATCCGGATTGACGGTATTGACGCGGATGCCGGCGTCCGCACCTTCCAGCGCCAGGCAACGGGCAAGATGGATTTCCGCAGCCTTCGCCGTGCAATAGGCGGCGGCATTCGGCGACGCAGCCAAGCCGTTCTTCGATGCGATGAAGACGACATTGCCACCGAGGGCCTGACGACGGAATAGGCGGAAGGCTTCACGCGAGACGAGGAAATAGCCGGTCGCCAGAATGTCGATGTTGCGGTTCCACGTCGATAGCTCGGTCGTTTCGATCGGCGCCGAGGAAGCGATGCCAGCATTCGAGACGAGGATATCGATGCCGCCGAATTCAACGCAGGAGTCTGCGAAAGAGGCGATGACACCGTCTTCCTTGGTGACGTCGAGCTTCAAGGTACGTACAGCGTCAGCGCCGTATTTCTTCACGAATTCGGCTTCGGTCGTCTCAAGTGCGGCCTGATCGATATCGGCAAGCACCACGCAGGCGCCCTCGCCAACGAGACGTGCAGCCGTTGCGCGGCCGATGCCGCCGGCGCCACCGGTAACGAAGGCGACCTTGCCGGCCAGGCTCTTCGGCTTCGGCATGCGCTGCAGCTTGGCCTCTTCGAGCAGCCAGTATTCGATATCGAAGGCTTCCTGCTCCGGCAGGCCCTGATATTCGGAGACCGTCGAGGAACCGCGCATCACGTTGATGGCGTTGACATAGAATTCGCTGGCAATACGGGCCGTTGCCTTGTCACGGGCAAAGGAGAGCATGCCGACGCCCGGCACCAGGAAGATGACCGGATTGGCGTCACGCATGGCCGGCGAATTGTCATGCTTGCAGGCGTTATAATAGCGGGCATAGTCGGCGCGGTAGTCTTCAAGCGCCTTGTCGAGGCCGGCGATGATAGCATCGACATCGGGCTTTGCCGGATCGAGATCGACGATCAGCGGGCGGATCTTGGTGCGCAGGAAGTGGTCAGGGCAGCTGGTGCCGAGCGCACCGAGCGGGCGCAGATTTTTCGAATTCACGAATTCCAGAACCGCGTCCTGATCATCGAAATGGCCGAGCTTGCGCTCCTGCTTGCCGATACGGCCGCGAATTTCCGGCATCAGCCGGGCGGCGATGGCACGGCGTTCGGCGACCGGCAGGCTTTCAACGACAGCGCCACCGAAGATCGTCTTGCCTTCAGTCTGGCCGGCAAACCATTCGATCGCCTTGTTGATGATATCGAGCGTCAGCTCGTAGCAGGCCTTGGCATCGTTGTCCCAGGTGAAGAGGCCGTGGCTTTCGAGCACGACGCCCTTTGCGTCAGGGTTCGCCTTGACGAAGGCTTCGAGATCGAGGCCGAGCTGGAAGCCCGGACGGCGCCAGGGCAGCCAGCCGATCGCGTCACCGAAGACCTGCTTGGTCAATTCCCTGGAGTTCTTGGAGGCGGCGATCGCGATGATGGCGTCCGGATGCATGTGGTCGACATGCGTATAGGGCACGAAACCATGCAGCGGCGTGTCAATCGAGGCGGCGCGGGCGTTGAGGTTGAAGGTGCAATGCGGCAAGAAGCCGACCATGCGGTCCTCGTCCTCGACACCCTTGTAGATGCCCTTCAGCGATTCCAGCTTGTCCTGATAGAGGGTCGCGAACCCGTCGAGCTTGATCGTCCCGACGTCGCCGCCCGAGCCCTTGACCCAGAGCACCTTAACCTTGCCACCATCAAGCGGATCGGTCTCCATGACCTTGGCCGAGGTATTGCCGCCGCCATAATTGGTGATGCGCTTGTCGGCGCCGAGAAGATTCGAGCGATAGAGAAGCTTGCCGGGCTCATCGAGGCCCGCTGCATAAGCATCATCCCACCGGTTCTCGAGAAGTCGAACCTTTGCCGCCATGTCATCCTCCCATATAGGCTTGTGTATAGGCCTGTGGGGCGCCGCGATCAGCACGCCCTTTCGCTCACGGTATCGCGCATCAAAATGGCGCTTGTCAATCGAAAACGATCAAATTCGATTATGTTGCATCGCAATATGAAAATTTATGATCGTTTCTGATTGACAGGCTTTAACGGATACGAAATAAATATGACAAGAGGAGGAGCTCAATGCACGAACGCGAACGCCATCGCATTATCTTAAGCGCCGTTCAGGAAAAGTCCGTCGTTACGATTCAGGACATTTCCGAGCTGACGGACGCTTCTGAAGCGACGATCAGGCGCGACATTGCGGCTCTTCACGTGCAGGGCAAGATCCGGCGTGTTCGTGGCGGCGCGGAAGCCGTGCACCCCCCGCAGCTCGGAAATCTTGCGGGCCGTCCCTTCCGAGTATCAGAATCGGTCAATATCGATAAAAAGCGCTCAATCGCACGCGCGGCCGTCGATCTCTGTGAAGCGGGCGATGCCATTATCATCAATGGCGGCACGACTACCTTCCAGATGGTGCATTACATGGCCGGCCATCGCATGCAGGTCATGACCAATTCCTTCGCTATTGCCGAACATCTGGTGAAGCACTCCAAGAACACAGTGACGGTGCCGGGCGGCGCGATTTATCGTGAACAGAGCCTGATCCTGTCGCCCTTCGACAATGACGCGATCCGCAATTTCTATGCGCGGCGCATGTTCATCGGCGCCCAGGGCGTCGGCCCGCTCGGCATCATGGAAGCGGATGCCCTCATCATCCAGAGCGAGCAGAAACTTATGCACCAGGCCGACGAACTCATCGTCATGGTCGATTCAAGCAAATTCAATCGCCGGTCGAGCCTCATTCTTTGCCCGCTAGACCGTGTATCCGTGGTTATCACCGATGACGGCATCTCGGAGGAAGCGGCTCGCATGATCGAGAATGCCGGCGTCCGGCTCGTGGTCGCGAGCCCGATGGCCCAGGCTGTGAAGGAGGATTCCTCGTCGGTCGCATGAGGCGTCGGCGAGGTGTGGAAGTCTAAATCTTAGTGGGAGGACATGACATGAAACTTGCAAAGACACTTGCAATCGGTGTGGCTTTTGCCGTCGCCATGATGGCTGGCGCCGCAAGCGCCAAGGACATCAAGATAGGCCTGGTCGTAAAGTCGCTCGGCAACGGCTTCTTCGACGCCGCCAACAAGGGTGCCCAGGAAGCAGCCAAGGAACTCGGCGGCGTGGAAGTCATCTACACCGGCCCGACAAGCACGACGGCCGAAGGCCAGATAGAAGTTATCAACTCGCTGATCGCTCAGGGCGTTGACGCCATCGCGATCTCGGCAAACGACCCCGACGCCGTCGTTCCGGCACTGAAGAAGGCTACCCAGCGCGGTATCAAGGTTATTTCCTGGGACTCCGGCGTTGCCCCCGAAGGCCGCATCCTGCAGCTCAACCCGTCGTCCAACGAGCTGATCGGCAAGATGTGCCTGACGCTCGCCAAGGATCATCTCGATGGCGGCAAGGGTGACTTCGCCATCCTGTCGGCAACGACGACCTCGACCAACCAGAACATCTGGATCGACCAGATGAAGAAGCAGCTCAAGGATTTCCCGGGCCTCAATCTCGTCACCACGGTTTACGGCGACGACCTCTCGGACAAGTCCTATCGTGAAGCCGAAGGCCTGCTGAAGTCCAAGCCGAACGTCAAGGTCATCGTCGCTCCGACGACGGTCGGCGTTCTCGCAGCCTCCAAGGTTGTCGAAGACAAGGGTCTGGTCGGCAAGGTCTACGTCACCGGTCTCGGCCTGCCGTCTGAAATGGCTGGCGCGATCAAGTCCGGCGCGACCAAGGAATTCGCCATCTGGAACCCGATCGACCTCGGCTACTCTGCAACGCAGATCGCCTACCACCTGGCAAAGGGTGAT
Source organism: Hyphomicrobiales bacterium (assembly GCA_900470965.1). Classification (GTDB taxonomy): domain Bacteria; phylum Pseudomonadota; class Alphaproteobacteria; order Rhizobiales; family Rhizobiaceae; genus Rhizobium. The sequence goes on from UCCS01000024.1 coordinate 11,942, forward strand.
GCCGACGGCAAGCCGGGCAGCGAAATCGAAGCCGGCCGCATGGGCAAGATCAAGATTGGCGACAATGGCGAAGCTGCTATGGCAGACCCCTTTGTCTACAATGCCTCGAACATCGACCAGTTCTCCAAGGTCTTCTGATTTCAGAGATCATGAACGGACACCCGGCGGCTCTGCCGCCGGGCTTCTCTTTCGATGGTGGTAAGCTTGCTGATGACCCCTGCCCTTCAACACCCCGTCTCGGAACCAAAAGCCGATGACGCAACCGCCATTCTGGAAATGCGCGGCATCTCGCAGATTTTTCCGGGCGTGAAGGCGCTCGATAATGTCAGCATCGCGCTCTATCCCGGCAAGGTGACGGCACTGATCGGCGAAAACGGCGCCGGCAAGTCGACACTCGTCAAGATCCTGACCGGAATCTATCGTCCGAATGAGGGCGAAATCATCGTCGACGGCAAACCGGTGCACTTCGCGACAGCACAAGCCGCGATCGATGCCGGCGTGACCGCCATTCACCAGGAAACCGTGCTTTTCGACGAGCTTTCGGTCGCCGAAAATATCTTCCTCGGTCATGCGCCGCGCACGCGCTGGCGCACCATCGACTGGAGCGAGATGAACAGCCGCGCAAGAACGCTGCTGACCTCGCTCGAAAGCAATATTGATCCGACGATTCGCCTTAAAGACCTCTCGATTGCGCAGCGCCATCTGGTGGCGATTGCCCGCGCTTTGTCGATCGAGGCTCGTATCGTCATCATGGACGAACCGACGGCTGCCCTCTCGCGCAAGGAGATCGACGATCTTTTCCGTATCGTCGAGAGCCTGAAAGCAAGCGGCAAGGCCATCCTTTTCATTAGCCATAAGTTCGATGAGCTCTACGAGATCGCCGACAATTACGTCGTGTTCCGCGACGGCCGCGCCGTCGGCCACGGGAAGCTGAAGGAAACGCCGCAGGACGAAATCGTTCGCATGATGGTCGGTCGCGATGTCGAAAATGCCTTCCCGAAGATCGATGTGGCAATCGGCGGCGCAGTGCTCGAAGTCGAAAGATACAGCCACCGCACTGAATTCCGCGATATTTCGCTGACGCTGCGCAAGGGCGAGATCCTCGGCATCTATGGCCTGATCGGCGCCGGCCGCTCGGAACTGGCGCAATCGCTTTTCGGTATCACCAAACCGCTCTCCGGCAGGCTGACACTCGAAGGCCGGGAGATTTCAATCAATTCCCCGCATGACGCCATTCGTGCCGGCATCGTCTACGTACCGGAAGAGCGCGGCCGTCACGGCCTGGCGCTGCCGATGCCGATCTATCAGAACATGACGCTTCCGTCGCTGACACGCACCTCGCGCAAGGGCTTCCTGCAGGCGGCCGAAGAATTCGCGCTCGCACGCAAATATGCCGAGCGGCTCGATCTGCGTGCCGCGGCCCTTTCCGTGCCGGTTGGTACGCTATCGGGCGGCAACCAGCAGAAGGTCGTCATCGGCAAATGGCTGGCCACCATGCCCAAGGTCATCATCCTCGATGAGCCAACCAAGGGCATCGATATCGGTTCGAAGGCAGCCGTCCACGGCTTCATCAGCGAACTCGCGGCCGAAGGCCTTTCCATCATCATGATCTCCTCCGAACTGCCCGAGATCATCGGCATGTCGGACCGCGTACTGGTCATGAAGGAGGGCCTGTCGGCAGGGCTCTTCGAGCGCGATCAGCTTTCGCCGGAAGCGCTAGTGCGTGCGGCGACCGGAAATGCATGAGGGGACGAGCATGATGAGACTGATCAGAAAACGCGAAACCCTGCTCTTCGCCATCATCGTGGTGATGATCGCCGTCTTTTCGACGCGCGCAGCCGATTTCGCCACTCCCGACAATCTCGCCGGTATCTTCAACGATACGGCAATCCTTATCATCCTGGCGCTTGCCCAGATGACGGTCATCCTGACGAAATCGATCGATCTTTCGGTCGCAGCCAACCTCGCCTTCACCGGCATGGCAATCGCGATGATGAACGCGGCCTTTCCCGGCCTGCCGCTGATCGTGCTCATCCTTGCGGCGATCGTGATCGGCGCAGCACTCGGCGCCATCAACGGCTTCCTCGTCTGGCGCCTCGAAATCCCGCCGATCGTCGTCACCCTCGGCACGCTTACCATCTATCGCGGCATGGCCTTCGTGCTGTCTGGCGGCGCCTGGGTCAATGCGCACCAGATGACGCCGATCTTCCTTGCCGTTCCCCGCACGCCGATCCTCGGACTGCCGATCTTAAGCTGGGTCGCCATCATCATCGTCGCTCTGATGTATATGCTGCTGCGCTACAGCCAGTTCGGCCGTTCGGCCTATGCGACCGGTGGCAATCCGACGGCTGCCGTCTATGCCGGTATCGATACGGGCAAGACGAAATTCCTGGCCTTCGTGCTCTCGGGCGCGCTCGCCGGCCTTTCCAGCTATCTCTGGGTATCGCGCTATGCGGTCGCCTATGTCGATATTGCCAACGGTTTCGAGCTCGACAGCGTCGCGGCCTGCGTGATCGGCGGCATCTCGATCGCCGGTGGTGTTGGCTCGGTTGCCGGCACGGTGCTCGGCGCACTCTTCCTCGGCGTCATCAAGAACGCCCTTCCCGTCATCGGCATTTCGCCCTTCACCCAGATGGCGATCTCCGGAACCGTCATCATCCTCGCCGTCGTCTTCAATGCAAGGCGCGAGCGTAATCGCGGCCGCATCATCCTGCGTGATCGCGCAGCAGCGGAGGTCGCAGCATGAGCATGGTTTCCGCAAATCCGGAAAAGCGCGTCATTCCCGATCGCCTCGGCACGCCCTTCAAACGCGTCATGTCGAGCTGGGAAGTGCTGCTCTTTGGGGTCGCCGTCTTGATCTTCATCTTCAATTCCGTGGCCTCGCCCTATTTCCTCGATGCCTGGAACCTCTCGGACGCGACCTTCAACTTCACCGAAAAGGCGATGATCGCCTTTGCCATGGCGCTGCTCGTCATCGCCGGCGAGATCGACCTCTCGGTCGCCGCCATCATCGCGCTCGCCTCGACAGCAATGGGCGCTGCGGCGCAGATGGGTGTCGGCACGCCAGGCCTCGTGCTGATCGGCATCGGCACCGGGCTTCTCTGCGGCATCTTCAACGGTTTCCTCGTCTCTGTTCTGAAACTGCCGTCGATCGTCGTCACCATCGGCACGATGAGCCTCTTCCGCGGCATTTCCTATATCGTGCTCGGCGACCAGGCCTATGGCAAATACCCGGCGGATTTCGCTTATTTCGGCCAGGGCTACGTCGTCTGGGTCTTCTCCTTCGAATTCGTGCTGTTCATCGTGCTGGCAATTCTCTTTGCGATCCTGCTGCATGCCACGAATTTCGGCCGGCAGGTCTATACGATCGGCAACAATGATTTCGCAGCTCGCTTCTCCGGCATTCCGGTCGAGCGCGTGAAATTCATCCTCTTCCTACTGACCGGCGTAATGAGCGGTGTCGCTGCGGTCTGCCTGACCTCGCGCCTCGGCTCGACCCGCCCGTCGATCGCGCAAGGGTGGGAACTCGAAGTCGTCACCATGGTCGTGCTCGGCGGCATCTCGATTCTCGGCGGCTCCGGTACGATCGGCGGCGTCGTCATCGCCGCCTTCGTCATGGGTCTCGTGACTTTCGGTCTTGGCTTGTTGAACGTGCCCGGCATCGTCATGTCGATCTTCATCGGCCTGCTCCTGATCATCACCATCGCGATCCCGATCATCGCCCGCCGCATCAAAGCCATGAGCGCCAAATGACACTGGAAAAACACGCCTTCAAGATGAAGCTCAATCCCGGCATGGAGGCCGAATACAGGAAGCGGCATGACGAGATCTGGCCGGAACTGGTCGACCTGCTGCACCAGTCTGGTGCCAGCGACTATTCCATCCATCTCGACCGCGAGACCAATACGCTTTTCGGCGTGCTGACCCGGCCGAAGGATCACACGATGGCAAGCCTGCCGGACCATCCGGTCATGAAGAAATGGTGGGCGCATATGGCCGATATCATGGCATCCAATCCGGATAATTCTCCCGTCCAGAGTGACCTCGTGACCGTCTTCCATATGCCATGAGCGACTACCGCCACATCGCCGTTCTCGATATCGGCAAGACAAACGCCAAGGTCGTCGTTCTCGACAGCGCGACGGGCGCCGAAATCGCCGTCCGCAAGCAACCGAATACGGTCATCCGCGACGGCCTCTATCCGCATTATGATATCGAAGCGCTCTGGAGCTTCGCGCTTGCTTCGCTGAAAGCCTTTGCCAGCGAGCCGGGTTTCGACGCGATCTCGATCACCACCCATGGCGCAGCCGCCGCCTTGCTCGGCGCGGATGGCAAGCTGGCAATGCCCGTCATCGACTATGAGCATGAATATCCGCCTGAGATCCGTAACGCCTATGATGCGCTGCGGCCATCTTTTACCGAGACCTTCTCGCCCCGTCTTTCGATGGGCCTGAATATCGGCGCGCAACTCCATTACCAGAAGATGGCTTTTGCCGAAGAATTCGCCAAGGTCGCCACCATCCTCGCCTATGCACAATATTGGTCGGCGCGGCTGACCGGTGTCGCTGCGAACGAGGCAACCTCGCTCGGCTGTCATACGGACCTCTGGAATCCGAAGACAGGCGCATACTCCTCGCTGGTCGATACGCTTGCTGTTCGCGACCGGATGGCGCCGATCCATTCCGCCTTTGATGTACTTGGTCCCGTTCTGCCCGATATCGCCGCTGAGATCGGTCTTTCCGTGCCCGTCTATTGCGGCATTCATGATTCAAATGCGTCGCTCCTGCCGCATCTTGTCGCCCGCGAGGCGCCGTTTGCCGTGGTCTCGACCGGCACCTGGGTCATCAATTTCGGTGTCGGGGGTGATCTGGCCCATCTTGACGCCAAGCGCGATGCGCTCGCCAATGTGGATGCCTATGGCCGCGCCGTACCCTCTTCCCGCTTCATGGGCGGCCGCGAATTCGAAATTCTCTCGGCCGAGATCGGTCAGGTCGGCGATGCCGAGGCAAAAGCCGCCATCGCTGATGTCGTGGCGAAAGGCATCATGCTGCTACCGAATGTGGCACCGGGCTCCGGTCCCTTTCCGGGCAAGGTCAGCCGTTGGATCCACGCGGACGGAGCGAGCCGGCAGGAGCGCTATGCCGCAGCCTGCCTCTATCTCGCATTGATGACGGAGGCCTGCCTGGGGCTGATTGGCGCCAACGGCCCAATCATCGTCGAGGGCCCTTTCGCATTGAACGAGACCTATCTGTCGCTGATCGCCGCAATCACCGGCCGCGATACGATGGCGCTGCCGGGCTCGACCGGCACCAGCCAGGGGGCGGCCCTTCTTGCCGGCATCAAGCCGGTATCCGGTGTGGAAAAACACTTCTCACCCCAGGCAATTCCGGGCCTCTCCGCCTATCGGGAGCGCTGGTACGCCGCGATGGAATAACAGTGTTTCCAAGACTGGCCTTGTTCATGTCGGCCGCGCCGCTAGTGTGGCACCTCTCGATTTGATGGAGGAAACAGCATGACTGAATCATTCGACCCGCGCGCACTGGCCGCCAAACTCTACAGCCTGCGCCAGGCCGGAAAGCAGGAGCCGACGAGCGCCTTTCCGCTGCCGAGCGACCTGCACAAGGCTATGGAAGCGCAAAACTTCCTGAAGGCCGAAGAAGAGGTCGCGAGCAACGCCTGGAAGGTCACGGCCTCGCCCGAGGGCCAGCCGGTCACCGCACCTCTCCATCCCTATGCCGAAGCCGTATCGGGTGCGACCATTGCCTGGTATCCGGGCCTGAAATTCGAAACCGAAATCGCCGTGCGCTTCGGCAAGGATCTACCCTATCGCAAGGGTGCTCCATACAGCCGCGCCGAAGTTCTGGACGCGATTTCCACTGCCTATCTCGGCGCCGAGCTGCTCGTCAGCGCGGTAAAAGAAAGCGGCAGCGTGTCCTTCCTCCTCTTCCTAGCAGACCGCCTCGGCAATAGCGGCTACGTGCTCGGACCCTCCGTTGCAAAGAGCTTCATCGATATCGCCGCAAGCACGCCGTTGAAGGTCACGCAGGACAGCAAGACGATCTATGATGGTCTTGCCAAACATCCGAAGGGCGACGTCGTGACCTGGCTGGTCGACTATGCCAACGACCCGCTGCGCCCGGAAGATTCCCTGAAATCCGGCGCACTCATCACGACCGGCACGCTCAGCGGCGCCGTCGAACTCACCGAACCCGGCGAGATCGACATACGCTTTGGCGACAGCGCACGACTGACCTTCTCCGTCATCTGATTCCGGCATTTCTGCCCGCATAAACTGGGTGATTGTCATCCCGCTCCGCCTCCTGTATTAAACTTGAGTATATAACGAAGGTTTATTTCGGCCATTGGGCCGGAGGCGGAAGTGGAAATGACGTTTCAACCGCGCATGCAAAACAGAATTCACGGCTTTTCCGTCACCAAAGGCGTCAATCGCCGGGTGTGGAACGGCATAGTGGCGGATGTCTGGGATGTGGACTGCGCTCCCCATTCCGGTGGCTATTACGTATCGCGCGACCCGCGGCTTTTCATCCTCCTTGAAAAGCGCGGGCCGGGCAATTCGCGGGTAAAGCTCTCGCCGCGCGCCCACGGCACCGTGCAGGACACCGAAAAGCGGCCGATCTCCTATGTGCCGGCCGATATGGAAGTCTGGGCCGATCTGGTGGATGTGCATTCGCTGCGCCATCTCGACATCCATTTCGATGTCGAGACCATCAGCCGTAGGCTCGGCGACGATCTCGATCCGCAACGTCTCGCCAATGCCCAGCTCCTGTTTTCCGACGAGCGCCTTTTGTCGCTCGCCCAGTTGATTGCCGCCGAATGCATTAATCCGCAACCGCTGCATGATCTCTACGGCGACGGCCTGTCGCTCTCCCTCATCATCGATGTGCTGAAGCTTACCAAGGTGCAGCCGCGCAAGCGCAGCAAGCTTGCCGGCTGGCAATTGCGCCGCGCCACCGATTTCATCGAGGAAAATTGCCTGCGCAATATCCGCCTGGAAGAGCTGGCATCCGTCACCGGTCTGTCGCAATCGCATTTCAGCCACGCCTTCAAGGCATCGACCGGCGTTGCACCCCATCAATATCAGACCAATGTCCGCCTCGACCGCGCAAAACACCTGCTGGTGCGCGGTGAATACCCCCTGACAACCATCGCTGTGGAAACCGGCTTTGCCGATCAGGCCCATTTCACCCGTGTCTTCCGCAAGAATTTGGGAACCACGCCGGCGAACTGGAAAAAGGCGCAGATTGCGTAATTGCAACACATCCGGGCTTTTGCGTGCAGCGCGGAAAATTGCCCAAGAACGTTCAATTTCCACCCGATCGCGACAATCCGCCCGATTAAATTTGAGTTAAACACTCGACTTATTCAAGGCCATACCGCGGCAGGAAAAGCCGCGGCACGAGTGGGGTAATCTATGCGAGCGCAGACCAAGGGGCTCACCTTCAGGGCATATCTACTGGCAGGAACGGCTGTCACCAGCATCATGGCGGCATCCTCCGCTCTTGGTCAGGACGCCAGCCCGACGCAACTGGCGCCGATCGTCCTCCAGGGCGGCAGCGATAGCGCCACCGCTCCTGTCAAAGGCTATGTCGCGAAGAATTCGTCTGCCGCCTCCAAGAGCGATACGCCGGTCAACGAAATTCCGCAGTCGGTCTCCGTCATCGGCAAGCAGGAAATGGACGATCGCGGCATCACCAACAAGGTCGATGAAGCACTGCTCTATACGCCCGGCGTCATCGCCCAGCCCTATGGCAACGACCCCGATACCGACTGGTTCTACATTCGCGGCTTCAACGCCACACAGACCGGCCTCTTCTTCGACAACCTCACCCTCTTCAGCTACGGCTTCGGCGGCTTCCAGATCGATCCCTTCATGCTGGAGCGTGTCGATGTTCTAAAAGGCCCCGCCTCGGTTCTCTATGGCGGCGCCAACCCGGGCGGCATCATCAATCTCGTGCGCAAGCGCCCGCTCGACGAGCCGCTCTATTACACCGATATCGGCATCAACAGTAATGGCAACGCCTTTACGGGATTTGACATCTCCGACAAGGTCGGCTCTAGCGATACGATGACCTACCGCATCACCGGCAAGGTTGCAGGCGGCGATAATTATTCGGATTTCTCGCATGATTTCCGTGGCTTCATTATGCCGCAACTGGAAATCGCGCCTGATGATGCGACACGCTTCACGGTCTGGGGCTATCTCGGCGGCCTCGACCAGGTCCATACCGGCAACGGCTTCTTCCCCTATGTCGGTACGGTCAAGGACGCACCCTTCGGCAAGATCCCACGCGATGCCTTCTATGGCGAACCCGACATCGACGACGGCAGCTATGTCCAGAAGATGATCGGTTATGAGTTCCAGCACGAGTTCGACAACGGCATCAAGTTCTCGCAGAACCTGCGTTACGGCCGCCTCGACAAGCACGAGATCGGTCCATACCTCAACGGCTGGGTTGGCGGCGTGCCGACTGGCCCAGACTATCTGCTTGGCCGCATCGGTTTCGAAGGCCGTTCCGGCGTCGATTCCTTCGGCATAGACAACCGGCTGGAAGGCGAAGCCGAATTTGGCGGCGCTACGCACAACATGCTCGTCGGCCTCGATTACAAATATTACAACCTCGATAATCTGCAGAAATGGCCGACATGGCCGATCTCTGCAACACCGATCAGCGCCACCGATCCGATCTACGGCCTGCCGCAGCCCGCCAACAGCACACAGATCGACCAGGTCGTCACGCAAAGGCAGCTCGGCATCTATGGGCAGGACCAGATCCACTTCGGCGACGGCTGGTTGCTGACGCTCAACGGCCGCTATGACTATGTCGACACCGATTCCGATGCGATCGTCGGAACGACCTACAATTCCGACGACAGTGCCGTCAGCGGACGTGTCGGCCTGGCCTACGAATTCGACAACGGCCTGACGCCTTATGTCAGCGCCGCGACCTTCTTCAATCCGTTGATCGGCACAGGCGTATCCGGTGCGCTGAAGCCAGAGGAAGGCCAGCAGTTCGAAGGCGGCATCAAGTATGATCCGACCTTCATCGACGGCACGCTCACGGCCTCGGTCTTCCACATCACCAAGCGCAACAACACGGTCACCAACCCTGCGACCTTTGCCCAGAGCCAACTTGGCGAAGTCGTTTCGCGCGGTGCCGAACTGGAAGGCAAGGTCAACCTCACCGACAACTGGAAGGTCCTCGCTTCGCTTGCCTATACAGATATGGAAGTGACGGAAAACGACGCCAATCCCACTCTTGTCGGCAAGTCGCCCTATATCGTGCCGAAGGTGACCGCCTCGCTCTGGGTCGACTACACGGTCACGACAGGCGCCATGGAAGGCCTGAGCTTCGGTGCGGGCGTCCGTCACCAGGGAACGTCCTGGGCTGATGAAGCCAATACCGAAAAAGTGCCGGCTGCTACTCTCGTCGATGCGGCGATCCGCTACGAAAAGGAAAACTGGGGCGCCTCTCTCAACGTCGCCAACCTCTTCGATAAGGAATATGTCGAAAGCTGCGGCGGCCTGACGGTCTGCGGTTATGGCGACGCGCGCACGGTCACTTTCAAGCTCAGCAAGAAATGGTAAGTTGACAAATAGAGTTTAGTTTTTCAGGAAGCTGCGATAAAGGGAGGGCTCGGCCCTCCCGAACCCTTTGCAGCCAAGCCGGAGTTTCCTCGTGTCCACGTCCTTCCTGAGCCTTTCCGGAATAGACTATGCCATCGGCGCCAGAACAATCCTCAACGGCATCGATCTGACGCTTGAGGCCGGCCGCATCTACGGCCTCGTCGGCCCCAACGGTTCCGGCAAAAGCACACTCCTCAAGACCATCGCCCGGCAGATTGCCCCGAAGAATGGTTCGATCTCCTTCGACGGCAAGGCGGCGGCTGACTGGGGCAGCCGCGCCTTTGCCCGCCATGTCGCCTATATGCCGCAATTCACGCCGGCGACCGACGGCATGACCGTGCGTGAACTCGTGGCGCTCGGCCGTTTTCCCTGGCACGGCACGCTCGGCCGCTTCAGCGCAGCGGATCGCGAGATGGTCGAGGAAGCGATCGTCCGCACCGAGCTTGAAGATTTTGCCGACCGCCTGGTCGCCAGCATGTCCGGTGGCGAGCGCCAGCGCGCCTGGATCGCGATGATGCTTGCCCAGAACGCCCGCTGCCTGCTGCTCGACGAACCCACGTCGGCGCTAGACCTCGCCCATCAGGCAAGCGTGCTTTCGCTGGTGCAGGAACTCAGCCACGAGCGCGGGCTCACAGTCATCATCGTGCTGCATGACATCAATCTTGCTGCGCGCTATTGCGACGCGATCATCGCACTCAACCACGGCAAGATCACCGCCGAAGGCACGCCCGCCGAGATCATGCAGGCCGACAAACTGCAGTCGATCTTCGGTGTCGGCATGGGTGTCTTCCCGCATCCGGTTCGCAACGAGCCGGTCAGCTATCTGTTGTAGCCCATGGCATTGTTCTTCCGCAGGCAGTTTCTGGCCGGTGCGGCGGCTACGCTGTCGGCCCCCGCGCTCCTGCGGGCGGGTGACAGCCTGCGCGTCGCGACCCTCGATTGGGCTCTGCTCGAAACCCTGCTAGCGATCGGCGCCAATGTCGTTGCAGGAACGGAGTTGCGGCAGTTCCACGAGGTGGCGGTGACACCTGTCATTCCCGATGGTGTCGCCGATCTCGGCCTGCGTGGCACGCCGAATTTGGAAGTGCTGCGGTTTGCCCGCCCGGAGCTGATCTTCAATTCGAATTTCTATGCCTGGGCGGATGCCCGCATGCAGCCGATCGCGCCTGTTGAAAGTCACGCGATCTACAAGCCGGGCGAAAGCCCTTACGCGCTTGCCGAACAGGCAACGATCGCGATCGGCGAACGGCTGCAGCTTGCCGCCGCAAGGCAGCTCACGGAAGAGATCTCTGCCAACCTCGACCGCTACAAGACGGGTTTTGCGGCAGGCGACGGCCGGCCCGTGATCCCGATCAATCTTGGTGACGCCAGGCATTTCCGCGTCTTCGGCTCTGATAGCATGTTCGGTGAGGTGCTGAAGCGCGTCGGCCTCACCAATGCCTGGCAGGGCGCGACCAGCTATTCGGCCGCCGCCCCCGTCGGTATCGAAACGCTGGCCTCCATGCCGGATGCCTGGATCGTGATGATCGCACCGCAGCCGGCCGATGCGCTTGCCACGCTTTCGACCAGCGCCTTCTGGAATGCGCTGCCGGCCGTGCGCGAGAAGCGCGTGCTGATGCTCGACTCCATCAATCCCTACGGCGCGCTGCCGGCTGCCATGCGCTTTGCCGACCTTTTGCAGGAGAGGCTTGGCCATGCATGGAATGGTTAGTCTCGCCCGACCCGACCGCGGTCACGGCATTCCGCTTGCAGCAATCGTGCTTCCGGCTCTTTGCGTCGCTGCCTTCACGCTTCTGATCGCAACGCGCCCGCAGGTACCCGGCGACACCGCTCAAGCCGTCATGCTCGATGGCGTGCTGCTCTGGAACAGCATCCTGCCCCGCGCCGTGCTGGCGCTGATCGCCGGTGCTGCCCTCGGCCTTTCCGGTACGCTGCTGCAGCGCGTGCTGCGCAATCCGATCGCCGATGCATCGACGCTCGGCATTGCCTCTGGCGCGGAACTGGCGATGACGGCTGCCCTCAGCTTCTCGCCGCTGCTGATCGGGTTTTCGCGGGAGGTTGTCGCGTTCGGCGGTGGACTTGGTGCCGTCGCGATCGTGCTGGCGCTCAGCTGGCGACGCGGGCTCGATCCGGTCACTGTCGCGCTTTCGGGAATGATCGTCAGCATGATTGCCGCTTCCTTGAGCGTCACGCTCATCCTGGCGCGCGGCGAATATGCCATGTCGATTTATATCTGGGGTGCCGGTTCGCTCAGCCAGCAGGACTGGACTGGCGTGTTTTCACTCGGGCCGCGCCTCATCCTCGGTTTCGCTGCCGCCATGCTCCTCGTACGGCCACTTCGCATTCTGGCGCTCGATGACAAGAGCGCCAGGAGCCTCGGCCTCGCGCTGCATTCCGCGCGCTTTGCCATCCTCGCTCTTGCCGTCTGGCTCGCAGCTTCGGTCACCGCCGAAATAGGCGTCATCGGCTTCCTCGGCCTTGCTGCCCCCGCAATCGCACGGCTCTTCGGCGCACGCAGCACCGGGAGCCTGATGATCGCAGCACCACTGACGGGTGCCGGTCTGCTATTCTTCACCGATTGCCTGACACAGATCCTCGGCCCCGGCTTCACCGATCTTGCCCCGACCGGTGCCGCAACCGCCCTGCTCGGCGGACCGCTGCTGCTTTTCCTGTTGCCGCGCGTCCATTCCGCCTCGGCCGGCGCCGCGCAGTCGACTGCGGCCCTCAAGAGGCTATCCAAGCCTTTGGTCACTCTCGCTGGGCTCTCTGCTGCGATCATTTTGCTCTTTATCGTCTTCCTCACCCTCGGCCCAGCCGATGACGGCTGGCATTTCGCCACCGGTATGCTCTTCACCGATCTGCTGCCCTTCCGCCTACCGCGCACCATCGTTGCGGCCGGAGCCGGCAGTATGCTCGCAGCAGCCGGTTTCATCATGCAGCGCGTGACCGGTAATCCGATCGCCAGCCCGGAAGTGCTCGGCATCAGCAGCGGCGCCGGCGCGGGGCTGACCATCGCGCTTTTCCTCTTCGGCTTCCCTTCCCCCGTCGTCATGCTGCTTGCCATGGCGCTCGGCGCGCTGGCCGCTTTCGGGGCGATGATCGCCATTTCGGCCCGCGCCCAGTTCTCGCCGGAGCGCATGCTACTTGCCGGCGTCGGCATCGGTGCCTTCGCTATGGCGATCGTCACCATGGTACTCGCGCAGGGTGACATGCGCGGTTATATCCTGCTCACCTGGCTTTCCGGATCGACCAATCGAGCCGGAACCTTCGAAGCCCGGACGGCGCTAATCGCGCTCATTGTGCTGGTGGCGCCATTACCCTTCCTCGGCCGCTGGCTGGCCATGCTGCCGCTCGGCGGCAATTCCAGCCGCGCGCTCGGCCTTCGCGTCGGCACAAGCCGGCTGGCACTGGCGACCCTCGCCGCATTGATGACAGCAATCGCCTCCTTCCTTGTCGGGCCACTGAGCCTCACCGGACTTATCGCCCCGCATCTTGCGCGGCTTGCCGGCTTCCATCGGCCCACACATCAGCTTGCCGCAAGCGTGCTCTTCGGCGCCGGCGTGCTGTTAACGGCGGACTGGCTCTCGCGCGTCGTAATCTACCCCTATCAGGTACCGGTCGGCCTCTTCGCGGCGCTGATCGGCGGGCCCTATCTCATCTGGCTGCTTTCGCGAAAGGACATCAAACAATGATGGCTGAACGTTTCACTGCATTCGGCGTCGCAATCGCCGTCGATCCCGGCCGAATGCTCGACGAGCTTTGCTCGCATTTCGTCGAACACAGCACCGTCAAACGCGACGGCGATCTGGTGACGCTGGAGATGACGATCGGCAAGGCGGACATCCGCCACGACGGCCCGGAGCTTGCAATCGAACTCTCCTGCAAGAGTGCCCGGGCGCTGCAGAATGTCCGCTCGGTGCTTGCCGAGCATCTCTTCCAATTCGCGGGAGAAGAGACTCTGGAGCTCACATGGTCGGACGCGCCAAAAGCGGACCGCCTGCCGGACCTGCGCGAGATCCGCGTGGTCAGCGCCCGCAACATCAGCCCGCATATGCGTCGGGTGACTGTCGCTTGCGACGATGCCAAGCATTTCGCTCACGGCGGATTGCATTTCCGTCTGCTCATTCCGCCGAAGGGTCGCACGCCCGTCTGGCCGAAACTGCGCTCGGACGGCCGCATCGAATGGGCAAAGAGCGAGGATGCGCTGACCGTGCGCATCTACACATTCCGCAGCATCGATCTGGAGCGCGGCGAAATCGATATCGATTTCGTGCTGCATGAAGGGGAAAACATGCCCGGCGCCGAATGGGCGTTGAATGCCAACCCCGGTGACATTGCCGGCGCGCTCGGCCCGGGCGGCGGCGGTGTGCCGGAAGCCACATCAATGATCCTTGCCGGCGATGAAACGGCATTGCCCGCCATCTCGCGCATTGCCGCGGAAGTTCCGGCTGGAACGCAGTTGCGGATTTTCCTCGAAGTCGATGGTCGCTCGGAAGAGCTTCCGCTGCCGTCAGCCGGCACCGTTAATCTCACATGGATGCATCGCAACGGCGCGCCCGCCGGCACGATGGGTCTGATCGAGGGCGCCATCAAGGATGCGCTGGCGGACGCCAATGCCGACACCTTCGTCTGGGCCGGCTGCGAAAGATCCGAGGCCAAGCGTATCCGCGATTTCCTCAAGACCGAACGTGGCTACGACCGCCACAAGATGAGCATCGGCGCTTACTGGGAGCGGTAAATCCGCCTCACGCCTTTTCGCGGAACATCTCGATGATGGCCGAGAAATCCCTGCCGCCGTTGCCGAGTTTCTCAAAGAGCGCATAGAGTTGTGCGGCCTCCGCACCAAGGGGCGTGGAGGCACCGCTCGCGAGCGCGGCCTCCTGCGAAAGCCTGAGATCCTTCAGCATCAAAGCTGCGGCAAAACCCGGCTTGTAATCATTGTTGGCAGGCGAGGTCGGCACCGGTCCCGGCACTGGGCAATAGGTGTTGATCGACCAGCACTGGCCAGATGAAGTGGAGGCAACGTCGAAGAGCGCCTGATGCGAGAGGCCGAGCTTTTCGGCGAGTACAAAAGCCTCGCAGACGCCGACCATGGAAATACCGAGGATCATGTTGTTGCAGATCTTCGCAGCCTGCCCTGCTCCGGCCTCGCCGCAATGGACGATCTTCTTGCCCATGGCCTCGAGGATCGGCTTTGCCTTGGCAAAGGCCTCTTCCGACCCGCCGGCCATGAAGGTCAGCGTGCCGGCGCTCGCTCCACCCGTCCCGCCGGAAACCGGCGCATCGAGCGACAGGCAGCTCGTGGCCTTCGCCATCTCATGGGCCTTGCGGCTGCTTTCGACATCGATGGTCGAGCAATCGATCACCAGAGTGCCTTGTGCCGCCGACTGCAGGATATCGGCCCAAGCCGTCAGCACATGCTTGCCCTGCGGCAGCATGGTAATGACGATCTCAGCGTCCTTGACCGCCTGGCTGGCATGGCTGGCGGGCTTCACGCCGCTCTCCTCGGCCGCCTTCAGCACCGGTGCGGCCAGATCGAAGCCGAGAACCTTATGACCGGCCTTGACAAGATTGGCGGCCATCGGCCCGCCCATATTGCCAAGCCCGATAAATCCGATCCTTGCCATGCTTATCTCCTATCTGTTGTCCTCGATGATCATGGTGGCCGCCTTTTCGGCGATCATGATCGTCGGCGAATTGGTGTTGCCGGACGTGATGGCCGGCATCACCGAGGCATCGGCGATCCTGAGCTTGCCGAGCGCCCGCACTCTCAGCCGGGGATCGACGACACTTTCCCTGTCGACACCCATGCGGCAGGTGCCGACGGGATGGAAGATCGTCGTGCCGATATCGCCTGCCGCCTTTTCCAGTTCTGCCTCGCTCTGATAGCTCGGCCCCGGTTTGAATTCCTCCGGGTGGAAACGGGCGAAAGAAGGCTGTGCGACGATCCTGCGCGTCAGCTTTATCGAACGAACAGCTATGTCGCGATCGCGCTGCGTCGAGAGGTATCTTGGCGCAATGGTCGGTTGCGCGGCAAAATCCGGGCTGGAAACATGCACCGATCCCCGGCTTTCCGGCCTGAGGTTGCAAACGCTCGCCGTGATCGCCGGGAAGGCGTGGACGGGATCGCCGAACTTATCGAGCGACACCGGCTGCACGTGGTACTGAAGATCCGGCGTTTCCTTGTCCGGGCCGGAACGGGTGAAG
Source organism: Hyphomicrobiales bacterium (assembly GCA_900470965.1). GTDB lineage: Bacteria > Pseudomonadota > Alphaproteobacteria > Rhizobiales > Rhizobiaceae > Rhizobium. The sequence continues at coordinate 27,795 of UCCS01000024.1, forward strand.
ATGCCGAGCTGGCTCGGCGCCATCGCCATCGGACCGGACCGATGCATGAGATATTCGAGCCCGATCGCCGCCTTACCGATCAGCTTCGACGCCTTTTCGTTGAGCGTGGGCACGCCTGTTACCTTATAGGCCAGTCGAAGCTGCAGATGATCCTGCAGGTTTTCGCCGACGCCCTTGACCTCGGTCAGCACATCAATGCCGGCTTGATGCAGAACCTCTCCGCGGCCGATGCCGGAAAGTTCCAGAATATGCGGCGAACCGATGGAGCCCGCCGACAGCACGGTTTCCTTCGCGGCATAAGCCCGCTTGGCCGTACCGCCATGCTGGAACTCGACGCCGACGACGGCGCCTTCCTCGACCAGCAGCCGCCGCACCTGCGCCTTGGTCGTCACAGTCAGGTTGCCGCGTTTCATCGCCGGGCGCAGAAAGGCCTTCGTCGTATTCCAGCGGATGCCGGAACGCTGGTTTACGTCGAAATAGCCGGAACCTTCGTTGCTGCCGCGGTTGAAATCCGCCGTTTCCGGAATGCCGGCTTCCCTGGCCGCCTGCTGGAAGGCGTCGAGCACGGCCCAGCGCACGCGCGCCTTTTCCACGCGCCATTCGCCGCCAGCGCCATGCATCTCATCCTCGCCCTGATAATGATCCTCCGACTTGCGGAAGTAAGGCAGGACATCATCCCAGCCCCAACCGGTGCAACCCATCTGCCGCCAGAGGTCGTAATCGCGGGCCTGGCCGCGCATGTAGATCATGCCGTTGATCGAGGAGCAGCCGCCGAGCACCTTGCCGCGCGGATAGTTCAGCGCTCGTCCGTTCAGCCCGTCCTCGGGCGCTGTCGTGAAACACCAGTCGGTGCGCGGATTGTTGATGCAATAGAGGTAGCCGACGGGAATGTGGATCCAGTGATAATTGTCGTTGCCACCCGCCTCCAGCAGCAAGACCCTTGTATTGCGGTCGGCTGACAGCCTGTTTGCGAGCACGCAGCCGGCGCTGCCTGCGCCGATGATGATATAGTCATAGCGATCCATGGATCATGCACTCCGATGTGGCTGCGTCCCGCCTCCCCAGCGCCGAGGAGGCGGGATTTCGCGGCGCTGCTGTACATCTTCCCCCGTTGCAGGAGAGGAGGTCCGCCCGTTCAGCGACGATAGACAAAGCCCAGTTTACGCCCGAGCCGAGAAGCATAGAATTCACCGATAATGCCGCGGCGGAAGATCAGCACGCAGATCATGAAGACCACGCCGGTGATGATCGTCACCGGAAATTCCGAGGTGGCGAGATAGTTCTGCAGCGTCACGACGAGGCCTGCACCGAAAACCGGGCCGATCAGCGTGCCGATGCCGCCGAGCAGCGTCATCAGGATCACCTCGCCCGACATCTGCCAGGCGACATCCGTCAGCGTCGCAAACTGGAAGACCAGCGATTTGACCGATCCGGCAAGCCCGGCAAGGGCTGCCGACATGACGAAAGCGCCGAGCTTGTAGCGCGCCACGGAATAGCCGAGCGAGATCGCCCGTTGCTCGTTCTCGCGGATCGATTTCAGGATCATGCCGAAGGGCGAATTGATGAAGCGCCAGATGATCAGAAGTCCGATCACGAACACCGCCAGCACGAAATAGTACATGTTGGTGGAGCTGTTGAGATCGATGAAGCCGAAGAGGTGGCCGCGCGGCACGGACTGGATGCCGTCCTCGCCTTCAGTAAATTTTGCCTGTAAGCAGAAGAAGAAGAACATCTGCGAGAGCGCCAGCGTAATCATTGCGAAATAGATGCCCTGCCGGCGGATCGCGAAGAAGCCCATGACGAGGCCGAGAAGGGCTGCCCCGGCAACGCCGACGAGAATGCCGAGTTCCGGCGGAAATCCCCAACTCTTGACTGTATAGGCGGTGAAATAAGCAGCCCCGCCGAAAAAAGTCGCATGGCCGAAGGAAAGCAGGCCGGTATAGCCGAGCAACAGGTTGAAGGCACAGGCAAAGAGCGCGAAGCAGAGCAGCTTCATCACGAAGATCGGATAGAAGAAGAAGGGCGCGAGCAACAGAAGCAAGAGCCCGATAATCAGGAATCCTGTCTGCACCGACAGCGCGGTACGGGTCTTTTCCGTTCGGATGGTTTCGGTGATGTCCGCCATGTCACGCATCCCGACCGAAGAGGCCCGCGGGCCTGATGAGAAGCACGATCGCCATGATGACGAAAATGACGATATTGGAGGCTTCCGGATAGAAGACCTTGGTCAGGCCCTCCGCGATGCCAAGCACATAGCCGGTAATGATGGCGCCCATGATCGAGCCCATGCCGCCGACGACGACCACGGCAAAGACGACGATGATCATGTTCGACCCCATCAGCGGCGAAACCTGGTAGATGGGTGCAGCAAGCACACCGGCAAAGGCAGCAAGGCCGGCACCGAGCGCATAGGTGAAGGTCAAGAGGACCGGCACGTTGACGCCGAAGACCTGCACCAGAGTGGCATTTTCCGTCGCCGAGCGCAGATAGGCGCCGAGCTTGGTCTTTTCGATCAAGAGCCAGGTGCCAATGCAGATCACTAGCGAAACGACCACCACCCAGCCGCGGTAGATCGGCAGGAACATGAATCCCAGGTTCATGCCGCCGGCAAGTGCGGGCGGCGTTGCATAGGGCTGGCCCGAAGAGCCGTAGAGATAACGGAACGTGCCTTCGACGGCGAGCGCCAGACCGAAGGTGAAGAGCAGGCCGTAGAGCGGATCGAGTTCGTAGAGCCGGCGCAGAAAGAGACGCTCGACAACAGCGCCGGCTATCCCGACTATGACGGGCGCCAGGATCAGCGACGGCCAGTAGCCGATACCGAGATAATTCAAGAGCAGATAGGCGACGAAGGCGCCAAGCATGTACTGGGCGCCGTGCGCGAAGTTGATGACGCGCAGAAGACCGAAAATGATCGCAAGGCCAAGGCTCAGAAGTGCATAGAAAGACCCGTTGATCAGGCCGATCAGCAGCTGGCCGAGCAGCGCCTGCAAGGGAATGCCGAAGATCATCGTCATCGCGTCACACTCCCAGAACCTTGTGCAGCATATCCATGCGCTGCGGCAGCTCGCCGACCGGGAATTCCGAGACCATCTGGCCATGATCCATCAGATAGAAGCGATCGGCAATACGGCTTGCAAAGCGGAAATTCTGTTCGACGAGCACGATGGTCATGCCGCGCTCCTTCAGCGTCTTCAAAACCTCGCCGATACGCTGGACGATAACAGGCGCTAGCCCCTCGGTCGGCTCATCGAGCAACAGCAGGCGCACGCCGGTGCGCAGGATGCGGGCGATCGCCAGCATCTGCTGCTCACCGCCCGAAAGCTTGGTGCCGGAACTCGTGCGCCGCTCATAAAGGTTTGGAAAAAGCTCGTAGATTTCATCGAGGGTCATGCCGCCAGGCGCCACCACAGGCGGCAGCATCAGATTTTCCGAAACCGTCAGCGTCGCGAAGATGCCGCGCTCCTCCGGCACGAAACCGATACCCTTATGTGCGGTCTTATGCAGCGGCACCTGCATCATATCCGTGCCAGCAAAGCTTATCCTACCCTTTCGGGAGCGCACGATACCGGTGATGGTGCGCAAAGTCGTCGTCTTGCCAACACCATTGCGGCCGAGAATGGTGATCATCTCGCCCTCACCGACCGTCATGTCGATCCCGTGCAGGACATGGCTTTCGCCATACCAGGCATTCAGACCCTGAATTTCGAGAAGCGGCGCCATCAGTGGTGCTCCTCCGTGCCCATATAGGCCTGCCGCACGCGCTCGTCCTGGCTGACGGTCGCGTAGTCGCCCTCGGCGAGGATTTCGCCACGCTGCAGCACGGTGACATGCCGGCAGATATTGGCGACGACGGAGAGATTGTGCTCGACCATCAACACCGCCCGCTCGCGGGCGACATCGCGGATGATGGCGGAGACGACGCTGACATCCTCCTGGCCCATGCCGGCCATCGGCTCGTCGAGCAGCAGCACTTTCGGATCGAGCGCCAGTGTAGTGGCGATTTCAAGCACGCGCTTGCGGCCATAGGAAAGATCGGCGGCGATATGATCGCGTTCCTTGGAAAGCCCGACACTGGCAAGCAGTTGCTCGGCGCGGTCGTTCAGGCTGTCGAGTGCCGAAAGCGGCCGCCAGAACTGCGTGGAAAGATTGTTTGGCCGCTGCAGGGCGACCCGCACATTGTCGAGCACGGAAAGATGGGGGAAGACGGCGGAGATCTGGAATGAGCGGACGAGGCCCATGCGCGCCACCCGATCCGGTGGCGTCCTGGTGATGTCGGTCCCCATCAGCGTGATCGTGCCTGATGTCGGCTGAAGGAACTTGGTGAGCAGGTTGAACACCGTCGTCTTGCCTGCACCATTTGGCCCAATCAGCGCATGCACGCTTGCATCATGCACATCAAGGTCGACATTCTTGACGGCCGTGAAGCCGCCGAAATCACGGCGCAGGCCGCGGGCGGAAAGCACCACCCGCGGCTTGGCCTGAGTTTCAATTGCGGAAACCGCCATCGCTCACTTCACCAGATCGCAGCCGCTCTTGGCGGGGTCGATATAGGCTTCCTTGCCCGGAATGGTGGCGAGGACGTTGAAGTAGTCCCAAGGCTCCTTGCTTTCCGCGGGTTTCTTGACCTGCAGCAGATACATGTCGTGGATCATGCGGCCATTCGGGCCGACCGTGCCGCCACGGCCGAAGACATCATCGACGGGCATTTCATGCAGCTGCTTGGCGACGGCTTCCGTCTCATCCGTGCCGGCCTTCTGGATCGCCTTCAGATATTGCAGAACAGCCGAATAGGTGCCGGTGTGGACCATGTTCGGCATCTTGCCGGTACGGGCGAAGAACTTCTTGGCGAATTCCCGGCTCTGGTCATCGCGGTTCCAGTAATAGCCTTCCGTCAGCGTAAGGCCCTGTGCGGCCTCCATGCCCAAGCCATGAACTTCGGCAAGCGTGAAGAGCAGTGCCGCCAGATGCTGGCCGCCTTGGGTGATGCCGAATTCAGCGGCCTGCTTGATGGCGTTCGACGTATCGAGACCAGCATTGGCAAGGCCGATGACCTTGGCGCCTGATGATTGCGCCTGCAGCAGGAAGGACGAGAAGTCCTGGGTCGACAAGGGATGGCGCACCGAACCGACGACCGTGCCGCCGCTCGCCTTCACGTAATCGGTGGTCTGCTGCTCCAGCGAATAGCCGAAGGCATAGTCCGCTGTCAGAAAGAACCAGCTGTCGCCGCCCTGTTTGACCAGCGCACCGCCGGTGCCGACGGCCAGAGCATGGGTGTCATAGGCCCAATGGAAGCCATAAGGCGAGCAGGCCTTGCCGGTGAGATCCGTTGTCGCAGCACCGGTAACGATATCGATCTTCTTCTTTTCCTTGGCGATGGCCTGCACAGCAAGGGCCACGGAAGAGGTCGTCAGCTCCATGATGGCGTCGACCTGCTCGGTGTCATACCACTGGCGGGCAATGTTGGAAGCGATATCAGGCTTGTTCTGGTGGTCGGCATCGACGATTTCGACCGGCATGTCGAGCACCTTGCCGCCGAAGTCCTCGACGGCCATCTTGGCAGCCTCGACAGAGGACTTGCCACCGAAGTCGGCATAAACGCCCGACTGGTCGTTCAGAATGCCGATCTTGACCTTACCATCGGAAATGGCAGCACTCTGGGCAAACACGGCGGTGCTGCTTGCAAGCAAAAATGCAACGGACGCAATGAAATTCTTTCGCATAGTCTCTCCTCCCAGAGATTGGCCAGATAACGAATCTGTTCAAATTTGGCGACCCGCCCTCCTCAAAGCGGCCGCTCCGCCCTTACGATCACGGAATTTCCTCGATGAGGCAACTGCCGGTTTACATCTAATTCCAAACAGTATCTGTTCGTTTTTGAACAGAAGCGGCCATAATGCCGCTGTGGCGACAGTCACAGCGCTCTCCTTTGCCGGCGGCATTAGACCAAAGACGTAGATGGATGGGCGACGCCGATGAGCCATGCTTCGCAATTTACTTGGGACGATCTGCAGTTTTTTCTAGCCGTTGCCCGCACCGGCCAGCTTTCAACGGCCGCGCGGCAGTTGCGCTCCAGCCATGCGACCGTCTCACGGCGCATCGACCGGCTGGAGTTTGCGCTAAAGGTCAAGCTTTTCGAGCGAAATCCGCGCGGCTACGTGCTGACCGCCATGGGCACGCGCTTTGTCGAAACCGCCGAGAAGATGGAACAGGAAACTGAACGGCTGCGGGCCGATCTCGCCGATGGGTCGCTCAGCCAGCGCGGCCTCGTGCGCCTCAGCGCTCCGGAGGGTTTCGCCAATTTCTTCTTTGCGACCGTCCTGCCGCAATTTGCCGCCCGCCATCCGCATCTGGCGCTGGAACTCGTCACCATCCAGCAGATCATGTCGCTCTCCCGCAAGGAGGCCGATATTTCCGTCGTCCTCGATGAGCCCAAAGGCGGCCCCTACTTTGCCGAGAAGCTGACGGACTATCATCTGCAGGTCTACGCCTCGCGCGACTATCTCGCTCGCGCAGCACCCATTAACACGCGTGACGACCTGCTGAACCATCCCTTCATCAGCTATATCGAGGAAATGATCTTCGCACCGGGGCTCGATTATCTTGGCGACGTGCATCCGCGCATCAAGCCGCAATTCCAGAGTTCCAGCATCTTCGCGCAGTTGACGGCCACCAGAAACGGCCTTGGCCTCGGCATCCTGCCCTATTTCTTCGCCTGCCGTTATCCCGAACTGGTGCGCGTGCTGCCCGACGAGATCGATCTCAAGCGACACTACTGGATCACATGCCACCGCGACTTGAGGCAAGCGCCGCGTGTGCGCGCCGTCATCGACTTCCTGCGGGAAACGGCACGCAGCGAAGACGCCTGTTTCATCCCGCCCTACATCGGCACAGCGCGAAAGGTGAAGGCAGAGGTGTGATTATTTCAGGAATTCGGCGCGATGCGGCGTGAAGATGTCGATCAGGCGACCCTTTTCCAGCGCCTTGACGCCGTGGACCAGATTGGGCGGCACGATGAAGCTGCCGCCCTGCTTCAAGACTTCAGTGCGGCCGTCAATCGTCACTTCGAAGCTGCCCTCGGCGACGTAGCTTGCCTGTATATGAGGGTGGAAATGGGCAGCACCCACGGCGCCTGCCTCGAAAGCCACTTCCACCATCATCATCTCGGGCAGATAGGTCATGATGCGGCGGGTCACACCCGGCTCGGGGTTTACCCATTCGGCACCTTCGGCCGATACGAAGAGATCGCTCGATGACATGTCTGCCTCCTCTCATTCCAGAATCTATCGGCCGCAAACTGGCGCAACGATCAGCATTTGAAAAGATGACTTCTGCATTTTGGCGCGACGCCAGCCTTGTTGACGCCGCAAACGGACCGGTCTATGCGACCTTAAATCAGATGTGCCTGAACAATGGCCCCTGAACGGTGGTGAGGAGACTGGACATGCAGCATACGCGCGAGGTTTTCGATTGGGCCGATCCCTTCCGGCTCGTGGAGCAACTGACCGACGAGGAGCGCATGGTGCAGGAGACCGCCCATGCCTATGCACAGGAAAAGCTCGGCCCCCGTGTCCTCGAAGCCTTCCGCAACGAGAAGACCGATCCGGAAATATTCCGGGAGATGGGCGAACTCGGCCTTCTCGGCCCCACGATCGATCCGGAATATGGCGGCGCTGGTCTCGGCTACGTCGCTTACGGCCTGATTGCCCGCGAAGTGGAACGGGTCGACAGCGGTTACCGTTCGATGATGAGCGTGCAGTCCTCGCTGGTCATGGTGCCGATCGACGCCTTCGGCTCCGACGAGCAGAAGAAGAAATATCTGCCGAAACTTGCGACCGGCGAATGGATCGGATGTTTTGGCTTGACCGAGCCCAATCACGGCTCCGATCCGGGCTCCATGGCGACGCGGGCAAAGAAGGTTGACGGCGGTTATAGCTTGACGGGCTCCAAGGCCTGGATCTCGAACGCGCCGATTGCCGATGTCTTCGTCGTCTGGGCAAAGACCGAGGATGGCCTCATCCGCGGTTTCATCCTGGAAAAAGGCTGGAAGGGTCTCTCAGCCCCGAAGATCCAGGGCAAGGTTGGGCTTCGTGCCTCGATCACAGGCGAAGTCGTCATGGACAATGTCTTCATGCCGGAAGAGAATCTGCTACCCGACGTCAGCGGCCTCAAAGGACCTTTCACCTGCCTCAACTCCGCTCGCTTCGGCATCGCCTGGGGCGCGCTGGGTGCAGCTGAAGCCTGTTATGCGACGGCCCGGCAATATACGCTGGACCGCCAGCAGTTCGGCCGGCCGCTCGCCGCCAACCAGCTCATCCAGAAGAAGCTTGCCGATATGGCAACCGAAATCTCGCTCGGGCTTCAGGGATGTTTGCGTCTTGGCCGCATGAAGGAAGAAGGTCATCCGCCCGTCGAACTGACGTCGATCCTCAAGCGCAATTCCTGCGGCAAGGCACTGGAGATTGCTCGTGCCGCCCGCGACATGCTGGGCGGCAATGGCATTTCCGACGAGTTCGGCGTCGCTCGCCACCTCGTCAATCTCGAAGTGGTCAACACCTACGAGGGAACGCATGACATTCATGCGCTTATTCTCGGTCGTGCGATCACAGGCATTGCCGCCTTCTCCAACTAATTCAGTCGCGCGCGAGGCGAATTGCAACCTTGACAACAATGTGCAAACCTCCCCTTGCCGCGGCAGAGAGGCCTGCGGTGCAAGGGGGATTTGCATATGTTTCTGCTGCTCGCACTTCTGATCGGCGTCATTGCCGGTCTTCGCGCCATGACCGCACCTGCCGCCATCGCCTGGGGCGCAGCACTCGGCTGGTTCGATATCTCTCAGACGCCGCTTGCCTTCATGGGCTACCAGTGGACACCGTGGATATTCACGGCGCTTGCCATCATTGAGCTCATCACCGACCAGTTACCCTCCACCCCCTCGCGCAAGGTGCCGATCCAGTTCGCCACCCGCATCATCGTCGGCGCGCTGTGCGGTGCCGTCATCGGCGCCGCAAGCAGTCTGCTCTTCGCCGGCCTGATCGCCGGCATCATCGGCGCGGTCATCGGCACGCTCGGCGGTGCAGCCGCCCGCGGCAAGCTCGCAGCCTCCTTCGGCCAGGATCGTCCGGCGGCCCTGATCGAGGATGCCGTTGCCGTCATCGGCGCCATTATCATCGCGTGGGCAGTCTGATGAAGAGCTTCGACGCAATCGTCATCGGCGCCGGCCAGGCCGGCCCATTCCTCGCCGCCCGCATGGCGGAAACGGGCATGAAGGTGGCGCTGATCGAGCGCAAGTTCCTCGGCGGCACCTGCGTCAATGCAGGCTGCATGCCGACGAAGACACTGGTAGCAAGCGCCCGCGCTGCCCATGTGGCGCGGCGTGGCGCCGATTACGGCGTGCAGATCCCGGGCGAAATCGCAATCGACATGAAGACCGTGCGCGATCGCGCAGAGACGATCATCATGAATGCCCGCAACGGTTTGAGCGGCTGGTTCGGTGGCATGAAAACCATGACCGTCATCTACGGCCATGCCCGCTTCACGGGCCCGAAAGAAGTCGTCGTCAACGGCGAGACGCTGACGGCACCGAAGATTTTCCTCAATGTCGGCGCCCGCCCGACGATCCCCGATATGCCGGGCCTTGCCGATATCGATTATCTGACCAGCACCGGCATCATCCATCTCGACAGCCTGCCGAAGCATCTCGCCATTATCGGCGGCAGCTATATCGGCCTGGAATTCGCACAGATGTACCGGCGTTTCGGTACAGCGGTGACGGTGATCGAGCGCGGCCCGAAACTCGCCTCCCGCGAGGACGAGGATATTTCCGATGCGATCGCCGAAATCCTGAGATCCGAGGGCATAAAGATCCATATCGACGTCAAGGACATCCGCTTTGCCAAGGGCGCCGATGGTGTGACCGTCACAGCCGACTCCGAAACGATCGAGGCAAGCCATGTGCTTGTCGCCACCGGCCGGACGCCGAATACCGACGACCTCGGCCTCGATGCCGCGGGTGTGGCCACCGACAAGCGCGGCTTCATTACCGTCGACGACCGGTTGGCCACCAATGTCGAAGGCATATGGGCGCTCGGGGACTGCAACGGCCACGGCGCCTTCACCCATACGTCCTACAATGACTTCGAGATCGCCGCCGCCAATCTGCTCGACGGTGGCGACCGCAAAGTTTCGAGCCGCATTCTGGCCTATGCCCTCTATATCGATCCGCCGCTTGGCCGCGTCGGCATGACGGAAAAGCAGGCACGCGCCTCAGGCCGCAGGATCATGGTCTCGACGCGGCCGATGAGCAGGGTCGGCCGCGCCAATGAGCGCGGCGAAACCAAGGGCTTCATGAAGGTGGTCGCAGATGCCGAGACCAAGGAAATCCTGGGTGCAGCCATTCTCGGCATCGAAGGCGACGAGGCAATCCACGGCTTCATCGATGCCATGAATGCCGGCACGACCTATCCGGTGCTGCGGTGGTCCGTGCCGATACACCCGACCGTTTCGGAATTGATCCCGACGCTGCTGGGTGATTTGAAGGCGATCTGATCCCGAAGATCGCAATCAGCGGGAGACCGGTCATTGAATATCGAACTGCTGATCGAAAATTACGGCCTCCCGGCGATCTTTCTCGGCACCGCCTTTGAGGGTGAAACTGCCGCCTTTCTCGGCGGCGTCATCGCGCATCGCGACCTTCTGACCTATTGGGCCGCCTCAATGGCCGCCTCGGCGGGATCATTCGCCGGAGATCAGATGTGGTTCTTTGCCGGCCGCTATGCCGCCCAATGGAGTTTCGTTCGCCGCGTGATGGAGACGCCGGCGCTCGCACGGGTCACGCAACTTCTCGAAAAATATCCGACCGGCTTCATTTTTGCGTTCCGCTTTCTGGTGGGATTGCGGACGATCAGCCCGATCGTCATCGGCACGACGCATATATCGACGCAGAGGTTCCTCGTGCTCAACCTTCTGGCGGCGCTCATCTGGGGCCAGCTTTTCACGGCACTCGGCTATGCCTTTGGGCACGGGATTCACCAGATATTCGGTCGCCTGCCGCTGCATCATCATCTGCTGATCGCACTCGGCGCCGCGGCCCTCATCGCGGGCGCGGCGCTGGTGCTTCGCAAGAGGAAATTGGGGATCAAGTACCCGTAAAGGGCCTTAGTCCATGACGATCTGCAGCTTGACATCCGTCGGACGCGCCTCGACCGCGCGGTCAAAGGCCTTGATCGAATCCTCGAAGGTGAAGGTCTCTGATATCAACGGCTTAAGGTCGACACGACCCGATCCGAGAAGGGCGATCGAGCGCTCATACTGATGGGCGTAGCGGAACACCGTCTCGATGCGGATTTCCTTGGTGGAGGCCGTCGAGACGTCGAAGCCAACAGGGTTGACCGGCAGCCCGACGGCGACGATGACGCCGCCGGGGCGCGGAAGCGCCATGATCGTCTCCCAGGCTTTCGGTGAGCCCGAGCATTCGAAGACCACATCCGCACCCCAGCCATCGGTCAGTCGGCTGACTTCCTCGGCGAGGTTTTTTTCGCGGATATTGACCGGTATAACGCCCTGGTACTGTGCAGCAATATCGAGCTTCGGCGGGGCGAGGTCGGCAACGATCGCGCGGGCGCAGCCGCCGGCAAGAGCAGCAATCGCAACCATGGTGCCGATCGGGCCGGCGCCGAGGACGACGGCCGTGTCGCCAGGTGCAATCTTCGCCTTGGTGGCGGCCTGCATTCCGACCGCGAAAGGCTCGACCATCGCGCCTTCGGCGAAGCTGACATTGTCGGGCAGCTTGAACGTATAATTGGCCGGGTGCACGACCTCAGGCGTCAGGACACCATGGATCGGCGGCGTCGCCCAGAAGGCAACGGCCGGATCGACATTGTACATGCCGAGCCGGCTTGCCTTGGAATTGGGATCGGGAATACCGGGTTCCATGCAGACGCGATCGCCGACCTTCAGATGCGTCACACCGGAGCCGACCTCGACCACAGTGCCTGCCGCCTCATGGCCGAGCACCATTGGCTCGTTGACGATGAAGGGGCCGATCTTGCCATGCGTGTAATAATGCACGTCGGAGCCGCAGACACCCACGGTGTGGATCTTTATCTTCACCTGCCCAGGCCCTGTCTCCAGAGGCAGATCGATATCGCGAAGCGCAAGCTCATGCTGGCGCTCCAGTACCAGCGCACGGACTTTGGTCATGATCGGTTTCCTTCCCTATGGCTCCCGCGATTCATGGGGCGCCGTTGCGGCGACTATAAGACCGCAAGGCGGAGCAATTCAATCATCTCCATCAGGCTTTTGCTCATTATGTGACGAAATGCTCACATGATTATCACCCGAAAGATAAGCTCGCACTAGACGTCCGTATGATTCCGGAAAGGCCCGGCGAGGACTACATTTACCATCAAGGACCACGACAAAGTGGAAAGGAGTGAAGCGATGACGCACGACAACGATAATGTCGGCAGAAACCTGTCTTCCAACTCGCGGATCACGCGACAGCTCCGCGAATTCTGGCACAACCTGGTGGATGAGGCCGTTGCTTCACTCCAGCAAGGCCGCCAACCGCAGCCAGTGCGGGTTATTGCACGGGCGCGGGATCGAAATCGCCCTCCGCAGCGTTATTAAGCATGCGACGGCATGGCGCGGCGGGTGCATGACGCTCCCGACACCATGCGGATCGGCAATGTAAGGAAGACCGTCATGAAATCGATTGTGTCATTCTGCCTGTTCGCATCTCTTCTCTTTGCCGCAAACGAGGCGTCTGCGGCGATCGAAGAAGCATCGCTTCCGCCGCCGCAGCAGGAAGAAAAGCTGGTGCCGGCCAATCTCGAGCTCACCTTCACCGGCCCTGTCGATCTCGCCCGCTCGACCGCCACCCTTCTCGATGCCCAGGGCCTGACATTGCCGACCGGCAAGCCGTTTCTTTCGGGACCGGAAGGCTCCGTCTTCAAGGTCCCGCTCGATCCGTCCATGGCGCCTGGCGTCTATACGCTCAACTGGCGCGTACTCTCGATGGACGGCCACAGTGCTGAGGGCCACTACCAGTTCCGGGTTGATCCCTGAACGTTCCGATATCAAGCTGTTCGAAATAGCGCCGTGCCGTCCGGGCACGGCGTTTTTTGTCTATCCGGCCGCATAAGCGCGTTTTGACCGCATAAAGGCATTTATAAGATTTTTATATTGATGCCCCCGATGCAATCTCGAACCTTTATGCACTTCGGCCGCATATTAATGTCCGAGTGATCGCAAAGATCATCTCCACGCCAGAAAGCATAAAAGGTGTCGCTTCCACTGAGCCGGCGCCCTTTGTCTTGTCTGACTCCAAGAATAACAAACCGGAGTCAAGATCGATGATGGATATAATTCTACTCGGCACTGCAATCGTATTTTTCGGACTTTGCTTTGCCTATACGCGCGCCTGCGACAGGCTTTGACAGGAGAGAACAGATGACCCTCGATTATATCTTGAGCGGTGCCGTGACCGTGTTTCTCACCGTCTACCTCACCTACGCTCTCATCCGCCCAGAACGTTTCTGAAAGAGCCGGCGCTTCTGATTGAAGCAGCCGGGTACTGAAAGTTTCCTCCCATGACCCTCAACGGATGGCTTCAGATTCTGCTTTACTGCGGGATCGTCCTCATGCTCGTCAAACCGCTCGGCGGCTATATGACGCGTGTCTTCAGCGGCGAGCGCACATTCCTTTCACCGGTCCTCGTTCCGATCGAACGAGGACTTTACGCCGTTTCCGGCACCAGCGAACGCGAAGACCAGCACTGGACCTCCTATGCCTTCGCCATGCTGATGTTCAACCTGATGGGCGTCATCGTGCTTTATGCGCTGATGCGCCTGCAAGGCACGTTGCCCTACAACCCGGCCGGCATGGCCGCCGTCGGTCCGGAACTCTCCTTCAACACCGCCGTCAGCTTCGTCTCCAATACCAATTGGCAGAATTACGGTGGCGAAAGCACCATGTCCTACCTGACACAGATGATGGGCTTCACCGTCCAGAACTTCGTGTCGGCTGCGACAGGCATGGCGATTGCCGTTGCGTTCATCCGCGCCTTCTCGCGCGCATCGGGCAAGGCGATCGGCAATTTCTGGGTCGATATGATCCGCGCCACGCTCTACATTCTGCTGCCGATCTGCATCGTGCTGACGCTTGCCTATGTCTGGCTCGGCGTGCCGCAGACGCTCGGCCCCTATGTCGATGCGACAACGCTCGAAGGCGCCAAGCAGACGATCGCCGTCGGCCCCGTCGCCTCGCAGCTTGCCATCAAGATGCTCGGCACCAATGGCGGCGGTTTCTTCAATGCCAACTCCGCCCATCCCTTCGAGAACCCCGACAATATCTCGAACATGATCCAGATGGTGTCGATCTTTGCGATCGGCGCAGCCTTTACCAACGTCTTCGGCCGCATGGTCGGCAACCAGCGTCAGGGCTGGGCGATCCTCGCCTCCATGGGCCTGCTCTTCATCGTCGGCGTCGGCATCACCTACTGGGCTGAAGCTGCCGGCAACCCGCTGATGCATGCCTTCGGTCTCGGCGGCGGCAATATGGAAGGTAAGGAAGTCCGCTTCGGCGTTGCCATGTCCTCGCTGTTTGCGGTCATCACCACGGCTGCTTCCTGCGGCGCGGTCAATGCCATGCACGGCTCATTCACGGCGCTTGGCGGTCTGATCCCGCTCATCAATATGCAGCTCGGCGAAGTCATCGTCGGCGGCGTCGGCGCTGGCTTCTACGGCATCCTGATGTTCATCATCGTCGCCGTCTTCGTGGCAGGCCTCATGGTCGGCCGCACGCCGGAATATCTCGGCAAGAAGATCGAGGCGAAGGAGATGAAGATGGCCGTTCTCGCCATCCTCTGCCTGCCGCTCGCCATGCTGGTCTTCACCGCGATCGCCAGCGTGCTGCCCTCGGCAGTCGCCTCGATCGGCACGGCCGGCCCGCACGGGTTCTCCGAAATCCTCTATGCCTATACGTCGGCTGCGGCCAACAACGGCTCGGCTTTCGGCGGTCTGACGGGCAACACGCCCTGGTACAACGTGACGCTCGGCATCGGCATGCTGATGGGTCGCTTCCTGGTCATCGTCCCGGCGCTTGCGATCGCAGGCTCACTGATCACCAAGAAGACGGTACCAGCCTCGGCAGGCACCTTCCCGACTGACGGTCCGCTCTTCGTCGGTCTGCTCGTCGGCACCATCCTGATCGTCGGCGGCCTGACTTTCTTCCCGGCGCTGGCCCTTGGCCCTGTTGTCGAGCACCTGGTCATGGTCGCCGGTCAGACCTTCTGAGGTGATGCGATGATCCTCCGTCACAGGCTCCGCAAAGCCTTCAATTCACGTCCCGGTACGCCGGGACGTGAACGTGAGCGACTGGCACGGGGCACCGACATCATCCTGGTGATGATGGCAGGCCTGCTCGTCATCGTCTGCGCAATCAGAATTTTACAGGGCTGACCGGCCATCCGGTTCGCCATCCTCGTTTCAAAGCTGGAGTCTCTTATGAGCCAGGCAAAATCCGCGAGCATCATGGATTCTCGCATTCTCATTCCGGCCGTGGGTGCTGCTTTCACCAAGCTCACCCCCCGCGCGCTTGCCAAAAACCCGGTCATGTTCGTCGTGGCTACGGTCTCGGCGCTGACCACCGTTCTGTTCCTACGCGACCTCGTCTCAGGCAACGGCAATCTCGCCTTCTCCTTCCAGATCAACCTCTGGCTCTGGTTCACTGTGCTCTTTGCCAACTTCGCCGAGGCCGTCGCAGAAGGCCGTGGCAAGGCGCAGGCCGACTCGCTGCGCAAGGCCCGTACCGAAACCCAGGCCAAGCTGCTGACCGCCAACAACGGTAGCGGCTATCGCATGGTGCCCGGCACGAGCCTGAAGGTCGGCGACCTCGTCCTCGTCGAGGCCGGCGATATCATCCCCTCGGACGGCGAAGTCGTCGAAGGTGTCGCCTCCGTCAACGAAGCGGCCATAACAGGCGAGTCCGCCCCTGTTATCCGTGAATCCGGCGGCGACCGCTCGGCCGTGACAGGCGGCACGCAGGTTCTTTCCGACTGGATCCGCGTCCGCATCACCGCTGCTGCCGGCTCCACCTTCATCGACCGCATGATCGCGCTCGTCGAAGGCGCCGAACGCCAGAAGACGCCAAACGAAATCGCCCTCAATATCCTGCTTGCAGGCATGACGCTGATCTTCGTTCTCGCCACGGCAACGATCCCGAGTTTTGCTGCCTATGCCGGCGGTTCGATCCCGATCATCGTGCTCGTCGCACTCTTCGTCACGCTGATCCCGACCACCATCGGCGCCCTGCTGTCGGCAATCGGCATCGCCGGCATGGACCGTCTCGTCCGCTTCAACGTGCTCGCCATGTCCGGCCGCGCCGTCGAAGCGGCCGGTGACGTCGACACGCTGCTGCTCGACAAGACCGGCACGATCACCCTCGGCAACCGCCAGGCCACCAGCTTCCGCCCGGTCCGCGGCATCTCAGAGCAGGATCTCGCCGATGCGGCCCAGCTTGCCTCGCTTGCCGACGAAACGCCTGAGGGACGCTCCATCGTCGTGCTCGCCAAGGAGAAATATGCAATCCGCGGCCGCGACATGGTGAGCCTGAAGGCCAGCTTCGTGCCCTTCACTGCCCAGACCCGCATGAGCGGTGTCGACCTTGACGGTTCGTCGATCCGAAAGGGTGCCGTCGATGCGGTGCTGGCTTACGTCAATGGCGATGCCTCCTCGAAGAATGGCGCTGAAGTCGTCCGCGAATTGCAGTCGATATCAGATGAGGTTTCCAAGGCCGGCGGCACACCGCTTGCTGTTGCCCGCGACGGCAAGCTGCTTGGCGTCATTCAACTCAAGGACATCGTCAAGGGCGGCATCCGCGAGCGCTTCACAGAGCTTCGCCGCATGGGCATCCGTACCGTGATGATCACCGGCGACAATCCGCTGACGGCGGCTGCCATCGCAGCAGAAGCCGGTGTCGACGACTTCCTCGCTCAGGCAACGCCTGAAATGAAACTGGCGCTGATGCGCGAGGAACAGGCCAAGGGCAAGCTGGTCGCCATGTGTGGTGACGGCACCAACGACGCCCCTGCGCTTGCCCAGGCAGATGTCGGCGTCGCCATGAACACCGGCACGGTCGCAGCCCGCGAAGCCGGCAACATGGTCGACCTCGATAGCGACCCGACGAAGCTCATCGAGATCGTCGAAATCGGCAAGCAGCTGCTGATGACCCGCGGTGCGCTGACGACCTTCTCGATCGCCAACGACATCGCCAAGTACTTCGCCATCATTCCGGCGATGTTCCTGACCTTCTACCCGCAGCTCGGCGTGCTCAACATCATGGGTCTCGCTACGCCGCAGAGCGCCATCCTGTCGGCGATCATCTTCAACGCGCTGATCATCATCGCGCTGATCCCGCTGTCGCTAAAGGGTGTCCGCTACCGCCCGATCGGTGCCGGTGCGCTGCTCTCCCGCAACCTGCTCATCTACGGCCTCGGCGGCATCATCGTCCCCTTCATCGGCATCAAGGCGATCGACATCGTCATCACCGCCGTCGGCCTCGCCTAAGGAGTAAAGTCCATGTTGAAAGAACTTCGCCCGGCAATCGTCATGATCGTTGCCACCACGGCCATCACCGGCCTCCTCTATCCGCTCGCCATGACGGGTGCCGCTCAGGCCATCTTCCCCTTCCAGGCAAATGGCAGCCTTGTTGAAAAGGACGGAAAGGTTATTGGCTCCACGCTGATCGGCCAGGCCTTTACCAGCGACAAGTATTTCCACGGCCGCCCGTCTGCCGCGGGTGACGGCTACAATGCCGCTGCATCCTCCGGCTCCAACCTCGGCCCAACCAGCCAGAAGCTGATCGACCGCGTGAAAGGCGACTATGATGCGGCCAAGGCAGCCAACCCGAATGCCGAGGTTCCAGCCGACCTCGTCACCGCCTCGGGCAGCGGCCTCGACCCGCATATTTCGCCGGATGCCGCCTATTTCCAGGTGCCGCGTGTCGCCAAAGCCCGCGGTGTCGATGAAGCCAAGGTCAAGGCGCTGGTCGATGCGGCTGTCACAGGCCGCGAACTCGGCCTGCTCGGCGAGCCGACTGTCAATGTTCTGGCGTTGAACCAGAGCCTTGATGCTTCTATGACTCAGTAAAGGTTGAGAGCCCCGGAGCGCGACAAGCGGGCCGGGGCTTGCTCGTGAAGAAAGACCGAACCGCATGCCAGACGACAACCGCGACCAGGCCGGCAGGCCCTCTCCCGATGCGCTTCTCGAAAAGGCTCGGGCGGAGTCGCGCGGGCGCCTGAAGATCTTCCTGGGCGCTGCACCCGGCGTCGGCAAGACCTATGAGATGCTGGTCTCGGGCCATGCCAAGATGGCCGATGGCCTCGACGTGGTGATCGGTGTCGTCGAAACCCATGGCCGCAAGGAGACCGAGGCGCTGCTTGCCGGTTTCGAGATCGTTCCGCGTATGAAGATCGCGTATCGCGGCCAGTCGCTCGAAGAGATGGATCTCGATGCCATTCTCGCCCGCAAGCCCGATCTCGTTCTCGTCGACGAGCTCGCCCATACCAATGCCGAGGGCAGCCGCCATCCGAAGCGCTATCTCGATGTCAAGGAACTGCTCGACCGCGGCATCGATGTCTATTCGACGCTGAACATCCAGCATGTGGAGAGCCTGAACGACGTCGTTTCGCAGATCACCCGCATCCGGGTGCGCGAAACCGTGCCGGACTCTGTGATCGACATGGCTGATGATATCGAGATCATCGACCTGACACCCGACGACCTCATCAAGCGTCTTCACGATGGCAAGGTCTATGTGGCAAAGACCGCCGAGCGCGCGCTGACCAATTATTTCACGCCCGGCAACCTGACGGCGCTGCGCGAACTCGCCCTGCGCAAGACCGCCCAGCGCGTCGACGACCAGTTGCTGACCCATATGCAGGCGCATGCGATTTCCGGCCCGTGGGCCGCCGGCGAACGCGTGCTGGTGTCGATCGACGAGCATCCCCGCTCTGCCTCGCTCGTCCGCTATGCCTCGCGCATGGCCTCGCGCCTACGTGGCCCCTGGGCCGCCGTCTATATCGAAACCAATCGCTCCATCAATCTTTCGGAAACGCAGCGAGACACGATCGCAGCCACCTTGCGGCTTGCCGAACAGCTCGGCGGTGAAGCAATCACCATTCCCGGTCGCGAAGTGGCGGAAGAGCTGGTGCGGCACGCCACCGCCAACAACGTCACCCACATCGTCATCGGCGCCCCGAAGAAGCCGGCCTGGCGCGAGGGGTGGTGGAACCGTTCGACGACCGACGAGCTGATCCGGCGGGCCGGCGATATCAGCGTTCATGTCATTTCCGGAAACGAGAAAGACACGGCTTCGCAGCGCGGCGTCAAGGCGGCTCCGAGCGCGCCGACACTCAATTTCAGGGCCTATATCCTCTCGACAGCCTATGTCGCCGTTGCGCTGGCCGTCGGTGTGGTGCTCGACCAGGTTCTCGACGTACGCAATCTGGCGCTCGTCTTCCTAATGGCGGTGCTGACATCCGCGGTCATCCATGGCCTGAGGCCGGCGCTCTATACCTGTATCGTCAGTGCCCTCTCCTTCAACTTCTTCTTCCTGCCACCGCGCTATACCCTGACGATCAGCGATCCTGAAAGCGTGCTGGCGCTCTTCTTCTTCCTCGGCGTCGCCGTTATCGCCTCAAATCTCACGGCGACGGTGCAGCGGCAGGCGGTCGCCGCCCGGCAGAGGGCGCGAACGACCGAAGACCTCTATCTCTTTTCCAAGAAGCTCGCCGGCACCGGCACGCTCGATGACGTTCTCTGGGCAACCGCCTTCCAGATCGCCTCGATGCTTAAGGTGCGCGTTGTTCTGCTTCTGCCGGAGGACAATTCCATCGCGGTCAAGGCCGGTTATCCGCCTGACGATACGCTCGACGACGCCGATATTGCCGCCGCCCGCTGGGCATGGGAGCATAATCATGCGGCCGGGCGGGGTGCCGATACTCTGCCCGGTGCCAAGCGCCTCTATGTACCGCTGCGCACCGGCCGCACCGCCGTCGGCGTCATCGGGCTGGACAGCGACCGCCGCGACGGCCCGCTGCTGACGCCCGAGCAGCAGCGTCTTCTGGACGCTCTTGCGGACCAGGCGGCACTCGCCATCGAGCGCGTTCAGCTCGTCGCCGATGTCGACCGCGCCAAGCTTGCGGCGGAAGCTGACCGTCTGCGGTCAGCCCTGCTGACTTCGATCTCGCATGATCTGAAGACGCCGCTTGCGGCGATCCTCGGCGCGTCCGGCACACTGCGCGACTATTTCGATTCCATGCCGGCGGAGGACCGCACCGACCTTCTGTCGACCGTCGTCGATGAATCCGAGCGCCTCAACCGCTTCATCGCAAACCTGCTCGACATGACGAAAATCGAATCCGGTGCTATGGAACCGAATTATGCACTGCACTATACCGGCGATATCGCCGGCAGTGCCTTGCGCCGCGCCACCAAGATCCTCGACCATCACAGGACGGAGATGACGATCGCTGCCGACCTGCCCATGGTTCGCGTCGATCCTGTTCTCTTCGAACAGGTCCTCTTCAATCTGCTCGACAATGCCGCCAAATACGCGCCCGAGGGTTCCGTCATCCGCATCGAGGGTTGGGCGGATGCCGATAATGTCGTCGTACAGGTCTCCGACGAAGGCCCGGGCATTCCCCCTGCAGACCTTACCCGTGTCTTCGACACCTTCTACCGCGTGCGCAAGGGCGATCAGGTACGCGCCGGCACCGGCCTTGGCCTCTCCATATGCCGGGGCTTCATCGAGGCGATGGGCGGGACGATCACCGCCGGCAACCGGACCGACCGGTCCGGCGCTGTATTCACCATCCGCCTCCCCAAACCGAATGACATTCCCAAACTGGATGAACTCAAATGACCGGTTCAGCCGTCAAGATTCTCGTCGTCGACGACGAGCCCCCGATCCGCAAGCTCTTACGCGTCGGCCTCACCGCGCAGGGCTATGAAGTGCATGAAGCGCCGAATGCCGGTGCGGCTCGTCAGTCCGTCAAGGACGACCAGCCCGATCTCATCGTGCTCGATCTCGGCCTTCCCGACATGCCGGGCCATGACCTTTTGCAGGAATGGCGCGAGGATGGGCTCACCATGCCTGTCGTCATCCTGTCGAGCCGCACCGACGAGGCCGGCATCGTCAAGGCGCTGGAAAGCGGTGCCGACGACTATGTAACCAAGCCCTTCGGCGTCAACGAACTCGGTGCCCGTATCCGCGTGGCGCTGCGCCACCGGCTCCAGCAGCAGGGCGAAAAGGCGATCTTCCAGACGGGCGGTCTGTCGATCGATCTCGTCAAGCGCATCGTCAAGGTCGACGGCAGGGAGATCAAGCTGTCGCCGAAGGAATACGACATCCTGCGCGTACTCGCCCAGCATGCCGGCAAGGTGCTGACACATCAATTTCTTCTGAAACAGGTATGGGGGCCGGCGGCGGACGTGCAGTATCTGCGCGTCTATGTGCGCCAGCTGCGGCAAAAGGTCGAGCAGATTCCCGACCAGCCACACTATATCACCACCGAGACCGGCGTCGGCTATCGGCTCCGTGAACCTGACTGATACCTGCCGAAAACAGCATCGAGAATGAAATGAACCTCTCTAATATCATCCGGCCGGAGCACACCTTCATCGGCCTGTCGGTGACGACCAAGTGGCGCGCGCTGCAGGCGATTTCCGAAAAGGCCGGCAACGCCTTCGGCATTGACGGCCAAACCGTGCTGAAAGCGCTCGAATCGCGGGAGAAGCTCGGCTCCACCGGCATCGGCAACGGCATCGCCGTTCCACATGCGGCGATCGACGGCATGACGAGCCCGCGCGGTCTCTTGATCCGCTTCGCCCAGCCGCTGGATTTCGATGCGATCGACGATATCCCGACGGACATCGCCTTCGTACTGCTCTTCGGGGAAAATAATCGCGGGGAATATCTGAACGTGCTTGCCGCTATCGCCCGCAGGCTTCAATCGGAAGGCGTCCTGGCGGCCATGCGCAAGGCCAGAAGTGTCGATGAATTCTACTCGGATTTCATCGCGGATTCACGCGTGTAGGAGAAAATCCCCTCTCGACCTTCTCCCCGCCGTAGCGGGGGGAAGGCAAATCGAGAACAAGGGGCCTCTTCGGCCCCTTTTTATTATTAGAAGTCGCGCTGGAGACGCAGGAAGCCGAAGGTTTCGTCGTCGCCGTCTTCTTCGTCGTGGTACTGAAGGCTGAGCTTGCTGCGCAGATTTTCAACGATCTGGTAGTCGACGGTCACGCCGGTCGTGTAGGCGCTGCCGCCACTGAAGCCCTTGCCGTCGGCATCGAGATCGATCTTGTCGAAGTACTGGAAGGCCGGGGTAACGGCCCACTTGTCGGTGAGCTTCACCTTGTACTCGGCAGCGATCGTCCATTCGGACTCTTCGTAGTAGTAGTTGGCGCCGCTGGCCCAGATGCCAGCGAGGCCGAGGGTGCCGGGGCCGATGTCGGCATACAAGATTGCGCGGATGGCGCCTTCTTCGTTGTCGGAATCGTAGCTACCGAGCAGGTAGCCGCTGAATGCGCCGCTCTTGAAGGAAACCTGGGATGCAACGCCGAAGTTGTTCGGACCTTCGCCCGGCTTCTCGGCATAGGCTTCTTCAAGTTCATCGATTGAGATACCGGCCGCGA
This sequence comes from Hyphomicrobiales bacterium, assembly GCA_900470965.1. Classification (GTDB taxonomy): domain Bacteria; phylum Pseudomonadota; class Alphaproteobacteria; order Rhizobiales; family Rhizobiaceae; genus Rhizobium. The sequence continues at coordinate 50,489 of UCCS01000024.1, forward strand.
AGTTGTCGGTCTCGTACTGATAGCGGATCGAGTTGTGGGTCGTCTCGTTGCTCGAGAGCGTGTCCGTCTCACCGCTCAGATCGTCATCCCACCAGCTGTACTGCTTACCAACACGGAAGCCGGCGATATCAATGTAGCCTTCGTCGAGCGTGGTGGTCTGGTTGGTGGCGTTGTCAGCGTTGGTACGCAGCGTGATAACGCCCGTGAGCGTGCCGTACTCGGTGTCGTTCTTGGTCTGGAAGGTGACCTGACCACGGGTAACGGCATCCCAGTCGGAGTCGTTCGGGTTGGTTGCGGAGGCGCCGGCGTTTTGGCCAAAGTTAGCCTGGAAACGGATGTAACCGCTAATCTGAAGGCAGGTTTCGGTGCCCGGGATGTAGAAGTAGCCAGTCCCGTAGGCGTCGCAAACGCGAACATATTCTACGGGCTCCGGCTCGGCTGCGACGATAGCGTCGGCTGCATGTGCTCCGGAAACCGCTGCAAGGGCGGCGACAGAGCCAAGAAGGATAGTTTTAATAGACATCAGAAAGACCTTTTACGGTTTGAAAGAGGCGAGCAGTGCTTCAAGGACACCCCCACCATCGGTCGCCGAATCCCAACGACCGAAATCCATGTAGGCACTCGAAAACGTCAGTGCTGCAAAAGATGACTAAAAATCGACACACCAATGCCACTTTCAGGATCGAACTGTGGCAGAAAAATCACGACTGTGGCGTGGCGCCTTAATTGGCCGCGGCCAACTGACAGCACGTCCCATTCGCAATCACCCGCTGAAAATGGGATGGCTTTCTAAGGTTGGTCCCCGGAACCGGAACAATCTTCGTTTCATTATACGACCTAGTTGATAGAGTTTAGCGCATAACCACGGAGGGTTCCCATGCAGACTTTAAGGCTCACCCGGCTCATCGCGGCCGCGGTCATGGCAGGCAGCTTTGCGATCGGCAGCGTCGCACCGGCCTTCGCCGACCAGACGCTTCTGAACGTGTCCTATGATCCGACACGCGAATTGTATAAGGATTTCAACGCCGCCTTCGCCGCAAAGTGGAAAGCCGACACCGGCGAAGCCGTAACGATCCAGGCCTCTCATGGTGGTTCCGGCGCCCAGGCGCGCTCGGTCATCGACGGCCTTGATGCCGACGTCGTGACCCTCGCTCTCGAAGGCGATATCAACGCGATCGCCAAGGCGACGGGAAAGATCCCGGCTGACTGGAAGACCAAGTTCCCGAATAATTCGACCCCCTACACTTCGACGATCGTCTTCCTCGTGCGCAAGGGCAACCCAAAGGGCATCAAGGATTGGAGCGATCTGATCAAGGACGACGTGCAGGTCATCACGCCGAACCCGAAGACCTCCGGCGGCGCTCGCTGGAACTTCCTTGCGGCCTGGGCATGGGCCAAGCAGGCGAACGGCGGTGACGAAGCCAAGGCGCAGGATTATGTGACCAAACTCCTGCAGCACGTTCCGGTTCTCGACAGCGGCGCACGTGGCGCTACGACCACCTTTGTCCAGCGCGGCCTCGGCGATGTGCTGCTCGCCTGGGAAAACGAAGCCTATCTCTCGCTCGAGGAACTCGGCCCCGACCAGTTCGAGATCGTGACCCCCGCCTTCTCGATTCGCGCCGATCCGCCTGTCGCAATCGTCGATGGCAACGTCGACAAGAAGGGCACCCGCAAGGTCGCGGAAGCCTATCTGAACTACCTTTATTCGGATGAAGGCCAGAAGATCGCGGCAAAGCATTATTACCGCCCGATCAAGCCGGAAGCAGCCGATCCGGCTGATATTGCCCGCTTCCCGAAGCTGACGCTCGCCACGATTGACGACTTCGGCGGCTGGAAGGATGCACAGCCGAAATTCTTCGGCGACGGCGGCGTATTTGACCAGATCTACAAGCCTGCCCAATAATAGGTCTTATGAGCGCACATAACCCCACACGGTGGCGGTTCAAGCGGCCGAGCGTCATTCCGGGTTTCGGACTGGCGCTCGGCCTTACCTTGATCTGGCTTACCCTCATCGTCCTTATCCCGCTGTCCGGCCTTGCCTGGCGGTCGAGCACGCTCGGCTGGGAGAAGTTCTTCGGCATTGCATTCGACCAGCGAACGCTGAGCGCGCTGCGCATCAGCTTCGGCTGCGCCTTCATCGCCGCCTGTCTCAATGTCGTCTTTGGCGTCATCCTTGCCTGGGTCCTGGTTCGCTACCGGTTCCCCGGCAAACGCATTATCGACGCCATGGTGGACCTGCCCTTCGCCCTGCCGACGGCTGTCGCCGGCATCGCACTGACAACCCTCTATGCTCCGAACGGCTGGGTCGGGCAGTTCCTGACGCCACTCGGCATCAAGATCGCCTTCACACCGGCCGGTATCGTCGTCGCCCTCATCTTCGTCGGCCTGCCCTTCATCGTGCGAACGGTCCAGCCGGTTATGGAAGAGATCGACAAGGAAGTGGAGGAGGCTGCCGCCACGCTCGGTGCCAATCGTTTCCAGACAATCGCACGCGTGCTGCTACCGGGCCTTGCACCCGCAGTACTGACGGGCTTCGCCCTTGCCTTCGCCCGTGCCGTCGGTGAATACGGCTCGGTCATCTTCATTGCCGGCAACCTGCCATTCAAATCGGAGATCGCCCCGCTGCTAATCGTCATCAAGCTCGAAGAGTATAATTACGCGGCCGCAACGGGTATTGCTGCTATAATGCTGATCATCTCCTTTACGATGCTGCTCGTCATCAATCTCATCCAGAGCTGGAGCAGGCGGAGGTACGGTTATGGCGTCTGATTCCGTCGCAATCACCTCGACGGCCGGGGCGCACAAGGTTCATTCGGCCGTCACCGAAAGCAAGGTCGCCCGCATCGTGCTGGTCGTCATCTCGCTGCTCTTCCTGCTCCTGATCCTGTTTCTGCCGCTCGCAGCCGTCTTCGTCGAGGCCTTCCGCAAGGGTGTCGGTTCATTTTTCACAGCCCTTCAGGATGCTGAAACCTTCTCGGCCATCCGCCTGACGCTGATCGTCGCCGGCGTCAGTGTGCCACTGAACCTCGCCTTCGGCGTTGCCGCCGCCTGGGCGATCGCCAAGTTCGAGTTCAAGGGCAAGGCGTTCCTGACCACACTGATCGACCTGCCCTTCTCGGTCTCGCCGGTCATTTCAGGCCTCGTCTTCGTGCTGCTCTTCGGCGCCAACACCTGGCTAGGCCAGTGGCTGAGCGTAAACGACATCAAGATCCTGTTTGCGGCGCCGGGGCTGATCCTCGCCACCATGTTCGTCACTTTTCCCTTCGTTGCGCGGGAGCTCATTCCGCTCATGCAGGAACAGGGAACGCAGGATGAGGAAGCGGCCCTTTCGCTCGGCGCAAGCGGCTGGCAAGCCTTCTGGCACGTCACGCTGCCGAATATCAAATGGGGCCTGCTCTACGGCGTGCTGCTGTGCAATGCCCGCGCTATGGGTGAGTTCGGCGCCGTGTCGGTCGTATCGGGCCATATTCGCGGGCAGACCAATACGATGCCGTTGCAGGTGGAAATCCTCTACAACGAGTATAATTTCACCGGGGCCTTTGCGGTCGCTTCGCTTCTGGCCTTGCTTGCCCTCGTCACACTTGTTTTGAAGACGCTGCTGGAAATGCGCTATAGCGCCGAAATCGCCGCCAGCCGGCGGCACTGAAGGAATTAGAATGGAAGTACGCGTCCAAAACATACGCAAGGAATTCGACCGCTTTCCGGCGCTGCACGATGTCTCGCTCGATATCCGCTCAGGTGAATTGATCGCATTGCTCGGCCCCTCCGGCTCCGGCAAGACCACGCTTCTGCGCCTTATCGCCGGCCTTGAAAGCCCGACCGAGGGCCAGATCTTCTTCGGCGAAGAGGATGCGTCGAGCAAGACAGTCCAGCAGCGCAATATCGGCTTCGTGTTCCAGCACTATGCGCTTTTCCGCCATATGACAGTGCTCGACAACGTCTCCTTCGGCCTGAAGGTGCGCAATGCGTCGCGCCGTCCGCCGAAAGCGGAAATCCGCAAGCGAGCGCTGGAACTGCTCGACCTCGTACAGCTTTCGGGTCTTGAAAAGCGCTATCCGGCGCAGCTTTCCGGCGGCCAGCGCCAGCGCGTGGCCCTTGCCCGCGCCATGGCGGTCGAGCCGAACGTCCTGCTGCTCGACGAGCCCTTCGGCGCGCTCGATGCGCAAGTGCGCAAGGACCTACGCAAATGGCTACGCGAAATCCATGACCGCACCGGCCACACCACCGTCTTCGTCACCCACGATCAGGATGAGGCGATGGAGCTTGCCGACCGCGTCGTCGTCATGAGCCAGGGTGCAATCGAGCAGGTCGGCACGCCGGACCAGGTCTATGACAGCCCCAACTCACCCTTCGTCTACGGCTTCGTCGGCCAGTCGAACTGCCTGCAGGTGGAGGTCGCCGGCGGCGATATCCACTTCGAGGGTCGCTCGCTCGGCCTCAATGCCGAGAGCGAGGCCGATGGTGCTGCGCAGCTCTATTTCCGCCCGCACGATGTCCGGCTCTGCGAATCCGCCGAGAACTGCATCGCCGGCCAACCAGTCGCCAGCCGGCGCGTCGCAGGTACCCGCCATATCGAACTCGACATCGGCAAGGACCGCCCGCATATCGAGATCGAGCTTCCGCCGAGCGAAGCCGACAGGCTCGACCGGTCCCGCGTCGCCTTCAAGCCGACACGCTGGAAGCTTTTCCGGAATTGATATCACCGGTTCCCGCCAGAATCGTATTTCGGCGGGAACCCTTTGTTATTTTTGTGATCTCCGGTTGTTTGTATTTTTGTCACATGCCGGGTAAAAACGTTTTCGCTTAGATCGAAAAGGGCTGGACTAATTCCAATAGGAGGCACCTGGCGTTGAGGGCGGAGATTTCCTTTGGAAAATCCCTGGTCGGGATTTTATTCGTAGGACTGGCAGCCGCGAGCTGCACGACGACACCGAAACCGGCGGCAGCGCCGGTTAAAGCCAAATCGAAACAGGTTCAACCGGCAAAGGTCACTTTCAATTACACCACAAAAGATCGCGACTGCCTGAAGCGGGCGATGTACTTCGAATCGCAGCATTCGGATGAGGATGGCTATCTGGCTGTCGGCAGTGTGGTCATGAACAGGCTGACCTCCGGCGCCTATGCCGATTCCATCTGTGGCGTCGTCGCCCAGAAGAGGCAGTTTGCGCCCGGTGTCATGACACGCGAGGTCAAGCCGCAGGCAGAGCCTGAGCTTGCGACCGCGGTTGACGCGATCCTGAAGGGCGAACGCCATCCGGCCGTGAAGGACGCGATGTTCTTCCACACCGCAGGATTGAAATTTCCTTACAATAACATGCACTATGTGACGGTCGCGGGCGGCAACGCCTTCTACGAGAAGCGCGACGAAGATGGAACGCTCGAAACGCCGCCACCACTGCCGTCCTACGAAGTCGCGATGAACTATGTGCCCGGCGAAAGCATGCTGCCGCCACAATTCGAGGTGTTGATCCCGTCAGATGTTCCGGTACCGATCCCGTCCCCAGACCCCGCGGCGACGGCAAGTACCAACCCGTTGCCGATACCAGCAGCGACCGCGATCGAGCCTGAACCCGGCACGCCTATCGCCATCCCGACACCGCGCCCTGCCTATGACAGCGCGATGTTGCGACCAGGCATTTCGGCAAACGGCAGCTGATTGCGGAAGAATGAAGAGCGCTAGGCGCGCTCTTCCCAGACCTTGGCGAGCTCCACGATCGTCCTGACGGCCTTTTCCATATCCTGGCGGCTGATCCATTCGAGCGGTGAGTGGAAGGCATGACCGCCAGCGAAAATGTTGGGGCACGGCAGGCCCATGAAAGAAAGACGCGAGCCGTCGGTGCCGCCGCGGATACTGCCGCGCACTGGCGTCATATCCGCCCGGCGCACCGCCTCGACGGCGTTCTCGACAATCTCAGGATGACGGTCGAGCACAACCTTCATGTTGCGGTACTGTTCCTTCACGTCAAAACGATAGGTCGAGCCCGGATAGGCCTTCATCACATCCCTGACGATCGCTTCGAGCATGGTCTCCTTTTCGGTCAGACCCTCGTCAGTGAAATCGCGAATGATGAGGCTGATCGCAGCCTTTTCCATCGAGCCCGCCACCCCTGTCGGATGGATAAAGCCCTGCTTCCCCTCGGTCGTTTCCGGCGCAATCTCCTTAGGCAGCCGATCGATAATCGCGCCGGCGATCTTGATGGCATTTTCCATCCGGTCCTTGGCAAAACCCGGATGGATTGCCACGCCGGCGATAACGATATCGACGCTATCTGCCGAAAAGGTCTCGTCCTCGATATGGCCGGCGGTTTCGCCATCCATCGTATAAGCAAATTCCGCGCCGAGCTTCTTCAGATCGACCTTATTGACGCCACGGCCGACCTCTTCGTCCGGCGTAAACAGGATCTTGATCGTCCCATGCTTGATCCCGGGATTATTGACGAGGATCTGCGCGGCAGCCACGATTTCCGCCAGGCCCGCCTTGTCGTCGGCGCCGAGCAAGGTCGTTCCATCGGTCGTAACGATATCGTTGCCGATCTGATTCTTCAGCTCAGGATGTTCTGAAACACGGATCACCCGGCTCGGATCACCAGGAAGCTGGATATCCCCGCCCGCATAGGCCTTCACCATCTGAGGCTTGACGTTCTTGCCGGTGAAGTCAGGCGCAGTGTCCATATGCGAGCAGAAGCAGATGACCGGCACGCTCTTGTCGGTATTGGCCGGAATGGTCGCATAAACATAGCCGTGCTCATCGAGATGCGCATCCGAAAGGCCGATCTCCAAGAGTTCCCGAACTAGAACCCGGCCGAGATCCTTCTGTTTTTCGGTGGTCGGCTGCGTGGATGAGGCAGGATCAGATTGGGTGTCGATGACGACATAGCGGAGAAAACGGTCGAGAACAGTGTCTGTCATAATATCCATTCCAGCATGATCATCCTCTGATCATATAGCCATCGAAGGCCCTGTGATGAAAGCTCTTTTCCGCTCCCAGCGGGCTACGCGCCGGCGAGCGTCTGCATCGATACCACATGCGATAGCAGCCGGTCGTTCGTGACCTCGTGCACCAGAAAGGAGGAAGCGTCGAGAACGGGAAGATCAGCCCGATCCCCGAGAAGAAGCGGATTGGGCGGGCAAAGCGAACCGCATGTCTGGAGGGCAATCAAGCCCACTCTGCTGGAAACTGGCCGGTGAACATGGCCGCAGAGAATTCCAAGCGGCGGAGATCCCCGCGCGTTCAAAAGCTCAAGAAGCGCATCATCATTTCTGCACCCGACCTGATCGAGCACTTCTATGCCGATGCCGAACGGCGGCTGATGCATGAAGAGGAGAAAAGGCGTCGCAACATCGGCGAGCGTGCTCTTCAGCCACGACAGATGCGGCCGGATATCGCCATGGCTTTGACCGGCTACCGTTACATCGACGCCAATAACGGTCGCGTCATTGAAAGCCGCCTGGAAATGCATCGACCCCGACGGGTCTGCCCAGTTGCCAACTTCGGCAAGCTCGGCTCGCATCACCGATTGATCATCGCCGTTACCTGGCAAGATATAAGTGGGAAAATCCAGCACTTGCAGGCCTTCCGCAATCTGACGATAGCCCTGTTGCCATCCGTCATCCACCAGGTCGCCGGTCAGAACAAGCGCATCCGGCCGGAAAGCCTTTAACCAATCGATTGCTCTTTCGAATGTGAGCAGCGACGGACTATCTGGACTGGCATGGATATCGGATATCTGCGCAACAAGCATATCGCCCCCCTCGATCCCTGAGGAAGGCAGTATGCCGAAAGCGACAGTTGCATTCTATCGCCTTCCTTCCGTTCAATCGACGCGATTGCCCTCACCGTTGAACACATGCAGATGCTTGGCCGGAAAGGTGACATTGACCTTCGGCCCCGCAGTCAACGCCTCACGATCGAGCGTGAAGATCTTGAACGGCAGGCCATGCAGCGAAAGATGCAGGATGATGCCGAAGCCGGTTGGCTCGACGAGCTCGACGTCGGCGGCAATCCCGGCCCCATCATCTGTCATGACGACATGTTCAGGCCGGATGCCAAGCGTCACCTTTTCGCCGTTCGACAAGGGCAGCGACGTGTTGAGCGGCACGATCGTGCCGTCCTTCAGCTTCACGCCGCCTGCTTCATAGCTCGCCTCGAGGAAGTTCATGCCGGGCGAGCCGATGAAGCCCGCGACGAAGAGGTTGGCGGGGCGATCGTAAAGCTCCAAGGGGCTGCCGACCTGCTGCACGACCCCGCCATGCATGGCGACGATCCGGTCCGCCAGCGTCATCGCCTCGATCTGGTCGTGGGTCACGTAGATCGAGGTTGCCTTGAGGTCGCCATGCAATTTCTTGATTTCGGCGCGCATCTGCTCGCGCAGGCGCGCATCGAGGTTCGACAGCGGCTCGTCGAACAGGAAGGCTTTCGGCTGGCGCACGATGGCGCGGCCCATGGCGACGCGCTGGCGCTGGCCGCCGGACAGCGCTTTCGGCCGGCGTTCGAGCAGCGGGTCGAGACCGAGCTTGGAGGCGGCACTGGCAACAGCGCTGGCGATCTTCTCCTTCGCCGTCTTCCTGAGCTTGAGGCTGTAGCTCATATTGCCGGCGACATTCATGTGCGGATAGAGCGCGTAGGACTGGAACACCATGGCGATGTCGCGATCCTTCGGATGCAACTCGTTGACGCGGTTGCCGGCAATACGGATCTCGCCACCGGTCACCTCTTCGAGGCCTGCAATCATGCGCAGCAGCGTGGACTTGCCGCAGCCGGACGGGCCGACCAGCACGACGAATTCACCGTCCTTGATCTCCAGATCGACGCCGTGCAGCACGGACATATGACCATAGGATTTCTGGATATTCTTGATGTCGATCGATGCCATGTGACTAACCCTTGACCGCGCCGGCCGTCAGGCCCTGGACGAGATAACGCTGGATGAGCAGGAAGAAGAGGCCGGCCGGAATAAGCGCCATGATGCCTGCCGCCATCATCTGCCCGAAATCCACGGAGAACTTCGAAACGAAGGTAAGAAGGCCGACCGGGAAGGTCGCCGCGTCATTGCCGTTGATCAGCATCAGCGCGAAGAGAAGTTCGCTCCAGGCCGCCGTGAAGACGAAGCCGAGGGTCGCAGCAATGCCGGGCAGGGTCAGCGGCAGGATGATCTGCCGGAAGGCCGTGAACTGGGTGGCGCCATCGATCATCGCCGCCTCCTCGAGATCCTTCGGGATGCCATCGAAGAAGGACTGCATCAGGAAGGTTGCGAAGGGCACGTTGAAGGCTGTGTAGACGATAACGAGACCCGTCAGGCTGTTCGTCAAATGCAGCGGCGACAGGATCTTGAATATCGGCGCCACCAGCATGACGAGCGGGAACATCTGGGTCAGCAGCATCAGCGCCACGATCCAGTATTTCGCACGGAAGTTAAAGCGTGACAGCGCATAGCCTGACAGCGCGGCGCAGATCGTCACTGTCACCGCCGTCGAAGCCGAGACGATGACGCTGTTCTTGAAGAACGTCGGAAAGGCGCTGTGCTCCAGCACGAAGCTGTAGTGCTCCCATGTGGTCCGCGACGGCCACATGCGCACACCCTCGGTATAGAGCAGATCATTCGGCGTGACCGAGACCTTCAGGAGCCAGAAGAGCGGGAAGAGCGCGAAAACGACATAGACGAGGATCGCCAGACGGTGCGCGACAGTGGGGAGAATGGAACGTCTCATGGCTCAATCCTTGGCCAGCAGGCTCTGCCGCAGCAGGATGATCAGCATGGAATAGGCGAGAAGCAGGATCAGCAGCACCAGCGCGATCGCCGAGGCATAACCGAAATCGAGCCGCTTGAAGGCCTGGGTGAAGATGTAGCTGGCGACGATCTGTGTTCTGTCCGCCGGACCGCCGCCGGTCATGACGACGATGAGATCGGCAAAATTCGAGATCCACACAGTGCGCAGCATCACGGTGATGGCGATCGTCGGCGCGAGGAACGGTAGGGTGATTGACCAGAAGCGCTGGAACCAGCCGGCACCGTCGATGGAGGCAGCTTCATAGAGATCGCGCGGGATCGCCTGGAGGGCAGCGAGCAGTGTGATGGCGAAGAAGGGAATGCCCCACCAGACATTGGCAATGATCGGTCCCCACATCGCATATTGCGGATCGGAGAGGATATTGCCCGGCTCGTTCATCAGCCCAAGTGCAAAGAGCCAGTGCGGGATCGGTCCGATGACTGGATTGAAGAGCCAGGCCCAGTTGAGGCCGGCAAGAAACGACGGCACGGCCCAGGGCAGGAAGACCAGAGCCTGAATGATACCCCTGCCCCAGAATGGCTTGTCGAGTAGAAGTGCGAGGATGAGGCCGAAGATGAACTGCAGAATGACGGAAGCGCCGGTCCACCAGAGCGTATTTCTGAGGGCACCATAAAACGCCGCGTCGCGGGACAGTTCGCGGAAATGTTCGATTCCCACAAACCCGCCGGAGAAGGGGTTGAGCAGCTGTATATCACGGAAGGCATAGGAAACGCCGACCACGAGCGGCACCAGCATGACCGCGATGATCAGAATCAGCGAAGGCGCGCTGTAAAGATAGGGCTCCGAGGCATCCGCCAGGCGGCGTAGCCATGGCCGGCGGTCGCGGCGCGTCTCGAGCGTGTCAGCGGTGATGGTCATTACCCGATACTTCCCCTTGCGGCGCTTCGGCGCGCCGTCTGTCGTTGCATGAGCGGCGGCGGAAAATCTCCGCCGCCGCTTGCGCAGTTGACCTTACTTCTTGGCGAGGAACTTCTGCTGCGCCTTGGTAAGGTAATCGGCCCACTGATCGGCGAGGTCCTTGGCGGAGATGTCACCCAGCAGTGCCTGCTGCGAGGTCTTGATCGCCATGGAATCCTTGAAGAAGGCGAATTCCTCGAGGTAGGTCGGCATGACAGTCGGAACGGTGTCCTTGTCGGCGAGCTCCTCGAACCAGCCCTTGAACTGGTCACCGGCGTAGAACGGATCTTTCTCCGCGGCAGTATAGGCCGGCAGAGCGCCGATCTTCTTATTCCACTCGATATTGCCCTCAGGCCCTTCGAGGGTCGCGATCAGCTTCCAGGAGAGATCCTTGTTCTGGCTCGTCGTGAACATCGACCAGCCGCCGTAGCCGATGGTCGGATAGGACTTGCCGGCCGGGCCTTTCGGCAGCGGAATGACGCCGAAATCTTCCTTCTTCATGCGCTCGGCAATCGCGATCAGCGCATCCGGATCCTGGTCGAGGAAGGCGCAGGTGCCGGAATAGAAGCCGGCTACGACTTCGTTGAAGCCCCAGTTGACGCTGTCTTTCGGGGCATAACCCTTCTTGTAGAGATCGACCATCCACTCGATACCCTTTGCCCAGCCTTCGCTGTTCATGGTCGAGGTGCCGTCCTCCTTGAAGTACTTGTTGTCGCCGGCCATGGAAGCGGCAAAGATCATCCAGCCGTTGAGGCCACCCGGACCACCGCGCATGCAGTAGCCGTATTTGCCCGAGAGCTTGGAGACGGCTTCGGAGGCCTTGGTGAAATCCTCCATGGTCTTCGGCGGCTCCTTGACGCCCGCTTCCGCGAGCAGCTTCTTGTTGTAGAACATGGCGCGCAGATAGAAGCCGTAGGGCAGCATATAGGCGGTGTTGTTGACGTCACGGCCAAGGTCCAGAGCGCGCGGCGTCAGCTCCTTGGTGTGCTCCCACTTTGCAAGATAGGGCTCGAGGCTTTCGAGCATGCCGTTATTGGCATAGAGCGACAGCCAGGTATCGGGCATTTCCATCACGTCGGGCACATCGCCCGCCGAAACCATGGTGGCGAACTTCTGGAAAGCTTCGTTCCAGGGCAGCGAGATGATGTCGACCTTGGTGCCGGGATTGGCGGCTTCGAACTTGCCGACGATCGATTTCAGCGTTTCGGTGCGCTCGGGGCTGGTGATAACTTCCACGAGCTTCAGCGTGGTGTCCGCAAAAGCCGTACCCGCCATCATCGTGGCGAAGAGTGTTGAGAGAATAAACTTTTTCATTTTTGGTTCCCCTCCGTAGTTGTTGTGAGGTTTCGGTTAAGAGGCGACGGCAATCGCCTCCTCGATGTCCCTCCACAGGGCCTCGGTTCCTTCGAGGCCGATATGGAGGCGCACAGATCGCGAGCTGATGCCGAAGGCTTGTGCGGAATTCGGCTGTGCCTTCTGCTGCAGCACAACTTCGCCCGGTACGATCAGGCTTTCATGCCCACCCCAGCTTACGCCCAGTTTGAAAAGCTTGAGGTGATCTGCGAAGGCCCTGATGTCGATGCCTTCGCGGAATATGAACGAGAAGAGACCCGACGTTCCGTTGAGGCCGGCGGGCAGGCGGTTGGCGAGGCCCGGATGACAGACCTGCTCGATCACGTCGAGCGCCTGCAGGCGCTGCGCGATCGTCATGGCCGCCGCCTCGTGCGCCCGCATGCGCAAAGGCAGGGTCCGGAGGCCCCGGATCAGCAGCCAGGCATCGAAAGGCGACAGCTTGCCACCGAGATAGGGATAGGATTCGGCCTTGATGCGCGCGATCATCTCTTTCGAGCCGGCAACGACACCGGCAACGACATCGCTATGGCCGCCGAGATATTTGGAGGCCGAATGGATGACGAGATCGACGCCGAGAGTTATCGGCCGCTGGAAGAACGGGCTCGCCCAGCTATTGTCGATCATGGTGACGACGCCATGCTTTTTGGCGAGTGTGGCCAGCGCGCCGACATCATGAGCTTCCATCACCCAGCTCGTCGGGCTCTCCATATAGAAGACCTTGGCACCGGGCAGCGCTTTGGCGATGGCCTCTTCGTCACGGCCGTCGACATAGGTCACTTCGACCTTCATGCGCTTCAAGATCGTGCCGAACAGGCGGAAGGCGTCGGGATAGACATGCTTGACGGCGACGATACGGTCACCCGGCTCCACGAAGCTCAGTACCGCAGACGAGATCGCCGCCATGCCGCTTGCAAAACCCAGAGCATCCTCGGCACCTTCGAGCTTTGCCAGCATCTCCTCGAACATGCGCACGGTCGGGTTCAGCCCGCGCGTGTAGATCGGGCGCACCTTTTCGCCACGATAGGAGGCGATCATGTCGTCGTAGTCGGAAAAGGTGAAAAGCGAGGTCTGGAAGATCGGCGGAACGACCGCCTCGGCGAAGTTGCCCTCGTCATGGGCGGTGATCAGCGAAGCGAGGTCGAACGGTTCGAGGCCGTCAGTCATCGGGACATTTCCTTGATGTCTTCCTCGACCACGTCGAGGATTTTCAGTGTCTCACGCCGTGCCGCCTCGGTGTCCTGGGCGGTGATGGCGTTGAAAAGGGTGCGGTGAAAGGGAAAGGACCGGCGAGCGAAATCCTGCCGGTCGAAAGGGTGCGTCCAGAAACGCTCGAAGGTCTCGCGCATTTGTTCGAGAAGCTGGCGGAACAGCGGATTGTGCGTGGCGTCGTAGACCGCCAAATGGAAGGCGAGATCTTCCGGACCTGAGGCGCCCTTGGAAAGATGCACCCGCTCCATCTCGTTGAGTTTTTCCTCGATGACGACGAGATCTTTCGCCGTGCGCCGCCGAGCCGCCACCATGCCGGCCTCGCATTCGATGCCGCGGCGAACCTCCAGCGTCTGCAGCAGGACATCGCGCAGATGCGGCGTCTCGAACGATAGCGGCATATGAATCGTATCGCGAGAAACCGGTTTCAGCAGATAAGTTCCGCTGCCCTTGCGCGTCTCGATGACGCCGAGCGCCTGAAAATGCCGAATTGCCTCGCGAATGGTAGACCGCCCGACGGCAAGGGCTGCCATCAGTTCACGCTCCGCCGGCAGCCGGTCGCCCGCCTGAAGCCGGGCATCCTCGACATAATGCGCCAGCGCTTCCGTCACCTGACGGGCCCGGTCCATCGCCGGAAGCGGCCGGATTACCGGCCTGTCGCCACCATTTGCCTTCATGGTCCCCCAAGTTCTTTTCTAAGGCAGCGCCATCCAAAAAATTGGTCTGACGTCTTAGCATTTCTCAAAGATGGAGAGGCGTCAAGGCGGTATTTACTGTAGAGCGTGATCCAATACAGGGCGGGGGCGCGGGGCCGATGGGTCCGTATTTGAACGAGACGGTCGTGCCCGCCATGGCGCTCATTGAAGCCGGTTATGGCGTGGTACTGGCCACGCCGAACGGCAAGAAGCCGCACATCGACGAAGTTTCGGATTCGGCACAGCATTTCGGCGGCGACGAGCAGGCCTATCAACGGTCTCGAACTTTTTTTGCGAGACACTCCTCGATGAATGAGCTGCGCAGTTTGCGCTCGGTGATCGAGGAAGGGCTGGAAAATTATGCCGGGGTGTTCCTCCCAGGCGGCCAGGCGCCTGTCGTCGATCTCATGCAGGACGCCGAACTCGGCGAGATCCTGCGGTACTTCCATGCGCTCAAAAAGCCGACGGCTTTCCTCTGCCACGGCCCGATCGCGTCCCTTGCCGCCATGCCGAATGCCAGGCAATTTCGGGCCGCTCTGATCATCCGCGACATGGTCAAGGCGTCGGAGATGGCAAAAGGCTGGCAATATGCCGGCTACAGGATGACGGTCTTCTCGGCCAGCGAAGAAAAGTCCGTCGAGGAGAACATTCTTCGCGGCAAGCTGTACTTCACGATGCCCGATGCTTTGCAGATGGCGGGCGGCGACGTGACCACCAACCCAGTCGACTTCGAGCCCTACGTGGTCGAGGATCGCGAGCTCATCACCGGTCAGAATCCGCGCTCCGACCACCCGCTCGCCGCGAAGCTCATCGCAGCACTCGATCGCGCGACGTCGGCCGGCTAGCGTTCAGCACCGCCGCCAAAAGATCCGGCATTTGGTCGAGCGAGATGGTACGCAAACCAACCGAGTTTCGTCGCCTGGAAACATTTGCTGGGCTAGGTATCATTGTGTCAGGCGCAACACTATAAATCGACAATCTGTGATCAGGCCGAACACAGACCCCTTGGGCATCAACGACCGCGACAGACCACGCTGGCATACGACGACCGGCCAAGCCGATGCTCTCCGTCGAAGAAAATCTGACGGAATGTCAGGGTGAACCATCTTCGAGAACGTCATTCTCCGGTAAAGGCAATCAAACCCCGCCAGAATATGAACTATTAGTAACTTGAAATGCAAAAAGCAAAACGCTTTATCCGGGCGATGAATCCGAAGCACTTCATCTCGGCAATGAGCATCGCGGCTTTGACGGCATGCTCACATATCGAGCCGCTTGAGACGCCCCTCGCCCAGTCAGCAATCCCGCACCAGGCGCCCTTGACCGATCAAGCGGTGATCGCAGATACAGTCGGTCGCAGTGCTGTCGGGGCAACCGCGCTCGCTTGGGCCAACCCATCGACAGGCAGCGCGGGCGTTATCGAACAGATCGATGCCAGTAACGATGGACCGGACGGATGTCGCGGTTTTGTAACCAGTCGGCAATCGCTCGACGGCGTGATGCGCGTCAACGGCGTAGCTTGCCCGTCTGGGGACAGTTGGAAACTGGGCAGGCAGTAGGGTATCCTACTCCTACGCCAGCTCCTTGAATTGCATCCGCTAGAATCGCAGTGATATCTTCGCGAGATTGCGATGTGACCTGGCTTGGCGATGGAGACTGACTTCATCGCGCCCGAAGTGAGAGGATCTCGTCATGCCGAATTCCAAAACATTGTTCGTGGCTTCGTCGCTGGCGTTGGCTATCGCAGCCTCCGCCTCCGCGCAAATGCCTCCGCAGCAGCCGGACTCAAAGGCCTTCAAGATTGGCTCCCTCGATCTGGTTTCGTTGCACGACGCCCAGTTCGTA
>UCCS01000026.1 GCA_900470965.1 Hyphomicrobiales bacterium
AAACGAAACCACAAGCCCGGCAATCCCAATGACTTCTCGGCCTCCCTCGGGAGGCCGAAGTCGTCTTTAGACCTCAGAAATCAAGCCCTGCCGCATCAGCTCATCAAAAACCGCTTTCTGTTCGAGGAAGGCCGGTTGATATACCCATCCAACAAACCAACAAAACCAAGCATTCCCTCCCGTTCGGCCAAAGAACATCAGGCGATCTCTGTCAATAGTGCGCAGACTGTGCAGGTCTGTCGCTGAGGTTGATGTGCGTGTGTGCGCGGACTTTACAAAGTCCTGGATAGGAATTTGAATAAGTCCGGATGCACAAGGCGGAAGCAAGTCAAGCTTCTGTTAGTCGTCTTTCGTGATTTCTCAGCCACAACCATCCCGAAAACTTGTGCGCGTTAATATCCCCATAGCGTTGTAGCTCTGACTAAGCTACATCGTGGGTGAAGGCTCAAAGTGAATGGTTCGCGGCGGCAGGTGTGTCTATCTGCAACTTAAGGGGGAATAACTTCGCGTATGGATGGTATCGGTCCGCAGCATCACGACTCCGGTCTTCGTGCGCTTTGCGGTATCGCTGCGTTCTATCGGATTGCCGCTGATCCAATCCGCCTTCAGCACGATCTGGCGCTGAAGGGACGTGCATCCGAAGCCATCGACATCCAGCGAGCAGCAGGGATTATCGGTCTCAAGGCGCGTGTCGTGGAGAGGGTCACGGAGCATCGCCTTCGATCAATGCCGGTCCCGGCAATTGTCAAAACGCGCGGCGGCTCCTTTCAAGTGCTCGGCGGTTTGAATCCATCCGGTAACTACAGGCTCGTCGATCCGATAACGCGTGTTGATCGCGAAATTGCTCCTTCAGATATATTGGCGGAAATCGGCTCGCGTGTGATCCTCGTCGGTCGGAGGATAGGAGGGGAAGGATCCGATCCCAGGGAGTTCGGCTTCAAATGGTTCGTGCCATCCATCTGGCGATACCGCAAGCCGCTGGCGCATGTTTTGCTTGCGTCGCTATTTATACAGATATTTGCGCTCGTCACACCCTTGTTCTTTCAGGTCGTGGTCGACAAGGTTCTGACACATAAAGGTTATTCGACGCTTTTTGTTCTGGTCGCAGGCATCGCGATCATTGGCCTCTTCGATGTCGTGCTTCAATATCTCAGAACCTATGCGTTGGCGCACACGACAAACCGGATAGACGTCGAACTTGGGCAACGGCTGTTCCATCACCTGCTGCGGCTGCCTCTCGGCTATTTTGAGACGCGCTCGGCGGGTCAGACCGTTGCAAGGGTACGCGAGCTTGAAACGATCCGCGCATTTCTAACTGGCCAGGGGCTTTTCTCGGCGCTTGATGTCATTTTTACCTTTGTGTTCATCGCGGTTCTCTTCGCTTATTCGTGGAGCCTGACGTTGATCGTCATTGCTGCGATCCCGATCTACATCCTGATCGGTATGACCGTCAGGCCGCCGCTTCGCGAATTCGTCAAGGAGAAATTCAACCGGGGTGCTGCGAGCCAGCAGTTTCTCGTCGAAGCGATCGTCGGCATCCACACGGTCAAATCTGCTGCAGTGGAGCCGGTAATGCAGGCACAGTGGGAGGAGAAGCTTGCAGCCTATGTGCGGACAGCTTTCGATACGACGCTGCTTAGCGCTGGCGGACAAAACGCCATCCAATATGTCAGCAAGCTCTCGACAGCAGCTCTTCTGCTCTTCGGCGCGAAGGCTGTCATCGATGGCGATCTATCGGTTGGCTCGCTGGTCGCCTTCAACATGATTGCCGGCCAGGTCGCTCAGCCGGTCTTGAGGCTTTCCCAGCTTTGGCAGGATTTTCAGCAGGTGCAGATCTCCGTCGATCGGCTCGGCGACATACTGAACACCCCGATGGAGCGTCCGCCCGGTATCCGCTTGTCGTTGCCGACCCCAAGAGGGCATATCGAATTTCGAAATGTCACCTTCCGCTATCGGCCTGGCTCTCCGGAAGTCCTGAAAAACGTCTCGCTCGAGCTCCGGCCCGGAGAGGTGATTGGCATCGTCGGGGCCTCCGGTTCTGGAAAATCGACGCTGACCAAGCTCGTCCAACGGCTCTATCTTCCGCAAGAGGGGCAGATCCTTCTCGACGGGGCGGACCTTTCGCAACTCGATCCCGCCTGGCTTCGAAGCCATATCGGAGTAGTTCTCCAAGAGAACCTTCTGTTCAACCGCACGATTCATGACAATATCGCTTTCTCAAACCCGGCAATGCAACGGGCTCAAGTCATTGCTGTCGCCAAGCTCGCTGGCGCCGATGAATTCATCACAAGGCTACCGCAGGGCTATGACACGATGATCGAGGAGCGCGGCGCAAACCTCTCCGGTGGCCAGCGCCAGAGGATCGCTATTGCCCGGGCTCTTGCGACAAATCCACCGATATTGATCTTAGATGAGGCAACCAGTGCGCTTGACTACGAGAGCGAGAGGGTCATTCAGGCGAACATGGGGCAGATCGCCAGCGGCCGAACGGTGATCATCATCGCGCACCGGCTTGCCGCGATCCGGCCATGCAGCAGGATTGTCGGCATAAAAGACGGCCGGATCGCCGAGGTCGGCAGCCATGACGAATTGCTGGGGCGGCCAGATGGGCTCTATTCGCGTCTTTGGGCCTTGCAGAACGACAGGGGAGCGGCATGAGCGCAACGGCGAACGCCTCTCGCTATTTGGGTCTTCCGCGACGGCCGGCAACGCGCGCAGATCACGAATTTCTGGCGCCCGCCCTCGAGGTACTGGAAACGCCACCATCGCCCATACGCATGACGCTGATCCTGATCATCTGTTTGTTCACCACGGTTGCGCTGGTCTGGTCCTATCTCGGCCGCATCGACATTATCGCTGCAGCACAAGGCAAGATCCAGCCGACCGGCCGCGTCAAGGTCGTGCAGCCGTTGCTGACGGGCAAGGTGAAGACACTTCCGCCACAAAACGGCGACCACGTGCGCCGCGCCGATATTCTGCTCGAACTTGATCCTACGGATGCTCTCGCAGACGAGAGAGACGCCGCAAAAGGCCTTGCCTCGGTTAAGGCGGAGGTTCAGCGGCGCAGGGCTGCCATCCAGTTCGTGCGTTCGCAACCGGCGGTGGGATCGGTTGCGGAAATCAGCTGGGACAAGGATACCGGCCTCGAGCTGCAGCAGCGCGAGAACGGCATTCTGCGCGGCGATATCGAGAAATATCATGCGACCATCGCCTCACTCGGCGCGCAGCAGCATCAGAAGGAAGTGGAGCGTGAACGGCTCAAAGTGACAGTGGCCGCGCAGGAATCCCTCGTTGAGACCCTCAAGGAACGTGTTGCGATGCGCAGCATGCTTGCTTTGAAGGATGCCGGCACAATGGCAAGCGTCATCGATGCAACCGAAACAATGAAGGAACAGGTGACGCAGTTGGCGATACAGCAGGGGCAGCTTGCCGACGCCGAGGCCGCAATCGATGTCTTCGCAAAAGAGAAACGGAAAGCAGAAGGCGCGTTTCTGAGTGATCAGCTTGACAGGCTTGGCGATGCCGAGCGCCGCGCGGACGAATTGGAGCAGCGTCTGGCGAAGGCACAGAATTCTCTCGATCAGATGACGTTGCGCAGTCCGATTGATGGAACGGTGCAATCCTCGTCTGTCACCGGCCTCGGGCAGGTAGTCACCGTTGGCCAGGACCTGATGCGGATCGTACCGCAAGACAGCACGCTCGAGCTTGAAGTCTATATGCCGAACAAGGACATTGGCTTCATCAGAGTGGGTCAGGAGGCGGTCGTAAAACTCGAGGCCTTTCCCTTCACCCGCTACGGGACGGTTTCAGCCGTCGTCGTGAAGGTCGCAGCGGATGCCATTCCGGAGCCAGACGCAACCCGTCATGAGGGTGACCCTATCGCAAGGCAGTCAGGTACAGCTTTTGGTACTGCGGAGCGAATGCAGAATTTGGTCTTTCCGGTCACTCTGCGCCTTGCAAGCGATCACATTCAAGCTGACGGTGCGGACGTCAAATTATCTCCAGGCATGGCGGCTGTCGCCGAGGTGCGCACCGGCCAGCGCAGAATATTGGAGTATGTGTTTTCCCCGTTGGTTGAGATAGCTGACGAGGCGCTCCATGAGCGATAAAGGTAGTGGCTACAAATGTCTTTGACTGCAGTAGATCTGCTCATTTTTTGAAAAATTATAGAACTTACCTTGAATTTTAGGGGCTGAAAGGCGTGTTTTCTGCAAAATATGTTCTTGACGTGATTTGCCTTTTGACTCAGCGCAAGAAGCCAATTGCCAGGGCTGCCGGCGTTACTGTGTATCCGGACTTAACTTCAATTTTCAGCCGAGTGTCGTGCGCGTGGGGAGATGAGCTGACCCAGGACACGGTAGGACGGTATGAGCAAGCGGTGATTTCATGACGGGCATTGTTACACCCACGAAGAACGTCAACTTGACGGGGGATCAGAAAATTGACGGGCTTCTCAGTGGCTACGCCTGGGACGGTACGATAACCTATGCGTTTCCCACAAGCTCGATTTCGTACTCCTATAGTGGCGAGAAGGATTACGGCTTTTCCGCGATTTCCTCGCAACAGCGCTCTTTTGCCTTGTTCTTTATGGAGCAATCCTACGGAAACACGGCAAATGACGGCTTCTCCGTAGAGGGATTTACCAACGCCGATTTTGTGGCCGGGAGCGCGGACACCGCGTCGGTGCGGTTTGCACAATCTTGGGTTCCCTCGACTGCATGGGCGTATACCCCAAGTCCGGATAGTGCCGCTGGCGATATATGGTTCGGGACAACATATGCCGGTACGGCAGATGATTATCGCTATCCGGAGTTCGGCAATTACGCAGGCCACACGCTGGCACATGAGCTGGGTCACGCTCTCGGTCTGAAACACGGTCATGAACCGTACCTAGGCAATTCGCTGGTCGTGCCCGGTGCCTACGATTCCATCGAATATACGATCATGACCTACCGCACATATGTCGGAGACAGTGCGAGTGGTTACAAATACGAGCAGAATGGCGCGCCACAGACCTTCATGATGCTCGATATCGCCGCCCTGCAGGAAATGTACGGCGCGGATTACACGACCAACAGCGACAATACCGTCTACAAGTGGAAGCCGAACGAAGGCGTGACCTATGTGAATGGAGTCGCGGCCATTACTCCGGACGCGAACAGGATCTTCGCAACAATCTGGGACGGCGGCGGCATCGACACCTATGATCTAAGTGCCTACACCACGAGCCTTCAAATCGACTTGCGACCAGGGGGGTACTCGGTCTTTTCGCAACTCCAGTTGGCTTACTTGGGAGGTGGCTCGAATGGCGGCGATGCTCGCGGTAACATCTTCAATGCGCTTCTCTATCATGACAACCTGGCATCGCTGATCGAGAATGTTCAGGCAGGCTCCGGTAACGATACGATTGTTGGCAACGAGGTGAACAACACCCTTTGGGGCAATGCGGGAAATGATGCGCTTACCGGCGGCGCCGGCGACGACACATTGAACGGCGGTGCCGGACTGGACCGGATGTCGGGTGGGGTGGGTGACGACACCTATATCGTCGATGTTGCAAACGACGTCGTAACCGAGAACACGGACGAGGGAACGGACACGGTCAGGACGGCGCTTTCGAGTTACACGCTCAGCGTTAACGTCGAGAACCTGACCTATACGGGGACGACGTCGTTCATGGGTACCGGCAACGCCGCGGTCAATGTGATCACTGGCGCAGCAGGCGCCGACACGCTGGACGGCAAGGCGGGCGCCGATATCCTGATTGGTGGTGCGGGCAACGACACCTATGTTGTCGATGATCTGGCCGACGTTGTGACCGAGGCTGCCAATGCAGACACGGATCTGGTCAAGACGGCGCTTTCTGCCTATGCGCTGACCAACATTGCCAATGTCGAGGACCTGACCTTCACTGGCATCGGCAATTTTGCCGGGACGGGCAATGCCTTGGCCAACACGATCACCGGGGGCGCCGGCAACGACGTGCTGGACGGGGGTGCGGGTAACGACAGGCTGATCGGCGGGGCCGGCAATGACACGCTGATTGGCGGCGCCGGCGACGACTGGCTGGATGGCGGCATGGGAGCTGATGCGCTTTCCGGCGGTACCGGCAACGACATTTATTGGGTTGACAATGGCGGGGATATGGTCACCGAGGCTGCCGACGAGGGCAGCGATACGGTATACGTGCAGTCGGTCTACTTCGCGAGCTATACGCTCGGCAGCAATGTCGAGAACCTGACCGTCTCCGGTACGACGACTTTTACCGGCATCGGCAATGCGCTGAACAATATCCTGACGGGCGGGGCAGGGATCGACACGCTGAAGGGTGCGGCAGGCGATGACACCTATATCATCGGCACCGGCGATATCGTCGTCGAGAATGCCGGCGAGGGTACCGATACCGTAAAGACGGGCCTTGCGGCTTATACACTGAGTGCCAATGTGGAGAATCTGACCTATACCGGATCAGCCGCCTTCACCGGTACCGGCAATGAACTGGACAATATTATCAAGGGCGGAGCGGCCGCCGATAAGCTGACTGGCGGTGCCGGCAACGACACGCTGGACGGCGGGGCAGGCGCCGACA
>UCCS01000049.1 GCA_900470965.1 Hyphomicrobiales bacterium
CCGGTTTCGAAGATCCCGCACTTCATGAACGAGGCTGCAGAGGCGGTGATGGCGGCAATGCCCGGCGCACGCATCTGCGCCTTCGGCCATATGGGCGACGGCAACATCCATTACAACATCTCGCAGCCTGTCGGTGCCGACAAGGATGCCTTCATCGCCCGCTGGCACGAGATGAACCATATCGTGCATGGGCTGGTGCTTACCCATGGCGGTTCGATTTCCGCCGAGCATGGCATCGGTCAGCTGAAGCGTGACGAGTTGGCGTCGATCCGGCCGGCAATCGAGATGGAACTGATGCGCCGCATCAAGCGCGCCTTCGATCCGGCTGGCATCATGAACCCGGACAAGGTGGTGAGCCTCAAGGATTGAGGCTCACGCTTCGATTGGCCCTAGAGCAGTGAAGCGGCTTTGCCGGTACCTCCGGTCAGGAGCTGGAGCGCCGGAGACTGCTGCGTGTTGTTCTGGATGTCGTACATGGCCGTGAAGCGCTTGACGAGCTTGTCGACCTTCTTGGGATCCTGCAGGTCCTCGAGCTTCACGAAGCGGCTGAGCAGATCGACCTGCTTGGTTACGTCCATTGCCGAAATCTGTTGCGGGAGGCTGTAGGCCGTCTGGACGACCTGATAAAGCGCCTTGTCGCCGAGGACCTGGTAGAGCGAGGTGACGTCACCAGCCTTGCGCTTGAAATAGAGCGCCAGGCGAACGCCATCATTCTTTTCGCCCTCCTGGGTTTCCAGGGTCATCTGCACATACTGCTGCTGCGTATTTGCTTCGGCCTGCTTGTCCTGGATCGTACCCATCTTGGCACGGGTCAGGTTGCCGTCCTTGTCGAAATTGAAGGAAGCGACGATCTCCTTGAAGCGGGCGTCAGCCGTGGTGTTGAGATAGCTCTTCTTGTCGTCAGGATCAGAGGTGAAGATCTTCTTCAGCGTATCCTTGTCGTATTTCTTCGGATCGAGGCCATTTGCTTTCAACACGAGATCCGTCAGGCGCTTGTCGCCCAGAAAATCGTCGAGCGATGTTACGGTGGGAATGGTCTTGCCGAAATAATCAACTTCCTTGGTGGCATCCTTGGAAGCGCGATCCTTTGCGGGACCGTCCTTCATCAACATGGTCACCTGCGACTTATAGTCGGTCGCATATTTCGCCATGGTGGCGGCAGAGAGAGCCGACATGGGCTCGGCAGCCTTGCCATCGGAACCGAAGTTAAAAGCGCGCACCATCTTGGTGATGCGGTCGTCCTTGAAGGATGCGACATATCCCTTCGGATCATAGGGGTCGCTGACGAGCAGCTTGCGCATGGTGGAGCGCGAGACGTCGTTCGTCGTCAGGCCATAGGCCTGCAGCGCCATCTGATAAAGATCCGGATAGGAGTCGTTACCGAGGAGCGTATCGGCGGTCTTGTTGGTCTTCATGAAATCATTGACGTTCTTCACGCCATTGGCGTCATCCATTCGCGACTTGTAGTTCGCGATGATGCGGTCGATGAGATCGTTGCCCTGATTGTTGGCACGAGCGCCGTAATTGTCTGACGTGTTCGTCGTCTGCTCACCGGTCTGGGGCGAGGTCGAGGTCGGCAGCGACCCGTCCGCAGCAAAATTGAAAGCGGCGTTGAGATCGGCCTGGCCGACAGATGCTGCATGGGCCGGATCGGTGAGGATATTCTTTAGCTCGGCATCGCTCGTGTCGTAAGCCAGGCCATAGGCCATTTTCAGATAGTCCTTCAGGGACGAATCGGCGAGCAACTGATCGACATCATTGACGTCGCCCATCCGGTCAAGAATGCCTTGCTCCCGTATGTTGGCGGCCGAGTTCAATGAGGCCATCTGTGTGGTCGTCTGCGCCGGAAGACCGGGGACAACGGTGCCGTCCGCCTGGAAATTGAACGCAGCCTTCACCTTGGCATAGGGGCCGGTACCGCTCTGATCGGTGAGGATGCTGCGCAGATCAGTATCCGAAACGCTCGTCGGAATACTGAAGGCGTAACGGATGTAGTTGTTGAGCTTCTGATCGCCCAGCAACTGATCGACGCTGGAGATCGAAGGCATCGTTCTGCCGTAGTAGGCGGCTGCGTCGTCTGCCTTCTTGTTCAATGCCGCAACCTGGTCGGCGCTCTGCGAGAGGGTGTTTTGAGCGACCGTGCCATCCTGACGGAAGTTGAACAGTTGATTGACGTCGCTATAGCCCTGGGCCGCCGCGACCGTCGGATCGGTCAGAATGCTGCGAAGTGTGGCATCGCTGATGGTATCGCTGATCTGCAAGTTGGTGCGCAGGAAGCTGACCAGCTTGCTGTCGGCGAGGAAAACGTCAACGGCCGCGGTCGAGCCGTTGTTCGAGAGATCCGCGAGCTTGGCCTGATAGTAGGACGCATTGTTTGCAGCAAGCTGGTTGATGCCCTTAAGCTGCGCGGCGCTCTGGATCGTGCCGTTGACCGAACCATCCGCGTTGAAATTGAAGGCGTCATGGATGTCCTGGTGGCCCGCCGTCGCGGCGTAGGCGGAATCCGTGAGAATGTTTTTCAGCTCGGCATTGCTGAAATCCTGACCGAGGCCGTAGGCATCCTTGATATAAGAGGCCAGAGTCTTGTCGGAAAGCAGTTCGTCGACATCGGTGATCGTGCTGGGACCGCTCGCGGGTACCATCTTGTTCGAGAAGTAGCCGGTAACGTTCGACGCTGCATTCACCATGCCCGTCAACTGATCATAGGATTGCGCGCGCTTCGTCGGGGAGACCGTACCGTCGGACTTGAAATTGAAGGCCTTGTAGGCATCTCCCATATCGACCGAACGGGCATAGGCCGGATCTGTCAGAACGCTCTTCAGCTGCGTAAAGCCCGGATCCATGCCGAACGCGGCGCGAACATAATCTGCGAGCCGCTTGTCGTTGACCAATTGATCGACATTGGTGATCGTGCCGATCTTGGACTGATAGTAGCTCTTGTTGAGATCCGACATTGCCGGGCTGGTATAGAACACATCGCTGGCTGTGCCGTCGCGGTCGACGATCTGCGGTGCAGTCTTGATGTTATACTGTTCGATGACGTTGTTCTTCTGTGTCGCGGTCTGGGCGACACCGCCAACTGCAGGCGCGCGGAACGCGTATAGCTCTGCGACCGCATCGGTCTGGCCGGAATTCTGCGCCGAACCATTGACCGAACCATCGGCTTTGAAGTTGAAGTAAGAACGAAGTTCCTTGTATTTGTCGCCAACATAGTTGAGCGACGGATTAGGGTTATTGAGCGGCGCGTCGCCGCCAAGTGTGGCCGGATCGCTTGTCAGCACCATCTTGATGAAAGCGTCGTCGGCCGTTGCGGGATCGATGCCGACGGACTGCAGCGCCACCGTGCGCAGGCGCGGATCGGCGAGCAGGTCGTCGACCGACTGCACCGAACCGATATTGGCGCGAAAATACTGGGTGTCGCCATTGTCGGGCTTGAAGTTGAACCGCTGGGCGAGCGCATAGAGCTTGTCACCGACATAGGTCTTGGTCGGATCGTAGGCCGGATCGCTCGTATCGGGCGCATTGCCGCCAAGCTTGCTGATGTCCGTGGTCAGAACGCTGGCGATGTAGTCCTTCGATATGTAAGTCGGGTCGATGCCGACGCTCTTCAACGCGTAATTCAGCAGGCGGGAATTGCCGACGAAGTCCTGGACGTTCTTCACGTCGCCCATCTGCGCGCTGTAGTATTTCGTCTCGGTGGCGGCCTGATCGGCTGCATCGGCGAAGGATTGCTTGTAGAGGCCGATCAGATCGTCTTCCTGCGTGTCCGTCTGAATATCCTTGGGCGGCGCGTGGAAATTGAAGGCGGAGGCAAATTCCTTGTAACGCGTGTCGGAAAGCTTGTTGGCGAAACTGTTCGCATCCGTGAGATCGCTTTCCAGAACCTTCTTCATGAAGGCCTTGGCATAGATCATGTCATCAAGACCATAGGCTTTCATGGCGTAGCTGTAGAGCTTGTAGTCGCCAAGGAAGTCGTCGACGTCCTTCACCTTGTTGATGTTGTCGGCGTAATACTGGGCGTCTTTTTTGACCTGCGCCTGATTGGCGACGCGGTCCAGACTCTTAGGCATATCACGAGACAGAATGACGTATGCCAGGGATGCCGTGATCATAAATGCGCCCTTTTCAGCAAAGTCTTTAAAGAATGACGGACCATTGGTGCGAGCATTTTGCCACGCAAAGCTTACCCGAGACTTACCTGAAGCTGTCTCGCTTTAAGACACGGGCGCGTTCACCATCCGGAAACCCTGCCATATTCAGTTTTGCTAACCATTCCGGGAGGCAGGATTTCTTTAACCGCAATTTTTAAGCTGTACGGAACGGGGGCCGCCTATTGTCGGGCCACAGAGGACGAAAAGTCCCGAGGAGAAGACCGGAAACCGGCTCTCAGGTAAGACAAGGGTAGAAATGAAATGAAGAATACCGTTCTGAAGCCCGTCTGGGCTGGCACGACATTGCGTCTTGATCCGTCTCGCTTTCCGCAGCAGGTAAGCTACGCCATCCACGACCATGCCAGTGACGTCAGCATAACGATCGACGAACGCGGCGCGGTCCTGCGCAAGATTCTCCCCTCCAGCGGCCTGCCGCTCTCGATCGCCTTGCCGCGGCGCGTCTTCAAAGGCGTTGCAGCGCGCGCCATCGACCATGGCAATGGTGAAGTCACCGTGACGCTCGAGCTGCATCACGAAGATCCGGAACTCTGCATTCCGCTGCTCGTCGCCCACGATCTCGGCGATATCGCGGCCGACTGGCGCAGCTGGTCGGAAGCCTTCGGCATTCCCATGCTGATGGTGGAAGCCGACGGTGTCGCCCGCCCTCTCGAAGAACATCTCGGCGGACTGCGCACCAGCGAAATGAAACCGCGCCGTCGTCACTCCTATTTCGCAAACCGACGCCCGCGCTTCCTCGTACGCCGCACGACCGGCAAGCTCGGCGTCATCATGAAGATCGAAGGTAAGGAAATCATCGCCCGCAGCTGAGCGATACGCTCTGAACCGATTTCAAAACCCGGCCATCGCGCCGGGTTTTTCATTTGCGGTCATTTTTCACTTCAGATCAGGGAATGGCGAAAAGCAGCGAGACGAACAGGCCGAGAAAGATGATCAATCCGACACGGGTGTTCGATTTGAAGAGCGCGAGGCACTGGGCGCCGTCGTTGATATCAAGCGTCCTGATCTGCCAGGCGAACATTCCGGCGGCAATCAACAGACCGACGAAAGCCAAAAGGCCGACACCAGCAAGCGCAAAGGACAGGAACATCAGCACCAGCGTCAGTCCGTAGAGGCCGACAAGCGCCAGACGCGTGCGCTCGCCGAACAGGCGCGCCGTGGAGCGGACACCGATCAGCTCGTCATCCTCCTTGTCCTGATGGGCATAGATCGTGTCGTAGCCGATCGTCCAGACGACTGAGGCGAGGTAAAGCAGGAAGGCAGAGAAGGAGAGGCTGCCGAAAATCCCTGCCCAGCCCATGAGCGCGCCCCAGGAAAAGGCAAGACCGAGGAAGAATTGCGGCCAGTCGGTAAAGCGCTTGGCGAAGGGATAGAGGGCGACGACTCCGAGCGACAGCACGCCGAGAAGCACGGCAAACCAGTTGAACTGCAACAGCACGAACAGGCCGACCAGCGCCTGCAGTCCGATGAAAATCTTCGCCTGCCGGCGCGTCACACGACCCGAGGGCAGTGGACGCGAGCGAGTGCGCGCCACCTGCATGTCGATCTCGTGGTCGACAAGGTCATTATAGGTGCAGCCTGCGCCGCGCATGGCGACAGAGCCGATAAAATACAGGAACAGATGGTAGAGCAGCAGGGCGCCGGAGAAGACGCGCGGCTCGATAGCCGCATTGGCGGCAAGGGTCGCCGACCAGAAGCACGGCCACATGAGGAGTTGCCAGCCGATCGGCCGGTCCCAGCGCGCAAGCTGCGCATAGGGCCACAGCCAGGGGGGCAGGATGCGGTAAACCCAATTATCCGAGGGCGCATCGGCAACGCGCCCGTTGAGACCGTCAATCTGTTGCATACGGTCATCTAGCGATGGGCAGCGCCCACGGTCAAGACTCCATCGCCGGCGAGCTCCACCATCTGCTGCCCGATCGTCCGCTTCATGCCGCAAGGCTCCTGTCCCGCGGCGCGAAGGAGAGCATCATCGGATCACCGGCCGGCATATCTATCGCTGACGCGCGGCCAGGGCACGCCTTCCTCGGTCCCGTCCAGCAAAGAAACCAGGGCCTTGTTCGCGCCAGCGGAATCGCGATTTGCCATACTCTCCACGACCTGCTGATGCAGCGGCAGCGAATGGCTCTGGCCCTGCGGATTGTCGTCGGAAAGCCGGAAACTGATCACCAGTGTAGTTTCGATCAGTGCTGCCAGCGCCGCAGATCCCGGTTCTGAATACCGTTAAAAAAGACGCCGCAGCTTCCCGGGTGCCCGCGGCCTCTTCCGTTTGATACAGTCGGTCGCCACATGGCGTGTTCGGGCGGCTGGATCAGTTCAGCGTGAAATTGAACTTGTAGCTCGCAGACAAGCCGATCAGGAACTGGTTCTTCGAACCTTTCTCGCGCACCAGGCTGCTGTCAGCGGCCGGACCGGCAAGGCGCTTATATTCCGCGAAGGCGCTCGTCGACAGGTTCTCCGTCGCGTTCCAAGTGAGTGCGGTGCCGGCACCATAGGACTGGATGCCGCCCGAGGGATCATAAGGCTTCAGCCCGCTTGCGGCTGACTGCGCTTCGTTGACGCCGTAATAGGAATGGAAGTAGCCGCTCGTCGCAAAGGTGGCACGCGGGCCGCCGGAGAGCTGCAGATCGGGCGCGATATCGGTGAAGGCGTCAAGCGCCACGTCGGCCACGAGACCGTCATGGGAGCGGATACCCTGGCGGACTTCGGCGCGGGCGCGCAGCCAGTCGGTCGGATAGACTTCGGCAAAACCACCGATTTCCGCACCCCACTTGACCTTCTTCAGGCCGCGCAGATCGCTGTCGTCGTCTTGGTCACGCTCAGGCACATAGCGACCGACGACACCGGCGCGGAAGCCGCTGTTATCGACGAGCGCGAAGGATGGATTGTCGTTGCGCGAGGAAAAGCGCGGACCGGCGCCCTGACGACCGACCGAAATCAGCGGGCTGAACTTGAATTCGTTGCTTGAGGCGCCTTCGAATTTCGGCGCGGAAAAGCCTGATACGCCGACTTTCAGATACCAGTCGCCGGACCACCAATGGCCGCCTTCCTGGGCGGAGGCGGTGCCGAAAGAGGAAAGAGCAATAGCTAAAGAGATCGATACGACAGATCGATTAAACACATCCGCACTCCAGGAAACGCAATACAAGAACGGCCGCGGACGGCGGCGATCGGTACATTTATAGCGAGGGTGTTACCTCTATCTTAACCAAGGCGGAAAGATCGAAGGGATGGGAAATTACTTCTGGTTCCAGCGGCGGATGACCGGTTCGGTCAAATCGTGCTCATAGCCGAGAACGCTGATGCTCGTCGTATCCAGAATGAAACGGGAGCCGTCTTCCGGGGGCAGGCCGAGCCAGCGGGCGCCGAGCACACGCAGGAAATGCGAGCTCGAAAAGATCAGGACCGGGGCATTGGCCTGCCGCAATTCGGCAATGATGCGATCGGCACGAGCGCCGATATCGGCGGCGGCTTCACCATCCGGACAGCCGTCGCGGAAGAGCCGCCAGCCGGGACGTTTCGACAGGATTTCCTTGGTGGTGATGCCTTCGTAAGCACCGTAATCCCATTCGGCGAGATCGGGCTTGATGACGGGCCCCTCCCCGAAGCCTGCGAGTGCGCATGTGTTGCGCGCCCGCTGCGAGGGGCTGGACCAGACAGCGGAGACGGAAAGACCTGCGAGCCGCGGAGCGAGCGCGCGGGCTGCAGCCTCGCCATTGGCGGTGAGCGGAATATCGCTGCGGCCAGTGTGCTGGCCGGATAGCGACCATGCCGTCTCGCCGTGGCGTACAAGAGTGATTTCGGGAAATGCGCTCATATCCGTCTCTCCAAAAAAGAAAAAAGCGCGGGCCAGGCCGCGCTTTCGATATCAGAAGGTAAACTTTTCCAATGGCGGACGCGTCGCCTCGAATTCCCTAAGCTTCGCCTCGTTCTCCGGAATATAATTCCGGTTATCGGGCGTCGCGAACTGGTTCTTGGTGATCTGGATCTGCTCGATGAAGAGTTCGTCCCAGCGGAAGCCCATTTCGGAGCCGGCCAGATAGAATTCCCACATACGGAAGAACTTCTCGTCGTAAAGCGCCACGGCCTCTGCCTTGCGGGCAACGAAGCGCTCACGCCAGTGGCGCAGCGTATAGGCGTAATGCAGCGGGAGCACTTCGACGTCGCGCGTCAGCAGGCCCGCCTTTTCGAGCGGCACCAGTGTTTCGGCGATGGAGGGAATGTAGCCCTGCGGGAAGATGTACTTCTCGATGAAGGCGTTGGTGGCGAAGCTCGGCTTCGGACGCGCGATCGAATGCAGCAGCATGATGCCGTTGTCATCCAGGAGCTCGTGCACCTTCTTGAAAAAGTTGCCGTAATTGCCGATGCCGACATGTTCGAACATGCCGACCGAGACAATGCGGTCGAACTTCCTGCCGTTCATGTAACGATAATCCTGCAGTTCGAAGCGGACGCGATCGGCAAGACCGCGTTTCTCTGCCCGTTCGCGGGAAATCTTCAGCTGCTCTTCGCTGAGCGTAATGCCGGTGACGTCTAGACCGGGCGTCGATTCGGCCAGATACATGGCCATGCCGCCCCAGCCGGAGCCGATCTCCAGCACGCGCTGATTCGGCTGCGGCATGAGCTTTGCCGCGATGTGGCGCTTCTTGGCGACCTGCGCTTCTTCCAGACTGATGCCGGGCGGATCAAAATAGGCGCAGGAATATTGCCAGTCCTCGTCGAGGAAGAGTTCGAAGAGCTTTTCGGAGAGGTCGTAATGGTGGGCGACATTACGCTTGTTGTGGTTGATCGGCATGCGGCTCTTGAGTTGCTGCATGGCAATGCGGCCGATCAGCAGGGCGGCCATCTTGAAATCGAAGATTTCGTTGGTGGTGTTCTGCTTCACCAGAGCGAGGAAGTCGTAGATGTCGCCCTGTTCGAGAATGAACCGGCCTTCCATATACATTTCGCCGAGCTTCAGCGTCGGATCGCGACGGATCGCATCCTCGGCTTCCTGATCGGCAAGACGAACGGCAACCAGTTCCCCGGTGCCGTCGCCAATCGTGTGGGTTTCGCCGTTGGCAAGAGTAAGGGCCAAAGAACCCTTTCGGACAATTTTTTGGACAATCGATAAGAATGCCGACGCCATGGACGCCTCGCAAATGTGACAGGATGGTCACATCAACTTAATAGCTCTCTTCTGCCTTACAAGCGCCGGATTTAGCACTCCGCAGATTCAATTGCCAAAGTGTGACATTTTTGCCATTTCGGGGCCTAAGCCCTTATTTTCGCTTCATCGCTTCGGCCAGCGCCGCACCGAAGGCGCCCTGGCTCTGCGGCTTTGCCGGCGCCGGCTTACGATCCTGCTGCGGGCGCTGGCCGGTATTGCCACGCGACTCACCACGCGGAGAGCCGACCGGAACGCCGTCATCCTTGCGCATAGAAAGGCCGATGCGCTTGCGCTTCACATCCACCTCGACAACGCGCACCTTGACGACGTCGCCAGCCTTCACAATTTCGTGAGGATCCTTGATGAAGCGGTCCGCAAGCTGGGAGACGTGGACCAGACCATCCTGGTGGACGCCGATATCGACGAAGGCGCCGAAGGCCGCGACATTGGTGACGGTGCCTTCCAGCATCATACCTGGCTTCAGGTCACTGATTTCATCGATGCCTTCCGCAAAAGTCGCAGTCTTGAAGCTGGGGCGCGGGTCGCGTCCGGGCTTATCCAACTCGGCGATGATATCCTTGACGGTTGGCAGGCCGAACTTCTCATCGATGAACTTGCGCGGGTCGAGCGCCTTCAGGGTGACGCTGTCGCCCATCAGCGAACGCAGATCACGGCCGCAGGCGGCGACGATCTTCTTTGCCACGCCATAGGCTTCCGGATGCACGGAAGACGCATCAAGCGGCTCCTTACCGTCAGGGATGCGCAGGAAGCCCGCGGCCTGTTCGAAGGTGCGTTGGCCAAGGCGGGCAACCTTCAACAGGTCCTTGCGGCTTTCGAAAGCGCCATTCTGGTCTCGGTGCAGCACGATCGCATCGGCAATCGAACGACCAAGGCCGGACACGCGCGACAGAAGCGGCGCGGACGCCGTATTAAGATCGACGCCGACGGCATTCACAGCATCTTCCACGACCGCGTCGAGCGAGCGGGAGAGCTTCGTCTGATCGACATCGTGCTGGTACTGGCCGACGCCGATCGACTTCGGCTCGATCTTGACGAGTTCGGCGAGCGGGTCCTGCAGGCGCCGCGCGATGGAGACGGCGCCGCGGAGCGAAACGTCGAGCTGCGGAAATTCTGCAGCAGCGGTTTCCGAAGCTGAATAGACGGAGGCGCCGGCTTCAGAGACGATGACCTTGGTGGGCTTTGGCGCAGGAAGTGCGGCCAGCATATCGGCCACGAGCTTTTCCGTCTCGCGGCTGCCCGTGCCGTTGCCGATCGCGATCAGTTCGACATTGTGCTTGCGGATGAGGGAGGCAAGCTCTGCCTGCGTGCCGCGCACGTCGTTCTTCGGCGGGAAAGGATAGACGGTCGTCGTATCGAGCAGCTTGCCGGTACCATCGGTGATCGCAACCTTGACGCCGGTGCGGATGCCCGGATCGAGGCCCATCGTGGCCCGCGAGCCGGCGGGGGCTGCCAAAAGCAGATCCTTGAGGTTGCGGGCAAAGACATGGATCGCCTCTTCTTCCGCCCTTTCGCGCAGTTCGCGCATCAGGTCGAGCGAGAGCGACATGGAGAGCTTCACGCGCCAGGTCCAGCTTACGGCATCCATCAGCCAGCGATCGCCGGGGCGGGTTGCACCGATTTCGTAGGCGGTCGCGATCATGCGCTCGACCGGCTTGTTCGGCGAGGCAAGCTCGGCATCGGCCTCGATCGTCAGCGTCAACACTTCCTCGTTCCAGCCGCGCAGCATGGCAAGCGCACGGTGGCCGGGGGCGGTTGCCCAGCGTTCGGAATGATCGAAATAATCGGAGAACTTTTCGCCGGTCGCTTGCTTGCCGTCTACGACCTTGGCCTTCAGAAGGGCGGCATTGCGCATATGGGCGCGCAGCCTGCCGAGCAGATCGGCATTTTCGGCAAAACCTTCGGCGACGATATCGCGGGCCCCTTCGAGGGCCGTCTTCACGTCAGGCACATCGGCCGTGATATAGGCCTCCGCCAGCGCGGCCGGATCCTTGCCACGATCGGCGAGGATCGCTTCGGCAAGCGGGCCAAGGCCGCGCTCGCGGGCAATCTCGGCGCGGGTGCGGCGCTTCGGCTTGTAGGGCAGGTAGAGGTCTTCCAGCTCGGCCTTGGTGGCGGCCCTCGAGAGCTTCGCCATCAGCTCGTCACTCATCTTGCCCTGGCTGGTGACGGATTCGACGATCGTATCGCGGCGGGCTTCAAGCTCGCGCAGATAGACAAGCCGCTCGGCCAGCGTACGCAGCTGCGTATCATCCAGCCCACCCGTCACTTCCTTGCGGTAGCGGGCGATGAACGGCACCGTTGCACCCTCGTCCAGCAGCTCGATCGCCGCCTTGGCCTGATCGGGCCGGGCGTTGATTTCGGCGGAGATACTTGCTGCGAGCGAACGAAGGTCAGCGGCCATGAGATTTCCTGCAGTTTATTAGGGTTGGCGGACCATAGCGGCGAAAAGCAGCAAGGCAATGCCTACCGCCGCTTTCCACAGCGGAAGGGAACGCTCCTGTGGGTTTAAGCCATACATCTGAGGCGCAATTGAGCCTTTCGCCTCCTGTTTTTGCGGTTGTGCAGATGCGGCATTCTTTGGTAGCAGAGGCGACCATTTTTGATTGCTCCTGCCCTGCAGGCGCCAGGAAAAGAGTACCATGCCGAACCTGCTTCTCGAACTTCGCTCCGAAGAGATCCCCGCCCGCATGCAGCGCAAGGCCGCCGGTGACCTCAAGAAGCTCCTCACCGATGCCCTGGTGGAAGCAGGACTGACCTATGAGGGTGCGCGCGAATACTGGACGCCGCGTCGCCTGACGCTCGACATTCACGGGCTGACGGCCCGCTCCGCCGATATCCGCGAGGAGCGCAAGGGGCCGCGCACCGACGCCAACGAAAAGGCGATCGAGGGCTTCCTGCGCGGCGCCGGCCTTTCTTCAGTTTCCGAGGCACAGGTCGTCAGCGATCCGAAGAAGGGCGATTTCTACGTCGCCGTCATCTCCAAGCCGGGCCGCGGCGCCGAAGAGATCATCGCCGAAGTCATGCCCGGCATTATCAAGGATTTCCCCTGGCCGAAGTCGATGCGCTGGGGCAAGGCGTCCTCGCAGCCCGGCTCGCTGCGCTGGGTGCGCCCGCTGCAGTCGATCGTTTGCACCTTCGGCACCGAGCATGAAGAAACGGTCGTCATCCCCTTCGAGATCGACGGCCTCGTTGCCTCCAACGTGACCTACGGCCATCGCTTCCACGCGCCCGAGGCCATCGCCGTCAAGCGCTTCGACGATTACGTCGCGAGCCTCGAAAAGGCGAAGGTCATTCTCGATGCTGAGCGGCGCAAGGACATCATCCTGCATGATGCCCGCGACATCGCCTTTGCGAGCGGGCTGGAACTGGTCGAGGACGAGGGCCTGCTGGAAGAAGTCTCCGGCCTCGTCGAATGGCCGCAGGTGCTGATGGGTTCCTTCGAGGAGGACTACCTTTCGATCCCGTCAGAAATCATCCGCCTGACCATCAAGACCAACCAGAAATGCTTCGTCACCCGCAAACAGGGTGAAGAGACGCTTTCGAACCAGTTCATTCTCGTGTCCAACATCCAGGCGAAGGATGGCGGCAAGGAAATCGTTCACGGCAACGGCAAGGTCGTGCGTGCGCGCCTGTCGGACGCGCTGCATTTCTGGAAGCGCGACCAGGGCAACCTGCCGGACCTCGAGACGCTGGAAGCTTCCGCAAAGAAATTCGACCTCGACCTCGCCAAGCCGCTCGACCAGCGCATGGCAAAGCTCGATGCGCTGAACGTGACCTTCCATGCCAAGCTCGGCACGCAGGGCGATCGCGTCGAACGCATCCGGGCGATGGCCGCCAAGATCGCCATGCCCGTCGGCGCCGATTACAAGGTGGTGGATCGCGCCGCGGTTCTCTGCAAGGCGGACCTGCGCACCGAAGCCGTTGGCGAATTCCCGGAACTGCAGGGCGTCATGGGCCGAAAATATGCGGCACTGCAGGGCGAAGACGCCTCCGTTTCGACCGCGATCGAAGACCATTACAAGCCGCAGGGTCCGTCCGACCGTGTGCCCGACGACAAGGTGGCGATC
The DNA here is from genome assembly GCA_900470965.1 of Hyphomicrobiales bacterium. Lineage (GTDB taxonomy): Bacteria > Pseudomonadota > Alphaproteobacteria > Rhizobiales > Rhizobiaceae > Rhizobium. The sequence goes on from UCCS01000049.1 coordinate 13,407, forward strand.
ACGGTGGCGCTTGCCGACAAGCTCGATACGCTCATCGGTTTCTGGGCAATAGACGAGAAGCCGACCGGCTCGAAGGATCCATTTGCGCTTCGCCGTGCGGCACTCGGCATCATCCGCATCCTGCTCGAAAAGCGCGCCCGCGTGACGCTCTTGCCGCGCATCACCTCGCATATGCAGCGCATCGATACGGATATTGGCGCCAGCGTCGATACCGACGACCTAACGCGGCAGTTCGATCTGCTCTCCTTCTTCCACGACCGCCTGAAGGTCTATCTGCGCGAACAGCGTGCTCGACACGACCTCATCGATGCCGTGCTGACACCTGAATCCGACGACCTCTTGATGGTCGCCCGCCGCGTCGAGGCGCTGACGGCCTTCATCACCTCGGAAGACGGCATCAACCTGCTTGCCGGCACCAAGCGCGCCACGCAGCTTCTGGCCGCCGAGGAAAAGAAGGGCACGGTTGTCGCCGACGGCGTTTCCGAGGCATTGCTGAAGCTTGATGCCGAGAAGGAACTGTTTGCCGCCATCACCAAGGCTTCGTCGGAAGCTGCCGGCGCGGTTGCGCATGAAGACTTCCGCTCGGCGATGGAAGCGCTGTCGAAGCTGCGGGCTCCCGTTGACCGCTTCTTCACCGATGTGCTGGTCAATGACGAGGATGCCGCGATCCGCGCCAACCGCCTCGCGTTGTTGCGGATGATCCGCGCGGCGACGGGGACAGTCGCGGACTTTTCGAAGATCGCCGGCTAAACGGCCAACAAGTGAAAATGGGGCCGAATGGCCCCATTTTGCTTTTCTGCCTCATCGTCCCTTTTGCATCTTGGCGATGGTCAGCGTTTCGCCTGCGCGACCATAACCGCCGTCGACGACCTCATCGACGAGGACCATGGTGTAGGGGCGAACGCCCTCCCCGAAAAAGTCGACGAACATGGCCGTCGTTCGAAGAATGATATCCTCCTTCTGCTCTGCGGTCAGAGTACCCTCGGGAAACTTGTAGTTTGCGAATGGCATGATGTGCTCCTGCCTGGTTTACGTTGTGACCCGGCAAGCCTAGCGGCATCGGCAACATGCTTGAAATTGATATGAAGTATATGCATTCATCCACGCCATGGATTTGCATGGTATCGATCTCAACCTGCTCGTTGCCTTCGACGCGCTCATGAAGGAACGGAGCGTGACGAAGGCCGGCATTCGCATCGGCCGCACGCAACCCGCCATGAGCGCTGCCCTGGCGCGGTTACGCAGCCTTCTCAAGGATGAGCTTTTGGTGCGCGGCCCGCAGGGCCTGCTGCCGACACCAAGAGCGCTTGATCTCGCCGAGCCATTGTCGCGTGCTCTTGCCGATATCCAGCGCACACTCGATTTCACCCAGGCATTCGATCCTGCGACCTCGTCTGCCGCCTTCACGATCGGCCTCTCCGACCATCCGACTTTCGCGCTGCTGCCGCAACTCGTTGCGCATCTTGTCAAGGCGGCTCCGGATGCGACATTGCAGGTCCGGAATTTCAGCGCCCGCGACGACGCCATCGATCTCTTGGATGCCGGAGAGGTCGATGTGACGGTCGGGGTGCCGGCAACGAAAACGGGACGTATTCTGACCCAGCCTCTGTTTGAGGAGCGTTTCGTCTGCATCGTCAGGAAGGATCATCCAGCTACACGACGCACGCTCGATCTCGACGCCTTTCTGGCTCTCCCGCACCTGCTCGTCTCGCCGGAAAACGAGCGTTTCGGCCATGTCGACGCGGCGCTGGCAAAGACAGGGCTTCAGCGGCGGCTCGCGCTCACGCTTCCCAATATGTATGCCGCGCCACTCTTGATTGCCCGTTCCGACATGATCGCCACCTTGATGGCCGGCGTCGTGGAGGCCTCCGGCCATGCGGACGAACTTGCCCTGTTGGAGCCGCCGCTCATGCTGGAGCCCATCCCCTTCGTCATGTCCTGGCATCGGCGCAACGATGCACATCCGGCGCAGCGCTGGTTCCGGAATTGCATTGCCGAGGTTGCACCTGATGTCAGGCGATGACGTCCGCATGAATCTCCATTAAACCTCATCCCATGGTGTCCAAGATCCTCGTCAGTGCCTGTCTCATGGGCCACGCCGTCCGATATGACGGACGCGCGAAGCAGCTCGTCCATCCGGCAATCGAGCGCTGGATGCAGGAAGGCCTGATCGTGACGATCTGTCCGGAAATGTCGGCCGGCATGCCGGTGCCACGGCCACCCGCCGAAATCGGCGATGCGGCTGATGGCGAGGATGTGCTGGCAGGAACTGCCCGCGTCGTGGAGTTGACCGGTGGCGACGTGACCGATGAATTCCTACGGGCGGCGGAAAATGCCGTGCGGCTTGCGACCGATAACGGCTGCCGTTATGCGCTGCTGATAGACGGCAGTCCGTCCTGCGGTTCCGGCTTCATCTATGACGGCTCCTTCTCGGGCAACCGGCGGGCCGGCAACGGCGTTACCGCGGCAGCGCTGAAACAGGCAGGCATCGAAGTCTTTTCCGACCACGAGATCGATCGGCTCATCCAACGCATCGGCCCCAACAGCACGGCCGCCGGGAGTACCGGCGGCCGCTAATTTCCTTCGTGATGAAATTGCTTTTAGTCACCCCGGCTTATGCGGCGCGG
>UCCS01000148.1 GCA_900470965.1 Hyphomicrobiales bacterium
GCATTCGCGGGAGAGGTGGAAATTGCCGTCGCCAATGCCGCAACGCCGGCAAGCCGGGCACCGGCCGCAGCGGCAACACCTAGAAAATGTCTGCGCGCGGTATTGCGTGGCAGCTTAGGATCTTGCGTGGATGACATGCTGGTGTCCTTCGATAACATTAACACCGGCCTATGTTACAAAAGGTTGTATCGCATTCAATTTCGCTAAATAGCGTTGAGGCCTAATGAAAAGGGAGTAGGCACGGTATGTTGGCGTGCCGAAATATGCTGTCGCCTGTACCAAAAAGCTGAGGAATTATCTGCTACTAAAACGCGAAATATTCAATCGGGCTGCTATCAGTACCGGTTGAGTTGTCAGAAAAAAGCAGTGTAGACAAGCCGCAAAGCGAGCCGGAAACGCCAGCCGTCCAAAGCCTGGAACGCGTCAGATCGTTCGACGGCGGACAGGGAAGCTTCAGCTGCGCGGCAGGCGGCGCATCGCCTCGTCGATCAGCAGGTTGGCGATCATCATGCGTCTGTTGGCATTGGCGCGGAAAGGCTCTGCGACACCATCAGGATGATTGGCCTTGGCGAAAGCGCGCCGTTTCTCGTTCAGCGTCTGTTGCGTATCGGCAGATGAAATCGACAGGTCCGCGGCAATCTCTTCCGGTGCAATGCGGGCGAGGTGATCGGGCATGATCGGTTCGGGCGCCAGCGGGGGAGGCGCCGCAATCGCCGGCTCGGGGCGGAGATTGTCGAAATAGGCTTGCCCGACCCGCTGCGAAGCAGCCGAAACACCCTCCATCACATCGAAGGCGAGGCCTGTCGGAAAGCCGGGAACGCGATGGGCGGCCGGCTCTTCCGCTTCCCCGGCGTCTTCCTCTTTCAACCGTTCGAGAACGGATTGGAATATCGATTGTCCGAACAGCATGCGCCTTCCTTTTCGAGCGGCGCATTAGACGGCGCCAAGTTGGCGCCGGGCTGGATTTCGATACACGATCCTGAGCCTGTCCTGGTCAGATTGAAGCATTCTGTTGGCCAGAGTAAATCTTGGCGTGGTGCCGGCCTGGTGGAATCCTATGCCTGGTGAACTGTCCGCAATGTATCGCGTCCAGAGCCGGTCGCCGGGACAGGGGCAGCATGTGTGGATAAGGAAATGGGGGCGCGTATGACAGCGTGGAAGCGGACAGTAGAATGGACCGATTGGAACGGAGACGGACTTGAGCGTCTTTCCATTCTCCACAATGACGAGGGTGTGCTTGCGGAAGGTGTGGTGACCGGACAGTTCGAAGCCGGCAAATATGATCTGACCTACCGGTTGGTGATCGACCCGCATTGGCGGGTACGCGAAGTCGGGGTTCAGATCGCCAAGGGTCCAAGACTGCACATTCTGTCTGACGGCCGCGGTCGTTGGGTCAACGGGAATGGCTCGGAGATTTCCGATTTGGCCGGGTGCATCGATGTCGATATTGCAGCGACACCCTTCACCAACACCCTGCCAATCCGGCGGCTTGAACAAAGAATAGGTGTCTCCGAGGACATCAACGCTGCCTATGTTTCCTTGCCGGACCTGATCGTCGAACCCGTCAAACAGCGCTATACCAAACTTGCCGAGAACCGTTTTCTCTATGAGGGCCTATCAACCGGATTTTCCGCTGAACTCGAGGTCGACGGCGACGGCATCGTGCTGGATTACCCGGGCGTTTTCAGAAGATTGTCGTAGCATGTGCGTCGTTCAGTCCGGGTATCTTGAAGGCCCTAGTTCTCGGCCTGCCGGATGCTCTCTTCCAGAATGAGATCGTAGAGCAGCCGGGCGCTGGGCGGCAGGGCGCGCTCGCGGACGGTGATCAGGCTGTAAGGTTTGACGTTGATCTCGAAATCGATCGGCAGGATGCGCACGTCGGAGGCGTTCGAGCTCTGAGAGGCGAGAAACTGGGCGACATCGACGGCGACGGGGGCAATGGCATCCGTCTCGCAGATGATCGCGCAGGTCAGCAGCAGCGAGGAGGTGTTGACGATGTTTTCCGGAAGCCGAACGGCGCGCGACAGGAAGATATCCTCTATCGTGCGGCGTAGCAGCGTGCCCGGCGGCTGGAACACCCAATCGTAATCCTTGATCTCCGACAGGCTGCTTGGGCTCTTCCTCTTTAAGAGGGGATGGCGGCTGCGCACGATCAGGCAGGCTTTCTCGACGCCGATCTCGCGGACCTCGAAAAGGCGCGGGTTGAGGTCATCGGGGATGCGGCTGATGATGAAGTCGTGGCGGGCGGCGAGAAGTTCGCGCGCCAGCACATTGCTGGTCTCGACCTGGATATTGACCTCGATGCCTGGAAAGGTCTTGCGCACCGTGTTGATGGCGGGAACGACGAGGCTCATGGCGGGCGCGGTGACGGCGCCGATGAAGACCGAGCCGCCCTTGCCGCTCTTCAATTCGCCGATCTCGCGGCTTGCCTCACGCAGCTCCAGAAGGATCTTGCGCGCACGCCTGGCGAGAGCTTCGCCGAAGGTGGTCAGCACCACGCCGCGGGCAACCCGCTCATAGAGCGGAGTCTTCACAATCGACTCCATTTCGGACAGCATTCGGGAGGCCGCCGGCTGCGATATGTTCAGCACCTCTGCGGCAGCCGAAATCTGCCCGCTATCTTCGATTGCGACAATCATACGCAGGTGATTCAGCTTAAGTCCTGCACGTAGAAGGCCGTCATCGCCAAAATTGTCGCTGTTAATGTCGACATGTTCCAAAGAAAATGGCTCGGAGATAATCGTCATGGTTGCAGCCTCCCCACTGCGCTCCATCAAAAGTAATACTTTTTAACGATATACCAAATTTGTTATGCACATTACCAGTTATTCTATTTGACAGTTATAGGAATCCATACCAGTTTGCCGCCGTGTGCTGGTTGGCACTCAACACGTGTGAGATCGTGGAGGAGACCTACTTCGTTTCTCACCATCTGAAGTAACTATCCAATACGGAACCTGCCACAGTTTCGGGGCGGGCGATTTTTCGTCCGCTAATCTTTAACAAGGGAGAGAGAAATGAAATCCATTATCTCATTGATGGCTGCGGCTGCTTTCGGCGTCGCATCGTTCGTTATGCCGGCTATGGCGGCCGACAAGGGCCTGGTTGGCATCGCAATGCCGACGAAGGCTTCGGCTCGCTGGATCGACGACGGCAACAACATCGTCAAGCAGCTCCAGGCTGCCGGCTACCAGACCGACCTGCAGTATGCTGACGACGATATTCCGAACCAGCTTTCGCAGATCGAAAACATGGTCACGAAGGGCGCCAAGGTTCTCGTCGTCGCTTCGATCGACGGCACGACCCTTTCCGACGTTCTCCAGAAGGCTCATGACGCCGGCATCAAGGTCATCGCTTATGACCGCCTGATCCGCGACTCTGCCAACGTCGACTACTACGCCACGTTCGACAACTTCCAGGTTGGCGTTCTGCAGGCTGGTACGATCGTCGACAAGCTCGGCCTCAAGGACGGCAAGGGCCCGTTCAACATCGAACTCTTCGGCGGTTCGCCGGACGACAACAACGCCTTCTTCTTCTATGACGGCGCAATGTCTGTCCTGCAGCCCTACATCGACTCCGGCAAGCTCGTCGTGAAGTCCGGCCAGACCGGCATGGACAAGGTCGGCACGCTGCGTTGGGATCCGGCAACGGCCCAGGCCCGCATGGACAACCTGCTCTCGGCTAACTACACCGACGCCAAGGTTGACGCTGTCCTGTCTCCGTACGACGGTCTGTCGATCGGTATCCTCTCGTCGCTGAAGGGCGTCGGCTACGGTTCGGCTGGGCAGCCGCTGCCTGTCGTCACCGGCCAGGACTCGGAAATCCCGTCGATCAAGTCGATCATCGCTGGCGAACAGTATTCGTCGATCTTCAAGGATACCCGCGATCTGGCGAAGGTCACCGTTTCGATGGTTGATGCCGTCATGTCCGGCAAGGAGCCTGAAGTCAACGACACGAAGACCTACGACAACGGTGTCAAGGTCGTTCCGTCCTACCTGCTGAAGCCGGTCGCCGTGACCAAGGAGAACTACAAGGCAGTTCTCGTTGATGGCGGTTACTACAAGGAAGACCAGCTGAAGTAACATGAATGGCCGGAACCCGCACGATTGCGGGTTCCGGTCTTCGATTCTATGATCGCCGGGTCATTTCTGATCGCGGCGTTGGGTTTTTAGTCATGGAAAATACAATCCTCGAAATGCGGAACATCACCAAGACGTTCCCGGGCGTCAAGGCGCTCGAGAATGTGAACCTCAAGGTTCGTCAGGGTGAGATCCACGCATTGGTGGGCGAAAACGGGGCCGGCAAGTCGACCCTGATGAAGGTGCTCTCCGGCGTCTATCCGGCAGGAAGCTATGATGGCGACATCGTCTATGAAGGCGATGTGCGCAACTTCAGGGTCCTGAAGGATTCCGAAGAAATCGGTATCGTCATCATCCACCAGGAACTGGCGCTGGTACCCCAGCTTTCAATCGGCGAAAACATCTTCCTCGGTAATGAAAACGCCAAGAACGGCGTCATCAGCTGGGGCGATACATTCAATCGCACGAAGCAATTGCTCGCCAAGGTGGGCCTGGCGGAATCTCCGAACACGCTCGTCACCGACATCGGCGTCGGCAAGCAGCAGCTCGTCGAGATCGCCAAGGCACTGTCGAAGAGCGTCAAGCTGCTCATTCTCGATGAGCCTACCGCATCGCTGAACGAAAGCGATTCCGATGCGCTGCTCACCCTGCTTATGGAATTCCGCAAGCAGGGCATTACCTCGATCATCATTTCCCACAAGCTGAACGAGATCCGCAAGGTCGCCGACCAGATCACGGTCCTGCGCGACGGCATGACCGTCAAGACGCTCGACTGTCACAAGGACGAGATCAGCGAAGACATCATCATCAAGAACATGGTGGGCCGAGACCTCGCGGACCGTTATCCGCCGCGCTCCGTACCGATCGGCGAGACGATCTTCGAAGTCAGGAACTGGAATGCCTTCCACCAGCAGCATCGCGACCGCCAGGTCCTGCACGACATCAACGTGAATGTCCGCAAGGGCGAGGTCGTCGGCATCGCGGGCCTGATGGGCGCCGGCCGCACCGAATTCGCCATGAGTGTCTTCGGCAAGTCCTATGGGCACAAGATCACCGGCGACGTCTTCGTCGACGGCAAGAAGGTCGATACGACGACGGTGCGCAAGGCGATCGACGCCGGTCTCGCCTATGTGACCGAAGACCGCAAACACCTTGGCCTCGTGCTGGGCGAAACAATCGTTCACAACACGACGCTTGCCAATCTGGAAGCGGTGTCGAATGCCACCGTTATCGACAGTGTCAGGGAATCGCGCGTCGCCTCCGACTATCGGTCGAAGCTGCGCATTCGTTCCTCCAGTATCTTCCAGGAAGCGGTCAACCTGTCGGGCGGCAACCAGCAAAAGGTCGTTCTGTCGAAATGGTTGTTCTCGGATCCCGAAGTGTTGATCCTGGACGAACCGACGCGCGGCATTGATGTTGGCGCCAAATATGAAATCTATACTATCATCAACCAGCTCGCGGCTGACGGTAAAGGCGTTCTGATGATTTCATCGGAAATGCCTGAGCTTCTTGGTACGTGCGACCGCATCTACGTCATGAACGAAGGACGTATCGTTGCGGAACTGCCGAAGGGAGAAGCGAGCCAGGAAACCATCATGCGCGCCATCATGCGCTCAGGAGAGAAGAAACAATGACGCCGATCAATCAACCCATCACCGAGCAAGGGCGTGTCGTCTCCATCGGCGAATTTGTTCGAGGCAACATCCGTGAATACGGCATGTTCATCGCGCTCATCGCGATCATGGTGTTCTTCCAGATCTCGACCGGCGGCGTTCTCTTCAGGCCGCTCAACCTGACGAACATCATCCTGCAGAACTCGTTCATCGTCGTCATGGCGCTGGGCATGCTGCTGGTGATCGTTGCCGGCCATATCGATCTTTCGGTCGGCTCCGTCGTCGGTTTCATCGGCGCCATCGCCGCCGTCATGACGGTGCAGTGGCATATGAACTATGTGCTCGCGACGGTTATTTGTCTGGCCGTGGGTGCGCTGGTCGGCGGCGTTCAGGGTTATTTCGTCGCCTATCACAAGATCCCGTCCTTCATCGTTACGCTCGCCGGCATGCTGGTCTTCCGCGGCCTGACACTGACCGTGATGACGGGAGCCGGGACGGGCACCAGCATCGGTCCGTTCCCTCCGGCCTTTCAGCTGATCAGCATCGGCTTCCTGCCCAACCTTTTCGATATGGGCGGCATCAACTCGACCTCGATCATCCTGACCGTCATCGGCGCCGTGACCCTCGTCTATCTGGCATGGCGCGCGCGCAAATCGAACGAAAAGCACGGCAACGACGTCGAGCCTCTGGGCTTCTTCATTGCGCAGAACGGCATCGTCGCTCTCGCCATCCTGGCGCTCGGCTATCAGCTGTCGATCTACAAGGGCTTCCCGAACGTGCTCGTCATCATGCTGGTGCTGATCACGGCTTACGCTTTCATCACGCGTCGCACGACGATCGGCCGCCGTATCTACGCGATGGGCGGTAACGAGAAGGCAACGAAGCTCTCCGGTATCAACACCGAGCGGCTGACCTTCCTCACTTTCGCAAATATGGGTCTGCTTGCCGGTCTGGCTGGTCTGATCGTTGCGCTGCGTCTCAACTCGGCAACGGCGAAGGGCGGCTTCGGCCTCGAGCTCGACGTGATCGCGGCCTGCTTCATCGGCGGCGCATCGGCACAGGGCGGCGTGGGCAAGGTGACCGGCGCTGTCATCGGCGCTCTGATCATGGGTATCATGAACAACGGCATGTCGATCCACGGCCTTGGCACTGACTCCCAGCAGATGGTCAAGGGTGCAGTGCTTCTCGCTGCCGTCTTCTTCGACGTCTATAATAAGAACAAGGGCTGAGTTTAGGCTCAGCCCCCGCATCGCAGTCATATGAAAATTGAATTCCGGCTCCGGATGGAGCCGGAGCGGCGAAGCTTTGTCATCGCCAAACGAAAAGGATGAAGACCGTGCTTATTTCGCAGATCAAGGGCGCAAACGGAGAGATCATCGTCGCCGTGCGCGAACCGGGTGCCGCCGCCAAGGCCGTCAAGGGTGCTGTGAGCGTCTACGCTCTGGCGATGGAAGCCGCAGATAGTGGCAAGTCGCTCGTTTCCGTTATCGAGGCTCGCGGATATGGCGAACCCGTCGATCTTGAAAAGGCCTATGCCGAGGGACGCTTCCTGCCGCCGATCACCCATCCGGATGCCGCGCATCTGCACCTGACCGGTACGGGCCTGACGCATCTGGGCTCCGCCGCGACGCGCGATTCCATGCACAAGAAGACCTCCGAGGCGGCAGAGGAAACGCTGACCGACTCCATGAAGATGTTCAAGATGGGTCTTGAAGGCGGCAAGCCGGCTGCCGGCCAGAAGGGCGTGCAGCCCGAATGGTTCTACAAGGGCAATGGCTATGGCGCTGCTGCTCCGGGCGCCCCGCTTGTTTCGCCGTCCTTCGCGCTCGACGGCGGCGAAGAGCCTGAGATGGCCGGCATCTATGTCATCGCCAAGGACGGCACGCCGTTCCGTATCGGCTTTGCACTGTCGAACGAGTTTTCCGACCACGTCACCGAGCGGATCAACTATCTCTTCCTCGCCCATTCCAAGCTGCGTCCGGCAAGCTTCGGTCCGGAAATCCGCATCGGTGTGGCTCCAGAGGATATCCGTGGCACCTCGCGCATCAAGCGCGGCAACCAGGTGATCTTCGAGAAGCCGTTCCTGTCGGGCGAAGCGAACATGTCGCACACTTTCGTCAATCTGGAATATCACCATTTCAAATATGGCCTCTTCCGCGTGCCGGGTGATGTGCATGTACATATGTTCGGTACGGCGACGCTTTCCTTTGCCGATGGCATCAAGGCGGAAGAGGGCGATGTCTTTGAAATCGAGGTGGCCGAATTCGGCCTGCCGCTGCGCAACCCGCTGAAGGTTGCTGCCGAAGAAGAGATCGCCGTCAAGCAGCTCTGATTTCCAAGACCGGCCGCCATGCAAGCGGCCGGTCATTTGTCTAGAGGAGGCTCCAAGGCCCATGACCGTCCATCAGAATCTCATCGCCGGTGAATGGACCGGCACCAATGCCGCCGAGAATATCAATCCGTCCGACACGAACGAGGTCGTCGGCCTCTACGCTCAGGCGAGCGCCGAGGATGCCAAGGCTGCGATCGCTGCTGCCAAGGGCGCCTTTCCGGCCTGGTCGCGCTCCGGCATCTGGGAGCGCCACGTCATCCTGAAGAAGGCCGGCGACGAGATCATGGCACGCAAGGACGAGCTTGGTGCTCTGCTTGCCCGCGAGGAAGGCAAGACGCTTCCCGAAGCGATCGGCGAAACGATCCGCGCATCGCAGATCTTCGAATTCTTCGCAGGCGAAGCACTGCGCCTTGCCGGCGAGGTTGTTCCCTCGGTGCGTCCCAACATTGGCGTCGAGATCACTCGCGAGCCGCTCGGTGTCATCGGCATCATCACGCCCTGGAACTTCCCGATCGCCATCCCGGCCTGGAAGATCGCTCCGGCGCTTTGCTATGGCAACACTGTCGTCTTCAAGCCGGCGGATCTGGTTCCTGGCTGTTCCTGGGCGATTGCGGATATCCTGCACCGCGCGGGCCTGCCGAAGGGCGTCCTGAACCTCGTCATGGGCAAGGGCTCGGTCGTGGGGCAGGCCATGCTCGACAGCCCCGACATTGCCGGCATCACCTTTACCGGTTCGACAGGCACGGGCAGGCGCGTCGCCACCTCCTCCATCGAGCATAACCGCAAGTTCCAGCTGGAAATGGGCGGCAAGAACCCGATGGTCGTGCTCGACGACGCCGACCTGACCGTGGCCGTCGAGGCCGCTGCCAATTCCGGCTTCTTCTCCACCGGCCAGCGCTGCACGGCGTCCTCGCGGCTGATCGTCACCGAGGGCATCCACGACAAGTTCGTTGCAGCACTCACCGAAAAGCTGAAGACCGTCGTCGTCGACAATGCCATGAAGCCCGGCACCCATATCGGCCCTGTCGTCGATGCCCGCCAGCTTCAGACCGATACCGATTATATCAAGATCGGCAAGGAAGAGGGCGCCAAGCTTGCCTTCGGCGGCGAGCTCATCTCGCGCGAAACACCCGGCTTCTATCTGCAGCCGACGCTCTTTACCGAAGCGACCAATCAGATGCGCATCTCGCGCGAAGAGATCTTCGGACCCGTCGTTTCCGTGATCCGCGTGAAGGATTACGAAGAGGCGCTGGCAACTGCCAACGACACGCCGTTCGGCCTGTCTGCCGGTATTGCCACGACCAGCCTCAAGCATGCGACGCATTTCAAGCGCAATTCCGAGGCCGGCATGGTGATGGTGAACCTGCCGACTGCCGGCGTCGATTTCCACGTTCCTTTCGGCGGCCGCAAGGGCTCGTCCTACGGCCCGCGCGAGCAGGGCAAGTACGCCGCCGAATTCTACACAACCGTCAAGACCGCCTACACGCTGGCTTGAGACGAAGTGCGATAACCCTGATCGTACGAGGCGATCAGGGGATATCCTGAAGGACAGAAATTATGAAGAAGAAAGCAGAATGGCCGCGCAAGCTGAGGTCGCAGGAATGGTACGGCGGCACGAGCCGCGACGTGATCTACCACCGCGGCTGGCTTAAGAACCAGGGATATCCGCACGACCTGTTCGACGGCCGCCCGGTCATCGGCATCCTCAATACCTGGTCGGATATGACGCCGTGCAACGGTCATCTGCGCGAGCTTGCCGAAAAGGTGAAGGCAGGTGTCTGGGAAGCCGGCGGCTTCCCGCTCGAGGTGCCGGTATTCTCGGCATCCGAAAATACCTTCCGCCCGACCGCGATGATGTATCGCAACCTTGCCGCACTCGCGGTCGAAGAAGCGATCCGCGGCCAGCCGATGGATGGCTGCGTGCTGCTCGTCGGCTGCGACAAGACCACGCCGTCGCTGCTGATGGGCGCTGCCTCCGTCGATCTGCCGTCGATCGTCGTCACCGGCGGTCCGATGCTGAACGGCTATTTCCGTGGCGAACGCGTCGGCTCCGGCACGCATCTCTGGAAGTTCTCCGAAATGGTGAAGGCCGGCGAGATGACGCAGGCCGAATTCCTCGAGGCCGAAGCGTCGATGAGCCGTTCGTCGGGCACCTGCAACACGATGGGCACGGCTTCCACCATGGCATCCATGGCTGAAGCGCTCGGCATGGCACTCTCCGGCAACGCCGCGATCCCGGGTGTCGATTCCCGCCGCAAGGTGATGGCGCAGCTGACCGGCCGCCGCATCGTGCAGATGGTCAAGGACGACCTGAAGCCTTCCGACATCATGACCAAGCAGGCCTTCGAAAACGCCATCCGCACCAATGCCGCCATCGGCGGATCGACCAATGCCGTCATCCACCTGCTGGCCATGGCCGGCCGCGTCGGCGTCGACCTGACGCTCGACGATTGGGACCGCTGCGGTCGCGACGTGCCGACCATCGTCAACCTGATGCCGTCGGGCAAGTACCTCATGGAAGAGTTCTTCTATGCCGGCGGCTTGCCTGTCGTGCTGAAGCGTCTCGGCGAAGCCGGCCTGCTGCACAAGGATGCGGTGACGGTTTCGGGCGAGACCGTCTGGGACGAAGTCAAGGACGTCGTCAACTGGAACGAGGACGTCATCCTGCCGGCCGAAAAGGCGCTGACCTCATCGGGCGGCATTGTTGTGGTGCGCGGCAATCTCGCGCCGAAGGGCGCGGTGCTGAAGCCGTCTGCCGCCTCGCCGCACCTGATGGTGCACAAGGGCAGGGCGGTCGTCTTCGAGGACATCGACGACTACAAGGCCAAGATCAATGATGACAATCTCGACATCGACGAGACCTGCATCATGGTCATGAAGAACTGTGGCCCGAAGGGCTATCCGGGCATGGCCGAAGTCGGCAATATGGGGCTGCCGCCGAAGGTGCTCAAGAAGGGCATTACCGACATGGTGCGCATTTCCGACGCCCGCATGTCCGGCACCGCCTACGGCACCGTCGTCCTGCATACCTCGCCGGAAGCCGCTGTCGGCGGCCCGCTTGCCGTCGTCAGGAACGGCGACATGATCGAGCTCGATGTGCCGAACCGCCGCCTGCATCTCGACATTTCCGAAGAGGAACTGGCAAAGCGTCTCGCCGAGTGGCAGCCGAACCATGATCTGCCGAAGTCCGGCTACGCCTTCCTGCATCAGCAGCATGTCGAAGGTGCCGATACCGGCGCCGACCTCGACTTCCTCAAGGGATGTCGCGGAAGTGCTGTCGGCAGGGACAGTCACTAAGCGGGGACGCATCCGAGATTGGGATCGTTGAAGAGGCGGGGTGAAAGCCCCGCCTTTTCTTTGCACTTGCTCGACAACGAAATGACGCTATATTCTGTACAAATGTACAGGAGATGTGGTCATGTCGAAAATGGTCGGCGCGGCGGAGTTCAAGGCGAAATGCTTGAACCTTATCGATCAGATGCGGAACGACGATGAATCTATCGTCATCACCAAGCGCGGCAAGCCGGTTGCCGTGCTTTCGCCGGCACGTGAGCCAAGCGGGCGCAAGAGCATCATCGGTGCGATGAAGGGCAGCGTATCGCGCTATGACGATCCGCTGTCTCCGGTCGCTGAACCAGAGGATTGGGACGCGGTTCGTTGATCGTCATCGACACGCATATCCTCGTCTGGGCAATGCAGGACGATGCACGCCTCGGCTCACAAGCCCGGCGAATCATCGACGAGATGACGGAGAAAAGCCGAATTCTGATTTCGGCAATTACACCTTGGGAAATCGCGATGCTTGTGCAGAAGGGACGCCTGGCGCTTGGTGATGATGTCGGGCGATGGATCGATAGCGCGCTGTCTCTGCCCGGACTCCAACTCGCGCCGATTGAGCCTTCCATCGCGATAGACAGCGTTCGGCTCCCTGGTGAGTTTCATGCCGACCCTGCCGATCGCATCATCGCAGCCACCGCCCGTTTTCATCGTGTACCGTTACTTACGGCCGATCAGGCGATCCTCAACTACGGCGCACGCGGCCATCTCCAGGTTCTTGCGGCTGGCTAGCACTGGAGCCTCAAGTTGCTGCCTTGGGGAAAGCCGATGTCGATCCACCGAAAATTCTCTGGATCTAGCCGTTGGAGACTGCCATGCGGCGCTCGTCGTCGTCGCCATGTTCGAAGAGCATACGGATCGCCGGCCATTTGCGGTGGAAGGCGGCGACGCAAGCCGGATCGAAATGCGTGCCGCTGCAGGCGATGATTTCCCGGTAGGCCTTGTCGATCGGCCATGCCTGCTTGTAGGGCCGCTCGGAGCAGAGCGCATCGAAGACATCGGCAACGGCGACGATGCGGGCCTCGATCGGTATCTGTTCGCCGGCAAGGCCCTGCGGGTAGCCGGTGCCGTCCCATTTTTCGTGGTGGCCGCCGATGATGGCGGTGGCAACGCGCGAAAGCTCGGCGGAACTGTTGCGCAGGATCGAAACGCCGATCGGGACATGCTCGCGCATCTTCTCGATCTCATGCGGCTCCAGCTTGCCGGGCTTCTGCAGGATGGCGTCGGGAATGCCGATCTTGCCGATATCGTGCAGGGGCGCTGCGAGATAGATGTTGCGGCGCTGGATGCGGTCCATGCCGAGGCCTTCGGCAATCAGTTCGGCGATGTTGGCGACACGTTCGATGTGATCGCCGGTATTGCCGTCACGCGAGGCCATGGCCTGCGCCAGACACCAGACGATCTCCTGCTCGCGGATATCGGCTCGTTCGGTGGCACGGCGGAAAGCCTGATCGAGCGAGCGGGCACGGTCGACGAGGGCGAGCTGGGCGCTGCGCAGGGCGAGAAGATTGAGGATGCGGGCCTCAAGCTCCAGCGGATCGAAGGGTTTTGCCAGGAAGTCGGTGGCGCCGGCCTCCAGCGCTTCCAGACGCACGGAGCGTTCCGTCTGGGAGGTCACCATCACGATGGGTACGGTTTCATAGCCGCGCTGGCTGCGCAGGCGGTGGATCACGGTGATGCCGTTGAGCTCGGGCATCATGTAATCGACCAGCACGAGATCGAATTCGACTGTTCTCGCGCGCTCGAGAGCTTCCAGCGGATTGGTGAAGCTTTCGATCTCGCAGCTGGCGAAGCGGCGGACGGCGGTTTCAAGGGCAAGCAGGCTGGATTTGCTGTCATCGATAATAAGAAGAGACATAAAACGACCTACTGAAATCTCAAAACAGGCCGGCGCGCTGTGTGCCGGTGCCCACAAATGCGGACCTTATGAGCACACAGCTTCCGCCAGCCGGTTTAAGATCGGGTTAGCTCGAAGTAGAGAATTGGTTGCAACAGCAATTATTGCGTGTTTCGGCACGCAGAGAAGCCGCGGCAAATTGGCTGCTTTTGTCAGCTCTGGCTTTGGCTCTGCATCTGGTCGCTGTCCTCGACCTTTACGGTGACCGACAGTTTTTCACCTGGAGTGCCGATGCGCATGCCCGACACGGGAGCCGCATCGCGATAGCAGAGGCCGGAGGCCATGCGGACATAGCGGTCATCCGGGCAGATCTCGTTGGCAGGATCGAAGCCGACCCAGCCGAGGCCTGGAATATGCGCCTCGCCCCAGGCATGGGTGGCAGCCTGATCGACCTTTTCTTCCATCATCAGATAGCCGGAGACGTAGCGCGCCGGAATATCCAGGGCGCGCGCCGCGGTGACGAAGATATGGGCATGGTCCTGGCAGACGCCGGTCTTCCTCTCCAGCGCCTGTTCGGCAGTGGTTTCGGTGCTGCTGGTGCCGGGCTTGTATTCCACTGCCTCGTGGATCGCCGCCATCAACGCATGCATGCGGGCAAGATCGTTCTCACCGCTCACGCCCTTGGTCAGTTCCTTTACCAGTTTGCCTGCCTTGGTGAGCGGCGTATCGCGCAGGAAGAGCCAGAGCGGGCAGAAGCCGGTATGGGGGCCGGTCACGCCGTTGCGGTCTTCGGTCTCGATCTCGCCTTCGGCGACAATGCGCGTCACCTGCTGTTCGCCTTCCAGCGAGACGAGGTTCACATGGTTGCCGAACTGGTCGTCATATTCGACTTCCGGCTTGGCGCCTTCGACATGGAGGGACCAGTTGAGCACGGTCTGGCCGATCGCGGTCGGTGGTGTCAGGCGCAGCCGCTGCAGGGAAAACTGCGCCGGTTCGTCGTAGCGGTATTCGGTGAGGTGGCTGATCTTCAGTTTCATGATCTGACCCGCTTAAGCATAGAACCGGTAGCCATCGGAGATTTCGCTGCCGAGCTTGTTGTTTTGAGCGACGAAATCCTCGAGAAACTCATGCAGACCCTGATCCATGACATCCTTTATCTTCAATGTCTGCAGCGTGGCGCGAATGGCATCCGCCGTATCATGTGCGGCCAGCCGCTCGCCGTAATCCTTGGCGATGTAACCGAGGTTGCTGACGATCTTCTCGTAGCTATAGGCGAGCGAACGCGGCATCTGACCGTTCAGGATCAGGAAGTCGGCAATGTTCATGGCGCGGTATTCGCCGTCATAGGCCCAGCTATAGGAGCGGTGGGCGGAGACCGAACGCAGGATCGACTCCCACTGAACGTTGTCGACCGAAGAGCCTACCTGCGAGATCGAGGGCAGCAGCACGTAATATTTCACGTCGAGGATGCGGCTCGTATTGTCCGCACGTTCGATGAAGGTGCCGATGCGGGCGAAATTATAGAGCTCGTTGCGCAGCATCGAACCGTGGAAGGCGCCGCGGATGAGGCCGGCGCGATGCTTGATGACATCGATGACCTCGGGCAGCTCTGCCGCCTTCAGTTTTTTCGACAGCAGCTCCTTGAGATCGATCCAGCATTCGTTGGTCGCCTCCCAGGTCTCGCGTGTCAGCGCAGTGCGCACCATGCGGGCGTTGTTGCGGCCGAAATCGATGCAGGACATGACGCTCGACGCGTTCTGGCGGTCGCGCAGCATGTAGTCGATGACATCAGGGCCGGTCAGCTTCGAATGGCTCTCGTCATAGAGTTCGCGCACGCCGGCGCTTTGCAGCACGCCGTCCCAATTGTCATCACCGGCGTCGCTGCGCGTTAGCGACATGCGCAGGCCGGCATCCACGAGACGTGCAATATTCTCGGCGCGCTCGATATACCGGAACATCCAGTAGAGCCCGTTTGCAGTTCTTCCGAGCATCAGTCCTCCAATACCCAGGTGTCTTTGGTGCCGCCGCCCTGGCTGGAATTGACCACCAGCGAGCCCTGCTTCAGCGCCACGCGGGTGAGCCCGCCCGGAATGATCTGCACCTTGTCGGAGACCAGCACGTAAGGACGCAGGTCGACATGGCGGGGTGCGATACCCTTGTTGACGAGGATCGGAACGGTGGACAGCGAAAGTGTCGGCTGGGCAATGTAGTTGCTGGGTTTTGCCTTCAGCTTCTCGGCGAAATCGGCGCGTTCCTTCTTGGAAGCGGTCGGGCCGACGAGCATGCCGTAGCCGCCGGAGCCGTGCACTTCCTTGACGACCAGTTCTTCCAGGTGCTCCAGCACATATTTCAGGCTTGATGCTTCCGAACAGCGCCAGGTCGGCACATTCTCGAGGATCGGCTTGCGGCCCGTATAGAACTCGACGATCTCGGGCATGTAGGAATAGATCGCCTTGTCGTCGGAAATACCGGTACCGGGTGCATTGGCGATGGTGATATTGCCCGAGCGGTAGACATCCATGATGCCGGGAATGCCGAGGGCCGATTCCGGGCGGAAGGTGAGGGGATCGAGGAAGTCGTCGTCGACGCGGCGATAGAGCACATCGATCGCCTCATAGCCGCGCGTCGTGCGCATCTTCACCTTGCCGTCGATGACGCGCAGATCCGAGCCTTCGACGAGCTCGACACCCATCGTGTCGGCGAGGAAGGAATGTTCATAATAGGCGGAATTATAGATACCGGGCGTCAGAACGGCGACGCGCGGCTTGCCCTTGCAGCCGGGAGGTGCCAGCGAAGCAAGGCTCTGGCGCAGGAGATAGGGATAGTCCTCGACGCGCTGCACCTTGTTCTCATGGAAGAGCTCCGGGAACATCTGCATCATGGTTTCCCGGTTTTCCAGCATGTAGCTGACGCCTGAGGGCGTGCGGGCATTATCCTCGAGGACATAGAACTGGTCTTCGCCGGTGCGCACGATATCCGTGCCGACGATATGAGTGTAGACGCCGCCGGGCGGCCGGAAGCCGATCATCTCGGGCAGGAATGCAACGTTCTTTTCGATCAGCTCGCGCGGGATGCGGCCGGCGCGGATGATTTCCTGCTTGTGGTAGATATCATCGAGGAAAGCATTGAGCGCGATCACCCGCTGCTCGATACCCTGAGCGAGCTTTCGCCATTCGCGGGCAGAGATGATGCGCGGGATGATGTCGAAGGGGATGAGCTTTTCGGAACTGTCGGCGTGGCCGTAAACCGCGAAGGTGATGCCGGTTTTGCGAAAGATGTTTTCAGCGTCGCGGGACTTTGAAATCAGATGTGCCCGGTCTTGGCTGTTGTACCACTCATAGTATTTTTCATATGGCGTACGGGGACTTTCGTCTCCGGTGATCATTTCATCAAATGCCAAAGGTGTGGCTCCCCTTTTTTCTTCATTTGAATACAACGCAAAAGGCAATGCAAGAACCATGCACAGTTTGCATGGAAGATTCATAAAATCTTCTGCAGTGCGAAAAACCGGTGAAAAACTGGGCATTTATCAAGATCTGGCGCGAGGCGGATTCCTGTCAATCCTGACGTCGCGCACAAAAGATGAGCAGGTGATTATTTCCTGCCCGGGCGACGGATCAAACTCTGCCCGTGCCGGTGACCGAAGGACGGCCAAAAGAAAAGGGCCGGATCGCTCCGGCCCTCACTGATATCACTAGCTTAAGCGCGTTCGCGACGCGGGCCGCCGCCATTGCGGCCCTTGCGGCGCAGACCGCCATTGCCCTCGCGGCGTTGTTCGCCCTGCGGCTGCTGGTCGCCGTGATTGCGCGGCGGGCGGCCATGGACGTGCTGCTTGTTACCGCGATGATGACCGGTTGCCTCAGCCGGCTGAGCCGGGCGCTGCTGCTGATTGCGGGCAGGGCGGAAATCCGAGGTCGAAACCAGATCATTGTCCGGGCCGTGATCCGGAGCCTGCTCATTGCGGCGCTGGCCGCGGAAATCCTGATTGCGGTTGTTGTGCTGAGGGCGGGCGCGGCGCTCTTCGCCGGCGCGCACTTCAGTGACGTCGCCATCGTTACGCGGACGGCGGTCACCATGGCCGGCGGGCCGGCCGCTGCCATTGCGGGTTTCGCTGCGTCCGCCTTCACGACGGCCACCTTCGCGACGCTCACCACCTTCACCACGGCCACCTTCACCACGACCACCTGGGCCGCGCTGCTGGTTCTGGCCACGGCCGCGATTGTTGCTACGGGGAGCGGCACGCATGTCAGCCGGCGGTTCGCCGCTGGCAACGGCAATGTCGATGCCCATCAGCTTTTCGATGTCGCGCAGCAGGCGGGCTTCGTCGGGTGCGCAGAAGGCAATCGCAATGCCGTCGCGGCCGGCACGGGCCGTGCGGCCGATGCGGTGGACGTAGGCTTCCGCCACTTCCGGCAGGTCGTAGTTGAAGACGTGGCTGACGGCAGGGATATCGATGCCGCGAGCGGCGACGTCGGTTGCGATCAGCGTCTTGATGGCGCCGTCGCGGAAGCCCTTCAGCGCACGTTCGCGCTGGCCCTGGCTCTTGTTGCCATGGATGGAGGCGACGGAATAGCCGACCTGCTCCAGATGCTTGGCGAGCTTTTCAGCGCCGTGCTTGGTGCGCAGGAAGACGATGGCGCGGCCATCAGGGTTTTCGGTCAGCGACTTCTTCAAGAGAACCGTCTTGTCGTTCTTGCCGGGAACGAAGTGCACATACTGCTCGACCTTGTCGGCAGCCTTGCCCGGAGGCGTCACTTGGACCGTAACCGGATCGGTCAGGTAATCGCCGGCGAGATCGGCAATCGCCTTCGGCATGGTTGCCGAGAAGAGCATGGTCTGGCGGCGCTTCGGCACCATCTTGGCGATCTTGCGCAGGTCATGCACGAAGCCGAGATCGAGCATCTGGTCGGCTTCATCGAGCACGAGGTAGCGCACGGCCGTCAGTGTAATGGCATTGCGGTTGCAGAGATCAAGCAGGCGGCCGGGAGTGGCGACGAGGATATCGGAGCCGCGCTCGAGTTGAAGCTGCTGCTTGTTGATGGAGACACCGCCGACGACGACGTTGATGCGCAGCGGCGACTTGCGGATGAATTTTCTGAGACTGTCGGCGATCTGGTTCACCAGTTCGCGTGTCGGCGCCAGGATCAGCGTGCGGACGGAGCGGTTGTCAGGACGCTTTTCTTCCTTGAGCAGGCGCTCGATGAGCGGCAGGCCGAAGGCGGCCGTCTTGCCGGTGCCGGTCTGGGCAAGGCCGATCAGGTCACGGCCCTGAATGAGGAGTGGGATAGCCTGTTCCTGGATGGGCGTCGGCGTTTCGATGCCGAGCTGGAACAGAGTGGCGACGACCGGCTTGGAGACACCGAGCGATTCAAAATTGGTCAAGTCATAACCTTTTAGGGCGCGCCAAACGAAAACGCCGGATCGCCGAATGCGGTCCGGTGTTAATCTGGCGTCAAGAACCCCGCGTGAAATGGGAACTTGTAAGTTGGAAAAAGCTTCCAGCGCGTCTTGCCGCTCTTGGGTGCGGCATTATCAGAATGCGCTCTATCCTTCTTCAGCGTCTATCGCAGTGGCACGCTCACGCGGCGGCCGGAAGGTGAAAGCTGAGCGCCATGTGGTCTATTTCCCACTGAAAGTCAAGGGGATCGGCCGACAATGACCTCGGAGGGCATGGAAAGGACGAAATTTCCCGAGGCCGTCTCGGTGCCGTTGACGAGAATGACGATGCGATGCTCGCCGGGATAGTAGCGCCGCGTCGTGATCGGCCGCATGGCGTGGCGGCGCTGCACGATATGGTCTTCGCCCGCTTCCAGCGTGACGGTCTTCCATTTGAAGACCTTGGGAGAGAGCGAGCCGTCGGCCTTCACATGGTGGATCGCGTAGTCGATCATCAGGGATTGCGCGATATCGCCGGCATTGCGCAGGCGGATTTCGAAATCAAGCCCTTCGCCAAAAAGCACCGCCGGGTTCGCGAGCAGCAAGTTGCATTCCAGCGACGCGGCCGCGCCGAAGCCGAAATTGGCGAGCGCCCGGGCATGGCCCTTTTTCAGAAGGGTGCGGGAAGCATGTTTCAGCAGCCAGCGGCGCTCGGCAGAAGCGCCTTCGATATGCTCGGCGATGAAGGACGCGACGAGATCCGGATGATCCTTGGCGATATCGTTCAGGCTGTTTGCCACTGAACGGCGGACATAATCTTCGGGATCGTCCATCAGCGCAGTCAGAATCGGCAGGATGGGAGAAGGGTCCTTGATCAACTGCGGCAGGCGCATCGCCCAGGGCAGGCGCGGGCGGGTGCCCTCGCTCGCCAGCCGGCGGACATGGTGGTTGGCGTCATCGACCCAGCGGGTGATCGTCGCCAGCGCGCGTGCCTGATCCTGATGGATGAACTGGCGGATGCCGAACTCCGCCGTGAAATGCGGCGTCAGCGCTTTCAGAAGGTCAAGACCGATATCGAAATCTCTGATGCCGCGCGCCGCGATGAACTGATTGATGGGCAGCAGCATCCAGCCCGTCAGCCCAGGTTTGCCGGTGGTCGGCAGGCTTGCAGCGAGAATGGCTGCTGCCTCGGGGAAGTTTTCGGGCAGGGTCGCAAAGAGCGCGTCGCGGATCAGTGCTGCGCGCTCCATGAGCTCCAGCGATTCGATGCCATCAGTTGCAAGTGCGGTGAAGCGGTCGCGGTCGAAGGAGGGCGCGTTGGCGGCGATGATCTCAGCCATCGCGCGTACGAGCGCCGGGTGGAGAAGGTTCTTGAGTGGTTCCGGCATCACATTCCTCCCTCGGGTCACGCGATGCATGGCCCGATGCTGGTGGGAGGTCAAGCGGCGCCGGGAAAGCCCTCAGCGCCTGCAGACTTCAATGCGATAGGGCTGGCCCCAGCGATCGTAACGCCATTCGGGATGGCAGTAGCGCGGACCGTAATAGGCGGGATAGGCCGGATAGTAGGCATAAGGTTGTGGATAATAAGCATAGAGTCCAGGGTAAGCGGGCCGCGAGGCGATCGCCCCACCCACAACGCCGCCGACAACACCACCGGCAAGGCCGCCCCAGAAAGCATTGCCGGAATGGGCGTCTGCAGTCCCGGCCGTTGCCAGCGAAGCGCCGGCAAATGTCAGTGCAATCAGGCCCGCCGCCATTGTCTTATGAAGAACGGACATGTCGAATTCCTTTCGTGGTAGGCTCGTCATTGAAGCCATTACCAGAATCGGCTCCGATCGCGGCGCGCTGATGGTCGCGCAAGCCGCGTCGGGATTAAATTTTCTCCATGCTTGGTCATTGCCGGGCCGGGATCCCCCCGCGGCCCATTGGCGTTTTTCCCGTGAATCTTTAAATCATTTCAGTTTCGTGCAAGCCTTTATTGTCACTCTGATTCATCAGCTTCATGAGCCGGCTTGGAATTTTTGCCGGCGGAATTTTATGGTTAACAGCTTGTTAAAAGCCTTGGCGTTATAGTTGTTCTAGGGGATATTTCGTTCATTGCGGGAGTGAAGATTTTTTGAATTTTACCGGGGAACTCTTGGAGCTGGCCTGCCGCCGGATCGCTGATCTGGATACCCCGGCCTATGTCAAAAACAGCGAACTCCGCTATGTCGCCGTCAACGAGGCCTACGCCCGCTTCTTTGGTCGCGAGATTTCCGATTTCATCGGGCGGCGCAGCCGCGAACTCTTCGACCGGCCGGAAGAAGAGGAGCGCGAGGATCGCGAACGCCGTGCGCTGGTGTTCGGTACGGAAGAGAGCGCCATTTCATTCGATGCCGCAGGCCTCAGCCATGAGCGCGTGCTGATCGAGAGCTTTTCGCCTTCCCAGGACCGGGCCTATGTGCTCGGCATCTTCGATGCACGCGAACCGCGCCGCGCCATTCCAGAGGTCGCCGATACGATAGCGACCGATCTCGGCCGCATCCGCGAGGCGCTCGAAAATCTCGATCATCCGATCGGCATCTTTGCCGATGACGGCCGGCCGCTGATCGTCAATGCCGCCTATCGGAGTGGCAGCAAGTATGCGCCTGATGGCAGCAGGTATGCGCCAGACGGCAGCAAGTCTGCGCCTGGTGGCAGCAAGCCTGTGCCTGTGGGTGAGACCGCCTGGCATGAAAGTGTGCGGGAGCGCGATCTGCTGCGCACCATCATGGAGGATCTCCCGGTCGCCGCCTTCGTGCGAGACGAGGACCACCGGCTGGTCTATGCCAACCAATATTACGAGACCTTCACCGGCCATGCCCGCTCCAAGGTGCTCGGCCTGACCGAGCACGACATGTTCGGGCAGGAGGCGGGTGAGGCGATCTACCGGGAAAACCTGCGGGCGCTGAAAAACGGCGCGCTGATCGAGGTCGAGAGCTACCTGCCGAATACCGACGGCGAAATCTTCCAGGTGATCTCCCGTGTCAACCGGGTCGTAACACCTGATGGCAAGCACTATGTCGTCGGCTCCTTCTCCGACATCACGCCCCTGAAGGCGCGCGAGAAGGAACTGATCGAGGCGCGCAAGCATGAGGAAGTGCTGCATCAGGAAATCGAGAGCATCCTGCGCTCGCTTCCGGTCGGCGTGCTCATCCTCGACAACGACCACACCATTCTCTACGTCAATGATGAGTTCTACAGCATCTGGGAGCTGCCGCTCGACGACCGTTTCGATGGGCGGCCGTTCATCGATGTCATCAAGCGCAATTACGAACTCGGCCGCTATGGTGAGACGCAGACACCGGAAGAGATCTACGGATTTCGCAAGGGGCTTTTCGAGGCTGATAATCCGGAGCCGATCGAGCTTGACTGGGCCGCGGGCAAGTCGGTCATTTTCGACAGCCGGCGCATTTCCAGCAACCGTATCCTGCTGACCTATTCCGATATTTCCTCGGTGCGTGAGCGCGAGAGGGAAATCCACGAGGCTCGTGCGGCGCTGGAAAATCTCGGCGAAATGATGCGCGATGCGACGCATGCCATGCCGCAGGGGCTTGCGATCGTCCAGGACGGCCTGATCAAGCTTTCCAATGACGGGCTAGCCGAGGTGCTGCGCATTCCGGCCGAACTGACGGAAGTTGGCCGGGAATGGATCGATCTCTTCCACTTCTGCGCCAATCGCGGCGATTTCCACGACCAGGCGGTCGAAACGCTGGAGGGGTGGCGTGCCAATATCGCCGCGCGTCAGCCGATCTCCACTGTCTTCCACGTCGGCGGCGAGCGCTGGGTGAACATGGAAGCCACCATCAGCGAACGGCAGCACTGGGTGGCACTATTCACTGACGTTACCGAGCTCAAACGGCGCGAGGAGGAACTGACGCAGCTTCTGTCGCGCGCCGAGGCCGCAGACCGCGCCAAGTCGGAATTCCTTGCCAATATGAGCCATGAGATCCGCACGCCGATGAACGGCGTGCTCGGCATGGCGGAACTGCTTGCCAAGACCAATCTCGATACCCGCCAGAAGACCTTCGTCGACATCATCGTCAAGTCGGGCAATGCGCTGCTCACGATCATCAACGACATCCTTGATTTCTCGAAGATCGATGCCGGGCAGATGAAGCTGCGCAAGGCGGCCTTCGATCTGATCGAGGCTGTCGAGGATGTGGCGACGCTGCTTTCCTCGCCCGCTGCCGAGAAGGATATCGAGCTTCTGGTGCGCGCGGCACCCGATCTGCCTGCGGCCGTCATCGGCGATGCCGGGCGTTTCCGCCAGATCGTTACGAACCTCGTCGGCAATGCGGTGAAATTNNTACCGGCATCGGCATTCCGCCCGAGAAAGTGGAAACGGTCTTCGACAAATTCTCGCAGGTCGACGCTTCGTCGACCCGGCGGCATGAGGGCACGGGCCTAGGCTTGGCAATCACTGCCGGTCTCGTCGATCTTTTCGGCGGTTACATCGATGTCGAAAGCGAATGGGGCAAGGGTTCGGTCTTTACCGTCAAGCTGCCTTTCGCCATCGCCGCCGCCCGCATCGAGCCGAAGCCTTTGCCGATCAACGTGCAGGGTGCGCGCGTCCTCGTCGTCGACGACAATGAGGTCAATCGCCGGATCCTCACCGAACAGCTCGGCCTCTGGGGCTTTGACGGCGTTGCCGCAGAGGGTGGCGCCACAGGCTTTGCCATTCTGGAGGCTGCCGCTGATCTCGGCATCAAGGTCGATGCCGTCGTGCTCGAT
>UCCS01000050.1 GCA_900470965.1 Hyphomicrobiales bacterium
CGGCAGCGCGAAGATCACGTCGCAGGCGCGCATCAGCAGCGCTTCGTAAGGGCCGCGGATGGCGGCCGCAGAAATTCCGGCGATCGAGCCGAGTGTGCCGCCGATGGCAACCGCACTGACGGCGATGGAGAGCGAATTCCAACATCCGACCATCAGCATGGAGAGCACGTCGCGGCCGAACTGGTCCGTGCCGAGCAGACCGAAGGCCAGCGGCGGCTGCAGCTTGTGAATGATCTGCATCTTTGCTGGCGGCAGCGGCGTCCAGAAGAGCGATAGCAGAGCGATTGCGACCAGAAAGCCAACGATCACGGCTCCGACGATCAGGTTCTTTCGTCGGCTAAGCCTGAAGATTCGGCGTCGCGGAATAATGGCGGAAGAGACGATGGGTGCCATCATGCCGCCTTTCGCATGCGCGGGTCGATCACGAGATAGGAGAGATCGACGATGAAGTTCATGACGATGACGAGGCCCGCGAAGAACAGCACGACATCCTGCATGACAACGATGTCGCGCTGCGACAGCGCCTGAAAGGCAAGCCGCCCCAGCCCCGGCAGGTTGAAGACATTCTCGACCAGCACCGCGCCGGCAACGAGAAAGGTGAATTGCAGCCCGAGGATGGTCATGATCGGCACCAGCGCATTCGGCACGATATGCCGCCAGAGCACGGTGCTGCGCGACAATCCTTTGGCGACAGCCGTGCGGGCAAAATCCTCATGCATTGTGTCGAGCACGGCAGATCGTGTCACGCGCGTCAGCACTCCGGCCTGCGGCAGAGCCAGCGCTACGGCTGGCATCAGCAGCGCCTGCAATGCAGGCAGAAGCCCGGCGCCCCATCCCGGAAAACCGCCTGCCGGCATCAGCCCGAGCGTGGTGGAAAACAGGATGATGAGCAGCAGTGCCACCCAGAAGGCCGGCACCGCAATACTGACCTGCGAGAACACCGTGGCAACTGCATCGACGATGCCGCCGCGCCGCGCCGCAGCCAGCACGCCGAGTGGCAATGCGATCAGCACGGAGAGCACGATGGCGATCAGCGCGAGCGGCAGCGTCACGGCCAGCCGCTCGACGATCAGACCGGCGACCGGAACGCCATAGGTATAGGATTGGCCGAGATTGCCGGAGAAGACACCGGCAAGCCATTGGCCGTAACGAAACAGAAGCGGCTGGTCGAGGCCGAGCTCGTGGCGCAACGCCGCCAGTGTCTCCGGGCTCGCCGAGGTGCCGAGCATGATCGAGGCGGGATCACCAGGCAGCAGATCCATGACGGCGAAGATCACCAGCGAGACGACGAGAAGGGTAATGACGAGGCCGGTGAGGCGGCGGGAAAGCAGTGCGATCATAATGTCTTCATTACCCTGTCAGTCGCCGCCCGCACTCGGTTGTTCAATCTTCCCAGGAAACGTTGCTGAGAACGTTGGAGGGGATCGGCTCGTTCTCCCACAGGCCCTTCAGCTTCTTGTCCCAGACGCCGAGCTTGGGCATGACGAAGAGGTAGAGCGCCGGCACGTCCTCGGCGAGGATCTTCTGTGCCTCGCCGTAAATCTTGGCCTGTGTGGCCGGATCGGTGGTTTCCTGCACCTTCTTCATCAGGTCGTTGAAGGCCGGGTTCTTGTAGTTGAAGTAATAGGGATCGCGCGAATAGATATCGATGTCCATCGGCTCGGCATGAGCGACGATGGTCATGTCGTAATCGCGGCTGGTCATCACATCCTTCACCCATTTCGCCGGGAATTCCGTGGGCTCGATATTCATCGTCACGCCGATCTCGGCAAACATCGCCTGCATCACCTGCGCGCTGCGTGGAGCATAGGCCATCTGCGGCGATTTGATCGTGAAGGTGAAACCGTTGGGATAACCGGCCTCCGCAAGCAGGGTCTTCGCCTTTTCGACATTATAAGGCAGCACGCCCGTCATGTCCTGATAGCCCGGATCGTTCGGCGTATAGTGGCTGCCGATCGCCGTGCCGAGGCCGGACCATGCACCGTCGATGACGGTCTGGCGGTCGATCGCCATCATCAGGGCCTGACGCACGCGTTTGTCGTCGAAAGGCTTGCGGGCATTGTTCATGCCGGCGACGACCTTGAGTTCGGTATTGCCGACCTTGGTCGTCAGGCGGGCGTCGCCATCGAAGGCGCTCATCAGCTCCGGCGCGGCAAATTCCGGAAAGGCGTCGAGATCGCCGGATTTCAGTGCTGCCGCCTGCGCCTGCGGATCGTTGATGAAGCGGAAGGTCACCTTGTCGAGCTTGGCGGCACCATCCTTGTTCCAGTAATCGGCATTCTTGGCGAGTTCCACGTGGTCGCCCTTGGCCCAGGTGGAGAATTTGAACGGTCCGGTACCGACAGGCGTCGTCTTGTCGTCCGCTGCAGACTTCGGTCCGACCATGACGGAGGCCGGCCAGCCGAGCCAGTAGATCAGGCTGCCGGTCGGGCTGGAAAGATGCAGCACCAGCGTTTCGGCATCAGGCGTATCGATCGAGGCAATCGAGGCGAAGAAACGCTTCTGCGGATTGACGGAATCCTTGCCGCGGGCGCGGTCGAGGGCAAACTTGGCAGCAGCCGAATCGAAGGCCTCGCCGTCGTGGAATTTCACACCGCCCTGCAGCTTGAACGTATAGGTCAAGCCATCAGGGGAAATTTCCCAGCTCTTGGCGAGCTGCGGCTGCACCTTGCCGGTCTCGTCGATGCTGACCAGCCCTTCGAAGATGTTCTGCCAGGTCACCTGACCGATGGCGACAGGTGCGGCGATCGTCGGGTCGAGTCCAGCAGGCTCGACGCTCATGCCGAGATTGAGTGTAGTCTTGGCGGCTTCGGCGGGCGTCAGCGCCATCATCACGATGCCGGCGGAAAGCGCCACACCCATGGAAAGACGCCGCATGAGACGCGCCGACGGCGCGAGCGAAACCTTGATCATCCTGTTCCCCTGTTTGGTTCCGCTGCTTGGCGGATCCCTTTTGCGAGTAGAGTGACACTACGGCAGTGCACACACAATGACGATTTTGTGTGCTCAGCGTAGCCGAAAAAGCTACACCGCACTTCTTGCCTTGATGCAAGTCCGCGAGTTCTACTCTTTGCTGTCGGTTTTGCTGGTAGTTTGGCGGTTCGCTCGCTCACGCATGAAGCGTTCGATGAAATCGAGAAGCTTCGTTGCGGCAAAGGAAAGCTGTCGATCGGGCGCCACGCAGAGATCGACATGCGTGCGGATGCTGGTCTTGCCGGCAAGGGGAATGGCGCAGAGCTGCTCGGCCTCGATCTCGCGGCGAACGGTCAGCGCCGGCAGCAGCGTCACCGCCGCATTGCTCAACACCAGTTCCTTGAGCATCTCCAGCGAACTTGTCACGAAAACCGGATCGAGGCTCAGCCCTTCCTTCTCGAAGAGCGCGTCGAAGGCTTGGCGAAAACCAAAGGATTGATCGGGCAGAGCCAGCGCGTAATCGGCCAATTCCTTCAGGGGAATATCCGGACGCGCCGCTGCTGGATGGCTCGGCGAGGTGATGAGGTCGTATGCAATTTCCGAACGCAGCCGCACCTTGGTACCGGACATCGGCGGCGCAAACAGGGTCACCGCAATATCGGCTTCCGCACTGTTGACGGCTTCGATGGCCGCCCGTGCGCTGGTGATCGTCACGGCAAAGCGCAGCTTGGGATATTTCAGGCTGAATTCGGCCAGCGCAGGCGCAAGCAGATTAGCAACGGTTGCGCCGTTCGCGTAAATGTTGACACGGCCGCGCTGCAGGCCCTTCAGATCCTCGATCAGCTGCTGCACATGGTCGAGCTCCCGCAGGGTGCGGCCTGCGCGGGCCGCCAGCAGCTCGCCGGCAGCCGTCAGCTTCACACCGCGGGCGCTGCGTTCCACAAGGGGCGCGCCGAAGTGGTATTCGAGGTTCTCGATCTGCCGGCTGATGGCCGTCGGCGCGACATTCAGGTTTTCGGCCGCCTGGCGCATGGAGTTGGTTCGCACCAGCTCGTCGAAATACATCAGCGCCCGAATCTGCATTCACCCGTTCTCCGCCGTGAGGCTCTTTTGTGTAATCTAGGCAATCAGCGTCCGGCCGGATAGCGGTCGCGCCATGCCATCAGTGCGCCCGGCACCGGAAGCGCCGTCGCCTCGTAGACGCCGCGCGCGATCGCCCGCGCCATGACGATCCCGGCCAGATGACACAATTCCATCAGGCTTGCCATGTCGTTGCGCTTGTGTTTGCCGGTGGAAGCCGCAAAAATCGTATCGCCATCGAGCGGCAGGTGGGCGGGCAGCACCGCACGCGCCAGCCCGTCATGGGCGGCGATGGAAAGCCGGTGCGCTTCCGCCTTGATCAGCGATGCATCGGTGACGATGGCGCCGATCGTCGTTGCCGTCGTCTTCACGCCCTTCAGCCGCAGGCTGTGGTCCATCAGGCTGGGCAAGCCGAGCCCGCCGAATTCTGCATTCTGTTCGAAAGGGGCGGCCCAGAAATGCGGGCCTTCGCCAATTGTCGCCGTACCGACGGCATTGACGGCGACGATGGCCGCGATGCGATGCCCGGCGCTGCCGACCGCACTTGCCGAGCCGAGCCCGCCCTTGAAGGTCGCAGTCGTTGCCCCCGTGCCGGCACCAATAGTGCCGAGATCGAACACCCCTTTGCGGGCGGCTTTCACGGCCTCATAGCCCATCTCGCGATAGGGCGAATGCACGCCCCAGTCCTTGTCGCCGCCATTCAGCAGATCCATCAGGATCGCCTGCGGCACGATCGGAATGCGAACCGGGCCGACCTGGAATCCACGTCCCATCTCCCGCAATCCCGCTTGCACGCCGCCCGCCGCGTCGAGACCGAAGGCCGATCCGCCCGACAGCACGAAGGCGTCGACGGCATCGACGACCATGGAAGGGTCGAGCAGCGCTGTGTCGCGTCCGCCCGGCGCACCGCCGAACACGCTGCCGGAAGCGACTGCCGCTTCATCGAAGACAATGGCCGTGACGCCGGAACCAAGCGAGAGGTCGGTTGCGTGGCCGACGGAGACGCCTTCGATATCGGTGAGGAGGTTGAGAAGATCGGACAAGCGCTGGCTCCTGTCTTGAAGGGAAGCGCGCCGATAGGAAGTCAAATGCGTTTAAAAGACAAGACTGGCAAAAAACAAGACCGGCCCGTTTCGCCGGGCCGGTCGGAAATCCTCTGAGTATTAAAGCCGCGTTCTGCGTCAGGCATGAAGGGGCTTCGGGTGGCGGCGGGTCATCAGATCGTGAATGGCCAGCTTCACCTCGGCGGGCGAGCTGAAATGCTGCTCGTCGAGATCATGGACATGGAATTTGACGGCGATGAACTTCAGCCGGTCTTCATCCGGAATGACGATCCCGACCGGGATGCCTGCATATTCGATAACTTCTTTTTTCATGCGTAGAACTCCTGCCGCGCGGATGCGCTGGCTACAGCGAATTGACTTGTCTGGTACCGTTGAAAGGGGGACGAACGTCACATTCGACAGTTCGGGCGGGAGAGGGCGCCCGGACGGTCATTGCCAAGCACAGATCGCCCAAGGACTCTGGCGAGAATTGCGAAATCGATCATGTCTCGTTCCTTGTTTTGGCGTTGCACTTGCGTGGTCCCGGTAGAGCCCGGGGCCGGTGAAAGACCATCTCTTTAATCTACTAACTTAGTAGAGAATAGCCGATGGCCCATAAGAAACATATTCCGAAACGTGTCAAAATATCGGCGATCCGAAAAATTTAATTCCATCACATTTCGATTTGCAGGAAGAATTCTATCAGGCCTTCGTGCAATCAATGTGACGGTTCGAGACGCCTCGAAATCGCCGAGGCAGACATAGGGAGCCGATCTGATTCCGGCAATGGGATGTTCCGTTAAAAATCGGCAAGCCGCGAAAAGACCGAATTCGTTAATGGCCGAAATCCCCGCCTACCAGCCTTCCCGAAGCAGCTTTTCCAGCATGTCGACGAAGAAATCGGCGCTTTGTTCGGTCAGGCAGAGCGGCGGCTTGATCTTCAACACGTTCAGGTGATCACCTGTCGGCTGCATGATGACGCCGAGTTCCAGCAGCCGGTCGCAGATCGCCGCCGTCTCCTCGGTCGCCGGCTCCAGCGTCACTCTGTCGCGCACAAATTCGAGGCCGAGATAGAGGCCCATGCCATGCACGGCGCCGACAATCGGATAGCTGTCGATGAGTGCTGCCAGCCGCGCCTTCAGATGGTCGCCCACCTCGCGGGCATTGTCCTGCAGTCGCTCCTCGGCCATGACATCGAGAACCGTCATGCCGGCAACGCAACTGACCGGGCTGCCGCCGGCCGAGGAGAAGAAATAGCCTTCCTTCTCCAGCGAAGCGGCAATCTCCTTCGTCGTGATGACGGCGCCAAGCGGATGGCCATCGCCCATACCCTTGGCGATGGTGATGATATCGGGCACGACGCCTTGCTGCTCGAAGCCCCAGAAATAATGGCCGAGGCGGCCATAGCCCACCTGCACCTCGTCGGCGATGCAGAGACCGCCGCGCTCCCGCACCTGCCGATAGACCTCCGTGAGATAGCCGTCGGGCAGTGGAATGCCGCCGGCATTGCCATAGACCGATTCGGCAATGAAACCGGCCAGCCCCTCGCCCTTGGCATCGATGGCCTCCAGCACCGGCATCACGGTGCCGAGATAGTCCGCAGTCGACTCTGGCCCGCGGAACTGGCCGCGATAGGTGTTGGGCGAAACGACGGCGTGAACCCAGTCCGGCCGTGTCGTCAACGCCTGCGGATTGTCGGCGATAGAGGTGGAGACCGCGTCGCTTGCCACTGACCAGCCGTGATAGCCCTCCAGCAGGCAAACC
Source organism: Hyphomicrobiales bacterium (assembly GCA_900470965.1). Lineage (GTDB taxonomy): Bacteria > Pseudomonadota > Alphaproteobacteria > Rhizobiales > Rhizobiaceae > Rhizobium. Next base: position 6,801 of record UCCS01000050.1, read on the forward strand.
ATGTTGCGTCGGCCGCTATACGCCCAGGCAAGCCGCAGCGCCAGATCGTTGGCTTCCGAGCCACTGTTGACCAGGAACACGGCATCCATGCCGTCAGGCGCCAGCGATGCGAGGCTCTCGGAGAATTCCGCGACGGCGGCATAGTGGAACCGCGAATTGGTGTTCAGCATCAGCCATTGCTGGCCGATCGCTTCCGCCATGCGCGGATGACCATGGCCGAGGATCGTGACATTGTTGACCATATCGAGGTAGGCGCGCCCCTCGATATCGAAGAGATGCTCCTTCCAGCCGCGTTCGATCTGCGGCGGCTGCGCATAATAATTCTTCTGCGGACTGGCGAAATGTGCCTGCCGCAGTTCGAGAAGTGCCGCCGTTTCGGGTTTCGGCGCATCGGCATCCGGCCCGAGCAGCGCAGAAGGCGAGGGGCAGAGCGCGGACCACGCCTCGGTTTGTTGCGGTGTCGAAAAGAGTGGCGGCTCGAAGCCGGCGATGCTGCAAAGCTGCAGGCGCAATCCGCCGAGTGAGGACGTCTCGCCGGAGACCGTGCCGAGCCCCTGACCGGCGGCGACCTCACTGCCGTCCTCGACTGAAAGTTCGATGCCGTCGATATGCAGCTTCATATCGGCGCCTGTGAGGACCAGATGCTGGTCGTACCAGGTGATCCGACCGGCAAAGGGCGCGGCAACGACGCTGCCCGCCGCAAGGCAGATATCCATATGCAGGGCATAGGTCGCCTGGGCTTTTGCATGGTGCAGCCCGGCGCGGGACAGGCGATATTCGCCGTAACGCGTCGCGGCAGCGNNCGCTGCCGCGCGGGCAAGAAGCCGCCAGTCCATGTCGGTCGCCAGCCAGTTGCCATCAGAAAAAAGCGAGCTCTGCACCCCGAGATCGACATAGGCGATGGATGCGGGATCGATGTCCGGCAGGAGCGGCTGCCAGTCTGCCGTATTGACACCGGCAATATCGAGACCGGCCGCTTTCAGGATAGCCGCTTCCATCAGTTCGAACGGTACGGACATCGCCGTATCGAAGATGCGCCGTTCGCCCTCCAGATTTCCTCTGACATAGTCATTATCGGGATCGATCGCGATCTGCTGCTCGCTGCTAGCGACGAGGATGACGGCGCGCGCCACGATGAGCGGCCAGAGCGCCTTCAGCTCGTCCTCGATCAGCGGGTAAATCTCGTGATAGGCTTTCACCGCCGGCAGGATGTAAAAGGGATCGCCATCTGCCTGGTGCAGCAGCGAGGCGCAGGTCACGGCTAGGTCGCCGACCAGCCAGCCGCGGATGATGTCGCCGAAATCGATCACGCCGTCGGGAACGGGCCGCCCATGCACATCAGGGCGGCTGACGACGTTATCACCGGTCACGTCGTGATGAACCGCCTGAAGCCGCAGCGACGGCGCAAGCGGCTGGATGCGGCGCACAGCCATGACCATCGTCTTGGCGATCCTGTCGCGCGCGGCGCTGTCGGTAATGGAGGAAAGCAGTTGCACGGCCACGGGTCCGGCGCGGCGCAGGTCCCATTGCAGGCTGCGGTCGAGCCCGGGATGGCTAAAATCGGCAAGCGCCTCAGCCAGTCGCGCGCAGAGCGCACCGAGCGCCGCGACCGAGGCGGGCGCCAGATAGGCGCGGTGGGTCAGGCCTTCGCCTTCGAGATATTCCAGCAAACGGACCTGGTAATCCTGCTCCCGCACGTTGACGGAAACGATCTCCTGCCCCTCGGTGGACGCCATCACGTTTGGAACACGCGGCGCATCCGCCTTGGCGCGTAAATGATGGATCGCCGCATTCTGCGCCTCGAGTTCCTCGGTCGCATAGGCGGCATGGCAGATCTTCAGCACATAGCGGCCGTCTTCCGTGTCGAGCCGGTAGTTGCGGTCCTGCTGGCTGCCGAGTTCGGACAGCGTGCCGGAAAGCCCGTAATGGGAAAGGAGGATATCCGCGGCTTCGGAATCAGTAACATCCGGGCGCGGCAGCGCCATGCGGCCCACAAGCGCTTCCTCGGTCATGGCACCCCTCCGCGGCATGATTCGACTGTCTATTAAAACAGATAATCAGGCACTTGCCGACAAGCAACGGAAGATTGCGCCAGCCGCGGATAGCGGGTTGTTTACCTCAACCCATGCGTTCGGAGGCGTAGCTTCCGGGGCTTGCAGGGAAGACGATGGTGCGGTTGCCGTTCAGGAAGACCCGGCGGTGGATGTGCGCATGGATGGCGCGCGCCAGCACCTGGCTTTCGACATCGCGACCGATCGAGACATAATCGTCAGCGCTCTGCGCATGGGTGATGCGCGCCGTGTCCTGCTCGATGATCGGGCCTTCGTCGAGATCGGCCGTCACGTAATGGGCCGTCGCACCGATCAGCTTCACGCCGCGCTCGTAAGCCTGCTTGTAAGGGTTGGCGCCTTTGAAGCTCGGCAGGAAGGAGTGGTGGATATTGATGATGCGCCCGGACATCTTCTTGCACATGGCATCGGAGAGAACCTGCATGTAGCGGGCAAGCACGATGAGTTCGGTGCCGGTCTGCTCGACGATATCGAGGATCTGCGCTTCAGCCTGCGGCTTGTTTTCCTTCGTTACCTTGATGTGGTGGAAGGGAATGTCGTGGTTGACCACGACCTTCTGGTATTCGAAATGGTTGGAGACGACGCCGACGATATCGATCGGCAAAGCGCCGATCTTCCAGCGGTAGAGTAGGTCGTTGAGACAGTGGCCGAAGCGCGAGACCATCAGAAGCACCTTCAGGCGCTCGCTGCCGTCGTGCACTTCGGCATCCATGCCAAACCGCTCGTAGATCGGCTTGAAGCCTTCCTTGATCTCGGCAAGGGATACACCCTCCTCGGAGATAAAGCTGACGCGCATGAAGAACTTGCCGGTATCGAGGTCGTCGAACTGCGAACTATCGATGATGTTGCAACCCTTTTCGGCGAGATAGGTGGAAATCGCCGCCACGACGCCGCGCGTCGACTTGCAGGTTACCGTCAATACGTAGTCCGTCATGTCCTCTTCCCTCTCTTAAGCCGCCGGGCCGTCCTTAGATCAAACCCCCGGCCGCGAACAGGCCGGCAAGCTTTCATTTCTGCAATAAATTGCAAGCCGAACCTTCATGCCTGCGGCATTTGCTTTCATGGTCGCAAGCTTATGACAGGCCGCGCGGGATTCCGTTCTGCCTGCGCCGTTCGAAATCCCGTCCTCGCCTTCTGATAGTTTGAGGTCAGATGGCCGGCCGGCTGGCGATCCGGACTTTTTTGCGCGGCGTGATGATTTCGTGAATGAGCGCTCCCACGATGGAAGAGAGCAGGAGGCAGAGGATCACGAAGATAACGGGTTGCTGAAGCGCGCCGATCGGAAAACGGTTGGCGATGATTCTGAGGAAAGCCAGCGTGAAGGCATGCGTGATGTAGATCTCGTATGAGGCGTCGCCGAGATAGTTGAGCCAGCGCACAAAGGGAAGTTTCGAAAAGTCGATGGAAATAGCGCTATAGACGATGAAGATTGCCGGTATGCCCCAGCCATAATAACGGTCCCCAGGCCGCACCAGATCCTCGTTGATGAAGAGGAAGGCGAAGCCGACAGCAAGCAGAACCCAGGCCCAGCGCTGCGGCAGCAGAAGCTTCTGGCCATAGAGCCAGCCGAGCGCCACGCCGGCCAGGAATTCCAGGATGATGGGTTCGCCATAGAATTTAGTGGCTGTCGTTTCCGGCAGCAGGTGGCAGACGATCAGGATGGCTGCAAAGGCACCGAAGAGGGCGGGCAGGCGATAGTCCTCGCGGATCGGCAACAGCAGCGCGAAGACGAAATAGAAGAACATCTCATAATTCAGCGTCCAGCCGGGCACGATGACGGGCGCGATCATCGTCGGGTCGACCGGATTGATCCACGGCAGGAACAGCATCGAGGCCATGAGATGCGGCAGATCGAAAACGGTAGACTTGAGAAGCGACGGTGCGATAAGCGCGACAGCCGCCGAAAATAGCGTCGCCAGCCAGTAGAGCGGCACGATCCTCTTGACGCGCTTGCGGACGAAATCGACCGGCGTCATGTTTCGTCCGCTTGTCGTCAGCCACATCACGAAGCCGCTGAGCACGAAGAAGATATCGACACCCGTTTCGCCATAGGTGAACGAGGTCGCGTCTATGGCGGGATTGACCTTGGCAAGCTGCAGGATCGCGTGGAAATAGACGACCATCAGCGCCGCGATGGCACGCAGATATTGCAGCTGGACAAGCATCTGGTGTCTTGCTCCCACAGGCTCTGCGGATCGCCCTTCAGGCAAGCCGCTTCGTCAACTCAGTACATTTGCCGGACGACCCTGCCGGATACGTGGCGTGTCGCGGAAACGCATGAACCCGATGACAAGCCAGACGAGACCGGCGATCTTCATCGAGAAGATTGCCGTTCCCCCGATCATCATATTCAGAAAAATGAAAAGAGAAAGTGAATGGGCGCAGCGCCTTTGTGCCGGGGTCGTGCCCGCGGGAAACAGGCAGACGAAGAGCCAGAAGGCGATGACGCCGAAGATCGTTGCGCCATAGACGAGGTAGACATAGCCGCTATCGGCGAATTCGGCGACTTTATCGACGGAAAGCCCGAGGATCGCCAGTGGATCGAGATCCATCAGTTTCTTCATCGTCAGATTGATGCGCCCGGTAAAATTGTCGCCGATCGCATTGGGGTCCTTCATGTAGACAAGAAAGCCGGCGCAAACGATGAGCGGCATCAGCGCCAGATTGAAAGCCTTGGGGATTCTGGGAAAGACGAAATAGCCGCCGATACAGCAGATGCAGAAGATGAGCATCGTGCGGGTATCATTGGTCGTGAGGATCAGCAGCGCTGTCGCAATGGCCAGCGCCCGGTCGATCCGCGTCAGCCGGTCCCACATCGAAATAAGGTAGATCGCGATCACGCCACAGAAATTGGCGAGCGACACCTGCTCCAGAAAGATCGAGGACGAGCGGTGATCGATGATGCCGAATGAGAATCGGCCGGGAAAGCCGAGTGCATTCTGGAACAGGCCCGTCGTGTTGAAACTGAGCGGCTTCAGCCCGCGCGTGTTGGCGAAATAGTCCGAGGGATGCACGATACTGACATAGAAGGGCACGCTGATGATCTCGAAGATCAGGAAAAGCAGCACCATGAAACAGGCCACACGGAAGATCAGCTTCAGCGTCCCCTCGTTGCACCAGCCCCCAAGCCCCGTGAAGCAGAAGATGATCAGCACGTTGCGGAAATGATCGATAAAGGCCATGCGGTTGATCACGCTGACATAGACCGTCACGATCAGCGTGAAGAGCATGAACAGGAAGGCCGGAAGGTCTTCCTCATAGATCCCTTTGTGCAGGATGTAGATGATTGCGCTCGCCATGATCAGGCCTTCGCTGGCCGCCACGTGCGTCATCGAAAGCGGCATGACGTTGTGGTTTATGAAGGCCAGGAGGCCGTTGTAGAGAACCGAGAGCAGCCCGAGGATCAGAATCGGGTAATCGAGACGCGAAGCCGGGCTGGCCGCACCAGCAACCGCTTCGAATCTCGTGCTTGCCTCTCCGATTGCTGCCATGTCACTTCCCCGCCGGCTTTACCGCTGCGCATACGGGCGCATGTTTGGGAACTATTTGCTCAAGCAGACGCATTTGCGGGCGCTCAGGCGTGTCACGCGGCTGTACGTTGAAAGGTTCGCTGGCCGGCCACCATTCGCCAGCCGCCCAGTAGGAGAAGCCGATCCACGCATCGCTGTTGTCGGACATGGTGGTGAGCATGGTCTTCAGGCCATCGAGGCAATCCGCATTTGCAGACGCGCCAAATTCACCGAGGAAACCGCGTTTGCCGTTCTTCTTCAGCCAGGCGGTCACATTGCTGACGGCATCGGTCGCGGCCTTTGCGCCCTCGCAGGTCTCGTGCGTGCCCGAAGAATCCGCGTCGAGATACTGATGGAATTCATAGGCGTAGAAATCGAGCGGATCACGCACGCCGAGCATGACGGTTCCGTTCGCGCCGCCGATCACATCGGTTTCCCAGCTTGCAGCTCCGCTCCAGGCCGTACCGGGAACGAGGATGAGATTGCGCGCGCCGACCGCTCGAATGCCGCGGATCGCGGCGTTGGCGGCTTTCAGCCAATCGGTCGCGGGAATGTCATGCGGCTCGTTCATCAGCCCGAAGAGCACGCCGTCCTGGTTGGCAAATTCGACGGAAAGCCGAGCCCAGAAATCGGCAAAGGCTGCATTCGTTACGGGCGGCTTGCCGACCTGATCCTTGTCATAGTAGCCGAAATTATGCGGATCGAGCAGCACGTTCATCTTGTGCTTGCGAACCAGCGCTACCGTATCCTTCAAACGCTGCAGTTCATCATCGTCGAGCCGCGCGCCAAGCGTCGGCTGCAGCCGCTCCCAGCGGAAGGGCAGGCGGATGATCGTCATTCCCTTCTTGGCGAAATAGCGGATCGTTTCTTCGGTCGGGTAGGTGTAGTTCGTGCCGTAGACGCCGCCGCGCTCGCCATATTCGGCGCCGGAGAGATTGACGCCATAATAGCAAAGTGGCGCGTCAGCGGCATGGGCGGTGGACGAAATGCTCATGACGGCGGCAACCAGCAGCCTGTGCAGCAGTCTTTTCCGTTTCATGGCTATCCTCGCGGGTCGCGGCAGGTCGCCACGTCGGCTTCAATGCCGGCATCTTAACGGTCCGTTAGCTAAGAATTTCTAAAGTCGCTCTGTCTCGGCCATCCTTTCCTGCCGGGCGGATGCGGTGTTTATGAATCAGTATGACGGGAACAGGGTGAGCCGCCTGCCTGCCTGGCGCAGTTATGAGTCGTCTCAGCCTGCGCCTGAAGGCACCCGTGCGCGCAGCCCGATCATCCGGCCGACCGATTTCGTTCCGCCTCCACCGGCTCCCGAGCCCGGTCCTCTTCCGGTTCGCCCTGCAGCGTCGGAAAGCCGCCCCGTTGAGCCGCCACGCCGCGATATTCCTGCCGTCCCCGAACCCTCATCAGCGCCTGAACCCGCAGTCGAACAGGCACCTGATGTCGTCGGACCATTGCTGGATATCAGATCCGCGGTTGCCGCCATCTGGAGCAGGCGCCTGATTATTGCCGGTCTTTGCCTCGTCGGTGCCGCTGCCGGCGCGGTGATCGCGCCTCGTATTCAGCAGAAATTCACCGCCGTTGCCGCCCTCTATTTCGATCCGCGTCAGATCGGTCTTGCCGACAGCGGCTCGCAGAACGCGGCCCCGTCACCGGAAATGATTTCGACGCTGATCGACAGCCAGGTTCAGCTGCTGACCTCGGGCAACGTATTGCGTCGCGTAGCCGACGCCATGAAGCTCGATCAGGATCCGGAATTCACCGGCGGCAGGACGGATGGTGCCGCTATCATCGGCGCTCTTCAGAAGGCCCTGCTGATCACGCGTGAGAATAATACCTATGTGGTCTCGCTTGCCGCGACGACGCACGATCCTGAAAAATCCGCAAAGCTCGCAAACCAGGTCGTCACCTCCTTCATGCAGGAGGAAAGCAGCGCATCAACCGGCCTTTATGAGACCACCTCCTCAGCGCTCGGCGGTCGCCTCGACGATCTGCGCCAGAAGGTGCAAGAAGCGGAGCAGGCGGTCGAAACCTTCCGCGCCGACAACGACATGGCGGCGACCGAGGGCAACCTGATTTCCGATCAGCGCCTTTCGTCCCTGAATACGCTGCTCATTACCGCCCAGGAAAAGACTATTCAGGCCAAGGCCCGTGCCGATGCCGCTGCAAATCTGCGCGTCGAAGATATCGTCGCCGGCAGCCAGACGGATGGCGCCACGGGCACATCGCCGCTCGTCAGCCTGCGGCAGCAATATTCCGCCCAGGCCGCTGTCGTCGGCAGCCTGCAGAGCCAGATGGGTTCGCGTCATCCGCGCCTTCAGGCCGCGCGCTCTTCGCTCGACAGCATCGGGGTAGAAATCAGGGGCGAGTTGCAGCGGGTCGCGACCTCGGCAAGAGCCGAATATGAACAGGCCAAGAAGGCCGAAGACGATATCGCCAAGGAACTGGCGGTGCAGAAAGCCCTGCAAGCCACGACATCGGACAAGCAGGTTCAGCTGAACGAACTGCAGCGCAAGGCGACTGCCGCCCGTGAACTTTACGAATCAGTTCTGAAGCGTTCCGGTGAGACCAGCGAAGAGCAGAACCTCAACCAGAGCAATATCCGCGTCGTCTCACCAGCCGAAGTTCCTGTTAAGGCAGATGGGCCGAGTAAGAAAATCATCATGGTCGCAGGCGTGATTGGTGGCTTGCTTGCCGGCTTTGCTGTCGGCGCTGGTTTTGCAATCCTCGCCGGCCTCTTCTCTCATCCCGTCATCAGGAGCTATTTCCGCAAGCCTACTCGCGCTTCCGCTTGATGGCGACTTCCAATCTTCCTACATCCTGAACACGGGTACTGAACGAAAGACGCCCGTGAAAGAGGTTGTGATGCGGTTCGCTGCGGTTCTCCTGCTGTCGCTTGTTGCCGGCGCTTCGGCTGCGCCCGCCTCTGCCATCGATTGGCAGAATTCCGGCAAGCAGGCCGTGCAACCGCTCTATCCCTACAAGGATCTTCCGGGCGTGAAGGCGCAGCCGGACAAGAAGGTGGAGGAGTCGTACGACTGCCACACCGAGACGGTGCAGATCCGCCGCCGCCACGATGAGATCTTCCGCTCCGGCGGCATGCCGACACTGATGTATGTCTGTGAACGCGACGGTGTGATTTCGATGGACAGCCGCGTGCCGCTGCGCGGTCATTACCAGCCGGTACGGTGAAAGCCGGAGGCAAGCCTCTACGATGTGATTGTGCTCGCAGAGCCTGAAGGCGGGAAAGGCGTGATCATCGTTCAATGACTTGACGGGTGATTGCCAGCCAATCTTTTTGCCGCATCAAATCTTTAACCAGCGGGCCGAAATGCCAATTGCGGCACCTCGCCACCAAGGATGCGGTCAGCAAAGGACAGATTGGAGAGACCGTAGCGTTGATACAGCTCATGATCCTGATTGGCTCGGAACTCCGCCTGATCAGATGGCGAAGAGAGATATTTTCCAATCAGCAGCGGCAAGCGGATGGTTTTCAGATTTTTTTGCTGGAACACATTCCAGAACAGCGCATCGCCGACCGACTGGATTAGAGACCCGTCGCCAAAATAGCTCGGATAATACTTCCCGACCGCCTGCGGGCTCCAGAGCGTTGCGGGACCGAAAGTACCGCGCTCGCCGGTACCCGACCCCAGTCTCAGGCGTTCACGCGGTCTCGGAGGCCAGTCCGGCGCAAATTCGGATGCGGTCAGTATCGGCGCTTTGAAAAACTCATCAAGATGGGAATTATCAAAGCATACCAGCCATTCACCCGCCACCAGGGTGGCAGAAGAAGCGCAGGCGGCTCCCACCAGGAGTTCGACGGCATTTGTGGCCAGGCGATCGTCCATATTGAGATTCATCACGAAAAGTGAATTGCTCAATGCCACTGCCGCCGACCAGGCTTCATAGATCGAGAGCGGCTGAGAAAAGACGTAACAGTCTGCATCCAGCCATTCAGGCGGCGTATCACCATTGTCGAAGATATAGACGATGCGCACTCCGACGCTTTGCTGACGCAGGTTGATGTAGTGCGACTTCAGCAGCTCGAGCTTGTTGTTCTGACGGTGCCATACCGCGCAGAACACGGTGACCAACGCCGTCTCACTATCACTCTGCGTCCTTGCTTGAATAAAGTGCATATCGGGCAATTCCTTTCGCGCAAGGTTCGCGCATGGCAGAGGCGGCATTGGTGTTAACCACGAAGGAGATGGCATGAGCCGGGCATTCGCGTCAATTGCCGTGGTTAGAAATCCTGGGGGCCGCCATCCGGTCATCTGAAATCGGCATTTTTACGTGTTCGGTGTGTCGCGAAGAACGCGCGGCGACGGGAAATAAGGAAATTGGATGCAGCAGAAGCGCGATCTGACCTCTGCCAGCCGAAGGGTCTCTGCAGGGTGCTGCGCGGGCCATCGAGAGGAGCGTCCATGCGTTTCCTGATAACCGGGGCGGGCGGCATCCTGGGTAGGCATGTTATCAGGCATTTCGCTCAGTTTGCGCCAAGCGCAGATGTGATCGCCAACAAGGCGGACCTGACGAATCTGGACGCGACCCGAGCGGCAATCGCTGCCCTGCAGCCGATCGATAAGGTTGTTCATCTGGCGGCCCTGGTGCCGGTGGCATCAGTTAAGGCAGACCCGGCCCGCGCCTATGCCGTGAATGTCGGCGGCACGATCAATCTTCTCTCGGCGCTCGAGGGACACCCGGCCACGTTCCTCTACTGCTCATCGAGCCATATCTATGCGCCGTCCCATCTGCCGATAACCGAGGACGCCGAAAAGGCGCCACCCTCTTTCTACGGACGGACAAAATGGGTGGCCGAGAGCGTTGCGTCCGATATTTGCGAGGCATCCGGCCGCACCTTTTGTGCGGCGCGTGTTTTCTCGATTCATGACCCAGCGCAAACTGGCTCGTTCCTTCGACCATCCATCGAGCGTCGGCTGGCAGAAGAGGACCTGAGCCAACCCTTCACGCTTCCGGGCGGTGACAGTGTCAGGGATTTTCTGCCGGCAGAAGATGCCGCAGAACTGGTCGTACGCCTTGCCCTTTCTTCCGCAACGGGGCCGGTCAATGTCGGCTCCGGGCGTGGCACAACCATTCGCGATTTCGTGCAGAGTTTCAGCCCCCGGCCCCTCGATATCAGGGCGACCGGCGGCTCCGACACCCTGGTCGCCGATATCTCAAGGCTTAGACAATTACTAGGAGACTCTGATGTCTGAGACTGTTTCCATTGTCATTCCGACCTTTAACAGAGCCGGAATGCTGCCTGTCGCTATTGACAGCGCCTTGAACCAAACGAAAGCGTGCGAGGTTATCGTCGTCGACCACGGCTCCACCGACGATACGCCGAAAGTTGCCGAGGCTTACGGTGACCGCATCCTCTACATCCGCCGCGAGCGCGATTTCGGGCCGCATTTCTGCTGGCTGGAAGGCGCGTTGCACGCCAGCGGTGAATTCGTACACCTCCAATATGACGACGACTGGATCGCGCCAACCTTCATCGAGGCGTGCCTTGCGGTCATTACGCCGGAAACCGGCTTCGCCTTCAGCGGCGCTGACGTGACGGATGGTCCTGGCCTGCCCATCAAGCTTCGCCAATTTATGGACTGGCTGCCGGCAACCGGCACCTATCCGGTCGATGCCGTCGAAAGACAGATTCTCGGCTCGCTGATCTCGCCCGGCGCGGCGCTCTATCGCCGACAGATCCTCATCGATGCACTTTATCCGGGTCGGTTGCCGCTTCAGATAAACGAATATCGCGGCGTCGGCCCGGATGCCTTCGTCTCATTGCTTTCGATGCTGCGCTATCCAGCGGTCGGCTACGTCCGTGAACCGCTCGCTTTCTTCCGTTTTCACGAGGGGTCTATCACCATCGACGCCTTTGCATCCGGTGAGAAGACCGCACGGTTGCGCGCCGCTTATGCAGAAGTAACCCGCCACTATCTCGAAATGAAAGTGATGCGCGCTGTGCGTATCAGGGAGGCATCGTAATGACTGTAGGGCGTCCAATCCGCTTAGTTACTCAAGATCGTCCAATCCGCCTTGCAGAGGAAACTATCGATCAGGGTGAACTCGAGGCCCTCTCCGAGTGGATGCTTGCAGGCAACCGCCTGACCAAGGCTGAGCAGACGCTCGCCTTCGAGCAGGAATTCGCTGCCTGGATCGACTGCCGCCACGCGGTTTATGTCAACTCCGGGTCGTCGGCGAACCTGTTGATGATCGCCGCGCTCAAGGAAGCAGGTCGCCTGCGCAATAATAAGGCGATCGCTGCCGGCGTCAGCTGGGTCACCACGGTTTCACCGCTGCTCCAGCTCGGCTTCGATGTGCGCCTCTGCGATTGCGATTCGAAGTCGCTGGGCATCGACCTCAACCATCTGGAAGACCTTTGCCGCACGGATCCGCCGGCACTGCTGATCATCGTCCACGTTCTCGGCCACGCCGGCGACATGGACGCAGTCCGGGACATCTGCCAGCGTTACGACGTCATTCTGCTGGAAGATTCCTGCGAGGCGCTAGGCTCGACTTACAAGGGCCGCAAGCTGGGCACAATCGGCGCGGCAGGCAGCTTCTCCTTCTATTATGGCCACCACATCTCGACGATCGAGGGCGGCATGGTCGTCACCGATGACGCCGACCTGCACCAGCTGATGCTTTCTCTGCGCTCACACGGCTGGAGCCGCGATCTCAAGCCCGAACTGCGTCAATCTCTGGCGGAAGAGAATGGGGTCGATGAGTTCAAGAATCTCTACACCTTCTACCATGCCGGCTATAATCTGCGCTCCACCGACCTGCAGGCATTCCTCGGCCGGTCGCAGCTCAAGAAGCTCGATCAGATCGTCGAACGCCGTCGTATCAATTTCGACCTCTATCGCAAGGCATTGCCGGACTTTTTCTCCCAGTCGGGTGATACGGAGGTTCTGTCGTCCTTCGCTTACGGCACCTTCATCGAAAACCGGCTGGAAACCTACAAGCACATCAATGCGCTCGACATCGAATGCCGGCCGTTGATCTGCGGCAATATCGCGCGCCACCCTTTCTGGCTCCGCGACCATCCGCGGCTCGCCCTTCCGAACGCCGACAAGGTGCACGACTACGGCATCTATCTGCCGAACCACCATAATCTGAATGAAGCGGACATTGCGCGCGTGGCAGACGCCTTCGCCTCTATTGCCCGCCCCTGCTAAGAGCGAAGACAAATGACGAATACGGCATCAAGCGCCGGTCATCGAGTTTCAACACGGCGCGCGTCGACCACCTTAATGCTGCAAACTCGGTTCATCAGCGAGACAAGGACTGACGGATGAACCCTGTTTTTCAGATTGAGGGAAAACGGATCTGGGTCGCCGGCCATCGCGGGATGGTTGGCTCGGCTCTGGTCCGGGTGCTCTCGCAGCTGAATTGCGAGGTGCTGACCACACCGCGCAGCGAGGTCGATCTCACCGATCAGGCCGCGACCCGTCGCTGGGTGCTGGATAACAAGCCGGATGCCGTCATCGTCGCCGCAGCACGGGTGGGCGGCATTGCTGCCAACAGCGCCTCGCCGGTTGCCTTTCTCTATGACAACCTCATGATCGAGGCGAATATCATCGAAGCTGCCGTTCGCGCCGACGTCAGCAAGCTTCTTCTCCTCGGCTCCACCTGCATCTACCCGCGTGACGCCGAACAGCCGATCCGCGAGGAAGCGCTGCTTACCGGTCCGCTTGAAAAGACCAACGAGTGGTATGCCATTGCCAAGATTGCCGGCATCAAGCTTTGCCAGGCCTATCGCCAGGAGCAGGGACGCGATTTCATATCGGCCCAGCCGACCAATCTTTATGGCCCCGGCGACAACTACGACCTGGAAACGAGCCACGTTCTGCCGGCCCTGATCCGCAAGGCCCATGAGGCCAAGGTGAGCGGTGCGGAATCATTGACGATCTGGGGCAGCGGTACGCCGTTGCGGGAATTCCTGCATGTGGATGACCTTGCCGACGCCGTCATCTTCCTGCTGCGCAATTATTCCGGTCCGGTGCCGATCAATATCGGTTCAGGTGAGGAATTGTCGATTGCCGAGCTTGCCCGCCTAGTGAGCAAGACGATCGGCTTCGATGGTTCGCTCACTTTCGACACCACGCGGCCGGATGGGACGCCGCGTAAACTTGCCGATCTTCGCCGTCTGCGTGAACTCGGCTGGAACAATGCCCGTCCGCTGATGACCGGTCTCAAGCAAACCTATCAAAGTTTCCTGAATACGCGCGACAATTGAGTGGTGCGGAAACAGCGAACTGACACAGGCCTGGACCAAAAGAACCAGTCGAGTTGACTAGGACAACACCCGGGATAGCTTAACACCATGAAAATATGCCTCCTGATAACAACGTATAGGCGCGATATCCAGCTGGTGCGTCTGCTTTCCCAAATCATGGATCTGCGAAGCAAATATACCGGCCCCGTCATCTTCGAGACAGCGGTGACGGACTCCGAACTCGACAACGCCGCCAGCCACATTCTCGAGCCGCTTTGTGATCTCTATGTAACCAACAAGGGGTCCGGCTTCGACGACAACCTGTTTCACTTTTACGCCGACCATGCTCGGAACTACGACTTCATCTTCAGCATAGGCGATGGCGACATTTTCAGCTGCGGTCAGGTGAATCCGCTCGATCTGCTGGAACTCGCAGCCAGGCAGCAGCACGATGCCGTTCTGTTCAATCATTGCGAATACAGATCGGCAGACATGCTCGCGACCGAGCTGACATATACGCTGTCGCCGCCATTCTATACCAATCCCAAGCTGATGGACGAGCCGGAAGCGTTTCGCAGGCACTTCCTCGGCCACGTTCCCCGACATGTCGGCCTTCTGCACCGGAGCAGCTTCATCATCGAAAATCTCGGGAAGCTTGCTGCCTTCCGAAACACGCTGCATCTCTATGCCGTGCCTTTCCTGCTGGCGCTCGAGAAGAACAGGGCGATGTTCTTCGACTATCCCTTGAATTACTTCGCCGCGGACATGACCCGCGACGGCGCTGGGGAGGATTGGACGAACGTATTCATGGGCCTGTATCGCTTCCTTCTTGCCACGAAAGCCATCCTGTCGCCGGCAAGCTTTGCAATCGCGAAGCAGGGCTTCATGGCCAACTATCTCAGTGACCGTTCCTGGCTGCGCGGATCTCTGTCCCACAGTGTTCCGAGCGAGGCGCAAATATTGCGAGAGTTGGATGGGGCGCTCGAAAGCCTCCCACAAGCTTAAATCTCTAGAAACATTTTGTCGTTCTACGCCTCAAGCTGAAGACTTCGGCGTGGTTTAACAAAGCCAATGATCAAGGATTCCCAATGTCAAAGTGTTGTTCTCTGTGTCATGGGCAGATTTTGAACAAGTTTCTGGATTTGGGGCGCCAGCCCCTCGCGAACAAATATCCAAGGCCGAGTGATTTTCAGGAGGAGAAGTTCTTCCCGCTCGAGGTGTTCTTTTGCGAGACCTGCAAGAATGTTCAACTTGGCGAGATGGTCCCGCGATCCCTCATGTTCGAGGATTACTATTACCTGAGTTCGGTCAATGGGGGCCTGGTCCGCCATTTCGAAGCCCTCGCCGAGGAGCTGAAGGAGGCGAAATTCGTCGTCGATGTGGGCTCCAACGACGGCGTGTTGCTGCGTCCACTCAAAGGTCTCGGAGTTCGGGCACTGGGGGTCGAACCTTCGATCAATGTCTCCAAGCTCGCCAATGACGAGGGGCTGGAAACGCTCTGCGCCTTCTTCGAGGAAACCTCGGCACGGCAGGTGCTGGACAGCCACGGCCCGGCGGATGTGATCGTCGCCAGCAGCGTCTTCACGCATCTCGACGCACCGGCTCAGTTCATCCGCGCAGCGGACATCCTGTTGGCCAAAGACGGCAAGCTGGTGATCGAAGTCGAGTATATCCTTAACATGATCAGCCAGGTGCAGTTCGAGCGATTCTATCTCGACCGGATCTTCTACTACTCGATCTCGTCGATGAAGGAGCTGTTCGGCAAGCACGGCATGGTGATCACCGGGGTTGAGCCTGTGGCCCAGCACGGCGGCTCCCTTCGGTTCACATTGATGCGCGACGCGGCCGGCACCGAGGCCCCGGATTTGGAGGAGCTAATTGCGACCGAGCTGAAGGTGCTGAACACTGTGGCACTGACAGATTTTGGCCAGCGCTGCCGCGATCTGACCGACAAGCTGGTCGCTGGCCTGAAACGCTGGCGGGAAGAGGGCATCAAGGTGGCAGGCTACGGCGCGCCCGCCCGGCTTTCGACCATCACCAACTTTGGTGGCATCGACAGCGAACTGCTGCCGTTCACGATTGATGACAGCCCGCTGAAACAGGGGCGCACCTCGCCCGGCGCGCATATTCCGGTTGTGGCTGCCTCTGAACTTGAGACCTATCAGCCCGAAGTGCTGGTGGTCTTCGCCTACGAATACATCGATGACATTCGGAAAAAGACTGGCAATGCGTATGACTACTACATGCCAATTCCGCTTGTTGAGCTCAAAGCTTCCTGATCACTGGAATGGGGAAAGAAATGTCGAAAGAAATTCAACGTATTGTCGAGCGCCTCGGTGCTGATGCCCATCGGTTTTCCGGAAAGACTGTCCTGCTGGCAGGGGGTGCGGGTTTCCTTGGGAAGCACTTCCTCAAGGTGTTTCAGAAGCTGAATAACGATGTGCTGGACAAGCCCTGCTCGGTCATCTCGGTGGATAACTACATCACCGGCACCAAGAACCTCGATGAAAGCATCGTGCGCGATCCCAACATCATGCAGGTCTGGGCCGATGTGACCCATCCGCTGCCCGTGCGCGAAGATATCGACTTCATCATCCAAGCTGCGGGCATCGCCTCACCCGTTTTCTATATGCGCTATCCGCTCGAGACCATCGAGAGCGCGGTGCATGGCACCCGCAACCTCTTGGATCTGGCTTCACGCAACAAGAACCTCGAGGGCTTCCTGTTCTTCAGTTCCTCCGAGATCTACGGTGATCCTGACCCGCGCGCGGTGCCGATCAAGGAAGACTACCACGGCAACGTTTCGACTGTTGGGCCGCGCGCCTGCTACGACGAATCCAAACGCCTGGGCGAGACGCTCTGCACGATCTATAACGAGCACCACGGCGTGCCGGCAAAGATCGTGCGCCCGTTCAACGTCTTTGGTCCCGGCATGGGCCACAACGACCGCCGCGTGATCCCGATGTTCACCTATCAGGCGCTCAATGGCCGTACGATCCCGGTCCATGGCACCGGCCTGCAAACGCGCACCTTCTGCTACATCACCGACGCCATTTACGGCTTCCTGATGACGCTGCTCGAGGGCAAGCGCGGCGAGGCCTACAACATCGGCAACCCGGACAACGAAATCTCAATGATCAAGCTGGCGGAGATGTATCCCAAGCTGCTGCCGGGCGCCTCCTTCACCAGAATCGACTATCCGGACACCTATCCGGCGGGAGAACCCAACCGTCGCTGCCCGGATATCACCAAGGCGCGGGAAACCTTTGGCTATACCTCCGAGGTGGATGTCGAAGATGGTCTGGCGCGCTTCATCGACTGGGCTCGCCATGAGCAGAACTATATCGATTTCGAGCCCGAAGCGACGCTCAAAAAGGCCGGATAACGATACGTGGTAACACTGGGTCTCATCGGGCGGGGTGCCTGGGCGCGCATCATTGGCGCCACTCTGGACAGCCTGCCTGAAGTGCGCTGGGTGCCGCTCACCGGCCCCGGCGCTTCTGTTGATGGCGTCATCATCGCCAACAGGAGCAAAGACCACGTGTCCTCGGCCCTCCCCTTCGTAGAGGCGGGGGTGCCGTGCTTTATTGAAAAACCTCTGGCCACATGCCTCAAGGACTTCTTGCGCCTCAAGGCGGCGGCTGGTGCAGCGGGCGGCCCCGTCTTTGCGGGGCACCTGCACCGGTTCAACCCGGCCGCAGAGGCCTTTTGTGCGGCCTTGCCAGAGATCGGCCCGATCCAATCGGCAACTTCGCTCTGCGCCAATGGCAAGCCGCGCGACGATACGTCCGTGATCTGGGATTGGTTGCCACATCCGCTCTCGCTGGCAGTACGGATCTTCGGCGCTCCGGCAGAGCGCGCCACGGCCCGATCACTTGAAGGCGGAGCGCGCTCGCTTCGCGTGGCTGCGCAATTGTCCTACGAAGGGCGACCTTTCGACCTTGAGGCTAGCTGGCTATCGCCTGATCCAGCCTTTCGGATCACGGCCACGGGCACCAAGGGACGCCTCATCTTTGATGACAAAGCCGCGCAGAAAGTCACGTTCATACGCGACGGCAACAGTGTCGCCCTTAGCTATGATCCAGAGCGGCCTCTAACCCGCGAACTGCGCGCCTTTGTCGAGTTGATCCGTGGCGTGCGCGACAACCCCTCCCCGCTTGACGCGGCAGAGGACGTGCTGCGCAACCTGGATGCCATCGAACGCTCCGCAGCAGCAGAGGGCGCCCCGGTCGCGATCAATTGGCCGGATTGAGGTGTCGGTAGATCTGCGTGAGGATTTCCTGAACGCGCGTGTCCAGATGGCCGGCTGCCATGGCCGCCTCGTGACGCGCGAGTACACCGGCCTCGCCCTGCATGCGGAAATGTGCATTCGCTGCCTCCACGATGGCCTGCGGGGCCTCCACATCGCTCGGCTCGAAGTAGAACAGATGCTCCTGCAAAGGGGCCAGGGCTGGAAGGTCTCTCAGGCTGGCCGGGAGGATCGGCACCCCCCCGGTGATCAGCGCATCAAAGACACGGATCGGCAGATCGCCGCGGGTCGGGATGATCCAATGGCTCATATGGGCCGCCCATTCGTCCAACCGGTCTAACTCTGTGCGGTCATGATACGTCCGCCCTGCTGGACCGACGTGTTTGAAATGCGTGTTCAGCGTCTGGAGCAGGGCATTGCGCTCGGGGAATTGCGGATAGAGGATATGCCGCCCAAGGGGTTCCGGATCACGCGTGGCGGCCAGGAGGCGATCGCGATGTTCGCTCAGATAGGCGCGTGACCACTGGATGACCGCTGCACTTACGGGGCTTCCCATCGCCTTGGTCACCTGCGCGTAAGTCTCATTGTTGTGCGGATGGCACGGCACGTAAAAGTCGGACAGAGCCGCAAAATTCAGGGACGCCGCAACGTCATGATGATTGTCGAAATCCCAGATACAGACATGGGCACGCGGCTCGTTGACAAACATGCCCACGTATTTCTGCCCAGCCTGAGCGATATCATTGTTGTTCAGTATGTAGATAGTGTCGGGCTCGAACTGTTCGATGGCCTTCAGGTTCACCAACGAGATCTGGTCGGTCTTCTCGGCCTTGCTAAAAATCCCCTCGCTCAACCGAACCCGGGTTTGCGGGCGCAGTTTCATGCCTTCAGAAAAGGCCTTTCGGCGAATTTCCTTCTGCACGTTCAACTGTTCAATCTGCTCGCTTGCGGATGTCATGTCAGGTTGGTTTCGCTCTAGTTTATCTTGAAATTTTTTAACAATTTATGGTTAAATCTTCCTAAATTGTCGGTGAACTAGTCCGGCCAGCGGGACGCTTTTCTCTCCAAGGGGGCAGGCTTTGAACCGCTCCCCTGAAAAAGTCCGCGGTTGACGTTAGCCTGTTCCTCGAACGAGGAGACAGACAATGCGGAAGAGCCGATTCAGCGAAGAGCAAATCATAGTTATCCTGAGAGAACACCAGGCCGGGATGGGAGCCAAGGAGCTGTGTCGCAAGCATGGCATCAGCGACCGTACGTTCATCATGCCATTGGTCATCGGTGGTCTTTCCGTCAGGTTGGTCTTCAACAACCCGACCCTATCGGAAAACACTGATGGCTGCCCGCAAACCCAATTACCCGCTAAAGCGCGGGGGCAATCGGCTTTGCTACCTACCCCACCTGCTGGGACACGATCTTCTCGTCGATGCGGCACTGGATATGTGGCTTACGGCCAGGCGCATTTTGTCAGATATGGCAGAGCGCACCGATGAGTATTTCCTCGTTTCCAGCCGGAAGTTTACGCTCCGGGAGCTTATGGCGGTGATCGAAGAGGAAAGCGGCAGAACACTGAACATCTCCTGGGGCGCAAGATCCTACAATCAAGGGGAGATCATGGACCCCTACACGGATGGTCCTCCCGGCTGGTCGCCCAAGTGACTTGGGAAGAAGGCGTTCGCAATCTGCTTCAGCCCTCTCGTTGATGAGTTGGAAGCAAATGGTGACGATGCCGAGCGGCAGTGACGTTCGCCAGGAACGAAGCGCTTAAAGAATCCGGTCGATCTTATGCTGGATATGCAGATTGGGCATCAAACCAGCCGTATGCGCGGCGCGATAAGCATTGCGTGCAGCATCGAACGTCACGCCCCACATGATGGCGCTGAGAAGAAACGCGATGATGTAAACTTGAATGCGCATGAGCCTATCAGAGTGCGGCATATCGGCATTTATGTGGCAGTGCCAAGCATTGCTCGAGATCAATTATTGTTGGTGAATAAAGACCCAGAAAACGAACACCACAACGGTGGGCACAGATAACAGGAAGAACCTGTATCTGTTTGATCTCATTAAGGATCAATGGGAATGGTGCCCAGAAGAGGACTCGAACCTCCACACCCTTTCGGGTACCAGCACCTGAAGCTGGCGCGTCTACCAATTCCGCCATCTGGGCGACGGAGAGCCATGTACGGGGGTCGCTCTTTGCTGTCAACAGGGTTTTTGAAGTTTTCCTGACAGCCTGTGAAAAAGCTTCACGAAGCTGTGGTCGCACGCCACGGCTCAGTGGATGGCATGGCCTGTTTCTCCGCCCTATATAAGGGGATATTGGAAAGGAACGCGCCATGTTCGACCTTCGCCCCGCTCTTCTTGCCGGTTTTCTTGCCGCAGTGCCGTTGGCCGGGGCCAATGCCGCCTCGCCGTCGCTTGGGCCTCTCAATACGCAGTCGACGATCTGCGATTATCGTGGCTGCTTCGGCTTCGGTCCGCAGCAGTGGCATCGCCCAGCCTACGTGCAGCCGAACTATCGCCCGCCGAATGCCGCCGGTCCAAAATATTACCAGCCGCCCGGACAATTGCCGCCGCGGCTGACCTACGATCCGCCGCAGGCACCACGCGTGCAGCCTTCGGCAGATAATCAGGCCCGCCATCAGCAATGGTGCCGGAACGAATACCGGTCCTACAATCCGCGCACCGATCGCTTCCTGACCTATGAAGGCATCTACAAGACCTGCAACTCGCCCTATAATTGAGCGTCAGATCTCCAGCGAAGCGCGGTCGGTATGGCCGAGGTCGCGGTCGGGCTCGATGATGTCGCGCACGCGCTGCTTGAGTTCCTTCGGCCCCGGAAAACCGCCGTCGCGCTTGCGCTCCCAGATCAGATCGCCGTTGACGCGGATTTCGAAATTGCCGCCGGTGCCGGGAATGAGCGCCACCTCGCCAAGGCTGTCCGTAAAAGTCTGCAGCAGTTCCTGCGCCATCCAGGCGGCGCGTAGCAGCCAGTTGCACTGGGTGCAGTAGAGGATCGTCACACGGGCTTTCTCGGTCATGGGAATCTCCTTTTATCTGAGGGATCTAGACGCTCGCAAAAGGCGCTGCAATGTGCCCGCTGCCGAATCAGCGGACCGAAAGTTCGGATTCAGTCTTTTTTGATAATTTTCCGTTAGCTATTCCGGATTGGTGTCTTCGCAGAATGGCTGAAGCGCCCTGGTTCTTGTTTTGCGTAACGGTGCTCATGCGTTCCACGGCTATCCCAGCGATCCTCGTTGCCTGCCTCGCTCTGGCGGGCTGCTCGTCGGCTTCCGGTCCGGAAAGTCTTTCAGCCGGCGTCACTTCGAAGCCTTCGAAGGAAATCACGGCTTCCGTTACCCCGCCGCCGGCACCTGTGCCGCAGGCAACACTCGCTGTAACTGAAACGGACGATGCAATGCCGCAGGCAAGCCTCGCCTGGGAAGCGCCCGTGCCGGAGTCCCGCGCCTTCTCGGCAGTGACGCCTTCAGCCACATCGCAGCCGGGTATGCCGGTTCCGAGCGAACGCCCCGTCGAATTTGCCATGGCGGCAGCACCTGCCATCGAACCGCCGACGCGCGGCCGCTCGCGCGTCTATGGCTACGGTTTCCGCGATGCCAAGCCGATCAACTTCGGCAAGATCTCTCCGCGCAAGCTCGCCGTCCACGGCGTCGACGTCTCGCGCTGGCAGGGAGATATCGATTGGGAGACACTGAGGACCCGCGGCGCGAACTTCGCCTTCATCAAGGCGACGGATGGCGGCGACCATCTGGACCCAATGTTCAAGACCAATTGGCGGCGCGCCAAGGAAGCGGGCATCAAGCGCGGCGCCTATCACTTCTTCTACTGGTGCCGCACGGCCGGTGAACAGGCTGACTGGTTCATCCGCAACGTCCCGCGCGATCCGGATGCGCTGCCGCCTGTCATCGACGTGGAGTGGAACGGCGAATCGAGCTGCAAGGTGAAGCTTGCGCGCGCCCGCGTCCTGGAAAAGATGCAGGTCTTCATGGAAAAGATCGAGCGCCATTACGGTAAGCGCCCGATCATCTATACGGCCCCGGATTTCTACGCGGACAATCTCGAAGGCGCTTTCCAGAACTATCACTTCTGGCTGCGCGCAGTCGCGGAACATCCTTCGAAGGTCTATCCGAACCGCAAATGGCTCTTCTGGCAATATTCCGGCTCGGGCCTGTCACACGGCGTCGAAGGCCGCATCGATCTCAATGTCTTCCGCGGCAGCGAGGAAGAATGGCATCGCTGGGTGGCCGGGCTTTAAAACGCAAAAGGCTGGCTCGATGGCCAGCCTTTCGTTCATATTTTGGGCTGAATCCGGATGGCTTAGCCTACTCGTCGCCCATCTTGAGCGCGGCGATGAACGCTTCCTGCGGAATCTCCACCTTGCCGAACTGACGCATGCGCTTCTTGCCCGCCTTCTGCTTGTCGAGCAGCTTGCGCTTGCGGGTGGCGTCGCCGCCGTAGCACTTCGCGGTCACGTCCTTGCGCAGTGCCGAGATCGTCTCGCGGGCAATCACGTTGCCGCCGATCGCGGCCTGGATCGGGATCTTGAACATGTGCTTCGGGATCAGCTCCTTGAGCTTCTCGCACATGTCGCGGCCGCGCTTTTCGGCGGCTGTCCGGTGCACCATCATCGACAGAGCGTCGACCGGCTCGCCGTTGACGAGGATCGACATCTTCACGAGGTTGCCCTCGCGATGGTCGGTGAGCGTGTAGTCGAAGGAGGCATAGCCCTTCGAGATTGATTTCAGCCGGTCATAGAAATCGAAGACAACTTCGTTGAGCGGCAGGTCGTAGGTCAGCATCGCGCGCGTACCGACATAGGTGAGCTCGATCTGGATGCCGCGTCGGTCCTGGCAGAGCTTCAGGATACCGCCGAGATAATCGTCCGGCGTCAGGATCGTCGCGCGGATCCACGGCTCGTGGATTTCCGAGATCTTGACGACATCAGGCATGTCGGCCGGGTTGTGCAGCTCGCGCTCCGTGCCGTCGGTCATGTACATCTTGTAGACGACGGATGGTGCGGTTGCGATGAGGTCGAGATCGAACTCGCGCTCAAGCCGCTCCTGGATGATTTCCAGATGCAGGAGGCCAAGGAAGCCGCAACGGAAACCGAAGCCGAGGGCGGCAGACGATTCCATTTCGAAGGAGAAGGAAGCGTCGTTGAGGCGAAGCTTGCCCATGGCGGCGCGCAGATCCTCGAAATCGGCCGCGTCGACCGGGAAGAGACCGCAGAACACCACTGGCTGCGCCGGCTTGAAGCCCGGCAGCGCTTCAGCCGTCGGCCGCTTGTCCTCGGTGATTGTATCGCCGACGCGGGTATCGGCCACTTCCTTGATCGAAGCGGTGATGAAGCCGATTTCGCCGGGGCCGAGGCTGTCGACATTGACCATCTTCGGTGTCAGCACGCCGACGCGCTCCACTTGGTATTTCGCATCCGTGCCCATCATTCGCACGGTCTGGCCCTTGGTCAGCACACCGTCGATGACGCGCACCAGAACCATGACGCCGAGATAGGTATCGTACCAGCTGTCGACGAGCAGCGCCTTCAGCGGCGCCTTTTCGCCGCCCGGGCTCTTCGGCGCCGGCAGCTTGTGGACGATCGCTTCCAGCACGTCGGGAATGCCGAGGCCGGTCTTGGCCGAGATCAGCACGGCTTCCGACGCATCGATGCCGATCACTTCCTCGATCTGTTCCTTGATGCGGTCGGGTTCGGCGGCCGGCAGGTCGATCTTGTTGAGAAC
>UCCS01000164.1 GCA_900470965.1 Hyphomicrobiales bacterium
GCTTGCGGGTGGGGCTGTGGTGACCGGAGCTATGGTGACTGGGGCAGCGGTGACTGCGCCGGTTGGCACATTGGCGACTGGGACAGTGGCGCCCGGAACACTGGAGGCCGGCACACTGGCGACCGGCACGTCATCGTCGACCTTTGCGGGATCGCGGCCGGAGAGCCTGAGCAGTGACCGGGCCATCGAATAGAGCGGGGTCGAAAAGTCGGGAATGCGGATGAAGGCGAGCAGCAGGCCGAGGATCCAGTAGATGTGGTTGTGGGTAAAGAGCGAGATCAGCGCCAGAACCGCGACGATTTCCATCTGCACTTTATTCGTCTGATGCGCGATGCGCTCAGGCACGGCATGGAGCTGGAAGTAGAGATTGCCGATGACGAGAACCATCACCAGGATCAGCACGATGACGATGACGAAGAGGTAGTCGGTCTGCCCCGGCGCGGTAATGAAGCCGGGCACATGGTCGGTCAGCGCGGCGTGGTAGGGTTGCGTCGCGGCCTCATCGGCTGCTGACGCTGACTGCGCGGCCAGAAATGCTGCCGCAACGGCCGCGGGCAGGTGGCCCGGATGTTGCCTTGTCCTGTTTAATCGGTCTCTCATGCCTGACTTCCCCCCGCATGGCATTTTAGTGTGGGCTGAAGTTTAGGCGCTTTGCGTGCAACACGAAAGTACGCAACAGTAATATCGGCGTAAATACATGCCGTCGGCCTTTCGGATAAGGCTTTCGGTTGAGAGGGCTGAAAGCAGGTGAGACGGTGCCGCGGGCAGGGGCCGCGGCACGCATGCGTTAGTGGATCTTGACGGAAGGTTCTCGCGCCCAGACCCGTAATTTTCCAAGTTCAGCGACAAATGCCTTGATGTCCTTGGCCGAGCCGAGTTCCACTGTGCCTTCGTCGAGATCCTCGATGCCTGCCTTCTTCATGAGGGCCAGGACAGGTGTTGCGTAGCCGATGAACTTGCAATGGGCGAAGGCATCGGCAACGAAATCGCGCGCGGCGGATTCCTTCAGCAGGTCGGGCATTACTGCTTCCGCGGCGAGAATGGCGACCGCGTCATAGAGAACGGATGGTCCGCCATCGATCATCTGCTGGGCTTCAAGGAACGAACCGTCCGACAGGGTGACGCCACCGATCTTGGGGGCAATGATTTCGACCACGCCCTTTTCGCCGGTGATTGCGCCGGTGATAGCCCCAACGAGAGCGGCATCCGATCCATCCGTCACCAGCAGTCCGAGTTTGCGGCCCTCGAACCGTTTGGGCCCGCGCTCGATGATGCTAAGGGCGGCCGAAGGCTCCAGATCCTGACGGGTTGGCATGGCCGCGTCAGCGGGCTTTGGCATGTCGGCAATCCCGAGTGCAGCTGCCACCTTCGCCGCCAGCGTTTCGTC
>UCCS01000076.1 GCA_900470965.1 Hyphomicrobiales bacterium
CCGAATGGACGCACGGCGCCCTAAGCCGGCAGGCGGATCGCAAAGCGGCTGCCGCTCTCATCGGAATGGTCGAGCCTAATATCGCCGCCGAACGCGCCGAGCAGGTCCCTCGTGGTCGTCAGGCCAAGCCCCGGTCCAGGCACGCTGCCTGCTTTCGGCAGCTTCCAGAAGGCATCGAAGATCTTCTCCCGATAGGCAGGTTCGATGCCGCAGCCATTGTCGGCAATGATGATGCGCCAGTCCGCACCTTCCCGTGCGGCCGTCACGGTGACATGCGGCGCTGCGGCGCCATGATATGTCAGCGCATTGGAGAAGAGATGCCTCAGAACAATGGTCAGAAGTGCGGCATCGCTGCGGATGAGAGGCAGATTGTCCGCATCAAGTGCCGCGCCGTTCACTGGAAACTCCTCCAGTGACTGCTTCCAGGCCTCTTGCGCAACGTCGGTGAGGCGCACGTCACCGATGGTGATCTGCGGCGTTGTTCCCGCGAGGCTCATCAATGCCTTGGTCAGCCGCTGTGCCGTCTGGGCCTTGTCCATGATCATCCTGAGGCTCTGCAGCTGTTCGCTGTCGAGCGTCGGCTCCAGATCGTCGAGCAGCATTTCCGCATACATGGCGATATGGCGGAGCGGCGATTGCAGGTCATGCGAGGCGGTCGCGAGGAAGCGTTTGATGCGCTCCTCCTGATCCCCGGTGGAACCGGCTTCCGGCTTTTTCGCCCTCGGGTTGGAAGACATGTGGCGGTGCTCCCGATCTCTTTGAACTGAACATAGAAAGAGGGCGCCGGCTGTGCAACCGGCGCCCTCTCCAAGTCCACCTTAAATATCGACGGTTTAGCCTGCCGTTTTGCGCGGCTGGCCTGCATCCGGCGGAATGATTTCCACGGCTGCATCGTTCGAAGCTGCCACTGCCTTGGCATGGCGGCGGCGCCAGTCGCCGAGGAAGAGCAGGATCGGTGCTGCGATGAAGACCGAGGAAGCGGCGGCGACGAGAATGCCGAAAGCCATCGGCACTGCAAAGCTTTCCACCGCACTACCGCCCCAGATTGCCATCGGCAGGAGCGAGAGGAAGGCTGTCGCATTGGTGTAGAGGCTTCGGGCCAACGTCTCGTTGATCGACTTGTCGATGATTTCGCGCAGCGGCATCGACTTGTAGAGGCGCATGTTTTCACGCATACGGTCGTAGACGACGACCTTATCGTTCACCGAGTAGCCGACGAGCGTCAGGATGGCGGCGATAGCCGTCAGGTTGAAGTCGAGACCGGTCAGCGCGAAGAAGCCGATCACCTTCGTCACGTCGAGCACGAGCGTGACGATGGCGCCGACGGCGAAAGGCCATTCGAAGCGGTACCAGATGTAGAACAGCATCGCGAGGCTGGCGATCACGACGGACAGGATACCTGCCCAGGCAAGCTCGCCGCTGACCTTCGGGCCGATGACATCGGTGCCGGCGACGGTTGCCGACGGGTCGATCTTGACGATCTCGGCCTTGAGCTTGGTCACGGCTGCCGTCTGTGCCTCTTCGCCGCCTTCTTGGCGCTGCGCGCGTACCAGCATGGTGTTGTTGTCACCGAAGGACTGCAGGGCCACTTCGCCAAGGCCAAGGCTGTTCAGTTCTTCGCGGAAGCGGCCGAGATCGGCAGCGTCCTGTGTCTTCACCGACATCTGGATACCGCCACGGAAATCGACGCCGTAGTTGAGGCCCGGATAGACGAAGAGTGCGATCGAGGCGATCGACAGCAATGCGGAGACGGTCACGCCGAGGAAGCGGGCCTTCATGAACTGGATATGCTTGTCGTAGGGGCTGAAGAAGGAGAACATCGGCTTGATGTTGATCGTCTTCATCTTCCGGCGGCGGGTGATCTCGATCATCGTGACGCGCACGAAGGCGACCGAGGTGAACATCGAGATGATCAGGCCGAGCGCCATGGTTACGGCAAAGCCGCGAACTGGGCCGGAGCCGAACCAGAACAGGACGGCTGCGGCGATCAGCGCCGTCATGTTGCCGTCGATGATGGTCGAATAGGCGCGGCGGAAGCCGGTGTCGATGGCGGCAAAGGCGCTCTTGCCCTTGCGGCTTTCTTCGCGGATGCGCTCGTTGATCAGGACGTTCGCGTCGACCGCAAGGCCGATGCCGAGCACGACGCCGGCGATGCCGGGCAGCGTCAGCGTCGCGCCGACAAGCGTCAGCGCCGAGAAGGTCAGGATCGTGTGGATGAGAAGCGCGGTGTTCGCCAGAATACCCCAGGTGCCGTAGAGCACGAAGATGAAGGCGGCGACGAGCGCGAAACCGACGACGCCGGCATAGAGGCCCATCCGGATCGCATCCGCGCCAAGGTCGGCGCCGACGGTGCGTTCTTCGATGACGGTGAGTTTGGCGGGCAGGGCGCCGGCGCGCAGCATGGCGGCGAGCGTGTTGGCGCTATCAGTAGAGAAGTTGCCCGAGATCTGGCCGGAACCGCCGGTGATCGGCTCGCGAATGACGGGCGCGCTCAGCACCTTGTCGTCGAGGACGATCGCGAAGGGATTGCCGACGTTCTGGCGGGTAATTTCGGCAAAGCGGGTTGCACCGGCGCTGTCGAAGCGGAAGGTGACGACCGGCTGCTGGCTCTGGTCGAAGCTGACGCGGGCATCCGAGAGGCGGTCGCCGGAAATCTCGACGCGGTCGAGAACCGGGTAGCTGTTACCCTCGTCGTCCTTCATGATCGTCACACCCGGGCCGGCCTGGCCGTTCGGGGCGAGCATGTGGAAGGACATCTTGGCGGTGGAGCCGAGCAGTTCGCGAAGGCGGGACGGATCCTGCGCGCCCGGAAGCTGCACGAGAATGCGGTTGGCGCCGATACGCTGGATCGTCGGCTCGGCAACGCCGACCTGGTCGACGCGCTGGCGGATGACTTCAAGGCTCTGCGTGACGGCATTGTCGACATTTGTCGAAATACCGGCCGGGGAGAAGCCGATAGTGATGTTGCCGCCATCGGCTGTGACTGCAAGATCGGACTGGCCGGCGCTGATGCCGCTGGCGATCACATTGCCGAGCGTGCGAAGCTGGGTGACGGCCGCATCGCTTTGCGACGGATCGGCGAGCGAAACAACGATGTTGTTATTGTTGCGGACAACCGACTTCGGCTGGATGTTCTTTTCGCGCAGCACCCGGCGTGCGTCCTGCAGGAGCGAATTCAGGCGCTCCTTGGTGAGGTCGGCTTCATCGACTTCGAGCACGAGGTGTGAACCACCGCGAAGGTCGAGACCGAGAGAAACCTGGCTGTGCGGCAGCCAGGAGGGGATGCGCTGCAGCACGCTCTGCGGCAGCGCATTCGGCAGGGCGATCAACAGGCCGAGCACGATGATCACCGTATAGGTGAACACCAGCCATGGTGAATTGCGCATGTTTTAAATCCTTGGATAATGCTTGGGCCGGCGCAACCGCGCTGCGGCATGTCTATGGATCAGAAGCGCCCGAAGGCGTGTGATTCAGGCAGCTTGCGGCGGTGCGCGCGGCTGGTGGGCCCGGGCTGCCCCAATGGGCAGCGGGGCATCGAATTCAGCTGCCCCCGTGGCAGCGCGCCAGTCGGCGAACTGCAATGCAGGAACAATGGTAAGCGCCGCCGGGCCGGTATCCTGGAGCGATTGTTTCGGTGCGGCCTTGCGATCACTGATCAGCAGGCCGCGGATGGCGTCTCGCGCCGTAACCTGCGTCTGCTGCGAATCCCGGCTGGAAGAGGAAAGGCTGTTCGGTGCTGCGGACGGGCCGATGACGATATTGCCGCCGAAAAGCAGGCCGAGATAAGCAAAGATCGCAACGACGACAGAGGCGGCAATACGGCTTGCCAGACGGCGCTGTTCCAGCACCATCTCCCCTGTATCGGCTATTTCACTCCCAGATCGGCTCAAAGGCGCGGCAATCTCTCATTCTTTTTCCGGCGGATACTCCACCGACGGCACGATTGTACCAGCCGAAGGTCCGTCTTCATAGGGTGCACTGTCATGATGCACTTGGGCGAGCCGGTCAACCATGCCAAGCGCGATTTCCCGCTCTCCCATGATCACCGTGTCGGCGCCGTATTGCCGCAGTTCGTCCACTTCGGCGTCGGAATGGGCGCGTGCAACGATCAGGATCGATGGATTGATGGTGCGGCCCTGTTCGGCGATGCTGCAGGCCTCGAAGGCGTTTGGGATGGCGATGACGAGGCTGCGGGCGCCGGCGATGTTGGCGAGATCAAGTGTTTCGCGAGAAACGGCGTTGCCGGGGATGACTTCGACGCCTTGCGCGCGCAATTCAATGATGCGCTTGTCTGAATCCTCGATGACGAGGAAGGGCGTGCCCGATGATTTGAGATTCTGGCCGACGATGCTGCCGACACGGCCGTAACCGATAAGGATCGCATGGCGGTTCAGCGCTGTAGGATGGACCTCGTCGCTGTCGGCCACAGCCTCTTCGGGTGCCGGCGAAACCTCGGTGGCCGGTGCGGTCTCAGTGGCCGCTTCCTCGCGCTTCGGGCTTTCCAGCAGTGGCCTGATGCGGTCGCAGACGAAGAAGAGCAGTGGGTTGATGATAATAGAGATGATCGCGCCGGCAAGGATAAGGTCGCGCCCTTCCTCCGGCAGCAAGCCGAGATCGACGCCGAGGGCGGCGAGAATGAAGGAAAATTCGCCGATCTGCCCGAGGCTCGCCGAGATCGTCAGCGCCGTACTGACCGGCTTCTTGAAAAGCAGGACGATCAGGAAGGCTGCGATCGACTTGCCGATCACGATGATGAAGACCGTCGCAAGCACCGGCAGCGGTCGCTCGATCAGGATGTTCGGATCGAAGAGCATGCCGACGGAGACAAAGAAGAGCACCGCGAAGGCATCGCGAAGCGGCAGGCTTTCCTGGGCGGCTCGATGGCTGAGCTCGCTTTCGGCGAGAACCATGCCGGCAAAGAAGGCGCCGAGCGCCAGCGATACGCCGAAAAGCTTGGACGCGCCGAAGGCGACACCAAGAGCAATTGCCAACACGCCGAGGCGGAAGAGTTCACGCGAACCGGTATGAGCGATGCGGTGCATGGTCCAGGGAATGAGCTTACGGCCAAAGACCAGCATCAGGGCGACGAACAGCGCCACTTTAACCAGCGTCATGGCGATGATGCCGCCGACGCCGAGATCGAGGCCGAAAATCCGGTTGAGGCCCGCCGAGAGAGGCTCGACCGGGCCATGACCATCGCCGGTGATGCTGGCGGCCGCCGGGATGAGCACCAGCGCAAGCACCATGGCAAGGTCTTCGACGATCAGCCAGCCGACGGCGATGCGCCCACGCTCCGTCTCGACGAGACGCCGCTCCTGCAGGGCTTTCAGCAGCACGACCGTGGAGGCGACCGAAAGCGCTAGGCCGAATACGAGGCTGCCGCCCGTCGGCCATCCCATGAAAGCACCAAGACCCCAGCCGAGCAGCGTGGCAAAGCCGATCTGCACGACCGCACCCGGCACCGCGATGCCGCGCACGGAAAGCAGGTCCTTGAGTGAGAAATGCAGGCCGACGCCGAACATCAGGAGGATGACGCCGATTTCCGCAAGCTCAGGCGCAAGGCTCTGATCGGCAACGAAACCCGGCGTGTGCGGACCGACGAGAACGCCTGCGACAAGATATCCTACGAGAGGGGGCAGGCGCAGGCGATTGGCGAGCGCGCCCAGGATAAATGCCAGCACAAGGCCGCCGACGATTGTTGAAATCAAAGGCGTATCGTGGGGCATCGCTCTCTCCCGATCTGGAAATCCTGTTCAAAACATGACATATTTGATTTATATTGACCAATATGGGTGGTTTGAAATTATGGGTCAAGGTGCAAAAGAAACAATTCTGACGCCCGCTTTGTGCCGCGCGGCTCGTGGTCTGCTTGATTGGACGCAGGCGGACCTCGCCGAGAAGGCTGCCGTCTCCCGTAGCACGATACGCGACTATGAAGGCCGTCACCACGAAATCCATCGTGCGACGGAGGCGCAGCTGCGCCTTGCCTTCGAGGAGGGTGGCGTAAAATTTATCGAAATAGAAGGCTGCGGAACCGGCCTCTGCCTGCCCGGCCCGGTGAACTGAGCTGCCTTAGGGCTGCATCAGGCAGGCCGCACCGACCTTATAGACATAGATCGTATCGCCTCTGTAGTTGCCTTTTTCCGGCTGCCAGCTTTTCAGCATTTCCGGCGTTTCGTTCGCGCAACTCAGCGGCTTGGAGGTCAGGAACAGAACCTGCCCGCTGGTATCGGCCGGGAGGGCGAATTCCTGTTCGTAATAGCTGTCCGGCAGATCGGCCGGCGGACGGGCATATATCTTGTAGGGTGCGGCTCTCAGCGTGTGGAAGAGATCGGCGACCATGTCCCTGTTGTCGGTGACGATGATGCCGGCGCCGGCCTGCGCGGCAAGATCGGCAGCCTCGCGGCTTACTTCGGCCCGGCCGAGATAGCGCTGCATGACTTCCTTGCCGTTTGGCAGCACCAGTTGATGTGCGAAGATAGTTGCGAAGGGGAAGAGCAGGCAGGCAACGCCATTGATGGTGAGCGAGGTTCTGAGACCCTTCGGCCACAGGCGGTGAAGCAGCCAGACCGCCAGCACGATACCTGCCACATAGGCCGTTACGGCCCAATTGGCATAGGCCTTGGCGACGGTTGCCTGCAGGGTAATGAGCAGCACGACCGGGATCGAGAGCCAGACGAGCATCTTCTCACGCGGTTCACTGCGGCCGCGGATCATGTTCCAGACGGCCCAGAGCATGGCGAAGAAGACGATCGGGCCGACAACGCCGAACTGCGCGGAGAAGAATTCCAGCCCGCCGCGGATATTGCTGCCGAGATCGTTCCAGTGGGCGATATCCTGCGTGTGGCGCACCGTCGTATTGTTGTGCTGGAGGTTCCACCACAGGTTCGGGAACGCGATGACCGCGGAGGTGACGACCGCGATGATGAAATCGCGCACCGAAATCCGCGCTGACGGAATGAGCAGCAGCGCAATCGCTCCGCCGGGCACAAGGAAGAGCACGGCATATTTCGTAAGAAACGCCAGCCCGACACCGACACCCATGAGAAGTGCAAGCCCGACGGAGCGGCGCTGCGTCAGTTCGAAATAGGCAATGAGCGCAATGGCTATGAAGAAGAGCAGGATGACGTCGGTGGAGAAGAACACCGAAGAAAGCGCAACCGCCGGCAGCGTGATATAGGTTGCGCCGACCCAGCCTTCGATCTCAGGCTCGATGAAGCGCTTCGCCATTTTCATCAGCACCAGCGCGGTCGCCATGTGGAAGAGGGGGCCGGGAAGCCGCAGCCAGTAAATGTCGCTGGAGCCGGCAAGCTCGGTGAAGATCCTGAGAACCCAGGCAATCATCGGCGGCTTGGAATAGTAACCGAAGTCGAGATTTTGCGACCAGAACCAGTATTGCGCCTCATCGACGAAAAGGTCCGTCGTATCGAAATGCAGCGTCACGATGCGGAAGATCGTAAACGCCAATATGATGATGAGGCCGGTCCGAGCTGACATAATCCCTTACTTCCGCTGACACAGGAGCGCGTGTCGATACACCAACGGTGCCGGGCTGCCAACGGGAAAGGTAAAGGTAGATTTAAGGCGCAGTGACCTCTTAGAAGACGCGAAGCGTGCGGTTGTCGCGGTGTGTCGCGATCAGGTCGAGGAGGGCAACGGCTGCGGCGATCGAGAGGGCGATCAGGCAGGAACCCATTCCGAGAACTATCATTTCTCTTTCCTTGTTGACGTCATGTCAGGCTCTATAAAACGGGTCTATAACATAAAGCTTGCGTGTGCCTTGTAGCAGCGATGCAACTCTGCGCCAGTATTTACTAGGTGAACTCTCCCAATTGTCTCAAAAGCTACCGGCGGGAATGGCTTATTAACCTTCAAGCAAGGAATTAACCATAAACATTGGGGTACACGTCGGAATGGGAAGATGCACTCGTTCCCACCAGGCATGACGCCGTACCGCCGTACCGGGTCGATCCGGTATCCATCTTCTTCAGGCAGCTCCGAAACAGAATTGCTGATCAGGAGGCTTCAGTCCCTCGGTTGCGACCGGTGGCGAAGAGCACCTCTGCGCATCGCATTCATCGGAATCTGCGAAGGTTTTTGGCCGGGTTCGCCCGGAAAGTGGTTGGGGATAGGCGTTGAGGCAGGATATGCCATCAGATCAGGCTCGTGGAGCACAGGCAGGCAGCCTGCGCGACCGCCTGCGCTTTGCCGGCCTCGACACAGACCAGTGCGAGATGGTTCGCCGTAACCGTCCCGCCCTCGAAGCCCATCTCAAGGCCGGCCTGCGCGATCTCTTCCATCGTTTCCAGTCCTTCCCGGATGCCTCGCGCAATTTCGAGAGCGAGCGTCAGATCGAGCGCCTCCACGACCTGCAGTCCTCGCACTGGGACGTGCTCACGGATGCGCGATTCGACAGCCTCTATGCAGAACGCGTCAAGGTTCTCTCCGATACCGAAAGCAAGATCGGCCTCGACCCTCGCTGGCACGTGGCCGGCCACGGCGTCATGCTGGAACACGTGATTTCCGGTCTGGCCGATGAATTGGCCGGCCGCCCGGTACTGCCGTCGGCCAAGCGGCGTGCTCGCGAGATCACCGACCTGATGACCTCAATCATCCGCATTGTCATGGTCGACGTCGAAATCGCCGTCTCGCTGCGCTTCAATGCGCTGCGCTCCACGCAGCAGCGCGCACTCGCCGATCAGCGTGCCGAAGGTGAAGCGGAAGTCGCCCGCATCTTCAGCGATGTCATCGAAGGCCTGTCAGCCCGCGACTTGACGCAGCGCGCACCGGTCGATGGCGCTCACACCGACATTGCCGCCGCGCTGAACGCCGCACTCGACAACCTCCAGACGGAATTTGCCGCAATTGCAGAACGCAATGCGAAGGCGGAAGCCGCAACACAATCGCTCGCCGGCGCATCCCGTAGCTTCGCCGGCAACGCTTCCGGTCAGGCAGGGCGGCTGCAGCTTTCCGCCGCCGCCCTTGCCGGCATCGCCGAGCGGGTCCGCGAGGGTGCAGCCGGCAGCCGAGCCGCCGAACAGGCTGCTGCCGCGACGCGTGCGGCCGTCGAGGAAAGCGGTGAGGTCGTCGGCCGCGCGATCAGCGCCATGGCTGATATCGAACAGTCTGCGGAGAAGATCGGCCAAATTATCGGTGCGATCGACGAGATTGCCTTCCAGACGAACCTGCTCGCTTTGAACGCCGGCATCGAAGCTGCCCGCGCCGGCGAATCCGGCCGCGGCTTTGCCGTCGTGGCGCAGGAAGTGCGGGCGCTCGCCCAGCGCTCCGCAGAAGCTGCCCGTGAAATCAAGACGCTGGTGACCACCACCAAGACACAGGTGGATGCCGGCGTGCAGATGGTCGGCCGCACACAGGATTCGATTGCCAGCATCGTCCGTCAGGTGACCGACATCAATGCCGCAATCGCTGGCATCGCAGGCGAGACGGGTGAACACGCCGCCGGTCTCGAAGCCGTGACCGCAGACGTTAAGGGCCTCGGCGGCGAAGTCGCCGACAATGCCGGCTTTGCGGAACGTTCAGCCGAAGGCGCCAATCATCTTCATACGGTCATTCTGGAACTCGGCCAGACGATCCGCGAATTCCGCATTGCGCGGGAAAATGCCTATGCAACCCGGCCTCATCAGGTGGGTGTTTCTGCCTCCCGGACGGTTGCGATCGCAGCTCGCCCGGAAGTGGTCGAAGACGATTACGAAAATGACGATTTCAGCATGCTTCAGCCTCTCGCAAGCGCCGGAGGTGGGCGGAATGTTTACTAACCTATCGGATTATGACGCCGGCTCGCTTTCGCGGGTTGGGGACAAGGGGACAAGGAAAAGCTGATGGCAGCAAAGAAGAGTGCCAAGACGCTGGAGTTGCCAGCGGTTCTTGATCTCAATGAGGCTTCCGCATTGCGCGACAAGCTTCTCTCCATGCGAGGAAACCCTCTGGCGATCGATGCTTCGGCAGTCGAACGCATCGGCGCTCTTTGCGCCCAGGTTCTGATGGCCGCCGAGAAGACCTGGGACCAGGACAAGCAGTCGATCACCTTCTCGAAGGTGTCCGACGCATTTCAAAAAACCATGCAGCTGGTTGGCGTCAATATCGACCATCTGCTTGCCAAGGAGATCCGGCAATGAAGAAGAAAGTACTGACGGTGGACGATTCCCGCACCATCCGAAACATGCTTCTCGTAACGCTGAACAATGCAGGTTTCGAGACGATCCAGGCTGAAGACGGCGTTGAGGGCCTCGAAGTTCTCGAAGAGTCCAATCCTGATGTTATCGTCACCGACATCAACATGCCGCGCCTCGATGGCTTCGGCTTCATCGAAGGTGTCCGTCGCAACGAGAAGTACCGTGCGATCCCGATCCTGGTGCTGACCACCGAAAGCGATGCGGAAAAGAAGAACCGCGCCCGCCAGGCTGGTGCCACCGGCTGGATCGTCAAGCCCTTCGACCCCGCCAAGCTGATCGATGCCATCGAGCGTGTAACCGCTTAAAGCCCAGGATTTGCTCCTATGGATATGAACGAAATCAAAGAGATCTTTTTCCAGGAGTGCGAGGAACAGCTCGCCGAACTGGAATCCGGTCTCCTGAAAATGAATGATGGCGATCGCGACCCGGAAACCGTCAATGCGGTCTTCCGCGCGGTGCATTCGATCAAGGGCGGCGCCGGCGCCTTTGGCCTGGATGACCTCGTCGCCTTCGCCCACGTCTTTGAGACCACACTTGATTGCGTTCGTTCCAACAAGCTTGAGCCCAACCAGGACGTCCTGAAGGTCATGCTGAAGTCGGCCGACGTGCTCGCCGACCTGACCAATGCCGCCCGCGATGGCGGCAGCGTCGATGAAAGCAGAAGCCGCGG
Source organism: Hyphomicrobiales bacterium (assembly GCA_900470965.1). Classification (GTDB taxonomy): domain Bacteria; phylum Pseudomonadota; class Alphaproteobacteria; order Rhizobiales; family Rhizobiaceae; genus Rhizobium. Next base: position 10,864 of record UCCS01000076.1, read on the forward strand.
CCTCGTCAAGGAACTGGAAGCGCTTGCCCATGGCGAGCTGCCGTCTCCCTCGGCAGTTTCCGAGGCGCCCGCGCCGAAGCCGGCCCCAAAGGCCGCTCCTGCTCCGGTTGCTGCAGCCCCGGCTCCCAAGCCGACCGATGATAGCGGCTTCCAGCCAGTCCCCTTCTCCTTCGACGATTTCGGTGGCGAAGAGAAGCCGATCGATCTGCCGGCCTATGAAATCACCTTCAAGCCGCGCTTCGAACTCTATTCAAAGGGTAACGACGCCACCCTTCTGCTGCGTGATCTCTCCCGCCTCGGCGAGATGAGCATCTATTGCAACGTTGATGCTCTGCCGGGGCTTGAGGAGCTCGATCCGGAAGGCGCTTATTTCTTCTGGAACATCACGATCAAGACGGACAAGGGCGAAGATGCCATCCGCACGGTCTTCGAATTCGCCGAATGGGATTGCGATCTGACCGTGAAGCCGGCAGAAGACAGCAAGCCGGGCGAGACCAATGAAGAACTGCCGATGATCCCGGTTCCGTTCGATCTCTCGATCCTGGATGATGGCGCGGCCTCCGAAGCGCCGGCCGCAGCCGAGACCAAGGCCGACGACACGGCTGCTGCCGTTGCTGCCGCTGAAACGGCGACCAACGTCGCGCAGATGGCCGCTGCCGCTGCCCGCGTCGAAAAGAAGGAATCGGCGGCCGCCGCTGCCGCCGCAGCGGCAAGTGCCGCAGCCCAGAACAACGCCGCTGCCGGTGCCGGCCAGACGATCCGCGTCGATCTCGATCGCGTCGACCGCCTGATCAACCTCGTCGGCGAACTTGTCATCAACCAGGCGATGCTCTCTCAGAGCGTCATCGAAAACGACACGACCGGCACGTCCTCGATCAACATGGGTCTCGAAGAGCTGCAGCAGCTCACCCGTGAGATCCAGGACTCGGTCATGGCGATCCGCGCCCAGCCGGTGAAGCCGGTCTTCCAGCGCATGTCGCGTATCGTCCGCGAAATCGCGGACATGACCGGCAAGTCGATCCGCCTGATCACCGAAGGTGAAAACACCGAAGTGGACAAGACGGTCATCGACAAGCTGGCCGAGCCGCTGACGCACATGATCCGTAACGCGGTCGACCACGGTATCGAAACGCCTGAAAAGCGTGCCGCCGCCGGCAAGAACACCGAAGGCACGGTCCGCCTCACGGCAAAACATCGTTCGGGTCGCATCCTGATCGAGCTTGCCGACGACGGCGCCGGCATCAACCGCGAAAAGGTTCGCCAGAAGGCGATCCAGAACGATCTCATCCCGGCGGACGCCAACCTGTCGGATGAAGAAATCGACAACCTGATCTTCCTGCCGGGCTTCTCCACGGCCGACAAGATCTCCGACATCTCCGGCCGCGGCGTCGGCATGGACGTCGTCAAGCGCTCGATCCAGGCACTCGGCGGTCGTATCAACATCACCTCGAAGCCGGGCCACGGTTCGGTCTTCACCATGAGCCTGCCGCTGACGCTCGCCGTCCTCGACGGCATGGTGGTCACGGTTGCCGGCCAGACACTGGTCGTACCGCTGACGGCAATCGTCGAAACCCTGCAGCCGGAAGCCGCCGCGATCCATTCCTTCGGCGCCAACCACCGCCTGATCTCGATCCGCAATTCCTTCTGCCCGCTGGTCGATGTCGGTCGCATCCTGAACTTTCGCGCAACCCAGGCCAATCCGGTCGAAGGTGTTGCCCTTCTCGTCGAATCCGAAGGCGGCGGTCAGCGCGCGCTCATGGTCGACGCGATCCAGGGCCAGCGTCAGGTTGTCATCAAGAGCCTCGAGGCGAACTACACCCACGTTCCGGGCATCGCCGCTGCAACCATTCTCGGCGACGGCCGCGTGGCCCTCATCCTAGACGTGGACGCGGTTGTCGGCGCCTCGCGCGGTCAGTCCCTCAAGGCGGAAATGTCTCTGGCGGCAGTAGGATAAGAGTCAATGTCGTACACGGCAAAAAATCTGACCCTGGGCGGAAACGAGCTTATCGCATTTCGCATCGGCGATCAGGAATTCTGCGTGAACATCATGGCAGTCCGCGAAATCCGGGGTTGGACCCCGGCGACCGCGATGCCGCACTCGCCATCTTATATGATTGGCGTCATAAACCTGCGTGGCGCGGTGCTGCCGATCATCGATTTGTCGGGCCGACTCGGCATGAAGCCGGTCGATCCGACCGCCCGCCACGTCATCATCGTCGCCCAGGTCCGCCGCAAGACGGTGGGCCTGCTGGTCGACGCTGTTTCCGACATTCTGACCGTCAGTGAAGATGACATCCAGCCGACGCCCGAGATCTCCTCAGACCTTCAGCGTCAGTTCGCCCGCGGCATTCTCTCCATCGAAAAGCGGATGATCTGCCTGATCGAACTCGAAGCCCTGTTCCCCGACACCGAAAGCGAAGCCGCATGAACGCACTTGGCGTAAAAGATCAGAGGCAGTCTGGTGCCGACGAGGTTCTGGCGAGCGGGGAATACCCGCTGACGCGCCGCGATCTCTCGGAAATTGCCGCCATGATCTATGCGGATGCCGGAATCTATCTCAATGAGACGAAGGCCTCGCTGGTCTACTCTCGTCTGTCGAAGCACATCCGCAATCTCGGCCTTTCGGGGTTTCGCGAATATTGCGAGCTTGTCGCCTCGCCGGCAGGTGCCGCCGCCCGGCGCGAGATGTTGTCGCACCTGACGACAAACTTCACGCGCTTCTTCCGCGAAAACCATCATTTCGAACACTTGCGCGACCACGTGTTGCCCGATCTTCTGAACCGGGCGCGCGCCGGCGGCCGTGTCCGCATCTGGTCTGCTGCGTCCTCGGATGGGCAGGAGCCCTATTCGATCGCGCTGACCGTTCTGTCGATGATGCCGAACGTTGCCGACTACGACTTCAAGATCCTCGCGACCGACATCGACCCGAAGATCCTGGCGATCGCCCGGGCCGGCGCCTACGACGAAAACGCGCTGGAAACCGTCTCGCCCGCTATGCGTAAGCAATGGTTTACCGAGGTCGAGATGCAGGGACGCCGCAAGTTCCAGGTCGACGACCGCGTGAAGCGCCTCATCACCTACAACGAGCTGAACCTGATGGCCCAGTGGCCGTTCAAGGGCAAGTTCGACGTCATCTTCTGCCGCAATGTCGTAATCTACTTCGACGAACCGACGCAGATGAAGATCTGGCAGCGCTTTGCCGGCCTGCTGCCGGAGGGCGGCCATCTCTATATCGGCCACTCCGAGCGCGTTTCGGGCGAGGCCAAGCACGTCTTCGACAATATCGGCATCACCACCTATCGCTATACGTCCAAGGGTATCGGGAGGAAGGCATGAGCGCTCCGGCAAGAGTTCTCGTCGTTGACGACTCGCCGACCATGCGCGGCCTGATCTCGGCCGTCTTGAGTTCGGATCCCGAAGTCAACGTCATAGGCCAGGCCGGCGACGCTCTGGAGGCGCGCGAGGCGATCAAGCGGCTGAACCCCGATGTCTTAACGCTGGATATCGAGATGCCGAACATGAACGGCCTCGACTTCCTCGAAAAGATCATGCGCCTGCGGCCCATGCCCGTCATCATGGTTTCGACCATGACGCATCGCGGCGCGGAGGCGACGCTCGCAGCCCTTGAAATCGGTGCCTTCGATTGCGTCGGCAAGCCGCAGCCGGGCGAGCCGCGCCCCTTCGGCGACCTCGTCGAGAAGGTAAAGGCTGCCGCCCGCACGCAGCGCAATTTCGCCAAGCCGGCCAAGTCTGCCGCCGTCACGCCGCTCGCAGTTGCCGATTTCCGCGTCGGCCGCAAGATCGTGGCGATCGGTTCTTCGACCGGTGGCGTGGAAGCCCTGATCGCCGTGCTGCAGAAATTCCCGGCGAATTGCCCGCCGACGGTCATCACCCAGCATATGCCGCCGACCTTCACCAAGAGCTTTTCCGAACGGCTGAACCGCCTCTGTGCGCCGGTCGTGGAAGAAGCGACCGATGGCGCCCGTCTCGAGATCGGCAAGGTCTATCTTGCGCCTGGCGGCGAGCGTCATCTGCAGGTCTCCAATGCATCGGCGCCTTGCTGCCGGCTGGTCGAGCGGGGGCCGGTCAATGGCCATCGTCCATCGGTCGATGTGCTCTTCGATTCGGTTGCCGAACTCGCCGGACGCAATGCCGTCGGCGTGATCCTCACCGGCATGGGTCGCGATGGCGCCGCCGGGTTGTTAAAAATGCGACATGCAGGGGCCAGAACGCTTGGTCAGAACGAAAAAACCTGCGTCGTTTACGGAATGCCAAGAGTTGCCTACGAACTTGGCGCAGTTGAACAGCAGCTCCCGCTTGCTGCTATCGGCGAAGAAATATTGAAAATGACAGCCGCCCGAAAGGAAGGGACCGAATAATGTCGATCGCGGAGAAAATCAAAGTTCTGATCGTTGACGATCAGGTTACGAGCCGCCTGCTGCTCAGCGACGCGCTGACGCAGCTCGGCTTCAAGCAGATCACCTCTGCCGGCGATGGCGAGCAGGGTATGAAGATCATGGCGGAGCAGCCCCACCACCTCGTGATCTCGGACTTCAACATGCCGAAGATGGACGGCATCGGCTTCCTGCAGGCAGTCCGCAGCAATCCGAACACCAAGAAGGCGGCCTTCATCATCCTCACCGCACAGGGCGACCGTGCGCTGGTGACCAAAGCAGCGCAGCTCGGCGCAAACAACGTTCTGGCCAAGCCCTTCACCATCGAAAAGATGAAAGCGGCTATCGAAGCCGTGTTTGGAGCCCTGAAATGATCACTGAGGGTGCGGCCCGCCGCGTGCACATCATTCAGGGTGAATATAAGGTCCTGAGCGACCCGGATGCGGTGCTCACGACCATCCTTGGGTCGTGCGTGGCAGCCTGCCTCAGAGATCCTGTCGCTGGTGTTGGCGGCATGAACCACTTCCTGCTGCCGGGGACAGGCAACACCCCGATGACCGGCGGCGATGCCACGCGATACGGCGTACATCTCATGGAACTGCTGATCAACGGCCTCCTGAAAAAGGGCGCGCGACGCGACCGGCTGGAGGCCAAGATATTCGGAGGAGCGAAGACGATCTCGACATTCTCGAATGTCGGCGAGCAGAACGCGGCCTTCGCCGTGCAGTTCCTTAGGGATGAAGGCATTCCGGTGGTCAGCTCCAGCACCGGCGGTGAGCATGGACGCAAGATCGAATACTGGCCGGTGTCCGGCCGTGCCCGGCAATACCCCCTGACCGGCGCCGAAACGCAGAAAACCGTCGCTCTCGAGCAGCGTCCCGCCGCTCCGCAGAAGCCCGCCGAGACCAGTATCGAATTCTTTTGATGGCGAGGATTTTTATATGACTTTTACACCGATCATCGAGCCGCCGGCGCCGGTCGAGGCGCTGAGCGACATATTGATGCGCATTGTCTCCGAGCTTCACGACGTTGCCTACCTGATGGAACGGATCGAGCCTCAGCTGATCGAACTGGGCGGCTCGGAAATCCTGAATTCCCCTGATAGCATGAAGGTGATGCAGGGCATCGATCTCGCCGTGCAGAAATCGCGCGGTCTGGCCGAATTCATCGACACCATCACCGGTGAAATTCCGCAGAACTGGTCGATCGATGTCGCCACCGCGCTGAGCCTTGTGAAGCTTGCCGAAATGCAGAAAGCACTCGGTGGCGGTACCCGTCACGGCCACTCCCAGCCGCTCAGCAAGGCGGCCGGCGACTTCGATTTCTTCTGATACCGCAATTCATTCCCGCATGCGCTGAACGAAACGCTCGCACAAGTTTCGACGTCTATTCGTCAAATGAGGCAATAAGCCTGCTTTGTCTTTGACGGATCGTGCGAGAACAGAATGAATCTGTTAAATCAATTAGTTCAGATTATTAAGAACTTTGGTTCGCTTGGGCGGACGCGTTTGATGATCCTTGGTGGGGTCGGCGCCGCTTCCATCGCAATCATCTTGGCCGCGGCAATTTTCGTCAACAAACCGGCCCAGGAAACGCTTTATGTCGGCCTGGAGAAGCCTGATCTCAATCAGATCAGTATGGCTCTCGCCGAAAGCAACGTCGATTTCCAGGTTGGAACGGACGGCTCCAGCATCACCGTACCAGCGGGCATGACGGGCAAGGCCCGCCTGCTGCTTGCCGAACGCGGCCTGCCGAACAGCGCCAATGCCGGTTACGAGCTCTTCGATAATGTCGGTTCGCTCGGCCTCACCTCCTTCATGCAGGAAGTGACCCGCGTCCGCGCCCTCGAAGGTGAAATCGCCCGCACCATTCAATCGATCTCAGGCATCACCGCCGCGCGCGTCCACATCGTCATGCCCGAGGTCGGCAATTTCCGGAAGGCCGAACAGAAGCCGACGGCCTCCGTGATGATTCGCGCCAGTGCCGCGACGGGGCGAAACGCCGCCACCTCGATCCGCCACCTCGTCGCCTCGGCCGTGCCGGGGCTTGATATCGCTGACGTGACGATCCTCGATTCCGCCGGCCAGCTTCTCGCCTCCGGCGATGACGCCGCCAACGGTACGCTGAACCGCTCGCTCAATATCGTCCAGAACGTCCAGCAGGAAGTCGAATCGAACATCGACAAGGCGCTCGCCCCGTTCCTCGGCATGGACAACTTCCGCTCCAGCGTAACGGCCAATCTGAACACCGACGCCCAGCAGATCCAGGAAACCACCTACGATCCGGAATCCAAGGTCGAGCGCTCGGTCCGCTCCACCAAGGAAGCCCAGCAGTCGCAGCAGAACCAGGCCGACAACGCGACGACGGTCGAGCAGAACATTCCGCAGGCCGCACCTGACGCTGGTGGCGCGACCGGCCCGCAGTCGCAGGACAAGTCCGACAAGCGCGAAGAGCAGACCAACTACGAAATCAACAGCAAGACCACGGCCACGACGCGCAACAGTTACCGGGTCGAAAAGCTCTCGGTCGCCGTCGTCGTCAACAAGGGCCGCATCGCCAAGATGGTGGGCGAACCCGCAGACCAGGCCAAGATCGACGCCTATCTCGCAGAGATGAAGAGCATCGTCGCCTCGGCCGCCGGCCTCGATACCAACCGAGGCGACGTCGTCACCGTCACCGCAATGGACTTCCTCGAAAACCAGCTCCTTGACGATGCCAACAACGGCGTCCATGTCATGGACATGCTGAGCCGCAACCTCGCAGGCATCATCAACTCGCTGGCCTTCGTCGCGGTCGCCTTCGTGGTGGTCTGGCTGGGCGTGCGTCCTCTCATCCGCACCGTCAACGGCTCGGGTTCATCTACCGCAGTTTTCGGCGACGCCACTCCGGAATCGGCTGGCCTGGAACTGCCCGATTTCGCACCGGCGGGCGCTTCCGCGGGCGGCGCACTCATGGATGGCTTCGGCTCCGACTTCGGCTTCGACAGCACCGAGGATCTGCTCAGTCTCGGCGACGACGACGGCAACTTCAACCGCCGCGTCAAGGAAGGTCCGGAACGCAAGCTCGCCCGTATGGTGGAGATCAACGAGGAGCGCGCCGCGAAGATCCTCAGGAAATGGGCCATCGACGAAGCTGCATAATGAAAAGGCCGGGAAACCGGCCTTTTTCTCTCTCGTCTGTGGATACATTGGCCGGTAACAAGAACGTTACCGGCACTCGTGACCGGCTCGTAAGGAGCCGGTTACTCTATTGCAGAGAGTTCTGATGTAGAGATCGCCAGGCAACGGGATGACGCCGTTCGCATGATGCTCAAGCCGTGCATAAGGCGGATGGCGCAAGTATGTCTCCAGTAGAACAATAGATCTTTGCTTTCGCGCGTTTGAAATCTGCTTCTACCGGGGCTTTCGGTTGCGGCACTTCCTTGGCCGGAACTGTGATAATTACGTCATTCAGACCGATAATTCCGCTCAGTGTCACTCGCGCATAAGGTGAGAAACATTGCGGCCAATGCCAGAATCATCCTAGTTTTATACATCTTCGCGAGAGTGGAGTGGTGATCGAATCACTGCATGGAAGGTCGCAAAAGTAAATCCCCAGAAGTCGGAGATGGTGATTTGCGATGGTTGGCTTACCCTTAAGTGATTCGAAGTGGGATTCGCGTGGGGCATGTGTTTGAATCCCTTTCACAAAAACCGAACTTCTTTGCGAGAACCGACAGTTTCTCAGCCGCAGGTCACTGCCAATGGATATGGACATATTTCAGGCGAATAAAGGCGAGAAGCAGATGGCGAACTTCGTCGGCGCCAATGTGCCGGATCTTTTGCCGCGCGACGAACTGATCGATCGCCTTCGCGTCATCGCCGAAACCGGCAAATTGCATGCCGGCTTGCTGGCGCTGACCGAGTATGTCGGCGCCATGCACTATCTGATGGCGCGCTGCGATCTCATCCAGGAAAGCGGTCTGGACTTTATTGTTTCGTCCGATTGGCCTTTCGATCTGGTGAAGGAGGTCGCCAATGACCTGGTCGTGGGTTATGCGCGCTCGACTGAATTCGAGAAGTGCATGCAGGTGCTGCAGCCGGGCTTCGCGCTCCTTCCGGACAGCGCCGATGTGCCGCATGGCGCGAGCCGCCAATATTGCTCGCTGACCTTGAATGTCGGCCGCTCTCGCCTGGTGCTGATGTTCTTGTTCAGGGAAGGTTTCGTTCTTTCGCCGGAACGTCTCCGAGACGTAGGCCTGCTTGCAGGCTATTTCGCAAGCTTCCTTCGGTGCGGGGGCACGAAGGTCGATCGCGATTTCGAGTTGACCGACCGGGAGCTGGAGTGCCTCTTCTGGATTGCGGAAGGCAAGACAAGCGACGAGATCGCCATGATCCTCGGCATCTCCCGGAATACCATCAATAACTATATCACCAGCGTGATGCGGAAGACTGCAACGAAGACGCGTTCCGAGGCGATAGCCTTCGCCGTTCGCAACAATCTCGTCTGAGGGAAATTATGGGCCATCATCCAGGCAGGGCGCTAGGCAATACGGACCAGATGCGCATGGTACGTGTGAACAGGATTTCCAGCCGGTCTGACCTTTTCCCGCGCCTGATTGCCATGCAGAAGCTCGCGGATGCGCAAGGCTTCGCCGTTTTTCGTGTCACCGGCTCCGGCGTGCCGGCAAAGCAGCGACTGATCTGCGAGCTGGAAAACTGGAGTCCCTCGAATGCCGGCTTCGGCAAGGGCTTCGTCGATGCCCATGGCGAGGCTTTGCTCGACCATATCGATCGCTCGCTGTTGCCTTTGTTCTGGGCCGGTAGCCATGATCGTGCAGCTCCTGGCCCTGCCGACTTCTCTCCCTTCATGGTGAGGCTGAAAGACGGCATGGTGCCTTTCTCCGGTCTCGCATTTCCAGTGCGCCTTGGCGCCATTGGCAATGGCTTCGTGCTTTTCACCGGCGACGATATCGATCCGTCGAGCGATACGATCATCGAGCTGCATGGCCGGTGCTGCAATGTGATGATGGATCTGCTGTCGCTCGATGAGCGGCGTGCGGCGGCGACCGAAGCGCTGAGCGAGCGTGAGATCGCCTGCCTTCAGCTTGCCGGCGACGGTCGTATCAGCGAAGAAATTGCCGACAAGCTCGGCCTGTCCGTCCACACGGTGAACGCCTATCTCGGCTCGGCGACCATTAAGCTCGATTCGGTCAACCGTATCCAGGCGATCGCGAAGGCGATACGTCTCGGCTACATCAGCTAGGGCTCTGAGAACGGCAAAGCCCGGCGCCTTGCGGGCCGGGCCTGATATTCTCAAACGGAAGTGCTTTAGCCGGCGAGCGCCTGCGGTTTTGCCACGATATAGCGCGCTTCGTGCAGGCTTCTTTGGAGAAAAGCCGTGTTTGCGTCTGGATCGCTAGAGGCGTTCTGAAAGGAAATATGATTGATCTCGATGCCGGCATGGTCTTCGGCGAGTGTCAGCTGCGCATAGACGGTCACGCCGCGCGGCTTGATTTCGAGATCGAGCACAACTTCAGGCTTCCCGCCCCATTCCAGCGTATAATTTCCCCCCAGGCCGAAGTTGACAGTGCCAGGATGGAAAAACAGTTCCGCTGCGGAAGCGACGAGGTCGGCGAGATTGCCGTAATACTCGAAACGCAGCAGAGAAATGAGATCGGATGCGTCCAGAAGCCTGAGCTCGGTTGCGACCGGGCTGATCGCTTCTGCAAGGATTTTTTCACGCTGGGCAGAGTAGGGGCATTTTTTCATTCGACTTATCTTACCCGTTTGTTCTTGGCCTCCGCGGCGTAAACCCGATGAATGAGCTCCGCGACGGCCTTATAGAAGACTGACGGTATGACACTATCCACCGAGACTTGCGCAAACATGGAGCGTGCGAGAGGTGGATCCTCGAAGACAGGGATGTCGTTCTTCTCGGCGATCTCTCTGATTTTTAACGCAATAAGGTCCTGGCCCTTGGCAAGGACGACCGGTGCATCGTTTTCTTCGCGTACGTAGCGCAGCGCTACGGCATAGTGCGTCGGGTTGGCGATGACGAGGGTGGCACGCTGGACACTGGCGATCATGCGTCGGCGGGCGCGGTCACGCATGACAGAGCGCTGCCTGCTCTTGACGAAGGGGTCGCCCTGCGACTGCTTATTTTCTTCCTTTATCTCGTGCTTCGTCATCTTCAGTTCGGTGAACCAATGATAACGCGTCCAGAAGACGTCGGCGATCGCAACGATCGCGGTGGCGACCAGCATGACGATGATGATCTTGCGCATCGCGGTCATCATGCGAACCATGATCGTCTGCGGATCGGAAAACATCGCATCGATCGAGCTGAAATATTCGCTTCTGAGGACGAAGAAGAGAATCACTCCGACGACAACCACCTTGAACAGCGACTTACCGAATTCGACGAGGCCTTGAAGGCTGAAGAGCCGCGACCACCCCTTGATCAATGAAATACGCGAGGCCTGCGGACGGATGCGTTCGAGAACCGGCGTCGGCAGGTTCTGAAAGACGGACGAGGCGATGCCGAACGCCATGAACATGATGAAGGCAGGGGCCAGAAGCGCAGCCATGGCCCAGCCGAGCTTCGCAAAGAGCGAGATGACGTCAGGTCCGGTCTCGATCTTCCACTGATCTGGCTGCTCGAAGACGTCACGCAGGGTCTCGGCCATGTGTGACGTCGCGTCGGGAAGGAAGAAGACGAGATAGATGAAGGTCGCCAGAATCGTCGTGAAGATCGAGATTTCGCGCGAGTGGGGGGTATTACCTTTTTCGGCAGCATCAGACCGCTTTTTCGCGGTAGGGGCTTCTGTTTTGCTGTCCTTGTCTTCATCGGCCAAGTCTGCGGCCCTCCGTCAAAGAAAAAGGCCGCGACTGGAGCGCGGCCCATTTCCCCGAACGGTAGTCTTGTGCGTGCTGCTGATCAACCGCCGCCTTGTGGGCGAGGGGGCTTGTCAACAACTGCGATCGTCTAGGCGGCGGCCGGGCCGCCTTCCTTTTCCTTGAGCTCGATCTGGCCGGCATTGGCCAGGCGAATCGCTTCCTGCGCGACGGCGCGCCGCGCAATCGCGATCTCGCGGGGATTGACGCCGGCCATGCCGCTCTGCAGATCCGATTCGATCATGCGGCGCTGGCGCGGGCTGATGGAGGAAAGGACCGATTCGCGGATTTCGGCCGATGCGCCGCGCAGTGCGACGGTGAGAACGTCGGACGAAATATCGTTGAGCAGCATTACGCGGCTGCGCTGCGGCATCAACATGAGGTCTTCGAAAAGGAAGATCTTCGGACGAACCTTGTTCACCGCTTCGCGGTTGATCGATTCGAGCGAGGTGAGCAGCGTGTCGACCTGCGGTTTGTCCATTTCGTTCATTAGGTCGGCGACCTTGGTGGAGCCTGACGCGTTGCGTTCCGCGTCGATCTCGGCAAGCAGCGTCATCACCTGGTTTTCGATGATCTGCGCGGCCTTCGGGCTGACGCCCTTCATGTTGACCGTACGGTTCATGATGTCGGCGCGGCGGTTGTCGGGAAGCTGCAGCAGCACCTTCGCGCCGAAGGACGACGGCATCATGGACAGGATATAGGCAACGGTCTGCGGATGCTCGCGCAGCAGGAACTGGGCGACGAAGGCAGGTTCCGCCTCGGCGAGACGGTCCCAGATGGATGTTTCGTAGGCCTGGAAGGCGGTACGGCGGCCAAGCAGGCTGTCGACTTCGTCAGGCGTCAGCCCTTCCTCGAGGATGGCCTCGATCGCCTTGGCGTTGTCCATCAGACCGGCGCCTTCGGTGAAGAGATCTTCGAATTCGCCGACGAGCTGAAGAAGCTCGTCCGGCGGGATGGCACGAAGCGCCTGGGCAGATCCGATGATGGTCTGCAACTCGGCCTGCGTGAAATATTTCAGCAGTCGGCCGGCGACCCCCTTCCCCATAGCGAGAAGAACTGCCGCCGCCTTTTCAGCCTGGGTCAACGGTTTCCCGGCAAGTGCGCCGCCGAAATCGTCAAAGTCCATCATGGTCTAACCTCTCCGTCCCGCACAGGGATCAGGCTTTTTTCGTGCTCAAAACTTCTATCAGTTTTACACCGAATCGCGTGTCGTCGTTATCAAGAACCGTAATCTCGCCGCGTGCAATCCTGCGGCCATTCACCATTATCTCGACCGGCTCGCCGATCTTCTTGTCGAGCGCGATGGTAGCACCCTCGGTGAGGTTCATCAGGCCGGAAACCTGCATGCGGCTCGTCCCGAGCACGATCTGGACATCGATAGGGATGTCCATGATCAGGTCGAAGTTCGAGTTCAGTGCGCTCCCGAGCGGTGCCGGAGCGGACTGGAAGGAATTGCCGCCGAAGCTCGGCGCGGCGTCAAGGCTGGGAAAGCCTGCTGCGCCCATGCCGGCAGCATTGTCACCGAAATCACTGCCCCCGAAATCGCCGCCTGCAAAATCGGCACCGCCGAAGGCGGTTTCGCCGGCATCACCACCGAACGGCGAAAGGTCCGTTCCTGCTGCGAAAGCATCGTTCTGCAGGTCGTCGCCGAACTGCGGAAGGTCGCCGTCCGAATCTTTCTTCAGCACGCCGCGCAGATCGTCGATAGCCTGATCCAGATCGGCTTCATTGCCCGGCATGTCCAGGGAGAGGTCACTATTCTGCTGTGTCTTCTTCGTAGCCATGAAATCACTATTCCAGTTGAAACTTGCCTCAAACTGCCTTTGTGGCCCTGAGAGCGAGAGAACCGATTAATTCATTAAGTGCCGGATCAGCTCATCATCCGAATTCATGGTGTCTTTCACTCGCACCATGTAGTTGTCGCCTGAACGCCCGAACTCGCACACATACAATTCTCGGCTGTTGGCGCTGACTTCGACGCGTACGTCGCCGCTGTCGCGGAAAGGAATGACGTCGCCGGCCATCAGTTTGGAAATCGTTCTGAGCGTCAGATCCTGCAGGCGGATCTTCGCTTCGAGGGTCACCTGCGACCGGCGAACCTGGTCGCCGATCTGCTCCGTCCACTCCGGCGACTTGCTCGGCTGCTTCTTCGGCTTCGGGGCAGAGACCTTGGTCTTGAGCAGCGCTGCCTGGGGGACGATCAGGCTGAATTCGGAAGTGATGCCGGCAAGCGTGATCGACATGTTGATTGCCGCCGCGAATTCATCCGGACGGTCTTCCGGCGGACGGATGCGTGCTTCAAGAGCGAAGGGAGCCGACAGGCTGGGCTCGAATCCGCCAGGCGCGTTGACGGCAGAACGCAGCACCTTGGAAATCTTGTCGAACACCATGCCGGCGAGGTCGATCTCGATAACGGAGAGAAGCCGGTCGGCCGGCTCCTCGATCGTTTCGGCAGCAGCGCCAAGCAGATGTTCCATCAGGGTAATGATGAAACTGTTGCCACAGGCGATGGTGATGTTCTGAGACCAATTGCGCAGCGTCGCATCGACCAGCGTCATGTTGGAGCTGAGATCGTCGATCAGATGATTCTTGTAACCGATCTCGCAGCCGAGATAGCCGACTGTCACGTCGAGGCCGGTTTCGCTCTTCAGGATATCAGGAAGGAATTCGCTGTAGATATCGCTGAAGGAACTGCAGAGCTTGGCAACCCTGCCCTTGTCGCCGAGACCGCCGGTCAGTTTGGCAAGGAGAGCTGGATCCATTGTCTGGTTGTCATGCGAAGCATTGCTCATAGTCATTTAAGCTGCCTTGTTTTCGCCACCTGGGTTCATCATTTCCTGTTCCACTGCGTCGATCGACGGGCGTTCATACGCCGAGATCGTCTTACGGCCATATTCGAGGGCGACCTGCGGCACCGAGCCGTTCATGTAGGCAAGCAGGGTCTGCTTGACGACGACGTAGAGGCGGTGCTGCTTGGAGCGGACGACCTTGATCTGCGAGACCAGCGGTGAGCAGACGCAGTAGGAAAGCAGAATGCCGAGGAATGTGCCGACGAGGGCCGAACCGATGAGGTGGCCGAGCACTTCCGGCGAGTCGTTGATATGCGCCATGGCCTTGATGACGCCGAGAACCGCCGCGACGATACCGATAGCGGGGAATGAATCGCCCATGATCTGGATCGCGTGGTAAGGCTTCATCTTGTCATGAAGGATGGTGTTGATTTCTTCGTCCATCAGCGCCTCGATCTCGTGGGAGCGGGCGTTGCCAATGATGATCAGGCGCACGTAGTCGCAGATGAAGGCCGTCAGTTCCTTGTTCTTCAGAACCGTCGGAGCCTGCTGGAAGATCGTCGATTCGGCCGGATTGTCGATATGCGCTTCGATTTCGTTGCGCGATTTCGTACGCAGGTCGCGCATCAGTGAATAGAGCACGCCGAGCGTATCGAGGTAGTTGCGCTCCTTGGGAACGGAGTGCTTGAAGGCCTCTCCGAGCGCCTTGCCGGAGTCCTTCACCACCTTCATGGGGTTGGCCATGATGAAGCTGCCGAGACCCGCGCCGCCGATGATCAGGAATTCGAAGGGCTGAAAAAGAGCATCGACTTCGCCGCCCATGGCCATGAAGCTACCGACGATACAGCCGCAGACAACTACAAATCCGATAATAATATTCATCGTCAGCCCAATCTGAACGTTGCTTTTCTTTGCGACGGATAGGGTTTGTGCCTTGCGTGAGGCTGATGAACGCGGCTTTCGCGCATTCATTTGCGCTGCCAGCTTCGCGCAAGGATTTGCCTTCATATTGAACGTGACGAGTGGGCCTATGCGCGCCCATGTCTGAGATGCCGCTCAGCGGAACCCGTGGCCGAACTAAAAGGAGCCCGGTGTTTCGTCCCGTTTATCGCCAATGTGGAGCTTACCGACATGCAATCCGGTCTTTACGTTTCCCTGTCGTCGCAGATGGCTCTCGAGAAACGCCTGACGACGATCGCCGACAATATGGCCAACGTGAACACGACCGGTTTTCGCGGCACTGAGGTAAAGTTCGATGAAATGTTGGCGAACAACGAGAACAAGACGAACACCAAGGTCGCCTTCGTCTCCCAGGGCAACGACTACCTGGACACCACTCACGGCGAAATGCAGCACACCGGCAATATGCTCGACTTCGCCATCAAGGGCGATGCCTGGTTCTCTCTCGATACGCCCGCCGGCCGCGTTCTGACGAGGGACGGCCGCTTCACGATGCGGGATACCGGCGAGCTGGTTTCCATCCGCGGCTATCCGCTTCTCGATGCAGGCGGTGCGCCGATCGTGCTCAACACCGCCGGCGGCGAGCCGAAGGTCGGCACTGATGGCATCATCTATCAGAATGACCGCCAGGTCGGTTCACTCGGCCTCTTCGAAGCCGATATCAGCAAGGGTTACCTGCGCTACGAAAACAGCGGCATCATGACGACCGAGCAGCCGCGCGCCGTCGTCGACCGCTTCAATGTCGGTGTCGAGCAGGGCTATCTCGAAAACTCCAACGTCAATGCGATGCACGAGATGACGCAGCTGATCGAGGTGAATCGCGCTTTCGATAGCGTGTCGTCGCTGATGCGCGACAGCGAAGACTCCTTCAAGGAAGCGGTTCAGACGCTGGGCGGCAGCCGCTAAGGCAGGGTGTGAAGCATGAACACCACCCTGTTGACCGAGGACGCGCTCTCGCCGAAGCTCACACATCTCGGCGACCTTGCAAAGCGCTACACGTCGCCGGAATTCTCCGTGACCCATGGCGGTCGCGTGCACACCATCGCCGCCGGCCACTATACCGTCCGCGGCCTTTCCCGGCATGTGCGGCTTGGCGAGTTCGTGGCGCATAAATCCGCGACGGGTGTCCATCTTGGCGAAGTGGTCAGGGTAGAGCCGGACCTGGTTTACGTCTGCCCGATCGAACCGGGCGAGCCGATCGGCATCCATGACATCGTCATCCGCAAGGGTGCCTTCCGTATATCTCCGTCAGACAGCTGGTGCGGCCGCACCATCAATTCCCTCTGCGAGCCGATCGACGGTCTCGGCCCGATCACCGAAGGCCTGGACCGCCGTTCGATCTCGAACACTGCGCCGCCTTCGATGACGCGGCAGCGCGTCGAAAACGGCTTCAAGACCGGCGTGCGCGCAATCGATATCTTCTCGCCGCTCTGCCTCGGTCAGCGTCTCGGCATTTTCGCCGGCTCCGGCGTCGGCACGGGCCAACATCGACAGCAGCGTCGACTTGCCGACGCCGGAGCCGGC
>UCCS01000035.1 GCA_900470965.1 Hyphomicrobiales bacterium
TATGGTCTCGTCTCTCGCGGCGTCGTTTTCGCTGTGACAGGCATGCTTTTCGTTTATGCCGGATTTCGGGTCGATCCGGAACAGGCTGGAAGTATGGGCGACGCGATGGCCTGGGTCCGGCAGCTCCCGTACGGGGCCATTCTTTATTTCGCTGCCGCAGCAGGTCTGGCCGCGTTTGGCATCTACAACCTTGTTGAGGCTCGATACCGGGTGATCCATAGACCTTCACTTGCAACGGCAAAGCGGTCAATGCCGGCAATTCGATGAGTTCCACGGCCGTCTGTGACCTTAAGGGTTCGAGAGCGCCGGAGTAGCGCCGATACTGATAAAACGCGCACGAAATCGCCTTTCGACAGGCAGGCGGCGGGGCAACGCCCTCTGCTTGCCTCCAGGGAATGCGTTGCCACGCCGGCCCAGATGTGTCGGTGCAGGCCGCATCCTATCTTCCGACGAGAGTTCCAACCACCTGGCATGCGGAAACTCCGCGGCCACCTGGTCGGTGTAGGCAATAGCGTATCCGCCGGCGTGCAGGTCATGGGCGAGCCGAGCGCCTATGTTTCCGGAGATAGGACGTCGCGGATGTCGGTGGCAAACATCGCTCGTAAAGACTGAAGGCGGCCTGCCGTTCGGCGCCGGTCCGGTGGCTCACTTGTCGTCATAGCGTTCGAGCAGGCGACGCAAATGTGCGTTCTGCTCAAGCAGTTTTGCGGAGAGCTGCGATCGCAGATCCTTAATTTGAAGTTCCAGTTCAATGGCCTCATCGAGGAACGTTTTTTTCTCCGCCGCCGGCTCTCCGGCCGCTTGTGTGACGCCAGATTGTTCCCGGCGATTTTCCCGCGTCCGAGCAGCCTTTGCCCTTTGCTTTTTTGTACCGCCTGGCGGAACTCCCGCGCCGTTTTCACCTGCGATGACGGTTGCGGTCGGCAAAGGTTGGTCATAAACCTTTAAAGCGCTGGCTTCTGACAGCTTGCCAACCAAAGGATCGGATTGGTCCACCCGAGCGGGTGGCTCGGCCGCCGCACCAGCTGAATCCGACCGTTCACGCGCATCGTTCTCATAAACGGTCGACTTAGATTCGATTGCGGCTTCTATTTCCGTCCGCAGAGTTGGATCTTGCCGGTATTCCTCCGCTCGTGGATCGGGTATCGCCACGATTTCATCGGCCGGTGCACTCGCTTCTGTCGCCTTATGGCGCGACGCAAAGTCCTTGATTAGCTTCCACGGTGATCTCATCACCACCTCCCGACTCGTTTTCTTAGTGCCATAGTACCGAGCCGGAGACCGGGCTTGCAATGCGAGCCCGGTCCTTCGTCATAAAACAAGATCAAGCCCTGTGGACCGGTTTGTTGACGATCAAACCAATCCGAGCTTTTTGCGCAGATCGGCGTTCTCGGCGCGGAGCTTGTCGGAGAGCGCCTTGCGCAGCTTCTGGTTCTCTTCTTCGAGCTTCAGAAGATCCGCAAAACCGTCGGTTTCCGGCGGGGTGGCCTCGACGGCCTGCGGCGCAGGCTTGGCAGGCTGAGCCTTCGAAACTCTAGGCTTCTTTGCAGGAACAGATGCCTTGGTGACGGTTGCCGCCGGGGCAACGGACGCCGTGGGCGCCGCGTTCTTTTTCGCCGGGCCGCGGGTCTTTTTGACCGGAGCGCTCACCGACGTATCGGCAACCGCTTCAGCGGCGGTCTTGGGCTTACGCGGCGCTCGCGTCTTCTTTTCTCTTGTTTTCGAAGACGCATCTGCGGACGCGGTCTCGACTGCAGGGGTTGGGTTCGGATCATCTGCCATCGGTAAATCCTTGCGGTTAGTAAAGTCGCTCGACCATATCAGTCGCTGTCAATAATCGTTGAAGATTATTTCGAACTTATTGACGATGGTTCAGCTGTTTGCCAACCACCTCTCCCCGTCAGTCCGAGGAACTGCCGACCCTATCACTGAAAATTACTGCCGTCCGGCTGGATGAGATAAGCGGACGGGTTCGATGGAGGAATGAACGAAAATCAGGAGCTGGCGGATCGATGGACTGAAGGGTGACGCGAGAAGCTCGGCTATTTGCCTCATTTTCTGAAATTGGCACGAACAAGCACGCCAGGGGCGACAGATCGACTGGAAACTGTGGAAATCTCGCTGAANNGCGAAGCACGCAATCCCTCGACCGGCGCGACGATCAAGGTTGCGGCCGCAAAGAAGCTGACCTTCCAGCCGGCCAAGGCGCTCAAGGATGCGATGAACAAGTGATAGGCGAAGAGCCGCGTCCGGTCAGGAGAGGCTCTAACGCTACGCATTTGGTAACGCTGGGTTCAACGTTGCTTTCACCTGCCAAAAAAGCCGTTCTCAGGTGGTCAACTCCGCCGTTGGGATTTCAATGTCGATAAGCAGCCCTTCATCGAGCCAGTTTCTCTCAAGGCGCCCCTTGAGCTGTTTTTCGACCATCGCACCGACAATCACGGTACCAAATCCTCGTTTGGTCCATTTAGACGGAGCGTCGGCGCCGGTCTCCCGCCACCGGATGCTGAGGCCCCTGCCCGACTGCCCCGGCCTCCAACGGATGGAAAGTGTTCCCTGCTCGACGGCAAGGGCGCCATGACGGGCTGCGTTGACAGCGAGTTCGTGGAAAACGAGCGCAAGTGGCTGGACGATCGATGCCGGCAACCTGATGTCCGGCCCACTAAATGAAGCGCGGGCCGCTGCGAACGGCGCCACTTGTTGACGAATGAGTTCCTCAACGGAAATGCTTGTCCATCTTCGCTCAGCAAGCAAGGCGTGGGCACGGGCAAGCGCCTGCACGCGATGTTGGATCGCGGCGGCATAAAGTGCCGGGTTATCTGCATTGCTGAGGCGGACGATGCTATCGACTATCGCCAGGACATTCTTCGCGCGGTGATCGACCTCCCTCAGCAAGCGGTGCTCGGAGGCCTCCAGGGCTTCGACGCGGCGATACTCTGTCATGTCGATTTGAGATCCAAAATAATACAGGATCCGTCCATCGTCGCCGTGGATTGGACTTAGGTGCAGGCGATTCCAGAACGGCTCGCCGTTTTTCTTGTAGTTGAGGATCTCGACGTTGACCTCCCGCTCGTCGGCTATGCCTGCACGAATTTCTGCAACAGCTATAGGAGATGTCGCAGGCCCTTGCAGGAAACGACAGTTGCGGCCGAGCACCTCCTCGGCGCTGTAGCCTGTCAGTTCGAGAAATGATTTGTTTGCAAGTACAATCGGCAGATCGGGTGTGCGCGCGTCTGTGACGACCATCGGCATCCTGGTGCGCTCGAAGGCGATGGCCGCCAGTTCTTTGCGATCGCCGTAAGCCGCCTCTGACGATGCGGAAGGCAAATCACCTTGGAGTTTTTTCGTTGAATGGCTTTTCATGCGTCCACGCTTGCGAAGAGATGGACCAATAACGCGGCGCGAGCTCCTTTGTTTCCGACACGGTCATTCAATGGGATTGCGGCGCGGGTCCTCCGAGACGTGTCTGACAACCTGTCACGTCCACGAAAACGTTCGGCCGCGCCGCTTTCCCACATCCGCTGTCCGGAAACCGCGCTGAAGATGGTGATTGGAACGCGAGAGGATCCCGGCAATGAGAAGGGGGATGAGCCCAATCGGGTCGGGACACTCGGTTTGGCTATGTCAGCTTTCGCGAGTTTGTGAACGGACCCGACTTCCAGGAGCCGCAGCAAGTTCATGAGGTCGCAGGTTGTGTGGATGAGCGACGATAGTGCAGTGAATAATGGAAACGTGCAGCACGTCTTATCGGCAAGGCGGCGCGCCGGCCAACTGAGACGACTACCTGTTTTCGCAGGCAAGTTTGGCCGGTTGAAACATCGTGCTCGCGAACTCGTTTTCCACCGCAGGAAGGATTGCGCCTTGGAGCAGGTTAGACCTCCGCGGTTGCTTCCTCTCCTTCTTGTTCGCGCTCCGCCCTGTACTCCAACGCCGCTCGTGCCCGTTGGTGCACCAACACGCCGGGTCGGAACCATCTCCCGTCGACGTAGTTTGATAAGCATCTCAAAGCTCTCATTCTACGGAGCATCCATGGCAATATTTTCTCCGACTGATAGAGACGCAGCCGCCTATCCGATACAGTCGCTCTTTGTGCCATTTCCATTCGTGTGCTTCACGCTTGCACAAGCCACCGATATCGCCTTCTGGCAGAGCGGCAATCTGATGTGGCAGAACTTCTCCGCATGGCTGCTGCTGACGGGCCTGGTCTTCGGCGTGCTTGCGATCCTCGCCGGGTTGATGGATCTGATGCGTCCCCGCACCCGTCCGCTGCGGCCTCCCGTCCTGTCCTGCCTGCTCTACTTGATCATACTGGCGCTCGCTTTTGCCAACAGCCTTGTGCATGCCGGCGATGGCTGGACGGCAGTGGTTCCCTATGGACTGGCGCTTTCAGCTGCGACATTTCTGTTGTGCCTGATTTGCGTAGCACTGTCCGCCCGCAAATATGGCAGACTGGCTTGGAGGATATGATGAAGAAATCCCAAATCCTCGGCGGGTCCGTTTTGACGCTGTTTGTTGTGGTCGGCCCCGCAGCTTACGCCGAAAGTGGAAGATTTGACGTTTCGACGCAGATCGGTCCAAACCCGATCCTTCCGGATCCGGCCCCATCGCTGCTTCCGCAATTGAAAGTGGCGAAGGTCGTTGGGTGGCAGGATGGCGAGGCACCGGCTGCGCCGAATGGCTTGACTGTTACAGCCTTTGCAAAGGACCTGGCTAATCCCCGGACAGTCCATACCTTGCCGAACGGCGATGTGCTGGTGATTCAGTCGCGCGGACCATCTGGGGAAACGACCTCACGACCGAAGGATTTCATCCGGGGCTGGATCATGTCGATGGCCCATGGGAACATGGGCGAGCAGAAAGAAAGCAACATCATCACATTGCTGCGTGACACGAACCGCGATGGGACAGTGGATGAGAAGCACGAGCTTCTGACGAAACTGGATTCGCCGTTCGGCGTCGCTTGGATCGACGACACGCTCTACGTCGCCTCCACCTCCGCTATCCTCGCCTATCCCTATAAGCTTGGGCAGAATGAGATCACCACCCGGCCAAAGGTTCTGACCCCGTTGCCCGGGGGTCCGATAAACCACCATTGGACAAAAGATCTGGCGCTCAGCCCGGATGGGAAGCTGCTCTACGTCTCGGTCGGCTCGAATTCCAACATTGTCGAGAACGGGCTTGAGGCGGAAAAAGGCCGCGCAGCGATCTGGCAGGTCGATCGCCAGACCGGTGCCGCGCGCGTTTTCGCATCGGGTCTGCGCAATCCGAATGGGCTCGCCTTCAACCCTGAGACGGGTATGCTGTGGACGGTGGTCAACGAACGCGACGAACTCGGGCCGAACCTCGTTCCTGATTACATGACCTCGGTGAGGGAAGGTGGTTTCTACGGGTGGCCCTGGAGCTACTATGGCAATCACGTCGATGCGCGCGTGCATCCGCAACGTCCCGATCTGGTCGAAAGGGCGATCCCACCCGATTATGGCTTGTCGAGCCATGTCGCAGCGCTCGGTCTGACTTTTTCGATGAACTCCGCGCTTCCAACCGCATACGCCAACGGCGCCTTCGTTGGCGAGCACGGCAGTTGGAACCGCGACAGCTTCAACGGCTACAAGGTGGTGTACGTGCCATTCGAGCATGGCAAGCCATCCGGCAAAGCGCAGGATGTCGTCACGGGCTTCATCCAAGGCGATCAGGCGAAAGGACGCCCGGTCGGTCTGGGGATCGACGGTACGGGTGCGCTCCTTATTGCTGATGATGCCGGCAATATGGTCTGGCGCGTTGCTTCCTCTGACGGCAAGGTCACGCCCCAGCCAATCGGCACGGACCAGGTTTTGGTAAACACGCAAGCTTCGACGGATACGAATGCCGATCGGACTATCGACGTGGACCCGGGTATCGGAGAGGACACGACGGGTTCGACTGCACAACCGCGGGCGCCGACGGCCTCTAACAACGAGCATCCGACCGACCTGAAATCAGATGCCGGACAATCGGACAGGTCCGCACCTTCGCAAATGCAGGTCGCCCCGGCAGCCGGTCCCTAGGCAAGTCGCAATCCCGACTTGCTGTCGAAGACGCGGTACGATCGGCGGGGGCTGATGGCGTGCGGTCAGCCAATTTGAAGCGCGGCGTCTATCCAACGACGATGGGAGACACGGGTGTCCATCTCCGACACCGGCGACATTGCCGAAGTCACAGCACAACTGATCGAATTCGTCGTAGCCAAGTCGCCGGCACGCAAGAACATGCCTGAGCGGCGGCTTCGAAAGGCCGACGCTCAGACAGCGAGAATTGTCCGCTTGTCCTCGACGAAAAGGTCGGATGCCATTACTACCTCGCCTGGCGGCCGAAACGGGCCTTCTTTTCGCGCCAGAACGGATGGTGCAGTCACGATCCCACTCGCTGGCATGCGCCAAGGTACTGTCACCCATCGGTCGACATCAACGCACGTGCAGATCATTGTCGCACTGGATCTGGGACGCGACAATGGGGTCGGTTTCCGACGCCAACATATCATGTTTTTCGGCAAAGGCGGCAAACAGGCCGCGCGCGGTCTCTGCTTCTGTCTCGCCTCGGAGCGCGGAACAGCAGGCCTTGAGTGCGACGGAATGCGCAGTGTCCCTCAACGACACCGGCCATTCGACGAGATGCCGGTAGGCGTCCATCACACCGCGAACCTCAGCCGGAAATCCGAGGCCGACAAGAATGCACATAGGCTTTTTGAACATATCGGGTTTCATGATCCCCTCCTTCCAAACCTGGAACGTCCTGAGGGCGCCGTCACAGCGGCGCCCTCCTCGCAGGAAGCGTTAGGCAACCTTCTGCGCTTCGATCTGCGCCGGAGCGGCCGCTTCCGCCAATGCGGATTCGGTCTCGATGGAGATTTTCCGCGGCTTCAATGCCTCGGGGATCTCGCGAACAAGATCGATCGACAGCAGACCGTTCCTCAGATTAGCGCCGTTCACCCTGACATGATCGGCAAGTTCGAACCGATGCTCGAACGGTCGGCCGGCGATGCCGCGATGGAGGTAGCCATCCGCAGTTGTCTCCTGCTTCTTGCCGGTCACGGTCAGAAGGTTTGACTGGAAGGTGATGTCGAGATCGTCCTGGACAAAACCTGCCACGGCGATCGAGATGCGGTAATTGTCGTCACCCGTCTTGACGATGTCATAGG
>UCCS01000031.1 GCA_900470965.1 Hyphomicrobiales bacterium
TTTCCACATTCCAGGAAGACAGGAGCCGCCTCTCCGCCTCCGAGAGCCGCATCGCCGACATCATCGTCAACGATTTCGAATTCGCCGTGAATGCCTCGATCATCGAGCTTGCCGAACGCGCAGAAGTCTCGCCACCGACGGTTACACGTTTCTGCCGCCGCCTCGGCTGCGACAGCTTCTCCGATTTCAAGGTGCAGCTCGCGCGCACCGCTCATGTCGGTGTGCGTTACCTGAAGCCGGAATCAAAGAGCAGCGATCCGGCCGATGTCGCTCAGGATATCATCACCAAGGCGCAGAACGCCCTTTTCCTGTTGCATCGCTCGCTAGACCTGCCCGCGATCGGGGCGGCTGTTGCGCATATCGCCAAGGCGGAGATGATCTACGCCTTCGGATCGGGCGGCAATTCGTCGATGATCGCCGATGAGCTGCAAAACAGGCTCTTTCGGCTTGGCCTGCGCATCACCGCCAGTTCCGACCACGGCATGCAGATGATGATGGCGGCGGCGGCGAAATCCGGCGATGTTATCATCGGCTCGTCTTTTTCCGGTCGCAATGCCGAACTGGTGCGGGCCTTTGGGCTGGCACGCGAAGCGAAGGTCAAGACCATCGCGCTGACGCAGTCCGACAGCGCCGTCGCAAGGGCCGCCGAGATCGTCGTGCCGATCGATATTCCGGAAGGCACAAACATCTATCGCCCGACATCGACGCGTATCGCCTATATCGCCACCGTCGATATCCTGGCGAGCCTCGTCGCCTACGCCATCCAGCCGAAGGCGACAGTCACGCTGAGGCGCATCAAGCAACAACTCATCACCCACCGCGACGGCGATGACGACAAGCAACTGCTCGGCGATTGATCAACAGAAGGAAGCGGCAATGACACAATCAGTGGCCATCGTCACGGGAGCAGCTGGCGATATCGGAGCGGCGATCGCCGATCGACTCGCCGCCGACCATGACGTTATCTTGCTCGCGGACATCAATTACCACGCTGCAGCAGCTGTTGCCGGCAAACTCGGACAGCCCGACCGCTTCGTCGCCGTCGAATGCGACGTGACCAGCGAGACGAGCGTTGCGGCGCTTGCCGGGCGCGCAGTCGATCTTGGCAGCCTACGCACGCTCGTCAACAATGCGGGTGCAGCCCGCGCCGTCAGCCTGCATGATACGACGCCTGAGATCTGGCGTGCCGACAATGCGCTCAATCTCGAAGCGGCATTTCTCTGTTTTCGCGCCGTCGAAGACCAGCTGAAAGCGTCGCGGGGCTCCATGGTCAACATTGCCTCGGTCAACGGCATGAACGTGTTCGGGCATCCGGCCTACAGCGCCGCCAAGGCCGGCCTTCTGCATTTCACCCGGCTGGTCGCCGTTGAATATGGAAAATTCGGCATCCGCGCGAATGCCGTTGCCCCCGGAACGGTGAAGACGCAGGCTTGGGAAGTTCGCGCGGCAGCCAATCCCAATGTGTTCGAGGATGCCCGTCGCTGGTATCCGCTGCAGCGCGTGGTCGATCCGAAAGACGTCGCCAATGCTGTCGCCTTCCTGGCTGGTCCCCAGGCTGCGGCGATTACCGGCGTCTGCCTGCCGGTCGATTGCGGCCTGACAGCCGGCCAAGCCGAGCTTGCCCGTACTTTTTCCCAGTCCGAGCACTACTGAAATTCATGGGATACACCGAGAGGAACGAGATATGAAACCGGCCGACTATCGCCTGGAAAGCAGCTGGAACCCCAATGGCGGACCGAATGGCGCCTTTACTTTCACGCTTTTCAATCTTTCCAGCAAGGCGCTTTCCGGTTTCAAGCTTGTCTACACCTCGCTCACACGGGTGATCGATGCCGCCGCATGCGACAATGCCACCTTTCTAAGACGCAACGCCAATTTTCATGAATTCGAACCGCCGGCCGGACTGGTCCTCGCTGCCGGCGAAAGCTGGATCTTTACGGTTGCCGGCCTGCATCGGCGGGCACGGCATTGCACTGATGGAGCAAAGTCCGCCTATCTCACATTGTCATCCGGTAAACATGTGCCGGTCGCCGTTTCCGATCTGCTGCTTGAGGGCCGCGCCAGCGAGCCTCCGCCCGCGCTTTTGCCCAAGGGTCGGCTTGATCTGCCTTTTGCGCTACAGCCGTGGCCGGCCGAAATCGATGCGAAACCGGGCGATAGTTTTCCGGTCATTCTCTATCCGGAGGGTGCCAGCGCAGACGAATTGTCGGCAATATCCGCCTGCATTTCGCTAACCCGCCGCCTTTTCGAAAGCGACCATTCAGTTTTCAATCTGGTCGCCTCGCCCCAGGGGCGCACCCTTACGTTCAGCACGGACGCCTCGCTCGACGCCGAAGCTTACCGGCTAGTCTTCTCGGCTGATCGCGTGACACTTTCCTATTCCGGCACTGCTGGGCGCCAGTACGGCCTGACCTCGCTCGCGCAAATGCTGAACGGTGCGCGGGTCAGCAAGGGCAAATTCCGCTTCCCGGTTTCCGGTACCATTGCCGATCGGCCTCGCTACAGCTGGCGCGGCTGCCATCTCGACGTTTCAAGGCAGTTTTATCCGGTTGATGACGTCAAGCGGCTGATCGACATCCTTGCTTGGTTCAAGCTCAACATCTTCCACTGGCATTTGACCGATGACGAGGCCTGGCGTCTGGAGATCAAGGCCTATCCGCAACTGACGACAACGGGCGTGTTGCGAGGCCCGGACGAACCGCTGCTGCCGCAGCTTGGCAATGGCGCAGAGCCTGTTGGCGGCTTTTATACCCAGGACGATGTTAGGGACATCGTTGAACATGCAAGTTCCCTTCATGTCGAGGTAGTTCCGGAGATCGATATCCCCGGCCATAATGCGGCGACGCTGGTTGCCCTGCCCGAACTGACAGACGGCCAGGAGGCACCGGATAGCTACCATTCTGTCCAGGGCTATCCGAACAACGCGCTGAATCCTGCTGTGCCGCTGACCTACGAATTCCTGGAAAAGGTCTTCGACGAAATGGTCGAGCTGTTCCCTTCGCCTTACATCCATATCGGCGGCGACGAAGTGGCGAACGGCTCCTGGCTCGCCTCGCCCCTTGCCAGGAAGCTGATGGCCGAAGAAGGCATTTCCGGCACCTTCGGGCTGCAATCCTACTTCCTGAAGCAGGTCAAGACGATGCTCGACAAGCGCGGCCGCAAGCTCGCCGGTTGGAATGAGGTCGCCCATGGCGGCGGGGTCGCGGCGAAGGACAGCCTCTTGATGGCCTGGGAAAATCCGCAGGTCGGCATCGAGCTCGCCGAACAAGGTTATGACGTCGTCATGACGCCGGGTCAGGCTTACTATCTCGACATGGTCCAGGCCGAAGCCTTCCAGGAACCTGGCGCGAGCTGGGCCGGCACGGTGCCGCCAGCCTACACCTATGCTTATGAAGCGGCCGGCGAATTTCCGGAAGCGCTGAAACACAAGCTAAAGGGCGTCCAGGCGTGTATCTGGTCGGAGCACTTCCTGTCGCGCGGCTATTTCAACCGCCTCGTCTTCCCGCGTCTTCCGGCAATTGCCGAAGCTGCATGGACCCCGAAAGCGTCGAAGGATTGGGACCGTTTCGCAGCGATCGTGGCGCTTAGCCCGAAGCTTTGAGCTGGCAACGATGAAAATTGACATCGGGGGTGATAATCGCCGGCCCTTACCGAGGGTTTGGTCGGTCGAGGCATCGAGTATCGGATGAGCGTCAGGCCGGCGGCTTTGTCTTTCCCTTGAATTAGGATTTCGGCTACACGCCGCATGCGTGCCTTCCCACCCTCAGGCGCGACCGAGATTGATCATGACGATCCTTGTGCGAACGCGGGTTTCTCCGCCTGCACAAGGATACCCTCAAAGCCAGCTGGCGACGATAATGAACCGCTTGATTCCCGACGTTTTCCGTAATCCTGCAATCCGGGTGAGCATGATCGCCATCTTCACGTTCGGATTTGCCGGAGCGACGACGACCCCCTATCGGTCCGTGGTTGGCATCCGCGAGCTCGGCCTGTCGAATGAACTCTATGCCGCGCTGATCTTCGCTGCAGCGGCGGTCAACGTGATCGTCAGCATTCTGCTCGGCAATCTTGCCGACCGGCTCGGTGAATATCGTACGATGATGCTTGTTGCCGCGACCTTCGGTGTTATCGGTTACGGCGCGGTCTTCTTCCTCCCGACGCAGGACATATTTGTCCTCAGCGCACTTCTGCTGCTGCCGGTCTATGGTTGCCTGAACTCGTTGCTCTTTGCCAATGTCCGGGCCGCAGCCCATGGAATGGCGCCGGCTGACGTGGCGACAGTCAATTCCGGTGTTCGGGCGATGATCTCGCTTTCCTGGGTCCTGGTTCCCGGGCTCACGGGGGTTTTGCTCTCCTCCTCTTCGACCATGCTGCCAGCCTATCTCTTCGCCGCGATTTCCTGCCTGGTCTGTGTGGGGCTCGTCGGCTTCCTATTGCCCCGACAGAGCGGCACGGATCGCGCCGCCACCCACCATCTCTCCTATCTCGCCGCACTCGGCCAGGTGATTTCTCCGAAAATCTTCAGCCGGATCACGGCCATCGCGCTGATCAGCAGCACATTACATGTGAACGATGCAATCTTCCCCCTTGTCGTAACCGGCGCCGCCCGCGGCACTGTCGCCGATATCGGTATTCTGGTCGGGATCGTCGCTCTCCTCGAGGTGATCTTCATCATCATCTGGTCGCGCCTGCTGCGCCGCATCAGCCAACTCGCAGCCCTTGCAGCCGGTGCATTGATTCTACGCCGTCTACCTGCTGCTACTGGCTTTTGCCCATGAGCCCTGGCATGTCTATGCCCTCACCTTGATCAGTGGCATCGGCGCGGCGTCGCTGATCTCTATTCCCATCACCTATCTGCAGGATCTGATTGCCGAGCGGCCCGGTCTCGGCAGCGCACTGATTTCCGTCAACATTTTTCTCAGCGCCGGACTGAGCGCTCTTCTCTTCGCCGCTGGCACAGCCATCACAAGCTATTCTGGCACTGCGGTGGTCAGTGCCCTCTCTGGTCTTCTCGGGATCGCTTGGTTGCTGTTTCTCGATAGACGCCGGCGCTAGTTTTGAGGCTGGAATCATTGGATTTCTCTTCCTCGTCCCAGAGCCCTAGGCTCCCTCGCCTCCTATTTCTCGATCGTTGCCGATGGCATCGCCAGGGAACGGTGACGGCGTTTGAGAAAGCTTCGGCGCCATCCGCATTTGCATCGCATTGGTCATTGAGAAACTGGAGACTTACTGGTCACCGGAGCAGATCGCTAGACGTCTTTTGGCCGACAGCTTCTCCACCGCAAAGTTAGAATGTCCTGATCTTGCAAAGTCGGAATGTCCCTCCCCGCCTTCGCTGCACCCCCGGCTGAGGTGTTCGTGGCATAATTGTACGAGGGAGCCTGATCCCCTACCCTTGCAAACCGGCTATGATGCACTGCGATCAGATTCTCCAAGCGTCATCAGGAAATCACGCAATTTCGCAGCGCCTCACATCGTCTTAGTGCGCGGAGAAATACCCGGACTACAACTTCACCACTGTGGGCTTCAAATGAACGAGCATATGAAGGCTGTTGAACTCAAAAAGGCCTTTCGCCTGATCAACCACGGGCCAACGATCCTGGTTTCGGCGCGCCACGACGGCATCGACAACGTCATGGCTGCCGCATGGTGCTGCGGGCTCGACATCGATCCGCCGAAGCTCACCGTCGTCGTCGACAAGATAGCCCAAACGCGCACGCTGATCGAGGCGAGCGGGCGTTTCCTCATACAGGTGCCAACGATTGCCCAGCTGTCGCTGACGCTCGAGGTCGGGAACCGCAGCCTGTTTGAGGAGCCGGACAAGCTGCAGAAGTCGGGGGTTTCTATTTTCGACGTGCCGGGACAGGACCTGCCCTTCGTGGAAGGCTGCTCGGCCTGGCTCGCCTGCAACCTGATCAATGAGCCTCATATCCAGCATGCCTACGACCTGTTCATCGGTGAAGTAACGGCGGCATGGGCAGACGATCGTGTGTTCCGCGATGGACACTGGCATTTTGAAACGGCCGGCCCTGAATGGCGCAGCCTGCACCACGTCGCGGGTGGCCATTTCTATGCGATTGGCGAAGCGCTTTCGGTTGAAGCCGAACCTGTCGAGCGCGCGCAATCCTCACTCTGAGCAGAAGGCCAATTAGCCCTTGGTCGCTCCTGCCGTCAGCCCGCCGACGAAAAGGTTCTGGAAGGAGAGGAACAGGAGAGCGATCGGCACCGTCATCACCATGGAGGCGGCCATAACCGCTCCCCAATCGGTGTTGAACTCGGTCGAGAATTCGGCAAGCCCGATCGGCAGGGTCTTGACCGAGGAATGCGTCGCAAATCAGAGCGCGAAGATGAATTCGTTCCAGGTGCTGCTTGGCCTCGGTGCTCATCCGGGTCTGCGCCACCCTCCCTCGTAACTTCATCGCCTTCGAATATACGACCGGCGATCCGGACTGGTGGTACGACATCGTCGAAGGGCTGCCGCAGGCGATCGTCAAGGATGGCTTTGTCGATGTGATCGAACGGCCGGGCATGGGCGTCGACCTCGTGCCCGAACGGGCAAGACAGTATCTCGCGGAAGACGAGCAGATGTTCTTCGATTGATCGGTGGTCCGAGAGCCCTCACCTTTCCAACTTCAGCGCGAACAATACCGAAGGGCGCAGCCAATTGTTATTTGACATCGCAATTTTTTGATTCCTATAGTTGATCCGTTATGAACTGCATATAGTTCATATAGAAACAGGATAGCAGCGATCCGGAGGAGCGGAGCGCTGTCAACCTGAGGAGGAGGCTCATGGGAATCCGATGGAGCCGCGTCATTCCGCATCTGGCCGTTGCGCCTGCTGCGCTGTTGACGCTTGTCTTTTTCATTGGGGCGATAGGCTGGACCGTCTATCTCTCCTTCACGGCATCTAGACGCTTTCCCGACTATGAACTGGTCGGCTGGAAGCAGTATTGGCGGCTGTTTCACGATCCGTCCTGGACCCTGTCGCTGCAGAACCTAGTCATCTTTGCCATTGGCAGTCTGCTGTCGATCGTGATGGGCTTTGTTCTCGCAGCCTTGATCGACAAGGAGGTGCATGGCGAAGGCATCTTCCGCACGGTTTTTCTCTATCCGCTTGCGGTCTCGCTGATCGTCACCGGCCTCGTCTGGCGCTGGCTCTTCAATCCGGGCCTCGGCGTCGAAAATGTTCTGCACTCGATGGGTTGGGAGAGCGCCTCCTTCAATTGGCTTGCGAGCCAGGACACCGTCATGTTCGGGGTCATTCTGGCGGCGGTCTGGCAATCGACAGGCTTCTTCATGGCGCTCATGTTGGCTGGCCTGAAGTCGATCAATACCGAGATCTGGCAGGCCGCGCGCCTCGATGGCGTGCCCTTCTGGCGACTATACATCGAGGTCATCATTCCCATGATGAAACTCACCTTCCTGACCTGCATCATCCTGCTCTGCATCGGCGTTGTGAAGGCCTATGACATCATCGTCGCCATGACCAATGGCGGACCGGGCGGGGCATCGATCATGCCGGCCTATTTCGTTATCGATGCTTATTGGCAGAAGCAAAATCTCGGCTTCGCCTCGGCGGGTGCCACCGTCATGCTTTTGACGACACTCGTCCTGTTCCTGCCGCTCGTCATCATCACCGCAATCCGGCAAAGGAGGGACGCATGACGGCGATATCCGCTACATCGCAACCCGGCCGCGCGACGAAAGTGCGCCGGCGCCCGCTGATCCGGCCAAGCCGGGTGGTGATCTTCGTCTTCCTGCTGATGGCAGCCGCCTTCTTCGCGGTTCCACTCTATGTGGTCGTCGTCACATCCTTCAAGACGATGGATCAGATCCGCGAGGGACAGATTTTCTCGCTACCCTCGCCCTGGACGGTCGATGCCTGGTCCTATGCGTGGATGCAGGCCTGTTCCGGCATGAACTGCAACGGCGTGCGCGTCGGCTTCGTCAACTCGCTTTATATCCTTGCCCCCAGTCTGGTGCTGACGATCTCGCTCTCGATCGTCACCGGCTACGGGCTGGCGCTCTGGAACGTCAAATGGGCAAACGCCTTTCTTTTCGTGCTTTTCATCTGCGCCTTCGTGCCGTTTCAGATCATCATGTATCCGCTGATCAAGATCACGGGCTCACTGCATATCTACGGCACGACATTCGGCATCGCGGTCATTCACAGCGTCTTGTCGATGCCTTTCCTCACATTGATCTTTCGCAATTATTTCAAGGGAATGCCGCCGCAGATCATCGCCGCGGCAATGATCGATTCCGGCTCCTTCTGGCGGATCTTCTTCGAGATCGTCCTGCCGATGTCCGGCAATATCATGATCGTCGTGCTGATCCTGATGATCACGGGCATCTGGAACGACTTTCTGGTCGGTCTGACCTTCGGCGCGCAGGACACGCAGCCGATGACGGTCGTGCTCAATAATATCACGGTGACGACGACCGGTGCCAAGAATTACGCGGTCGACATGGCCTCGGCTCTGCTCACCGCGTTGCCGCCGCTGGTCATCTACTTCGTTCTCGGCAGATTTTTCGTGCAGGGCATCACTGCCGGCGCCATCAAGGGATAGAGGCATGCCTTCCATCGCATTCAACAATATCGTCAAGAAGTTCGGTGCACTGACGGTCATCGAGAACCTGAACCTCAGCGTTGGCGACGGCGAGTTTCTGGTGCTGCTCGGACCTTCCGGCTGCGGCAAGACAACGCTTCTCAATCTTCTGGCCGGGCTGCTCGAAATCGACGACGGGGAAATCCTCATCGATGAGCGGGATGTGAGCTATCTCGATCCCAAGGATCGGGGCCTCGCCATGGTTTTCCAGTCCTATGCGCTCTACCCCACCAAAACCGTGCGCGGAAACATGAATTTCGGGCTGTCCTCCCGCGGCATTACGCGGGCGGAGGCGGATAGGCGGATCGACTGGGCGTCCAAACTGCTGCAGATCGAGCACCTGCTTGACCGCAAGCCGTCCCAGCTTTCAGGCGGCCAGCGCCAGCGCGTTGCGATCGGCCGGGCGCTGGTCAAACAATATGGCGTCTGCCTGTTTGACGAGCCGCTTTCGAATCTCGACGCCAAATTGCGCAACGAGATGCGCATCGAGATCAAGAAACTCCACAACCAGCTCAAAAATACCGTCGTCTATGTGACCCACGATCAGGTCGAGGCCATGACCATGGCGACCAAGATTGCGGTGATGAACAAAGGCGTCATCCAGCAATTCGGCACACCCGATGAGATCTACAACGAGCCGGCCAATCTCTTCGTCGCCGACTTTGTCGGCTCGCCGGCCATGAACTTGCTCGACTGCACCGTCAGGCGTGACGGCAGCGATCTCGTTGCGGTGGATGAGAAGGACAGCATCCGCATCAGCCTCGGCGACTACAAGTGGAAGACAAAAGCTGCTGAAGGCAAGCCCGTCAAGATCGGCTTCCGGGCAGAGGAGCTTCTGGTCGAGGAGCGCCAGGATGCCGGCAATACCGTGCGCTTCGACTGCCCGGTCGAATATTTCGAGAAATCCGGGCCTGACGCTTTCGCCTTCCTGACCATGTCGGGAAAGAGCATCGCCGTGCGCATCGATGGGCGCGATGCCAACCGCTATCGCGGCCAGCCGGCCCTGCCCGTTTATCTACCGCTGACCAAAATCAACGTCTTCGACGCGCCGACCGGCCAGCGCCTGTGATCAGAAAATGTGATGAGATTACAAAGGGAGGAATGTTGCATGACGAAATGGAAATCGCTGAAGAGACTATCGCTCCTGCTTGCCGCGACCACACTTGCCGCGAACGCCTGGGCAGATGAAGTCGTCGTCTATCACACCTGGTCCAAGCCATCCGAGATTGCCGCACTCGGCGTTCTCCGCGATGCCTGGGCAAAAGACGGTCACCAGTGGAAAGATCTGTCAATCGCCCATGATTCCGGCGCCAACGTCAGCCTGATGAACATGATCACCGGCGGCAATCCGCCTGCGATCTTCATGAATTCCGATCCCGGCATCTATAGGGATCTGAACAAGCAGGGCCTCGGCGTGCCGCTCACCAAGCTGTTCGACAGCATCGGCGCCACGAAGAACTTCCCGCCCTCGGTTCTCAAGAACATTACTGTCGACGGCGAGATCATGAAGGCGCCGGCAACGGTGCATATCGACGGGATGGTTTACTACAACAAACATGTCGCCGAAGCCGCAGGCGTCGACCCGAAGTCCTGGAAGTCGCTCGACGACCTCTTCGCAGCCTTCGACAAGGTCAAGGCCGCCGGCTATATCCCGATCGCCCAGGGCGGCGATCAGTTCCAAAAGGCCTATCTGCTGCAGGCCCTGATCGCCTCGGAAGAAGGTCCTGACATCTACAATCGGTTCTATGGTGAAAAGCCCGACCGTACGGTGATCGATACGCCGGAAATGCGGGCGGCGCTGAAACGCTTCCGCCAGATCGCCGACCACACCGATCCAGGTTCCCCGAACCGCCAGTGGAACGACACGACCAATCTCGTTATTACCGGCAAGGCCCTGCTGCAGATCCACGGCGACTGGATGAAGGGCGAGTTCATGGCCGCGCAGAAGAAGCTCGGCGAGGATTTCGACTGCATCAACATCCCGGGAACCAAGGCTGTCGTCGTTACCGTCGATTCCTGGGGCTTCCTCAACACCAACAATGCTGACACCGCAAAAGCCCAGGAAGACTTCGCCAAGCTCGATGTCGATCCGAAGCTCAATGCCGAGTTCGTCTTGAAGAAGGGTGCAAGCCCTGTTCGTACCGATGCCGATACGACGAACCTTGATGCCTGCAACAAGCTCGTTCTGGAGACGCTGAAGGATCCGACGAAGCAGGTTTCCAACCCCTTCAATATGGCAGATGCTGACTGGTATCGCACCATCTGGCAGGAAGCCGACAAATATTGGAGCGATCCGAAGCGGACGGATGACGAGTTCGTGCAGGCGATGCAGGACGCCTACGACCAGATCTTCTGACATCTCGCAACGAAAGAACCCGGCAGGTGACTGCCGGGTTCTTTCTCGTTATTTGCCACTACCGCAGAAACAGTCGGTTCAGACTGATTCTTTATGCAGTCTTTTGATGGCCTGCAGCTGAATGCAATCCGGCGCCATCTCCATGACCTCGATCTGCGTGCCATCGGGATCCTCGATCCAAGCGCCGCGATTACCGTCGATGCCGATCTTGGTCGGCCTTGGCTTGCTGGGCTGGATGCCAACTTTCGCAAGCTCTTCGAACGTCTTGTCGATATCTTCGACGGTGAGGCAGATATGGAAGATGCCGATGACGTCAGGGCCGGATTCCGGCCTCTTCACGCCCTTCGGGAAAAGCTCGAGGTATTGATCATCGTTGATGCGCAGATAGACGATCCATGCCTCGCCCTGATCGTTGAGCAGGCGCGTCATCTCGCGAAAGCCGAGCTTCTGATAAAAGGCCAGCGACTTGTCGAGGTCGTTGACGCGCAATGCGATATGGCCGAGATGATTGAAAAGATCCATGGCTCAGGCCCGCCCATTGATGCGGCGAACGGCTGCCGTCTGCATCGCATCTGTGCCAAGCTGCATCAGTTCGATGCGGTTGCCTTCAGGGTCGGCGATCCAGGCCTGATAGTTGTTGTCGACGCCGAGCTTCTTTTCAGCCGTCAGGACAACGCCGCGGCTGGTGATATCAGCGATCGCCTCGTCGATATTCTCGACTTCGAGGCAAAGATGGTTATAGCCGACATTGGCAAAAGGCGGCGCGCTGTCGCCGACACCTTCCGGAAACAGCTCGATGAACTGCGTGTCGGTGATCCTGAGATAAACGATCCACAGGCGGCCGTCGCGCTCCAGTCGGAACATTTCGTCGAAGCCGAGCTTGTTGACATAGAAGTCGAGCGAGCTGTCGATGTTCTTCACACTGACGGCCACGTGTCCGATCGATTTCACACTCTTCATTGCATCCTCCTCCGTCTTTCCGTTTCACCGCGCGTACTGGCGCAGCCACTCGCCGAACCTCCCGATCCGGCATCTTTTCGGAACGCCGCGTGCGGAATAAATCGACGTGACGTTTCTTATTTGAACTGATATAAGTTCACTTAAGAATTTATCGGCATTCGCGTGCCGGAGTCAATCGAAAGGAGCCGCGATTGCGTGAACTCCACGCATTGCTTATGGAAGGCGAAGCATTGCCTGATGGGCCTGGCAGGATTTTCAATGACCGACATTAGTGAAGACGCCGCGCAGAAATATCGTATCCCCGTCATCGAGCAGATGGTGGAGGTGTTCGCGCTTCTGGAACGAACGCCGGAAGGCGCGACGATCCGCGACGTGGTCAAAGCGGTACGGCTGTCACGCACCACCGTCTACCGGATGCTCAACACGCTGAGCGCCTACGATTTCGTGCATCGCTCGCCAGCGGGAAGCTATACGCTCGGCCGCCGCCTCCTGACACTTGCGGCCCATGTCGCGCCGACCGTTGCGAGTTACGACCTGCTGGCGATCGCGCAGCCGCATCTCAACAAGATCTCCGAGCTTCTGGGTGAAGGCAGCAAGCTGACGGTACCGTCAGGCGACAATATTCTGGTTGTCGCCTCGGCGCAGGGACACGGCCAATATGCGCTATCGGCGACGGCCGGCCAGCGCCTGCCGTTTCATGCAGGTGCCGCCGGCAAGATCCTGCTTGCCTTTTCACTGCAGGAGGACATCGAGCGGCGTCTGACCAAGCTCGAGCGCTTCACCAACCAGACGATTACCGATCCCAAGCAGATGCTTGAAGAGCTTGCGCAGATCCGCAATCAGAATTGGGCGCGGGACATGGGCGAGCAGATGTCCGGCGTTCACGCAATCGCAGCGCCGGTCAGAGATCATCAGGACACGGTCATTGCAGCCGTCAGCGTTCCTTTCGTCACAGGCGTCGACGAAAAGCGCGTAGCAGACATCAAGCAGGCGGTAATAGCCGCAGCTCAATCGATCACCAACGACATCCGATCCGCAACGCCCGCGGCGGGGCTCGCCACAGAGAAGCCTGCACCAAAACGTTCAGCTCAGAAGACGGTGGCAAAGCCGGAACAGCGATAGACGTCTAGCGGCCTAAGGCCTCTTCCCCTCGGCGGACGGTGCATTCGCGCATCGCCCGACCGGCCGGGAGGAGCCCTACGTGAACTTGCCTTCCTTCAAATGCTTCGGGATCGGATCTGGGCGCCCGCAGCTGCTTCGGATGGAAACCGGGCGTCTCGACTGGGCAGACCGTTCAAAGGCGGTCATCACCTCGAGCGCATGAAAAGCGAGTTCCGACGAGACGCGATGTGGCCTGCCGGAACGCAATGAATCGACCATCTCGGCAGCACCCAGTCCTCTCAGGCCGAGATGACCGGGAACGCCTTCGACATAGGGATGGTCGACCGCCACCTCCTCCCAGGCCTCATTTCCCTCGGCGAAGATCTCGACCTTGCCCGTGAAATTGTTCGGGTCCGGCGTTACCATCGAGCCCTTGGAACCGTAGATTTCGATCTGGTTGTGCTTGTGTTTGATGACGTCAAAGCTTGTGGCGATCGTCACCGTCGCGCCGCTATGGAACTCCATGACGCCGGTCAGATGCGTCGGCGTCAGCACCTTGATCGTCTCGCCGAAACGTGGCTGCGTCTTCACAGTCCGCTCTATGCGGGTGACCTTGGCAGCGCCGAAGACTTCGCGAACCGGCCCGAGAAGAGCAATCAGATTGGTGACGTAATAGGGGCCGACGTCGAGCATCGGCCCGCCGCCGCGACCGTAGAAGAAGGCCGGATTGGGATGCCAATGCTCGTGACCCGGCAGAAGCAGCATGGCGGTTGCGGATATCGCCGTGCCGATGCGGCCTTCATCGTAGAGGCGCCGCGTCAGCTGATGACCGCCGCCGAGGAAAGTATCGGGCGCGCAGCCGAGCCGCAGATCGCCAGCGCGGGCAAGCGCCATCAGTTCCTCGGCTTCTTCCATGGAAACCCCGAGCGGCTTTTCGGAGTAGACGTGTTTGCCGGCAAGCAGCGCCTTCTTGCTGATCGAATAGTGAGCGGTCGGCGTGGTCAAGTTGATGATGAGGCCGATTTCGGGGTCGGCGAGCATTGAATCGAGCGACACCGACTGGACGCCGAACTGCTCGGCAAGCTTGCGCGCGGGCTCTTGGTAGAGATCATAGATCGACTTCACGCGAATGAAATCGAACATATGCAGCGTCGCGACATAGGTGGCGCTGATATTCCCGGCGCCGACGATGCCGACCTTCATGGGGCTGTTCCCGCTCATTTGTGTTCCTCAGGCGATGATGATGTCGAGTTCGGCAGCGCAGTCGCGCAGGTAGCGGATGCCGCGTTTCATTTCGGAATCGAATTCCGGCGTGGCTTCCCGGAAATGGGTCCAGTGCGATGCGCCCGGTGCATCCTCGAGCTCCAGAGTGATCGGTCCGGAATAGCCGATCGTTCGCAAGGCCGCGAAAATCGCCTTCCAGTCGATCTTGCCACGGCCGGGGCGCCAGTGGGCATTGGTGTGCCCTTCATTGTCGGAGAAATGCGTGTTGTAGATCCGGTCTCCAAGCGACAGCACCACGTAATGTGGCATGTCACCGGCAGGAAAGAGATGGCTTGGATCGAAATTGAGCCCCAGATTGGGAGCGCCCGTGCGCTCGATCAACCGCAGCATTCCCTGACCTGAGCTGACCCAGCGATAGGGATGCGGCTCGATGGCGACACGCAGCCCGGCATCAGCGGCAATGGCGCAGGCTGCCGCGAAACCTTCGACGACGACCTCATATTCCTCCGCCCAATCCCATTCGGGCTTCACGACAGCCGACCATTCCTGGGCCGTCGGCCGCTGCAGGATCGGCCTGATATCCGATTGGAAAGGATAAGGCGTCATGCTTGTCATGATCGGCGTGCCGATCTTTGCCGCCAGCTCGACGCCGCGTTTATAAGCATCCAGGTCTACGCGAGAGACCGGTGCGTTATCATCACGCGAAAACGGCAGATTGTAGAAGAAGTTGGTCAGGGTCAGCCCTTCACCATCAGCGATCGACTTGAGTTCGCGGATCGTCTCGTCGGTGTAATAGCCGAGCATATCGACCGACCATGCAGTGAGCTCGAAACCCTTGCAACCGGTGGCCGCCAGCCGGCGCAGAGGCGCCGCATAAGGCGGATTCCAGTTGAACGTCCAAATTGGCGAACCGAAAAAAAGTGCTTGAGCACCCACGCCGTCCTCCCATCATTGTCGTAGCGTCTTTGTCTTCCTTTTGGAGCGCTCCAACCCGCCCAAAAAGTCAATTCGTAACGTTACGAATGCATGGCAAAGCTTATACTGTCAACGTCTCCCTCAACGAACTTTTTCCGCATTGCGGTAGGAAAAGACGAATTCGTAACGTTACGAATGACTTGACCCGCGCAATATTTCTGGGGGATTTTTAGCGCAGGCTGAATTCACTGCGGCGTTCGACAAAACTGGCGCGGACGATCTCGATCAGGCCGGATGCCGGCTCGCCCTGCATCGACCTGTAGAGGAGGTCGCTCAAACGCTGTCCGATGATGAAATTCGGAAAATAGTAGGTACTGAGCGGCGGATTGTAGAAATCGTGGAGACGACTGCCGGAATAGGTCAGGATGGAAAAATCCTCGCCGACCTTTCGCCCAAGATCGGCCAGAGCGGAAACGAAGCCGAGGGCTGCCTCGTCGCTTGCCACGAAGGCGCTGGTGACCTGGGGATATTTGACAAGCGCATCCACGGCAATCTTCTTGCCGCTATCAGGCGTGGTTGCGGTGAAGAACATCCGCTCGTCAGGAACAGTCAGGTTCCTGCGGTTGAACTCAGCTGTCCAGCCCTTGATGAATTGCAGGCTGTAAGTGAACTGGCTGGAGGGCGCGACCAGCAGCGGCGCCTTGTGTCCGGCATCGAGCAGTCGCGCCGCCGCAGCCGCGCCGATCTCCTCGTGGTCGATATCGATGCTCGGATGTTTGCTGAGCAGCTCGGTGCGGCCGAAGGTGACGAAGGGCATGCCGACTTCCAGCAGATATTTCACCCGATCGTCCTGAGGCCTCGTATGAGTAAGGATGAGACCATCGACGGTCCCCTCCTCGACAAGATCCCGGACGGTTGTCAGCGGGTCGTCAGCCTGAAACTGTGGGGCGACCGTCGTGCGGTAGCCATGTTGTTTCATTGCGCCGCAGAAGCCCTCGATCAGTGAGGCTACCACGATATTCATCTCGCCCTCCCGATGGAACGGCATGATGACGCCGACGGCATGTGTCTTGCCTGTTCTCAGATTGATGCCGCCGAGGTTCGGTCGGTAACCGAGATCGGACGCGGCTTTTTTGACAAGGTCGATCGTCTCCCGGTTGACCTCGGGGCCATCCTTCAAGGCGCGGCTGACGGTCGTGACGGAAAGGCCGAGCGACTTTGCCACAGTGCGCAGGGTCACCCGTTGTGCAGCCCGGCGGGATGCCGCCAGTTTTGCTTGATCCGCCACGCAGATTTCCTCCAATTTGACAGCCGATGTCCTTGCTGGACCACGGCGATCTCTAGCCTATCATGGGAGTTTCGTCCAAAGGGAGCGGCGGAATCCGAAGCCGACATCTGCGAATTCCCGACGCCATCGGTCGTTGACAGCAACAGCTCCGGCTAGCCACGCGGCCGCCGTTCCCGTAATAAGCGGATAACCATTTAGTTATTTCGCAACCCCTGAGGTATCATCATGAAATTCTATAGGCTTCCGCAGCCCGACCTCGACGTGTCGAGCATCATCCTCGGAATGATGCGGATCGCCAATATGAGCAATGGCGAAATCCAGCAGCTGGTCGGCGGCGCACGCGATGCCGGCGTGACCTTTATCGACCACGCGGACATTTATGGCGGTGCTCCGCATCGCTGCGAGGCTCGTTTCGGCGAGGCGATTTCACTCACCGCCGCCGAACGCGAGAAGCTTGTCATCCAGAGCAAGGTCGGCATTCGCAAGGGATTTTTCGATTTCTCTGCCGAGCATATTCTGGCCTCGGTGGATCAGTCGCTCGCAGCGTTGAAGACTGACTATATGGACGTCCTTCTGCTGCATCGCCCAGACACGCTTGTCGAACCCGAGGAAGTCGCAGCAGCCTTCGACACGCTCAAATCTGCCGGCAAGGTCCGCCATTTCGGCGTTTCCAACCATACGCCTGGCCAGGTCGAACTAATCAAGACCGCGGTCACGCAACCGCTCATCGTCAATCAGGTGCAGCTCAGCATCACCCATGCGCCGCTGATCGCATCGGGCGTTGCCGCCAATATGGCCGGGCTTGACCAATCAATCGATCGCGATAACGGCCTGCTCGATTATTCCCGCATCAACGGCATGATGCTACAGGCCTGGTCGCCGTTCCAGAAGGGCTTCTTCGACGGTGTCTTCCTCGATGATCGTGAAAATTTCGCCGATCTGAACGACGCCATCGACGAACTCGCGAAGGCTTATGGCGTGACCCCGACGGGTATTGCCGTCGCCTGGATCACCCGTCATCCGGCAAAGATCCAGGTCGTCCTCGGCACTACGAAGCCGGAACGTGTCGTCGAAGCCGCGGCCGGTTCTTCTGTCTCACTGACCCGCGAGGAATGGTATCGACTGTTCAGGGCTGCGGGACATACCCTGCCCTAATCTGCCCGAAGATGCGGCCGCCCGTCAGTCGGGCGGCCAATACGAAGCGCCGTGGCTCATGCCGCAAGCGACATCTTCGCATATTCGCTCGGCGGGCAACCGACCCTCTGGCTGAATGCGGTGCTGAACGCACTGGCGGAACGATAGCCGACCTTCTCGGCAATCTCCTCCAGACTGCAGCGGGAGTAACGCAAAGCGTCCTTGGCGACGGCTATTCGCCAGCGCAAAAGATATTCAACGGGCGCGAGCCCCACCGCTTCCGAGAATCTCCGCGCAAAGGCCGAGCGCGACATTCCGGCCCGTTGCGCCAAGTCAGCGATTGTCCAGCCACGCCGTACATCCGAATGAATGTCACCGATCGCCCGGGCAAGTTGGGGATCCGAAAGCCCTCGCAGCATGCCAGGGTGAAGCAGCCTGGGAGCCTCCCTGCGAAGGGTTTCAATCAACAGCACTTCGAGCAATCTGGACAGGATAAGATCGCTACCGACGCGCGCGTTTTCCGCTTCGTCGCGGATATAGGAAATCAGGCCGCCAAGCCGGGCGCCGATCCCCTCTCCCACCTTGACATGCACAAGCCGGGGCAAGAGCTCGGACAAGAGGTCGGCGTTGGTCGGGTCGCACAGGATGCAGCCACCGACGATCCTGGTGGCACTTCCTTCGCCGACATTGCCGATTATAACCTCGCCATCGGCCAGATGTCGGGCTTTGAAGTCGTCGTCGGAAAGAACAATCTTCTCGCCGGGTCTGCTGAAGAATGAATCCGCGATCGGATTGCCTGACAGGACGAAGTCACCGGCGCTCAAACCGGTGGTTTCGCCTTCGCCGGCGCGAAACAGGGCGCTTCCCTCCATCACGAAATAGAGCATGGGCCCCGGTTGGGGCGGAACCTGAATGCCCCAGCCCCCGAAAGCTGCCATGCTGCCCATCAGGACTGTCTTGGGCCTCAGCAGCTGAATCACATCCGTCAAAGCGTCCAATGGTACGATCCGTAATATATCCTATGCCCCTCATTATGGATCGCACTTTGCCGGCAGGATAGAGCTGCATGCTCGATGAGCGAAATTGGCACTGCTTTCCGGTGAAATGGTGGACGATCCATAATGCTTTATGGACTTTAAATTATTCATAGTCCTGCCAATCAAACATAATCTCCAGACATCAATGAACGGAGATGCAAATGACAAAGACAGTCCTGATCACGGGTACATCGTCCGGTTACGGCAAGGCGACGGCGGAACTCTTTCTTCAACGCGGATGGAATGTCGTTGCGACAATGCGCCGTCAGAATCCTACGGTGTTTCCTTCTCCATCCGACAGGCTGAAGGTGCTGCCTCTCGACATCACAAAGCCCGAGACGATCGAGAAGGCGCTTTTCGACAGCGTGGCATTGTTCGGCTCGATCGACGTGCTGATCAACAATGCCGGGATCGGCATGGCATCCGCCGTCGAGGCGACGCCCGACAATACGATCCGTGAAGTTTTCGATACAAATACCTTCGGGGTTTTCAGTGTCTGCCGTGCGATCATCCCGCAGATGCGAAACCAAGGCCATGGCACCATTATCAACGTCACCTCGAGCGTGACAATCGGCGTTATGCCGCTCGTTGCGGTCTATGCGGCCAGCAAGTTCGCGGTCGAGGGCTACACGGAGTCACTGTCCTATGAACTGGAGCAGTTCAATATCAAGGCGCGGCTGGTCGAGCCGGGCTACGCACCGACCACCCGTTTCACCGCCAATGGCGGTGAGCGCATGCAGGGTCTGATCCCTGCCGATTACGGCGCTTTCGCGCAGGCCTACTTCGAAAAGATGGCAAATTACCCGACCGCATATTGCACCGAAACGGAAGTTGCCGAAGCCGCCTATCTCGCTGCGACCGACGAAGGCACCCGGCTTCGCTATCTGGCCGGCGCCGACAGCAAGATGCTTGCCGAGCTTCGCTGGTCCACCTCGGAAGACCACTATCGCGCCAGGATGCGCGATATGTTCGCCCCTGATGTCGGCAAGGCGACGGATGCGGCCTGATCTGAGATCAACAAGACGGGCGCGGGATAACCCGCGTCCGCCCCCCTCTCCTCCGAACAGATTGCTTGCACCTCGTCATCGCGCTCCGGAGAGGCAGTCCGATCGGCCGGATTGACTTCAATATGTATTTGCTTTAAACAAATATAAATAGCACGGCGGGAGGCTGCGCTTTGGGCCGGCCAACGCGGTTGGACGTGCCACAATTTTCCAGAGGGAGGAATTCATGTCGAAGTTCACGAAGATGCTCGCAGGCGCCATTTCGGCAGTCGCACTTATGGCGGGTGCTGCCGCCGCGCAGGATACGGTTGGCGTCAGCTGGCGCTACTTCCAGGACGAACGCTGGAAAATCGACGAAGCCGCCATGAAGACGGTCTTCGACAAGGCGGGAGTATCCTATGTTGGCATCGACGCCCAGGGCGATCCGCAAAAGCAGGCCGCCGATATCGAAAGCCTGATTGCCCGCGGCGTGAAGGTTCTGATCATCGTTGCGCAGGACGCCCGGGCAATCATTCCTGCTATTGACGAGGCGAAACGCAGCAACATCGCCGTCATCGCCTATGATGCACCGATCGATACGGGTGACGTTCTCTATGCAAGCTTCGATAACGTGGCGGTCGGCCGGGTGATGGGCGAAGCGCTCTTGAAGGCCGTACCGAAGGGCAACTGGGTTGCCATGGACGGCGATCCGGCCCAGACCATCCAGAAGGTCTTCAAGAGCGGCCAGATGCAGGCGATCCAGGCGGCCGTAGACAAGGGCGACATAAAGATCGTCGCCCAACAGAATGTCGAACAGTGGAAGCCCGATGTCGCCCAGGCGCTGATGGAGCAGGTGCTGACGGCAAACGACAACAGGGTCGATGCGGTGCTCGCCATGAACGACAGCATCGCGAATGGCGTGGCCGCCGCACTTTCCAGTCAGGATCTCTTGGGCAAGGTCGGCATTTCCGGCCAGGATGGCGACAAGAACGTACTCAGCCGTATTGCCAAGGGTGAGCAGACTATGACCGTCTGGAAGGATGCGAACGCGCTTGGTGATGTCGCAGCAAAAGCAGCCGTCGAAATCATCCAAGGTGCCAAGATCGACGCCGTGACCGGCGTTAAGGCCGCCAAGACGGAGTCTGGTGCCTCCCAGCCCTCGATCATCCTCGATCCCGTG
Organism: Hyphomicrobiales bacterium; assembly: GCA_900470965.1. Classification (GTDB taxonomy): domain Bacteria; phylum Pseudomonadota; class Alphaproteobacteria; order Rhizobiales; family Rhizobiaceae; genus Rhizobium. The sequence continues at coordinate 20,790 of UCCS01000031.1, forward strand.
GCGATCACGCAGGACAATCTCGACCTCGTCGTCAAGTCCGGCTGGATCTCCAAGGATGTTCTTTGCAACGGCGTGACCAAGAATCCGCCCAAGGCCTGCGAATAAGCAGCCCCAACAGGAGTTCTGCCATGACACCTGTCCTTCAGACTGCACTCAACTCCTCAAGGCTCCTCCCCCGGCTGCTACAAGCGGCCGGGGGTGGCGGTCGGGACACGCGCCTTCTGGCGATGGTCATAATCCTTGCCTTGATCTGGCTCTGCGCCAACGCTCTCACCGGTGGGGTTTTCCTGTCGCCCCGCAATCTCTTCAACCTGTCGCTCCAGGTGTCCGTCGTTGCCATCATGGCGTCAGGCATGATCCTGGTGATCGTGACACGCCACATTGACCTGTCGGTCGGCTCGCAAGTCGGCTTTCTGGGTGTGCTTGGCGGCCTCGTCCAGAGCGCATGGCTTCCCGGAAGCATGCATGCCTGGTGGCTCGCGAGCCTCGTCATGCTGGCGGGCGGAATGGTGATCGGGCTGATCCAGGGAGCGCTCGTCGCCTACGCGCGTATCCCCTCCTTTGTAGTGACATTGGGTGGTCTGCTCTTCCTTCGAAACGCCGCCTATGAACTCAACGACGGGACGACGATCGCGCCTCTCAGCGATACGTTTCAGGTCCTCGGCGGCGGACAGAACGGCGTGCTCGGCGGGCCGCTCAGCTGGACAGCTGCTGGTGCCGTAGCAGCCTACATCGCCTTCAGCCTGATGCGTAAATATCAACGCAAGAAGAAGCTCGGCATCCAGAACCCGCTGCAGGCCTTCGATCTGATCTCTGCCGCGCTCTGGTGCCTCTGCGCGTTCGGCTTGGCTGCAGTCATGAACAGCTACAAGCGACCGGGAACGGATGAAGCGATGGGTCTCGCCTTCCCGGTTCTCATCCTCATTGCGGTCACGGCGCTCATGACCGTTCTTGCCAGGAGACACAGGTTTGGACGTCACGTATTTGCCGTCGGTGGCGATCCGCAGAGTGCCCGCCTGACCGGCATCAACACGCAACACGTCGTTCTCAAGGTTTTTGTCCTGATGGGGTTCCTGTCAGGGCTCGCCTCGATTGTCCTCACGGCCCGGCTGAATGCCGCCGCCAGCGGTGCAGGCACGATGATGGAGCTCTATGTGATTGCCGCAGCTGTCATTGGCGGCACGTCGCTTGCAGGCGGTGCCGGGACGATCCTCGGCGGATGCGTCGGCGCGCTGATCATGCAGAGCCTTCAGAGCGCGATGGTGTTGCTCGGCATTGCCAGCCCTTTGCAGAGCATGGTCCTTGCCGGCGTCCTCGTTCTCGCCGTCTGGATCGATACGATGTGGCGCGAAAGGAGGCCATCATGACAATCCCATTGCTCGAAGCGCGTAACGTTAGCAAGGCCTTTGGCGGCGTTCACGCAGTGGAAAATGTCAGTGTGTCGCTGATGCCTGGTGAGGTCGTCGCCCTGCTCGGCCACAATGGCGCTGGCAAGTCCACCTTCATCAAGATGCTGTCCGGGGTCTTTCCCACCGACAGTGGTGAAATCCTTATCGATGGCAAGAAGGTCGAAATTCACTCACCTCACGATGCCCAGGAGCTTGGCATCGAGACGATCCATCAGACGCTTGCGCTGGCTGACAATCTTGATGCAGTCTCCAATCTCTTCCTCGGCCGTGAACGGACCGACCGCTTCGGATTTCTCGATACCGAAGCGATGGAGCATGGAGCCCGCCAGACGATCGAGCGGATGCGACTGAGAATTCCCTCACTGAATGCTTCGGTGCGATCGATGTCGGGTGGTCAGCGCCAGGCTGTGGCAATTGCCCGAGCGTTGCATTTCAACGCTCGAATCCTGATCATGGACGAACCGACCGCAGCGCTTGGACCGGAGGAGACGAAAAACGTCGGCCTTCTGATTCAGGAGCTCAAAAAGCAGGGCCTGGGCATTTTCCTGATCAGCCATGACATGCACGATGTCTTCGCGCTGTCTGACCGGATCATCGTGATGAAGTCGGGAAAGGTTGTCGGCTCCTACCCGACACGCGACCTGACCCAGGACGATGCCCTGGAAATGATAATCCTCGGGCGAAAGCCGGCGCGATTTGCCGCCGCAACGGCGTGATGTAGAAAGCGAAGTGGATCGAACAAATGACCGTAAAAGCACCAAATTTCAGCCTCGAAGGTAAGGTCGTGCTCGTCACCGGTGCCGCCCGCGGTATTGGACGCGCATGTGCACTGGCCTGCGCGGCCGCAGGCGCCGACATGATCGTTGGCGTTCGCAACGTTGAGGCGGCTGCGGATCTCGTTGCCGAGCTGGAAACGACCGGCCGCAGAGTCTTTGCGGTCACCATGGATATTTCCGATAGCCGGCAGATTTCCGAAGCGGTTGCCCAGTCTATTCAGGCGTTCGGCAAAATAGACATTCTGGTCAACAATGTCGGCGTTGCGCCCGGCAATCTTGCGGAACTCGTCGAGGAAAAAGATGTCGACCAGATTCTGAACGTCAATATCAAAGGCACATTCCTCGTCACCCAGGCGGTTGCCCGCCACATGATCGAGAAAAAGAGCGGCCGCATCATCAATATCAGCTCACAGGCCGGAACTGTAACGCTGCGCGGGGAGGCGATCTATTGCATGAGCAAGGCCGCCATCAACCATTTGACACGCTGCCTTGCCGCCGAGTGGGCGCAGCATGGCATCACGGTCAATACCGTGTCGCCAACCTTCATCTGGACGGATTCCACGCGACCGGTGCTTGCCGATCAGGATTTCTATGATCGCACTGTTGGCCATATTCCGTTGGGACGGATTGGCGATACCGACGACGTCGTCGGCGCAGTCGTCTTCCTCGCCTCGCCGGCCGCAGCTCTTGTCACGGGCGCCAATCTGCTGGTCGACGGGGGATGGTCGGTCGCGTGACACTGTGCTTGATGCCAATCTTTGCTTGCGGACGGGCATCTGGTACTTCGTCAGGGATTATTGCCTGCACCGATTCGAAAGGCCTGCTGGCATTCCCCAATAGCTCCTGATCGGCACATGGTGTCCCTGGGAGGAATATTGACGACGAACAGTGTCTTGCGACACATGAATGCGGTGCGTTGCCTGCGCGTCCTGCGCAGGGACGCTGCCTTGTCGCGTGCCGATATTGCGCGCGAATTGAACGTGACGCGGGCGACGGTCGGCAACTCCATCAAGCAGCTTCTCGCCGAAAAACTCGTCATCGATCTCAACGAGAGCGCGGAGGCGAGTGGTGCGGGCCGACCCGGCGCGCTTGTGTCGCTCAATCCGGGTGGCGCCTATTTCATCGGCCTCGACATTTCCTCGGCGGAAATCAACGCGGTTCTAATCGACTTTTCGATGCGTGTGATCGCCAAAAGGATCGTGTCGATCGCGGACCGTTATCACGCACCGGAACGCGTGATCGATCTGCTGGCGTCCCTGCCCAAGGAGCTTATCGAGATATCCAAGGTGCGCGCGTCCCGGGTGCGAGGTGTCTGTATTTCCGTTCCTGGCATCGTGCGCGACGGCAAGATCATCTCGGCGCCCTGGCTGAACTGGCAGGACGTGGACGTTGTTGCCGCCCTGTCGGAGGCAATGCAGCCTTCGTTGAAGGTCCATATCTGCAATGACGCCGTTGCCCTTGCGAGTGCCGTCGCGGCGGATGCTGCCGAAGGTGATCTCGGGGATGTTCTTCTGCTCCTCCTTGCACAGGGTATCGGCAGCGCGCACCTGCGGCAGGGCCGCGTCGTAGAGGGCGCTCACGGTCTGGGTGGTGAAGTCGGTCACATGGTGATGGGCAGCCAACCTGGAATGGCCGCGACCCATACATTTGAAATTCTTGCCGGCTATCAGAAATTTCTGCCCTTCATCGACCAGGACATTCCCATCCCCGAGGGATTGGCGAAACTCGCTACGCGCGACAGTTCTCCGGCGTTTGAAGACGCACTTGCCGAATGGGCGCTTGCGCTCGCTACCGGCGTCCTCAACCTGATCCATATCCTCGATCCGAAGACGATCGTGCTTGGCGGCCCCCTCGCCGTTCTCTATCCAAAGGTCTCCGCCCGCGTCGAGCAATTGCTTGTTGACAACCTCGTTCACGGCTTCCAGGTGCCGCCGATATCGGTCGCCCGCTTCGGTGGAGACGGCGCTGCGATCGGCGCTGCCGCGCTGTTGCGCGAAAGCCTTTTCGACATTCCCGAACTGCCATCAGTGTAATTCGGTTTTGGCCTCAAATCCCTTTGACAGCAAATTTGTATTTGTATAATACAAACGCAAATAAACCACCAAACGGAGGAACCCCATGCTGAAGCTCATCGATCCGATCCTGTCTCCCGAACTGCTTTACGCACTTCGCGCGATGGCTCATCGCCACGACATCGCCGTCGTCGATGCAAATTTCCCATGCGACGCCGGTGACGACAGGCTCATCCGCCTTGACGGCGTATCGGGTCCGCATGCGCTTGAAGCCATTCTTGGCATCTTCCCTCTGGAGGAACAGGAGCCCGAGGTGGCGTGGCGCATGATCGCCGAAAACGACCCGACCAAGATCCTGCCGGTCTTCGAAGATTACAGCGAGAACCTTCAGAAGACCCAGGGCAAGCCGGTAGAATTGATCGCTGTCGAACCAGACGACTTTAAGGATCGCGTGCGTGCCGCCCATACGGTCGTTGTGACCGGTGAGCGACGCTTCTACGGCAGCATCATCCTGCGCAAGGGCGTCATTCCGCCGCAGTGATGGGCCGTCGGTATCGTCATGCAGCCGATCTCTCGAAAGCTGTTATCTTCGACGCCGAAACCGGTGTTGCTCTCTAATTGCAGAAATAAGGAAACGTCAGATGCCAGCAAAACAGGAACGGCGCCTTCGCGTGGGCGTCCTCGGCGCCGGGCAGATCGCCCAGGCGGCGCATTTTGAAAGCTGCACAAAGGCGGTCAATGCTGATCTTTATGCCATCTGCGATGTCGCCGACGATCTGCGCGAGCGCATGGCGATCACGCATGGCGCTGAAAGGACCTACAGCGAGTACGACAAGATGCTCGCCGATCCGGATCTCGATGCGGTCATCATCGCCACGGCCGACGCCTTCCACGTACCCGCCTCGCTCCGCGCGCTGGAGGCCGGCAAGCATGTGCTCTGCGAGAAGCCGGTTGGCATAACCGTCGAAGAGTGCCTGCAGCTGAAGGCGGCCGTCGAGAAATCCGGCAAGGTCTTCCAGGTCGGTCACATGAAACGCTTCGACGCCGGCCTGCAGGCGGCAAAGTCCTTCATCGTTAATGAAATGGGTGAGGTAATTGCTATAAAGGCTTGGTATTGCGACAGTACACACCGGTATCCAATGACGGACGCCGTTCAGCCGCTCATCGTTTCCAGCGCCAAGGCGAAGAAGCCATCGGAAAATCCGAAGGCTGATCTCAGGCGCTATTACATGCTCGCGCATGGTTGCCATCTGATCGACACCGCGCGCTATTTTGCCGGCGATATCGTTTCGGTCAACGCGCGGCTTTCCGAGCGTGCGGGTATCTGGTGCTGGTTCGTCGACGTCGAATTCGCCTCGGGCACGCTCGGTCACCTCGATCTGACCGTGCAGGTCCGCATGGACTGGCACGAGGGCTTCCAGATCTACGGCAAGAACGGCAGCATTCTCGGAAAGACCTATAATCCCTGGTACTACAAGACGAGCGAAGTCGATATTTTCCGCGAAGCCGATGGCGCCACCCATCGCGTGCTGGGGGCGGATGGCCACTTCTATCGCCGCCAGGTCGAGGGTTTTGCGCGCACCATTCTGGACAGCACACCCATGGAAGGCGCCGACATCGATGATGGCCTGGCTTCCGTCCAGGCCATTGTTGCCATTGCCCGGTCCGTCGAAGGCGGAAAGACCGTCCCACTGGCCGATGTCGAGGGCGGCGTGTGATGAAGCTCGGCATCTTCGCCAAGACCTTCGAAGGAACGGATCCCGCTACCGTTCTGAAATCCGTCGCTAAAGCCGGCTACACCTGCGCGCAGTATAACATGGCGTGTTCGGGCCTCCCCTCCATGCCGGATGAGATTACGGCGGCTGACGCCCGGTCGGTTGCGGAGGCGGCCGAAAAGACCGGCGTTGAGATCGTCGCTATTTCCGGCACCTACAACATGATCCATCCCGACCTTTCTACCCGCGAGGACGGTCATCGTAGATTGGCGGTGCTGGCCGAACATTGCGCCACGATGTCCACTGGTCTCATCACATTGTGCACCGGCACACGCGATCCAATCGACCAGTGGAAGGAGCATCCCGACAATAACTCGCCCGAGGCATGGCGCGATCTGCTTGGCGCAATGGAGACGGCCATCGAGATTGCCGACCGCTACAATGTCGATCTCGGCATCGAGCCGGAGCTCGCCAACGTTGTCAATTCGGCCACCAAGGCCCGCCGGCTGATCCACGAGCTCAAGAGCCCGCGCATCAAGATCGTCATGGATCCAGCCAACCTCTTCGAGGTCGAGACACTCGATGAGCAGCGTATGATCATCTCCTCAGCTATCGATCTGCTCGCTGATCGGATCGTCATGGCGCATGCCAAGGACCGCACGAGCGACGGTCGGTTTGCGACCGCCGGCAAGGGGGTGCTCGATTATAGCCATTATCTGCGCAGCCTGACGTCGATCGGCTTTGGTGGCAGCCTGATCACCCACGGGCTTTCGGCCAATGAAGCTGAAGGTGTTGAGACTTTCCTCACAGCGAAGCTCGAGAATGGTGTCGGAGCCCAGAGATGACCGACATCAGGACCTTCACGACAAAGGACGGCACAAAGCTCAACGTCGACACGACAGACTATGGTCATGCGGTTATCTTCCAGCACGGATTGTGCGGCGATGCCGGCCAGACCCGCGAAGCCTTTCCATCCGGGAGCGGCTTTCAGCGCATCACGATCGAGTCCCGCGGCCATGGCTCATCGCAGGCCAGTGATCCTGGTAGGCTGTCAATCGCCACCTTCACCGATGATATCAATGATTTCATCGAGCAGGAGCTCGGGGGCCCTGTGGTGGTTGGCGGGATTTCGATGGGCGCGGCGATTTCGCTGCGTCTCGCCGTAAAACGTCCGGACCTCGTCAAAGCTCTGGTCATCGCCAGGCCTGCCTGGGTAACTGCCCGCGCGCCGGCGAATATGGCGCCGAACGCTGAAGTCGGACGCCTGCTAAAAAGCCTCGACCCGGAAGCCGCAAAGGCTGCCTTCACCGCCGGTGAAACAGGGCAGCGTCTCGCCGGCGAGGCTCCGGACAATCTGACCTCCCTGATGGGCTTCTTCGCACGTCAGCCAATCGAGGTCACTGCAGCACTGCTGACCGCCATATCAAACGACGGGCCTGGAGTGACGGAAGAGGAGGTTCGCGCTCTCCAGATTCCGACACTTGTCATCGGTCATGAAAGAGATCTCATCCATCCACTTTCCTACGCATGCGCCATTGCCGAGCTTATCCCCGGCGCACATTTCGCAGAGATTACACCGAAGGCTGAAAACCGGGCCCGGTATGTGTCTGACTTCCACGAAGCCATGCGCAATTTCCTGAAGGAGCTTTAGTCGATGTCTTCAGTCTCAACGAACTGGATCGAGGATCTCCCGCGAGGTCGCCTGATCGCCGAATTCTCCGTCTGGTCAGCCGACCTCGTGCGCCTTGCCGACGATCTTGCGCGCGTCGATCCCTATGTTGATATCCTCCACATTGACGTTGCCGACGGTCATTTCGCGCCCGCGATGTTGTTCTTCCCCGACCTCGTTGCCGGAATCAGGAGAGTTTCTGCGCGGCCCATTCACGTTCATCTGATGGCCGCCGACAGCATTCTTCTTTCGCAGGTTGACCAGTTTGCCGATGCCGGAGCCGACCTGATCAGTATTCATGGCGAGAATGAAAGCGTCGCGGTTGAAGCGCTCGATCGTCTCGAACAGCGCGGGGTCGCAGCCGGTATGGTCATCAAGGTCGAGACGCCGGTCAAGACGATAGAGGCCTACATCCCGCGTCTGAGCTTCGTGACACTGCTGGGCACAGCCATAGGCGTAAAAGGACAGGGACTGAACGAAAATGCAGGCACCCGTCTTGCCGAAGCAAAAGTGCTGATCGCAAAGGTTAGGGCACCCCGGCGTATCGTGCTTGCCGCCGATGGCGGCATCAGGGAACATACGGTTCCGATCCTGCGCCGGTCAGGCGCGGAGACTGTCGTGCTTGGCTCCCTCGCTTTCAACGCGCCGTCCCTTGAAGAGCGGATGACGTGGCTTCGTGCCCTCTAACGCATGGTTCAGAAATGCAGCAGATTGCCATCGGGATAGATTTGGGCGGGACGCAGGTCAGGGCCGCACTTGTCGACGAAAGAGGAAGCCTCGTCGCCAGGCGCGAAGAGCTGACAGACGCCAATGGCGGCCCCGATCGCATCCTTTCGCAGATCCGGACGCTTTCGGATGAACTGCTGGCGACAGTAAAACCGTCCGATGTCGTCGGTATCGGAGTTTCTGCTCCCGGCCCCATCGATACTGTCTCCGGCATCGCAACAAGCATCCCGACGCTTTCCGGTTTTGTCGACTTCCCCTTGCGAGCCGAACTCCAGAAACGCTTCCCCTTCCCGGTCAGCCTCGAACATGACGGTATCGCAGCAGCGATCGGCGAATGGACGTTTGGCGCAGGCAAGGGCGTAGACAATCTGATTTACATAACCGTCAGCACAGGCATAGGTGGCGGCGTTATCGCCGACGGGCGCGTGTTGCGTGGTCGCAAGGGCATGGCCGCTCATATCGGGCATATGTCGGTGGCTCCTGACGGTGAACTCTGCCCCTGCGGAAACCGGGGGTGCTTCGAAGCCTATGGTTCAGGCACGGCGTTCATGCGGCGCGCCCGCGCCCGCGCCGCCGAGTGCAGCGACACGACGCTCGGTCGACCGGGTGAGGATATTCACAGTCGCGATGTTTTCGCGGCTGCAAGAGCCGGCGATGCGCTCGCCAACAGGCTTATCGATGAGGAGGCAGAGATACTTGGGCGCGGCTTCACGAGCCTCATCCATATATTCTCACCCGACATGCTGGTGATGGGGGGCGGTCTCTCAAATGAATTCGAGCGGCTTCAACCCGGGATTCAGGGATATATCACTCAGTGGGCGATGCCGGGCTTCAAGGATGTGAAGGTCTTGCGTGCGGCTCTCGGACAGAATTCCGGCCTGATCGGAGCTGCGGCCCTCGCCTTTCTTGCCGAAAGTATCCGTCTCGAAGGCCCGTCACTCGTTGCAAACCGCTGACAGAAGCTCAGGCATGGAACCTTTTCGCAGATCCGCTCGGTGAGATCAGCCGAGCATCGCCCGGCGGACCTCCTCGCGGTCGATCCCACCGTCCGAATGCTTAAATTCCAGGTCGGCGCATTCGATTAGCGCGCGGCCGCCCACGGGCTGGCGTTTTGGGGGGCGACTACGCAGTCCAACGCTTCGCGGCCATTGCACACCGCCCTCACGCCCGTCATGATGCCTCATCCTCAGCATATACAGGCAGCCATGCACATCTTTCTCGTTCGACACGGCGAATCTCTCGGCAACATCAGCGAGAGCGCCTACCGGCAGTTCGGCGATCACAATGTTCCGCTGACGGAATGGGGTTACCGGCAGGCGCTGGAAGCGGGACGCAGCATCGCTTCCTATCTGGCAGCGCTACCTGGTGTTACCAGAAAGGCGGCCATCTGGCATTCGCCATATCTGCGGACGCGCCAGACGAAAGACGCGATCATCGAGGCCTCGCCTACTGGCGCTATCGGCGATGTGCATGAGGACTATCTGCTGCGGGAACAGGATTTCGGCTTGTTTACCGAGATCTACGACCGGGCCGAGCAGCGGCGCAAATTTCCGGAAGAATTTGAGAAATGGGCGCGCCTTCGCAACAGTAGCGGCAAGTTCTATGCCCGCCCGCCTGATGGGGAGAGCCGCGCGGACGTTGCCCAGCGGGTGAGGCTGTTTCTGCAAACGGTTATGCATGACATCGGCAGCGGCAACGACACCGTGATCATCATCGGCCACGGTGTCACCAACCGTGCCTTCGAGATGAATTTCCTGCATCACAGCGTCGAATGGTTCGAGCGCTCCGATAATCCAGGCAATGCCGATGTGACTTTGATCCACGGCACGCGTGTGGAAGGCTATCGCTCGATGCTTCTGCACAAGGCCGACGACCGCGATCCATCCGAGGCGACCGAAATGCGCGACGCCTACGGTTCGGAGCTGACGATCGCACCGAAGACCGATATCTAGAGTCTATAGGCAGCGAGATTTAAGCCTTCAAAAGAGGGTAACTTTCTGTCATCTGATCCAGAATATTTCAGCGTGGCATCGACGGATTCGCGTCACAAGTATCGCCTTGTTGTATGCCTGATGGCGCTATAATGTATGCAGAACCAACCGAGCCTTTGAAATCATGTCATCCAATTCCGACCGGGTGGATATCGCCCATCGCACACTTCGGCAGGCCATCATCGAGCAGGCGTTGAAAGCCGGTACCAAGCTTCCCGAAGACGAGATCGGTCGGCATTTTTCGATGAGCCGCACTCTGGTCCGCACGGTGCTGGCCAAGTTGCAGGCCCAGGGACTGGTCGACACCTACCACAAGCGCACGGCCACTGTGGCCCAGCCGAGCCTCGATGAGGCGCGTGATGCTTTTGCCATCCGCCGTGCACTTGAGCGCGAGATGATGAAGGCTGTCATCAAGCGCTGGAACCCCGCCATCGAAAAACTGTTGCGGGAACATGTGCAGGAAGAGGAAGCCGCTCATGCCAAGGGAGATGTGCGCCTGTCGACCCGTCTTGCGGGTGAATTCCACCTGAAGCTTGCCGAATTGTCAGGCAATGCTCTGCTCGAGCGCTACCTCTCCGAGCTCGTCTCCCGCTGCTCGCTCATCCTTGCCATGTATAGCCGGCCCCATTCGAGCGAATGCGCGATCAGCGAACATTCCGGCCTCATCAACGCTTTGAAAAAGGCCGACTTGGCTGCCGCGGAGCATCTGATGGACGAACACCTATTATCAGTTGAAAGCCGCGCCCTGATCGAAGACGATCTCGCAGCAGAACCTGATATCGGGTCGATCCTGTCGCGATTTTCCACGCGCGCAGCCGGCTGATCTGCCGGTTTTTCAATCACGTATACAAGATTCTGACTATTATGTAGACGCGATCTGCTTTCCACGTTTTGTGGGTTTATAGCCGCGCTTCCCGGTAAGACGGCCTATCGCCATTTTTCTCTCAACGAATTCGTGTGTTTAGCCCCTCATAGGCTTGGGGCTGCCATTTACGATACATTCTGGCATCCATATTGCATACTTGATTTTCAGTATCATGTAGCCTGGATTTCGCTCATGCCGCATACCGTGTCATCATCGCCGGAATACCGTCTGGAGTTGCGAGGCATCCGGAAAGCCTATCCGGGCGTCATCGCTAATGATGGGATCGACCTCAGCGTCAACCCCGGTGAAATCCATGCGATCGTCGGCGAGAATGGTGTCGGCAAGTCGACGCTGATGAAAATCATCTACGGCATGGTCCGCCCTGATGCCGGCGACATGCTCTGGGATGGCAGGGAGGTGAGCGTCGCCTCACCCGCCGATGCGCAGAAACTCGGGATCGGCATGGTGTTTCAGCACTTTGCGCTCTTCGATACGTTGACCGTCGCCGAGAACATCGCCCTTGCCCTGCCGGGCAAGCAGAAGATCGAGACATTGTCCGCGAAAATTGCAGATGTCGCTGCCCGCTACGGTTTGCCGGTCGAGCCGGACAGACATATTTACACGATGTCCGTCGGAGAGCGGCAGCGTGTCGAGATCATCCGCGCGCTCCTGCAGGATCCGCGCCTGCTGATCCTCGACGAACCAACCTCCGTCCTGACGCCGCAGGCGGTCGAAAAGCTGTTCGTGACGCTCCGGCAGGTCGCGGCCGAAGGCTGCAGCATTCTCTATATCAGCCACAAGCTCAATGAGATCAGGGATCTCTGCCACAAGGCGACAATCCTGCGTGGCGGGCGTGTCACCGGCGTCTGCGATCCTTCACAGGAGAGCCCGGCCTCGATGGCGCGGATGATGATCGGCTCAGACCTTGCAGAGTACCGCCATCGTTCGCATAGCGTCGCCGGTGAAAGCCGGTTCACCGTCAACGGCCTTGATCTGCCGACAGCAGATCCTTTCGGCACCGCGCTGTCCGGCATCACCCTTTCAGTGCGGGGTGGGGAAATCCTCGGCATTGCCGGGGTTTCCGGAAACGGGCAACAGGAACTGCTCGCGGCTCTTTCGGGTGAAACCCGCCTATCGAGAAACGATGCCATTACCATCGACGGCGCGCCGGCCGGCCATCTCGATCCGGCGGAGCGGCGCAAGCTCGGCCTCTGCTCGGTGCCCGAGGACCGTCTGAGGCAGGGTTCAGTTCCCTCGCTGCCACTATCAGAGAACGTGCTTCTCACCGCCAACAGCGGCGGCGCCGTCAGGGCCGGCCTCATTCGTTTCGACCGCGTTCTTGGCTTTGCCGAGCGCTGCATCAAGGCCTTTGACGTTCGCTGCCCGGGACCGACAGCGCCCGCCGGCAGCCTGTCAGGCGGCAACCTGCAGAAATTCATCATCGGTCGCGAAATCCTGCAGGAGCCCGGCGTGCTCATTGTCTCGCAGCCGACCTGGGGCGTCGATGTGGGTGCCGCCCTCGTTATCCGTCAGGCTCTGCTCGACCTGCGCGAACGCGGTGCCGCCATCGTCATCATATCGGAAGAACTGGATGAACTGTTCGACATTGCCGACCGCATTGCCGTGATTGCCGGCGGCCGACTGACCGAAGCACGGCCTCGCGCCGAGACAGATCGCAACGATATCGGCCTCGCCATGTCAGGTAGCAAAATGGAAAGGGAGATGGCCGATGCGCTTTGAACCGCGCCCGAAACCCTCCGCGCTGATGGTGTTCCTGTCGCCGGCGATCTCGCTCGCTCTGACAGCAATCGTCGCGATGATCATTTTCGCCTCCGCTGGCCTGGAACCATCAGGTGCGCTCGTTACCTTTCTCACCGCCCCGGTCGGCGATCTCTATGGTTTCGGCGAATTGCTGATCAAGGCTGCCCCTCTTGTGCTGATCGGCATCGGTCTTGCCATCGGCTTCCGCGCCGGCATCTGGAATGTCGGCGCGGAGGGACAACTGACCGTCGGCGTGATCTTCGGTGGCTATGTCGCCTTACATTTCGGCTCGGATGGTGGCGTCTGGGTGCTGCCGGCCATGGTGATATCAGGTGCCATTGGCGGCATGCTCTGGGCGGCAATCCCTGCCTTCCTGCGTGTCCGCTTCAATGCGTCTGAAATCCTCACAAGCCTGATGCTGAACTATGTCGCCGGCCTTTGGCTCACCTGGCTGATCTTCGGAGCATGGCGCGACCCGGCCGGCTTCAATTTCCCGCAATCCGAGCCACTCGCACCGGCCGCCCTCTTTCCGATCCTCATAGAAGGCACGCGCATGAATGCCAGCATCGTCTTCGCGCTAATCGCGGTCGTCCTTGGCTGGATCTTCATGAAACGCAGTTTCATCGGCTTCCAGCTGAAAGTCACCGGCCTGTCAGCGGAAGCCGCGCGCTACGCCGGTTTCAGCGTCAGGCAGGCGGTATGGATCGGAATGCTGGTCAGTGGTGCGGTTGCCGGCATCGCTGGTGTCGGCGAGATCGCCGGGCCGTTGGCGCAGATCTTTCCCAATGCCTCGCCCGGCTATGGGTATACGGCGATCATCGTCGCCTATCTCGGCCGGGTGAACCCGCTCGGCATCCTGTTGTCGGGGCTCTTGATGGCGCTGCTCTATCTCGGTGGTGATCTCGCACAGATGTCGCTCGGCATGCCCTCCTCGATCACCGGACTGCTGCAGAGCACGCTGCTCTTCTTCCTGCTGACGGCAGATGTCCTCGTCCACCACCGCATCCGTTTCAGGACCTCCGGCAGAAAGGGCGTCACGGCATGATGAGCCAGCTTCTTCCCATTCTCATTGCCACGCTGATTGCCGGTACGCCGCTCGTCTATGCAGCCCTTGGCGAACTGGTCACTGAGCGCTCCGGTGTGCTCAATATGGGTGTCGAAGGTATGATGGTGGTCGGTGCGGTCATCGCTTTCATCACCATGCAGGCGACAGGCGAACTCTGGCTCGCCGTTCTCGCCGCCATGCTGGCGTCCATGCTTTTGGCGCTGATGTTCTCGGTGCTGGTCGTCAGCTTCCGCGCGCGTCAGGTGGCCGTCGGATTGGCGATGACCATTTTCGGCACCAGCTTCGGTTCCTTCATCGGCAAGAGCTATGTCGGCATGGCGATCGTCATGGAGCCATCGAGGCTCTCGGCTTTCGCAGGCAGAATTCCGCTGCTCGGCGCCGTGCTCGGCCAGTTGCACCCGCTGGTCTGGCTTTCATGGGCGCTGTTTGCCGGCGTTTGGTTCTTCCTCTATCGCACCCGCTTCGGCCTCATCGTTCGGGCCGTCGGGGAATCGCCCTCCTCGGCCCATGCCATCGGCTACCCTGTCGTACTGATCCGCTATCTCTGCACGCTCTTCGGCGGTGCGATGGCGGGAGTCGCGGGCGCCTATATCTCAATCGTCTATACCTCGCTCTGGACCGAGGGGCTGATCGCCGGGCGCGGCTGGATCGCTGTGGCATTGGTGGTCTTTGCCACATGGCGGCCGGGCCGCTGCTTTCTCGGCGCCTATCTCTTCGGCGGCGCGACCATTGCGCAGCTCTTTGCCCAGAGCGCCGGGATCGGCCTGCCATCGGAGCTGATGTCCGCCCTCCCCTATCTCGTGACCATCGCCGTGCTGGTGCTGATCTCGCGCAACGCGACGCTGATGCGCCTCAACGTCCCCGCTTCCCTTGGACAGCCCTTCGTCGCCGGAGGCTGAACCTCACGCCACATGCCAACAAAAACAGAGAGGAACTGAAGATGATATTCCAATCCAGACGTGATTTCCTGAAGACGGCCGCCGCCGGTTCGCTGCTCGCCGCAACCGGTGTCCGGCCGCTTCTTGCCGCCGATGAAGTGCTGAAGGTCGGCGTCATCCATATGGGGCCGATCTCCGATACCGGCTGGGAATATTTCCAGGCCAACGCCTGGCATGCTCTGGAGAACGCCTTCCCGGGCAAGGTGAAGGTGACCGCGCTCGAGAACATTGCGCAGATCCAGGATTGCGAGCGGCTCTTCCGGCAGCTTTCGTCCCAGGGCCACAAGCTGATCTTCGGCACCACCTTCTCGCAATATGCTTCGCTGAAGAAGCTCGCACCGACCCTGCCGAGCTCGCATTTCGAATGCTGCGCCGGCATTGCCGCGGGTACCAATCTCGGCGTCTTCGAAGCGCGCGAATATGAAGGCGCCTATGTCACCGGCATTGCCGCAGGCCGCATGACGAAGTCCAACATTCTCGGCTGGGTCGGCGCCTTCCCCGTGCCGCAGGTCATCTACAGCATCAATGCCTTCCTGCTTGGTGCGCGCAGCGTCAACCCTGACGTTGTGGTCAAAGTCGTGTGGGCCAATGCATGGGTCGATCCGGCCAAGGAAAAGGATGCCGTCGCAGCGCTCGTTGCCCAAGGGGCTGACGTTCTCTCGGGCAGCCCCAACACGCCGGTTCAGGGCCTTGCCGCGGAAGAGAAAGGCGTCTGGTCGATCGGCAATACCGGTGACTTCTCGCGCTATGTGAAGAAGAAGCAGCTCGTCTCCTACGAACTCGACTGGAGTTCAGCCCATATCAACGCCGCCAAGGCGGTGATGGAGGGCAACTGGAAGCCGGAAAGCACCTGGCTCGGCCTTGGCGAAGGCGGCTACGTCAAGATGACGACGAGCAGCCCGGACCTGCCGGAATCCGTCGCCAAGGAAATGAAAGCGGCCGAGGACGCCATCGTCGCCGGCAAGCTGAAAGTATTTGCCGGCGAGATCAAGGACCAGAACGGCAAGGCAAAGGTCGCCGCCGGCCAGGAACTGGCCGAGAATGACATCAAGGGCATGACATGGCTCATTGACGGCGTACAAGGTACGCTGCCGCAGAACTGATCCTCCATCGCTGGAGAATAGCCGGACCCTGCATCGGGCGGGGTCTGGCCGATAATGGAAGGGAAAGGAAACATCAGTGAGCGCAGTGGAAACAGTCTTCACCAACGCAAAGCTTGCCGACGGCACGCTGAAAAACATCGTGGTGCGGGACGGCCGGATCGCGGCGATAGAGCCGGCAAGCTCCAGAGAAGGCGCGAAAGATGTCGTCGATATTGGCGGAGCGCTCCTCGTGCCGAGCTTCGTCGAAGGTCATATCCACCTCGACACGAGCTTCTACGGAGACAAATGGATCCCGCACAAACCGTGCACCAATGGTTTCGACGTGCATGAGCGCGTCGCCTTTCAGGCTGAGAATATGGCTGCCGCAGCGCCCATGGACGAGCGTGCCCGCAACCAGCTCGATCTCTGCATTTCGAACGGCGCCTTGCAGATGCGCAGCCACGTGATGGTCGATGGGTCGGTTGGGCTCAAGTCGCTCGAAACCATCCTGAAAGTACGCGAGGAATACGCTGACATCATCGATATTCAGCTCGTCGCCTTCCCGCAAAGCGGTATCCTGAAGAGCCCGGGTACGCCGGAATTGATGGATGAGGCGATCGCAATGGGCGCCGATCTCGTCGGCGGCCTCGATCCGCTCTCCTTCGACCGCGACATCAAGGGTCATCTCGACGTGGTCTTCGGCATTGCCGAAAAGCGCGGCGTCGATGTCGACATCCATCTTCACGACGCAAGCACGCTTGGCGCGATGACGATCGAGGAGATCTGTGCTCGCACAACCGCCCTTGGTATGCAGGGGCATGTCGCCGTCAGCCATGCCTACGGTCTTGGCGATCTCGCGCCCGACGCCGCCAAGAAGATCGCTACCCTGATCGCCAAGAGCGGCGTCTCGATCATGACCAATGCGCCCGGCAACCACAATTTCCCTCCTGTCGCACTGCTGCGCGCTGCCGGCGTCACCGTCTTCAGCGGCAGCGATAATATCCGCGATTCCTGGTGGCCCTTCGGGGATGGCGACATGCTGCACCGCGCAGAGATTATCGCCTACCGCTCCGGCTTCTACACCGATGCGGAACTCAGCGCCGCCTTCGACGTGGTGACATCAGGCGGCGCCAAGGCGCTGCGGCTGGAGGGCTACGGCATTGGTATCGGCGCAAAGGCCGATTTCGTCACCCTTGCAGCCGAGCATCTGCCGGAGGCCGTCGTCGCCATTCCAAAGCCACGCCGGGTCTTCAAGGAAGGCCGCCTCGTCGCCGAGAACGGCTCCGTGATACGCTGATGTCCAATCCCGTCACTCAGAATAGTCGAGCTGACACGTCATCCCGCGGCGCCATGATTGTGACGCCGCATTGGCTTGCCAGCGAAGCAGGCGCGAAGGTGCTGCGGCGCGGAGGAAATGCCATTGAAGCGCTGGTTGCTGCCGGCGCAGCTCTTTCGGTCACCTACCCGCATTTCTGCGGGCTCGGCGGCGATGGCGTCTGGCTAATTGCGGACGAGACAGGCAAGGCACAGACCTTCCTCGGCATTGGTCAGGCGGCGGGCGTCATTCCGGATGGAGACATCCCACTTCGCGGTGCCTGCTCCACGCTGACGAGCGCCTGCCTCGTCGATAGCTGGGAGAAAGTGCTTGCCCATTCCGTAGCCGAATGGGCAGGGTCGGAGAGCTTACCAAGCCTGCTTGATGACGCGATCGCCCTGGCGGACGACGGCTTCGAGGTCAGCCGCTCGCATGCCTTCTGGTACGAATTCCGCCGCAGTGAACTCGGGAGCTGGCCGGGCTTCACGAAGCTGTTCCGATCAACAGGCATTCAGCGGCAGCCGGAACTTGGCAAGACACTTGCCGCTATTGCCCGCCATGGCACCCGTGAATTCTATGAGGGCGCGCTTGCCCG
Organism: Hyphomicrobiales bacterium; assembly: GCA_900470965.1. Classification (GTDB taxonomy): domain Bacteria; phylum Pseudomonadota; class Alphaproteobacteria; order Rhizobiales; family Rhizobiaceae; genus Rhizobium. The sequence goes on from UCCS01000031.1 coordinate 38,710, forward strand.
ACGGATCGCCACGGGGCTTGCAGAAGCCGGCTCGCCGCTTTCGGCCGCCGATCTCGCTGCAACGCGAACCGATCTCGCGCCTCCGCTCCGGCAGACTTATCGCGACACAACCCTGCTCGCACCGCCTCCCCCAACCCAGGGAATAACGACGCTCGGTATCATGGGCGTGCTCAATCATCTGGCCATGGCAAACTTTTCTCCCGACAGCGCGGCGTTCTACCACAGGCTTGTCGAAGCGGTGAAACAAGCCTTCCTCGACCGGCATGCGATCGCCGATCCCCGCTATTCGGCCGATGTTTCCTCGGCGCTGCTCGATCCGGTGCGGCTCGCAGCAAAGGCGGCGGCAATCGATCCCAGCCGCGCATTAGCATGGCCGCAGCCCTATCGGCATGGTGACACGGCCCTGCTTGCCGCTGTCGATAGCAAGGGGCGCTGCGCATCGCTGCTGCAAAGCCTCTACTTCGACTGGGGCAGTGGCGTCGTGGTCAGCGATACCGGTATCCTCTGGCAGAACAGGGGGACGGCCTTCAGCACCGACCCCGCCAGCCCCAATGTCGCCAGTCCCGGCAAGCGACCGTTCTACACGCTCAATCCCGGGCTCGCTCTCAAGAACGGTCGCCCGCATCTCGTCTACGGTACCCAAGGAGCCGATGGACAGCCACAGACTCTGTCGCTGCTCCTCAGCCTGCTGATCGACCATGGGCTCGATCCAGCCGCCGCGCTATCCCGCCCGCGCTTTCTGCTCGGTCGCACCTTCTCCGATAGCCGGGATAGCCTGAAGATCGAGGAGAATGCTGGCACGGAAATTGTCGCCGCGCTCGCCGCCATGGGCCATGAGATATCGACGATCGACAGCTTCAGCCCGCTCGGCGGCCAGGCCGGCGTGATCCGCATCGGGCAAGATGGGATGATTGACGGCGCCCACGATCCGCGCAGCGACGGAGGCGCGATCTCGCTGTGACGATCACCAACCAATTGTTCGATCTCGTTATCCGCAACATCCGCATTGAAGAAAATGACGCTCTCGTCGACATAGCCGTGCGAAAGGGTCTGATCGCTGACATCGGATCCGATATACGGTGCGAGGCCATAGAAAGCGTCGATGGCGAGGGCGCTTTCGCCTTCGGTGGATTTGTGGACACGCACATCCACCTGGACAAAGCCTGCATTCTTGACCGCTGCACGATTTGCGAAGGCACGCTTGCCGAGGCGGTGCGGGAAACGGCCAGGGCCAAGGCGGGTTTTGAGGGAGAGGATGTCTATGCCCGGGCCGCACGCGTCGTCGAGAAGGCGATTTCGCACGGTACCACGCGGATGCGGACCTTTGTCGAGATCGATCCCCGCGCTGGCTTCCGCTCGTTCGGGGCAATCAAGCGCATTCGCGCGGATTATGCCTTCGCAGTTGATATCGAGATCTGCGCCTTCGCCCAGGACGGACTGACGAACGAGCCCGAGACATCAGGCATGCTCGATGACGCCCTTTCCAATGGTGCGGATCTGGTTGGCGGCTGTCCCTATACGGACCCCGATCCCAACAGGCATATCGAAATGATCTTTGCGCTGGCACAAAAACATGACGTGCCGGTCGATTTCCATCTCGATTTCAGCCTCGATCCCCACCGAACCGATCTGCCGGCAGTGATCGAGGCCACGCTTCGTCACGGCTGGCAGGGTCGCGTGGCGATCGGCCACGTCACCAATCTCTCTGCCATGTCACAAGCAGAGGTCGTCGCCATCGCCGACAGGCTGGCTGAAGCCGGCATTGCACTTTCCGTTCTGCCGTCCACCGATTTGTTCCTGAACGGGCGCAGCCATGACCGGCTGGTGCCGCGCGGCGTTGCGCCCGCCCATCTGCTGGCAGGCCGCGGTGTCACCACCTCCATTGCAACGAACAACGTGCTCAATCTCTTCACCCCCTATGGCGATGCCTCGCTGATCCGAATGGCCAATCTTTTTGCCAATGTCGCCCAGCTCTCGCGGGATGAGGACATGGCGCTGGTTTTCGACATGGTGACAGAAGTGGCGGCACGCCAGCTTGGCGGCGTCAAACGGTTGCAAGTGGGCGCCGAGGCGACGATCGTGCTGCTCGCTACTCCTGGCCCGCGTGCGGCGGTGCGCGAGATCGCCCGTGTCATTGCCGGCTGGAAGGGCGGACGCAGGAGTTTCGATAATGGCAGACCGCGTCTTTATCGACCGGGCTGACGACGCTCGATTTACGCAGGCTGCCCTCTCGCTCAACGCGTCAGAGCTTCAATCGCACAGCCGCTGTCTGAGGCTGGTGATTTCCGCTTCGCCCAAGCCTATCTGCGCGAGATAGGAACCAACGCGGCCATAATGCCCGGCAAGGTACCCGAGTGCCCGGGCCATGCTCTGCGGTGCCGAGGCGAGTATCAGGTCTGCAAGATCAGAAGGTACGCCGCGTGCGATTGCCCGTGCCCGGAAGTCGGTAAGCAAGGGCGCGAATATCGAGCCGGTCAGCGCATAGTCCTCGATAATCGTTGCTTCATCGACGCCGGCGTGCGCCAGCATCAAAGCGGCGATGATGCCGGTGCGATCCTTGCCGGCCGTGCAATGGAAGAGAACGATCCCATCGGGTGCGTGTGCGATCGCCGTCAGCACCCTGGCGATCGCCGGCTGGCAATTGTCGAGGGCGTGACAGTAACGGTCGCCCATGTCGAAATCGGTCGCTTCCGCTGCCATCAATTCGACCGGCGCTAGGGCCGAAAACAACGAGACGTTTTCGTAGTAAACGCGCGGATCATTCAAGAACGGATTGGCTTCACGTGCGAGTTCCTGAGAATTGCGCAGGTCGATCACCGTCGTGACCCCATGGGCGATCAGCGCCTCGATGTCGGCTTCGCTCAGCGCATGCAGGGCGTCGCCGCGCAGGACCGAGCGCCAGCGCGTCTGCCTGTCATTGCCAGCCGGATAGCCGCCAAGGTCGCGCACGTTATGGGCGCCTTCCAGCGCAATAAGTCTCTCATAATTTTGCATGATCAGCGGATTCCGGATTTCATGAAGGATTCGATGACGTGGCGCTGGAGCACGAGATAGATCAGCAGGATCGGCAGACTGGCGAGTGCCGCCGCCGCCATCAGTGGCCCCCAGAGGTTGCCCTCCTGGGTCATGAACATCTGCAGGCCTATCTGCACGACCGAATTCTCCGGCTTTCGCGACAGGAGCAGCGGCCAAAAATATTCGTTCCAGGCGGAAATGAAGGCGATGATCGACAAGGAGGCAATGGGCGCGCCCATGTTGGGCGTGACGATCTGCCAGAGGATGCGCAGGCTTCGTGCCCCATCCACGCGGGCAGCCTCCAGCACTTCGGTCGGGAAGGCCCTCATGGCATGATAGAGAAGCAGGATCGCAAAAGCGTGGGCGGCATTCGGCACGACGAGGCCCGTCAATGTGTCGAGCAGCCCTAGCCTGGAGGCGAGCACATAATTCGGGATCATCGTGACCTGGAAAGGCACGAGCCAGGAGAGCGCAATCAGACCATGGACGACAGACGATAGCCGCATTCGCCAGCGCACCAGCGCGTAGGCGGCAAACATGCCGGTCACGACCTGCAGCAAGGCAGTCGCGGCTGCTACGATCGCCGTGTTGAAGAGCATCTGCAGCATCGGCACGCGCGTTAACACGAAGAGGTAATTGTCGAAGGTCGGACGGGACGGCCAGAGTGCAGTGGAGAAGATCTCGTTCTCCGGTCGCAACGATGTGACGATCATCCAGTAGATCGGAAAGATCGAAACGAAGGAAAGGAGCACCATGATGGCGTGCACGCCGAGCTTGCGCACCAATCCGCGGGACGGAGCCGATCGGCTCGGCCTGTGATCGTCGAGTCTGTCAGTTGTCATAGAAGGCAAACCTCTTCGTCAACCACATGCACAGCGCAGCAAGCACCGCGAAGCCGGCAAAAGCGATCATACCGGCGGCCGAGCTCCAGCCAGCCGAAAGCGTCTGGAAGCCGTATTCCCAGAGCAGGTAGAAGATGTTGGTCGTGGACTTCAGCGGGCCGCCATTGGTCAGCACATTGATATAGGCAAAGCTCCACTGCGCGCCGAAAAGCACCGTCATCATCGACAGCAGCAGGATCGTCGGCGAGAGCAGCGGCAGCCTGATATCGCGGATGATGCGCCAACGGCTGGCACCGTCGATGCGCGCCGCCTCGATATAGGACGGGTTGATACCCGCATCGGCGGCGGAAAAGAGCAGCGTCGAAAAGCCGATCAACTTCCAACCGGTGATCCAGGTCAACGTCGGCAGGGCATAGGCGGGATCGGTCAGGAAGCCGATGCGGCCGAGGCCAAGACCCTCGAGAGCGAGCGTTATAAGCCCCTGGTCTTCGTTCAGCAGCCAGCGCCACAGGATGGCGGCTACGACTGGAGCAATGATCATCGGCACGAAGATCAGCGACCTGTAGATCGTCCGGGCTCGGCCGCCGAGATCCTGCGTCCAGATCGCCACGAAAAGCGGAATGATCACCGACATCGGAAACAAGCCGATCGTGTAATAGAGCGTGTTCCAGAGAGCGTTGCGCATTTCCGGCAGCGCCAGCAGCCGCTGGTAATTGGTCAGTCCGACAAAGCGTTGCGGCGACGTCGGCAGCATGTTCCACTGATAGAAAGACAGGCGGAATGTCTCGGCAAGCGGGATGTAGGTCCAGACCATCAGCAGGATGAGCGCAGGCGCCAGATAGAGCCAAGGCGCAATGGTAAACCGTTCGCGGGTCATTTCCGACCGCACCGAAGCCATTTTCGCTGTGGCGGGGCCGGCCACTTCTGCCTGGATATCTGTCATTGGCGAAAGCTCCGATCGATTGTCGGCAAAGGGCGGCCCTCGTCGCCGCCCCTCACCTTCCTCGTGAAGATCAAGATGGGCTTATGGCATCAGGTCCTGACCCTGCTCCTGAGCACTCTTCAGCACTTCGACCGGGTCGCCGCTTCCGAGGACAGCTTCGCGAACACCGTCCATCATCATCTTTTCGACCTGACGATAATTCGGTCCGGGAAAGGCGATATTGGCGGTCAGTCGGTCGAGCTGTTTGATGTTGGACCGGAACATCGGATTTTCCTTGAGCCAGGGGCCGAGATAGTTCGGGTCGTCGACGATATCGAGGCGCAGAGGCAGGTAGCCGATCTTGCTGGTGATGATCGTGTAGGCTTCCTTGCTCGTCAGATATTTGAGCAGCTCATAGGAGGCGCGCTGCTTGTTGGGGTCCTTGCTGAAGACGAAGAGTGCACTGCCGGAATTGGTCGGCGCCGTCGGCTTGTCGCCAAAGGAAGGCATCGGTGCAAGCCGCAGCTCGAACTTGCCCTGAGCCGACTTCTTGACGCTGGACAGTAGTGCGCTCGTATAGAGGAACATGCCCATGTTGCCAGCGGCAAACGTGTCGGATGCGCTCGCCGGATCGATCTTGGCATGCGCGCCGCTGTCGACCATGTTGCGCAGCATCTTCACGGCGTCCGCCGCGTCCTTGTCGGCAAACGTCAGCTTGTCGCCGTCGCGCACCTTGCCGCCATTCGACATGACGATCGACTGATAGACGAAAGTGCCGTCGGTCGGGCCGTAGGCGCCGGGGAAGAAGCCGTTCTTGCCGGTCTTCTCCTTGATGGCCTTGCCGGCAACGTTGATATCGTCCCAGGTCCTCGGTGGCTTGTCCGGATCGAGGCCCGCCTGCTTGAAGAGGTCGGCATTGTAAAACAGGATCGGTGTCGAGAACGTGTAAGCCAGGCCATAGGTCTTGCCATCGACTTTGCCGAGCTCGAGGCCCTGCGGAATCATGCCGGCGAACTGATCCTTCAGTTCGTTCGCATCGACCATGTCTTCCAGCGCGTTGGCGCCGAGGTCGCTGGCGATGTAGATCAAATCGCGGAACACCAATTGCGCCACGTCCGGCTGCTTGCCGGCGACGATATCGGCCTGCACGCGCGACATGATCTCATTGGACGGGACGGCGACGGTCTCGACCTTGATGTTGGGGAATTTCTTTTCGAAACCGGCAATCAGTTCCTTGGTGGCATCGGCCCCGGCGCTCGCCGAGGCGAGATTGTAATTGTAGAAGCTGATCGTCACCGGCTTGTCGACGGATGCGGGCATTTCGGCAAATGCGCCTGATGGTAAGAGCGAGACGGCGGCGAGTGCTGCCGTGAACTTCAACGTGGTTCTGCGCAACATGGACATCTCCGGGAATTTATTCGGCCGCGACGGGCACAGCCCGCGCCAACAGCATTTCGAGTGGATAGGTGTTGAGTTCGGCGCGGTCGGATGGCAGCGGTACGAAGGCCATGGTGAGGCCGGACGGGCGGATGGTGCCGATGCCGAAGGAGGCGCCGCGCACCATGCGCAAAATGTCGGTGCGCAGAATGTCGGTCGCTGCATGCTGGCCGGTGCCGACAACGACGGGGATGCCGTGCCAGACAGACACGCGGTCATGATGGATGTGGCCGCTGAGGATGCCGATGATATCGCGGCCCTTGAGCAGCGATCTGAAGCGTTCCGACTGCGGAAAATGAATGGTCCGCCAGTGGGTTGTATCGGGTTCTTCACCTAGAGCCGGCGGATGATGGACGACGATCAGCTTCGGCAGATCGGGATGCGTATCCAGTGTCGAGGCCAGCCAGTCGAACTGTTCCGGATCGATTGTTCCGCCGATCAGTCCCGGCGTAGAGGAGTCGATCGTGACGATGTGGATGCCATCGACGACGACATCGTGATCGTAGGGGGCATCCGGATCTTCGGTCGTAACGCCCATACCCTCGTAAAAACCGGGACGGGTGTCGTGATTGCCGAGCGCATAGATCACCGGCACGTCGATGCGTGCATCCATGATCTCCTTCAGTCGACGGAAACTCTCCGCATCACCGCGATTGGTGAGGTCGCCACTGGCTATGACGAATTGCGGCTTAGGCGTGACTGTGGCGACCAGATCGAGCACTTGGTTGAGCGTCTCGGTCGTATCGCTGTAAAGATGATCGTCATCGGCGGTGCCGATGTGCAGGTCGGTCAGATGAATGAAAGTGGTCTCGCGGCGCATCGGAAGGCTCCCTGACGGTTCTCTGATGAAAACCGATAGAGGGGGCGTGTTTCGCAGGCGTGACGGATTTCGAATGCTGTTCGAAAGACGTTAGGACTTCATCCGCGAAACTCAGGAAGCCCGACGGAACATCGGCGCAATCACCTCCACCATGCGCGCTATGACGAGATCCGGATTGTCGAGATCCATCTGATGATTGGTGAGAAGCTCGGTGCGCTGCCTGCTGCGGGTGACCTGCGAGCGGATGCCGAGCGCACAGTTCAGGCGCCAGCCGATATCCACTTCCTCGAGCCAGGGCGCGATCCGCTTCAATTGCGGAATGAAGGCCCGGTGATGCTCGACGTCGTCGATGATGCGACGATAGTGAGGCGCACCTTCACGGTGGGAATGGGCCATCGAGGTGAAGTGCGACAGCACAGGATAGCTCGATGTCGGATCGGTCGCCCAGCGGATCGACGGACCGACAAGAGCTGCAATCACCTCCTCGATATCGGGGGGATTGGGCGCTCGCCGATCGACGGCTTTCTGCAGCAGGCTCAGGCGCTCGGCGTTCAGACGGCGATAGACGCGCTCTGCAACGGCGGTGATCAGTTCTTCCTGGGATCCGAAATGATAGACAATCGCCGAAGGCGTCGCTTGCGCCTGGATCGCAATCCGGCGTGCGGTCAGCTCTTCGGGGCCATGCGCCTCGCAAAGCAGCAGCTCGCAGGCATCCATGAGGCGTTTTGCAGTGACGTTCGTTCGACTGGACATGAGGCGCGCACCTTCGCCCAATGACCTAGGCCGCAAGTATGTAGCCCGGATGACGCAACGCGATGAAAGTTCGATGAACTTCATTGCCGGCAACGATGCCTGCACTGCTCAGCAGCAAAAAACCGCCACAGAAGATTTCAAACCGCGCCCGCCACCCCTCAATATGAGGCCAGCAGGTTCTGCCCGAAATCCGGTTCGACGCCCAGAATGGGCGCGGCGCGGCTGATGATGTCATGCACCATGGGTGCTGCCGTATTCGTCGCGAAGGTGAGCCCGTGCTGGCCGGTCAGCGGTTCGTCGATGAAGGACAGCACGACATATTTCGGCGCATCGATCGGGAAGGCCGCGAGATAGGCGTTGAAGCTCAGCGTGTGCGAATAATGGCCGTTCACGACCTTGTTCGCCGTGCCCGTCTTGCCGCCGACATGGAAACCAGGCACGTCGGCCGTGCGTCCGGAGCCTTGTTCGCCATTGAGCTTGAAGAGGGAGCGGATCGTGTCGCTTGTGCTTTTCTTGACGATCTGCTGCTCGGTTTTTGCTGCCTCTTCGGCCGAGCGCGGCAGGAAAGTCGGCTCTATAAGCTCGCCGCCATCGACGAGAGCGGCACCGGCAACTGCTGTCTGCAATGGCGTGGTCGCGACACCATGGCCGAAGGAGATCGTGATCGAGTTGATCTTCTTCCATACTTTCGGCTGCGTCGGCGTTTTCACCTCCGGCAGTTCGGTCTGCATCTTCGTTAAGAGGCCAAAGCGGGTCAGATAATCCTTCTGGCGATCCATGCCGACCAGATCCATCATCCTCGCCGTACCGATATTGGAGGAATAGCGGAAGATTTCCGGAATGGTCAGCCAGCGGCGCGGCACGTCATGGTCGTCATGGATGATGAAGCCGCCGTAGTGCAGCGGGCCGGTGGCATCGAAACTGTCTGAGAGTTTGACCGTGCCGCTGTCGAGCGCCAATGCCATCGAGAAGGTCTTGAAGGTCGAGCCCATTTCGAAAGTGCCGTTCGACATGCGGTTCAGCCAGCCTTCGCTGCCGGTCGCCTGCGGGTCGTTCGGGTCGAAATCGGGGGCGGAAGCCATGGCCAGAACCTCGCCCGTATGGATATCGAGGATGACGGCACCGGCGGCCTTGCCCTTGTAGGTGGTGATAGCGTCGGTGACCACGTCATGAACGACATTCTGCGCCCGGATGTCGATCGACAGCTTCACCGGCTCCAGATTTTCGCGCACCGCAAGCCCCGTGGATTCCAGATCAGAGAGCCCCTGCATGTCGAGATATTTTTCCATGCCGGCCATGCCCTTGTTGTCGATATCGACATAGCCGAGAATGTGGGCCGCCGTGCGCCCGCCAGGATAGAAGCGCTTCACTTCGGGGCGGAAGCCGATGGCGGGAAGGCCGAGAGCCAGAACCTCGCTTTGCTGCTTCGGCGTCAGCTGGCGACGCAGCCATGTGAACTGCGAACGCTTGTCCGACAGTTTCTGATAGAGCGTTTTCCGGTCGAGTTCCGGGAAAAGCTGTGTGAGCTTCTCGACCGCTTCATCGACATCGACCATATGGCTCGGCTCGGCAAACATCGAAACCGTGCGGATATCGGTCGCCAGGAGTTCGCCGTTGCGGTCGAGGATATCCGGCCGTGAGGCCATGATCGGATTTGGCGGAATGCTCGATGTCGTCGTGTCGACGGCAAGGCCATAATAGATCAGCTTGCCGAACATTCCGACGTAGACGATGCCGAGGACGCCTGCGAGGGTGACAATACGGCTTCTGGCTTGCCGTGCCGTTCCGGCGGTCTTGCGAGCGGCTCGCGTGAAGGGGGCAGATTCGAAGGTGAGCTTTACCAGCCGACCGCTTCTTACGCTGATACTATGAATGATCGACATTGCCACACACCGAGAACAGAACGCACTTGCGCATAACCCACCCGTCGGCATCGACTCTCGAGGGGAGGCATGTGCGGATTTAAAGCCCTACGCGGCGGAACACATTCCCACGGCTCTGGTAGAACGTTTAAACTTCTGCCCATCTGAGACCTGGATGGTTAACAAGGTCTTATCCGGCTGCGTGCATTTTGTCGCAGCCGCTCTGTACGCCCGCGCCAAAAATCACTGGAGGATTTAAAACGATTTTAAAATAACCACCCAGAAAGCTAATCGATTTTAATTTTACGGTTAAAATTTTCTTGTTGCAGCGCAAAAAGAATTCAGGCCTAGATCCCTCCGAAGGGTCAATTTGCTCCTCGGAGGAACGCATATGACTGTGACATTTCCGCTGACTGAAAAGCGCAACGCCGATGAGTTGCTTAAACATCTGATCCAGCACAACCTCTCCTATCCCGGAAACTGTGCCGTTTCGCTCAAGGCTCACGTGGCCCTTGTCACTTCTTCCTATACGTTCGCGCTCAGCACCGCACGGACAGCTTGGTAGCGATCGACAGCCGCGCTTTTATTTCTAACGCCATCGGCCTCAGTCCTCCCGAAACGCGGAGATGAACAACCGGCAGGCCAGCCAAATACCGTCTGATCAGCGGCTCCCCGCACGGAACCGCGATCCAACTTCGCAAGGCCGCACAGTTCGTGGCCGCCTCCTGGCCATGTTATGCAGGTGGGTATAGCGCCGATCTCTCCGAGTAACGATCGGAGCAACGCAGACCGCGGACATTAGCAACTCCACCTCAGCCTTTAGGGGATGAGAAGAGTTTTGTGTTGTGACAAATGAAAAATCTGATTTACTGGCACCGCGCAGCTTGGCTTTGAGGGGGATACGGCCGATGGTGTGGACTCGCAGGGATATTCTGCTTGGTGGATTGGCGTTACTTGGCACCGGCGCGGTAGGGAAACCGGTCTTTGCCCAGGCAGCTTCCTATTTTGCTGGCACCGCAGTCGACAATGGCGTCACGTTCCGAGCGACCAACTTCGCCAAGATCGACAAGCAATGGCACCGCCAGGTTGTCAAATATTTCAGCAGCGAGCCGATCGGCACCGTTGTTGTCGATACGCGGCATCATTTTCTCTATTTGATCATGGAGAACAAGACAGCCATTCGCTACGGCGTCGGCGTCGGCCGCGAGGGCTTCAAATGGTTTGGCCGCGCCACGATCGACAACAAATCGCTTTGGCCGCGCTGGACACCGCCTCCGGAGATGCGCAAGCGTCATCCCGAACTGCCCGAATTCGTGGCGGGAGGCTCGCCGAAGAATCCACTCGGGCCCCGTGCCATGTACCTGCTGCGTGACGGCGTCGATACCGGCTATCGCTTCCACGGCACGTTGGAACCGTGGAGCATCGGCAAGGATGCCTCCAGTGGCTGCATCCGAATGTTCAACGAAGACGCCATTGATCTTTACCAGCGTTGCCCGATCGGCACCGCGGTGCAGGTTCTGCCGCATATTGCCGACCAGGCGCCTGCCGCCGAGGTCAGCCAGGCCACCCCGGTCGAATGAGGAAATCAGCTTGATGTCTGTTTTGACCGCATATGCGATGCGCCTTGCCGTCTCGGCCATGCTTCTGGCGCTCACGGCCTGCACCACCACCGATATCGCCTCCGTGGAGGAACCTGCGACAGCACCGATGACCGGCCAGACCAACGATCCCGCACCCGGTTTCGAGAACGTCAAGGCTGGCAGTGAAGAGGATTTCATCCTCAGTGTCGGCCGACGGATCTACTTCACGCAAGATTCCGCCAAACTCGATACCGTCTCCATGACAACGCTGGACAACCAGGCTGCCTGGCTGAACAGGAACCCGGCCTGGCTGATCAAGCTGCAGGGATTTGCCGATGATTCCGGTTCGGAGTCGAAAATGAAGAACCTGTCGCAGCAGCGCGCCGATGCCGTCATGGCCTATCTCGTCTCGAAGGGCGTCGACGCCAACCGCATGTGGGCCAAGGGTTACGGTGCGGATCGGGAAGTTCGCGACTGCACACAGCGTTCGTGCAAGGTGCAGAACAGGCGCGTCGTCGCCAATCTGCGCACGGAGCGGGATGCGATCTGACTGCAATTTCCTGGCTTATGACCTCAATCCGTGGGGGGCGCGCCTGACCTCTCCGCTTCCAACAGCCGTTCGTGAGCCGGAGATATGTGCGCCCGCTCGATTTGGGTTGAAGCACACTACCCCGTCTCATCAAAAGTGATGAAGCCAAGCATCCGGCCTTCATCTTCCTCAAGGCTTCGCCAGGCTGCACACTGATGTTGCGGCCTCGGACCCGGTGTTCGGCGTGCGCGCAGCGTCTAAGGCATTGAACCTGTATCCGATTAGGATGCTTTGCAGGCTGGACATGTAAATGAAGTTTTCGTACCGCGTTCCTCACATGTTCTATCGTGCGACGTTTGCCGTCAGCGCACTCGTCTTTCTCGCCGGCGCTGTGTCGCCAGCTTACGCCGACGACACGCCCTTTGCTCCGCAAACGAAAATCCGTCTGACGGTCGTCCAATGGATGCCGTCCAAGGGTCAGTTCGAGCGATGGGATGCGATCGGCGGCGAATATACGATTTCGAATGAAGGCGCAGTCTCCCTGCCCTTTCTGGGATCGCTGTCCGTTGGAAATCTGGACAATGCCGGCCTAACCAATGAGATTGCCAAGCGCCTGCAGGAAAAGATGGGTTTGGCCCAGACACCTGCGGTCACCATCGACGTTCTCGACTATCCGTCCATCTATGTCGTGGGAGACGTAACCACGCCGGGGGAATACAAGTTTCGCTCCGGCCTTAGCGTCCTGCAATCGCTGGCCATGAGCGGCGGCCCACTGCGGCCGGGAGCACGGCAACGATCGCAAACGATCACGCTTGCCGGCGAGTTGCGGGAAATTGACCATTCGCTGCTGCGCAGCTCCGCAAAGCTCGCGCGGCTGCAAGCGGAGATGGCCGGAGCAAAGGAGATAAGCTTCGACCAGCCGCCCGCCGCCGACCAGCAATATGCCGCCAGTATCCACGACGAGGAGAGGGTCATATTTCAGGCGCGCGCAAGCGCGCTGGACAGGCAGTCGACGGCGCTTGTCGAATTGCGCAATCTCTTGAAGGCGGAAATCGATACGCTGGAAGAGAAGCTGAAGGGTTCGGATGACAATATCCAGTCGGTCGAGGAGCAGTTGACCAGCGTCAAGACGCTGGTCGAGAAGGGCCTCACGATCACCTCACGCCAGATGGATCTGGAACGGTTGCTCACCACCTATCGCTCCGACCGGCTCGACCTCGTCACGGCTATCATGCGGGGTCGCCAGGCGATCAACGAGACGACACGCAATCTCGAGGGACTTTCCGACACACGCCGGAGCGAAGTCGCTTCCGAGGTGCAGGCGGAAAAGGCCAACCTTGATCAGCTCAGATTGAAGCGCGACACGACACAACAGCTGCTTCTTGAAGAGCTCTCCAACGGCAGCAACGTGAGTGACAGCGGTGAAGAACTTCCGCTGACATTCACCGTGAGCCGGCGGGACAACGGACAAGTCAATCAGTTCCAGGCCTCCGAAACGACGGAACTGGCGCCGGGTGACGTGGTCAAGGTAATACAGCCCCGCATCGCGGATGCGCCGTCCGACGACGCCACTGCGCTGCCTGCTCAGACAGAGGCGCATATCAGTCAGGTGAGCCGGTGACGCGCGAAAAGCATGTGCCGCAGTCGCGCTTTCGGCGGGCGGTTGAGCGTCATCACGGGATAAACGGCTGGGGCTTCTGATGACTTTGCGCATGACCCCACCCAGCAGCCAGACCTATACTCAGATCCTCAAGTCGACGATGTTGATGGGCGGCTCTTCGCTCGTGAACGTTGCACTCAGCATTATCAGAAACAAAGCCATGGCTGTTCTGCTCGGGCCGGAAGGCGTGGGGCTCATGGGCCTTTACGGGTCAATCCTCGATATCGCGCAGGCGATTGCCGGGCTTGGCGTAGGAAGCAGTGGCGTGCGCCAGATTGCCGAAGCTGCGGGCACCGATGACGCGGAAAGGATCGCGCGATCGGCGACAGTGCTCAGGCGCATATCGATGGTGCTCGCATTGCTTGGTGCGCTCCTTCTCGCCGCGCTGGCATTCCCGGTCTCGAATTTCACTTTCGGCGACTACCAGCATGCCGGTGGCATCGCATTGCTGTCGCTGGCAATCTTCTGTCGACTGGTCTCTGCAGGGCAGACTGCATTGATCCAGGGCCTGCGGGGCATTGCAGATCTTGCCCGCATCAACGTGCTTGCCGGGCTTTTCGGCACGGCGGTCAGCATCCCGCTGATCTATTTGTTCGGCATGCAGGCGATCGCACCGTCTCTCGTGGTGATCGCGGCTGCCTCAATCCTTCCGACCTGGTGGTACAGCCGGCGGATCTACCCGCATCCCTCGCCAATGCCCGCGCGCCAGTTCGGCCGGGAAGTGTCGGCGCTGCTCAGGCTCGGCTTCGTCTTCATGGCAAGCGGGCTTCTGACCTTCGGTGCAGCCTATGCCATCCGCCTCATCGTGCTGAAGGAGGGTGGCGTCATGGCGGCGGGATTGTATCAGGCAGCCTGGGGCCTTGGCGGCCTCTACGCCGGCTTCATCCTGCAGGCTATGGGAACGGATTTCTATCCACGGTTGACCGCAGCAGCGGACAACGATGCCGAATGCAATCGGCTGGTCAATGAACAGGCCGAAATCAGCATGTTGCTGGCCGGCCCCGGTCTGCTCGCCACGCTGACCTTGGCGCCGCTCATGATGAGCTTGTTCTATTCTGCGGAGTTTCACGGGGCCGTGGATCTTTTGCGCTGGATTTGCCTTGGAATGATGCTCCGGATCATCTCCTGGCCGATGGGCTTCATTGTCGTGGCGAAGCGTACCCAGGCGATTTTCTTCTGGACGGAGGTGGCGGCCGCAGTCGTTCATGTGGGGCTCGCCTGGTTCTTCGTATCGCTGCTCGGCACGCCAGGAGCGGGCATGGCGTTTTTCGGCCTCTATGTCTGGCATAGCATTCTGATCTACGTGATCGTGCGGAAGGTTACCGGTTTTCGCTGGTCCACCGGCAATCGCAGGCACGCTTTGCTTTTCCTGCCTGTCTCGGGATTGGTCTTCCTGTCGTTCTCGGTCCTGCCGCTATGGCCGGCGACGGCGATTGGCTCCGTCGCTGTGGCTCTCACCGGGCTCTATTCGCTGCGCATGCTGGTTGATCTGCTTCCGCCAGAATCCGTGCCAGCAATCATCCGGGGATGGATTGCGAAGTCTGCATGACGAACAATGCGCNNGCGCATTGTTCGTCATGCAAATATTACGTCACGCAAAAACGCTGTCAGGCGAGAGCGACGTCCAGATCGCGTTGCACACTCGCATGACCGGTCACGGCTTCAGCAAGCGCTCCGCGAAGTGCCTCGACAACACGTGCGATGTCGAGCTCCGTCATCTGAGCATAAAGCGGCAGGATAATCGTTTGCTGTTGCGCTGATACGCTTTGCATCAGGCTTGTGGCAACGCGATGCGAGCTCCGGTCGGAATAGGCTCTCTCCAGATGAATGTTCATCACGCCGCGCCGCGTCGAGATCCCCTGATCGAGGAGGGCTTGCATGACCGCCCGTTGATCGACGGTTTCAGGCAATCTCACACAGAAGCTCTGCCAGTTGCTGCGAGCCCAACGTGGCTCCACCGGCGACAGCCCTGCTGATATCACGGACAGGTGCTCACGATACTGGTCGGCAAGCAGCCTCCGCTGTGCGATCAGTCCCGGCAGCCGCCGCAACTGCTCGCGTCCAACGGCGGCCTGAAGATCGGTCATACGGTAGTTGTAGCCCAGTTCGTCATAGTCCTCGAAGATCACCTGTTTCGAGCCGTGACGAACGGTATCGGTAACGCTCATGCCATGCTGACGCCATAGCCGGAATTTTCGGTCATATTCGGGATTAGCCGTAGTCAACATGCCGCCGTCACCTGTTGTGACGACCTTCCGGGGATGGAAGGAAAAGCAGGCAATGTCGCCATGCGCTTTGCCGATCTTTTCCCAGCGTCCGTCCCAGAGGATTTCGCTTCCCGTCGCGCAGGCTGCATCCTCGATAACCGGTATCTGAAGGCGCTTGCCGATCTCCACGATCGGGCGGAGATCGCAAGGCATGCCGAGTTGATGCACGCAGAGAATTGCTTTGGTGCGCGGTGTGATTGCCGCTTCGATCAGGCTGGCGTCGATATTGTAACCATCCGCCTCGATGTCGACAAAAACAGGCACCCCATCGCAATACCGAATGGCATTCGCGGTTGCGATGAACGAATGGCTGACCGTGATGACTTCATCGCCGGCACTGACACCGACGGCCTTCAGGGCGAGATGCAGCGCAGTCGTGCAGTTGGAAACGGCGCAGGCATGCGCCGCACCGACAAAGGCGGCAAATTCGCTCTCGAAAGCTGCGACTTCCGGCCCCTGCGTCACCCATCCTGACAGAATAACGCGGCGCGCAGCCTCGGCCTCCTCCTCCCCAAGAACGGGCTTGGCAACCGGAATTGTCGATGGTGACGGGCTCATGCAGCTTGACCTCCTGCTGCAGCAGTCTTCAGCTGCCACCAGGCCACAAGGTCGCGAAGCCCTTGTTCCATCGATATTTCCGCTTTGAATCCCAAGAGTTTCTCGGCCTTGCTGATATCGGCAAGACGACGGGTCACGCCATTGACCGCACGAGCTTCTTTGTGCTCCGGTTCGAGTGAGACACCCATGATGCTGCTCAGCATCTGCGCGAGTTCCAGGAGGCTTATTTCCCTGCCGCTCGCGACATTGAACACCTCATCCGTGACATCGCTCTTCGCAGCCAGCAGGTTTGCCCGGGCGATGTCGCGTGCATCGACGAAGTCCATCGTCTGACTACCGTCTCCATGGACAACCGGCGGCATTCCGGCGGCCAGACGCTCCATCCAGCGGATCAGCACTTCGGTATAGGCGCCGTAAACGTCCATTCGCGGCCCGTAGACGTTGAAATAGCGAAGCGCCACATAACGCAGGCCGTACATGTCAGCGAAGCTGCGAAGCAGCCCCTCATTGAATGTCTTGGCCGCGCCGTAGATCGTCCTGTTATTATAGGGATGATGCGCTTCGGTGGTCGGAAAGCTCTCGGCAAGCCCCAGCACAGAGGCAGAAGAAGCAGCAACGACCTTCGAAACACCTGCCTTGACGGCAGCTTCAAGGACATTGAACGTGCCCTCGGCCAACACATCGAAGGCGAGCCGCGGATCTTCCGCACATTGCGTGATGCGGATGGCCGCCTGATGGAAGACGATGTCAACGCCTTCGAAGGTTTTCGCAAGCAGCGCTCTGTCGCGGATATCTCCCTCGATGATATTAACGGACCCGCCGGCTATTGCCGTGCTGAGATTGTCCCGGCGCCCGCGCACGAAATTGTCGAGGATGATGATCTCGCGCGGTTTTTCCAATGCGACGAGATCGGCAATATGCGACCCGACCAGGCCGGCTCCTCCGGTAATGAGCACCCGTTGATTTCTCACGATCTTCCTCCACGCGATATATCCAGCACAGGATCGGCTTCCGTGCGCCAGCGAATGAACTTCGCCGGCACACCGGCGACAACTGAAAACGGTTCGACATCCGAGACGACAACCGCGCCTGCTCCGACGATTGCCCCCTTCCCGATGCTGACGCCGGGAAGAATTGTGGCATTCGTACCGATATCGGCCCATGCGCCGATGCGGACCGGCTTGATTTCGAGATCCGTGCGGATGATTGGCACATCCACCGGCAGTGCCGTATGGGTCGAACCAAGCACCTTGGCGCCAGGCCCCCAGCCGACACAATCCTCAATCACCAGATCGCGTGCGTCGAAATAGGCCATCGGGCCGATCCAGACATTGTCGCCGATCATGCAAGTGCCGTCGAAGCGCCCCTGGATATAGGCCTGGGCACCGATGAACACGCCATTGCCGATTTCGAAGGTCTCCGGATGTTTGAAACCGGCACCGCCTGCGACCTGCAATCCAGTGCCGCAGCTGCGCGCAATCGCTTGCCAGATGGCTTTCCGCATCAGGGTGTCGACGACACCGTCACCGCTGGCGAAGCGACCGTAGAGCTCGATCAGGCCAGCGCGCCCGTATGATTGCCTGAGTTCTTCGGCTAACCCAGCCTGGTAGGCAGGGTCCGCCGGCCTTTCGTGGCGGCCATGGACCGCCTGCACGACCCTGGCCTCGCCTGCACAACTAGCTGACATAGGCGTACTCCAGCGCAGCGGCCACCTGATCGACGTGCCACGCGGGCATCTCGGGATAGATCGGCAGCGAGAGGACTTCCCGTGCCGCGGCTTCCGAGACCGGGAAATCACCGGCTTGGTAACCAAGGTCGGTATGGGCCTTCTGCAGATGAACGGGGATCGGATAGTGCAGCCCGGACTGAATGCCTTCTGCAGCGAGCACGCGCTGAAGCGCATCGCGATCACGGCTTCTGATGGCATAAACGTGGTAGACGTGGCGCCGCTCCGCGACCTCGACAGGCGTCTTTAAATGCGCCGATCCCGCAAGCAGCGAGGAGTAGCGGCGACCATGCGTTCGACGCGCCTCGGTCCAGGCTTCGAGATGCCGGAGCTTGATACGCAGGATAGCGCCTTGAATGGCATCCATGCGATAATTGAAGCCCTTCAACAGATGGTGATAGCGCTGCTCCTGACCCCAGTCACGCAGCATGCGCATCGTCTTGGCGTGATCGTCGTTGTTCGTTACGACGATACCTCCCTCGCCGCAGGCGCCAAGGTTTTTGCCCGGATAGAAGCTGAAGCAGCCGGATGTGCCGATGCTGCCGGCGCGCGCGCCCTTGTAGCAAGCTCCATGTGCCTGGCAGGCATCCTCGATGACCGGTATCCGGTAATGGTCGGCGATCGCCTTGATCGCGTCCATATCGGCCATCTGGCCGTAGAGGTGGACGGGAATAATGGCTTTGGTCCGGGACGTAATCTTCGTCTCGAGCTGGGCCGCATCCATTGTGAGCGTTACGGGCTCAACATCGACGAAGACAGGTCGTGCACCTGTGTAGCAGATCGCCGACACCGTCGCGACAAAGGTGAATGGCACGGTGATGACTTCATCGCCAGGGCCGACACCCGCCGCAAGAAGGGACAGATGCAAAGCACTCGTCCCGGTATTGACTGCGATCGCATGCTTGACGTTGCAATAATCTGCGAATTCCTGCTCAAGACGGATGACCTCCTCGCCCAGTATGTATTGCCCCGAGGCCAGGACGCCGAGCACGGCGGCGTCGATTTCGCTCTTGATGGATTGATATTGTGCTTTCAGGTCCAGAAAGGGGATCATGCAATGCGCCTCGCCTCTTCGAGCTCGATGATACGGCCGCGCTGAGCGAGCGACCGACTTGCGGCTTCAAGAATGCGAACGACGCGCAGGCCGGCATGGCCGTCCGTGATGGGCCGCGAATTCTGCTCGATGCACTCAACGAACTGATCCAGTTCGCGTTTCAATGCCTCGGTCATGTCGAGCTTGGGCGCCCACATGTCACCACTGCGGTAGCCGACCATCATCTGATGCACCTTCTCGCCATAGGCCTGAGAATTCGGGTTCAGCGTGATGCCCTTGTCGTAGACTTTGATTTTTTCGCTGGGCTCCAGATCGTCGTAGACGACCATCTTGTTGCTGCCGCCGATCAGCGTGCGGCGCACCTTGACCGGTGCCAGCCAATTGACGTGGATGTGAGCGATGAGCTTGCTTTCGAAGAAGAGCGTCAGATAGGCGATGTTCTCCGGCTCGCCGAGTACATGGCTCATGCCCGTCGCTGAAACAGCCACCGGCCTTTCCTGTACGACATGGTCCAGGATGGAGAGATCGTGCACCGCGAGATCCCAGATGACGCTGACATCATGCTGGAAAAGCCCCAGATTGACCCGAACCGAGTCGTAATAATACATGTCGCCCAAGCCGCTCTCGACCAGTTCGCGCATCTTGCGAACGGCACCTGTGTGGACAAAGGTATGATCGACCGCCAGCACGAGGCGTCGGCGTGTGGCCTCTTCGACCATCCGCGAGGCTTCCTCCGTCGTCGAAGCCATCGGCTTTTCGACGAAGACATGCTTTCCGGCCATCATAGCCTGCATTGCGAGCTTGAAATGGGTGAAGACCGGCGTCGCGATAGCGATGGCATCCACTCTCGGATCGCGCAGGACTTCCTCAAAATCATCAGTAATCGTCACTGCGGGGTAGCGGCTTTTGACAGCCGCCAACCGTTCGACATTGAGATCACAGACTGAAATGAGTTGCGCACCGGCCGCTTCCGAGATGTTGCGAACCAGGTTCGGGCCCCAATACCCATATCCAACAACAGCAATACCGATCATCGCATTCCTCCCAACGCTTGCATGTCAGCTGCCCGGTCATGAACGCGACCGGTAATCCTGGCCGGAACACCGGCGACAATGGCGCCCGCAGGCACATCTTTTGTTACAACTGCCCCGGCGCCGACCTGCGCGGCTTCTCCGATGGTTACGCCAGGCAGAATGGTCGCATTGCTGCCGATTGACGCGTGGCGCTTGACCAGCGTGGGGATGACAACCCAGTCTGCTTCGGTCTGCAGACTGCCATCCGCATTGACGGCGCGCGGGTACGTGTCATTGGTGAACATCACCCCGTGGCCGATAAAAACGCCGTCTTCCAGCGTCACGCCTTCGCAGATGAAGGAATGGCTGGAGATTTTGCAGTCTTTTCCGACGAGGACGTTTTTCTGGATTTCGACGAAAGTGCCGACGCGCGTTCCCGCGCCGATCGTGCAGCCATAGAGATTCACAAGATCTCGATGATGGATGACGCAGCTATCATCCAGCTTTACGTTTGATGCAATCATACGCATGCACCCCTTACTCTTCTACAAACCGGATTTCTAAATGAAACCGTCAACCATATGATTGCGCCCAAGGTTTCATTTCGAAAAAACAAATATTTCTTTCCATTCAAAGAGAATTGTTTTCGCCATCGGAGTAAAGAAACAAAACGTCTAAGCTTATTCACCTAAAGACGTATCTACCTATGACGATGTACGCCAAAGTTCATAGCCAACGATCAACATTGGTGATGGAGCAAGCGCGGACCGGCCCCGATCATGCGCCGGGGGTGAGCATTATTTTCATGCGTTTAGCAGTTCGTCCGTAACCGAGGAGCAACGTAATCAACCCCTCCGCGAATGACCTAGTATCGCATGAGTTTATACCAAGAATTACGTCCTCTTTACACCTTACGATGGAACTAATCTGCTCCTTTAGCCTATATTAGCTAGTTTAAGATAAAAGGAACTGTGGTATTTAGTTCCTACTTTAGTGCTGCCAAACCCTCATATCTGAAGGGCTTGAGTGTTCGGTTGTTGTTGAGGCGTAGAGAAACTCGGCTGGGGAGGATGAAGCAGTGAATTCAGCGCTTGTACCAAATTTAGACCTTAGGCAGGAAAATGTAGCTCTTCCACTTAAGGTAGAGAATAGTTCTACTGGTTTGAGCTTACAGTCGAGGCCAAAGCACTCTTTGGTTATCCTCGACAACCGTGAACTTGATCGGCAATGCCTCGCGCAGTGCATGGCCGCCTACAAGACGGATTTACTTATACTGGCATTCGGAAGCGTCGAGGAGTGGAAGCAGAAATGCGACGAATATCCGCCGCTTTCGGCAATCCTCCTGAACATTGGCGGCAAGAAGATCGATGAGCCCTCTGTTTCTGGGCAGATCAGGAGCCTTGCTGCGGAATTCGGGGCGATACCAGTCATCATATTGGCTGACAGCGACGATTTCGGCCAAATCGTGAGGGCGATCGAATACGGGGCCAAGGGCTACATACCCGCTTCAGTCAGCATCAGCGTCTGCATGGAGCTGATCGCGCTGTCGGTAGCGGGCGGCGTTTTTGTGCCTGCAAGCACGCTATTCGCTATGCGTCACCTGCTGGAGTCCAGCAACACCACCGCTCGTCCGCTGGCCGGGATCTTCACGGATCGTCAAGCCGAAGTCGTAGAGGCACTTCGGCGCGGAAAGGCGAACAAGATCATCGCCTATGAGCTCAATCTGCGAGAAAGCACCGTCAAGGTACATGTTCGCAATATCATGAAAAAGGTCAAAGCAACGAACAGAACGGAAGTTGTGTTCAAGCTAAATGATCTGTTTCAGGGTGGTATTTCCGGCTTCAGTGCAAATAAGACGCTGTGCTGACGCCGTCGTCCGATCAAAGCTTTTCAAATGCCGCAAGCACGTTCTTGCTCTAGCTTATCCCGGTGGCGCAGACCAAAAGGCCACCGGGGTTCTGTTTAAGCCGCGGCACCTCGGACCCCGTTGTCGCTTACCCGAATATCTGACGTCGCCATAGCGCGTTCGAACTGTCGAAGATCTCCGATTCTGCCGTACATCCCCGTCTTGGCATGAGCAGCGATCAAGCGCTCAACCATCGGCTATTGTTTCCGTGCCCTGCGGATGAACCAGATGAACCACTCATCCTGCAACCCGTCGCCCAATAGAATTCAAGGCACACCAGTATTTGGGCCCGATGGTTTGCTTGCAGACCAACTTGATCCAGGGCAAAGAATTTCGCACTTCGGGGGAAACCTCCAGAGCGAAGCGCTGAATAGCCACGGCTGTAGCAACATCGAAATTATTGAACGCCATGCCGGCCAGTCGAAGCGCCTCTTTCCCGAGATCTTTGGCAAGAAAGCGTCTTAGTTTCTCGTCTTTCTTGAGGCTATCTGCGCCATGACGAAACAGAATATCGAAAGCCTGTTTTCTCTGCCGGAGATCGGGAAGAATACTTTGTCCATAGTATTGCAGCGACATATTCGAAGCATGTCTGCGATATACTGCTTGGTCTTCGTTGATGTAACCCACTCCGGCATGTGATGCGAGCCGCAGCCACATCTCCATATCACCGGCATGCGGCAGCTCCTTATGGTAGCCGCCGACCTGTTTTTGCAGTGTCGTTCTCACGACGGCCGTCGGGGTCGGAACTAGGTTGCTTGCTCCGCTCAACCGCATGAACTGCGGACCGGACAAGACCTGCATGGCAGGCACATTATTGTCTCCGAGAGGATCGACCCGCTTGGTTATGATGCCGTCTGACTCAGCGATGAGCGCGTTCCCGAACGTGAAACCTACATCCGGATGATTGTGCATAAGCTCCGCGGCGCGGCCCAGCGCGCCCGGCAAAAGATAATCATCTGCGGAAAGAAGCAGGAATAAGTCGCCGCCGGCCCACTCGATCCCCTCATTATAGGTGGCAATGTGGCGCTTGTTTACCGTGTGCCGCCTATAGGCCACCCGTTTGTCCCGGGATGCCAAGGCCATTCCGACCTCCGGCGTGTTGTCTGGCGAGGCGTCATCCAGAATTAGGACGCGCACATCGACATTGGCTTGCGAAAGAACGCTTTCAACACATTCCTGCAGGAAATGAGCGTAGTTGTAGCAGGGAATTACGACATCAACACGTTGCAAACTTATTCCTCCGCAGGCAATCGTTTCGTTCGGGCCATTTCATGACACCCTGAATTCGGCTTGCTTTCGCTCTTATGTGTTCTTCACTCCCCGTTTCACTCGCGCCGACGTTGAGGCATGCGCCCGTATCGCCGATTTCGTGCAGGACCATGCAGCTCTCAAGAAGGCGGATCGGGCAAGCAGCCGGGAGCCCACGCGCTTCAAGCCGCTCTGAACGCGCTCCCGACGCGTGAGCGCAAAACGGGTCCGGGATCGAAACGTATCGTAGAATGCGACATTCGGGCTCAAGCTTCCTGATTTCCAGGGCTTCACATTGGTCACGAAATGAACGATCGCGGGCTTATGCTCGAGAGTGATACGGGCGATCGCCTGCGTAGGCTCGAACTGAAAATTCCAGGCGCGGTCCAGGACTTTCCACTTTCCGTCGCAGGCGACGTTGAGAGCGTCCTGATCCGAATATTCAGCGGTCGGAAAGCGATCGAGATAGTCCAAAGACCGTTCCGATATTCGCTCGGTTCGCCATCTTGCAAGGTCGATAAGAAGAATGCCGGCGTTGAAGTAGCGCTCGACCCGAGCGCCGCCTGTAGCACCCCGGCCGCTGCTCACCACATTGTCCAGCCAGTAATCCGGTACGGCCCCGATCACTGCCTCGCCCAGATCGATATTCCACAACTGTTCGAGCGCAGTTAGCACGAGGATGTCGCCGTCCAGATACAGAGCCCGGTTGCAGGTCTCCGGGAGGAACTGCGGCAGAAGTATCCTCGCGAAGGTCATCTTCGAGACGCCGGGGCGAGTGGAAAATCCGCTCGCGAAGGATAAGGTACCGATGGGATGCCACTGGATGACGGCAGAGTTTGCGGGCAGAGAATCAAAGATCCGTCGCTTGGTTTCTTCGCCTATTCCTTCATGAATGACATGGATATCCAGGGGCCATGCGCTTCTGTTGTTCTCGGCGACCGATCTAAGGGCGGTCGCCAAGGGAACGGCGTAGGCCGCATCGACCGCAAAGACGATAGGCCCTAACCGCTGTTTTGCGCCCACAGGGGCGGCTCCTGTTGGTATGCTATGCACATTCATGTTTCCGGCACCATCCCATCGAAAGAAAACGAGCTTCGCCTTATGATCGACGTTGCTGTTCACGTCCCGATCGACACGGCTTCCTGAACAGGAAGGCCGACGGTCGGGGTGGGCAGATGGGTGTAAGCAGGTTGCGGGGGCCGGACGCCAGGCATGCTCCTGGTTCCGCCAGAAAGCTTCCACTCGAAATAGGTGATCGTCTTCTCAAGGCCCTCACGCAGATTCACCGTCGGCTGCCAGCCCAGGTCCTGCTTTGCGCGGCTGATGTCCGGCTTGCGCTGCGTCGGATCGTCGACCGGCAGAGGCTTGTAAACGATGCTTGATTTCGAGCCCGTCATTTCGATGACCATTTCGGCCAGTTCCCGGACCTGGAATTCTCCCGGATTGCCCAGATTGATCGGGCCTGTGACACCGGCCGGCGCGCCCATCAGGCGGATGAAGCCCTCGATCAGATCGTCCACATAGCAGAACGAACGCGTTTGCGTGCCGTTGCCGAAGATGGTGATCGGTTCGTTTTGAAGCGCCTGAACAATGAAATTGGAGACAACACGGCCGTCATTGGTCTGCATGCGCGGCCCGTAGGTATTGAAGATCCGCGCCACCCGGATTTCCACGCCATACTGACGATGGTAGTCGAAGAACAATGTTTCGGCACACCGCTTGCCTTCGTCGTAACATGCCCGCGGCCCTATGGGATTGACGCTGCCTCGATACTCCTCGGGCTGAGGATGGACTGCCGGATCACCATAGACTTCGCTCGTGGAGGCCTGGAAGATCTTCGCCTTCGTGCGTTTGGCAAGGCCAAGCATATTGATGGCCCCGTGTACATTGGTTTTGACCGTCTGAACGGGATCAAACTGATAATGGACCGGAGATGCCGGACAGGCGAGGTTATAGATCTCGTCGACTTCCACATAAAGCGGGAAGGTAATGTCGTGGCGAAGGATCTCGAAGCGTGGGTCGTCGAGAAGATGCAGCACGTTGTCGCGCGAGCCGGTGTAGTAATTGTCCACGGCGAGGACATCATTGCCTTCTCGCAAGAGCCTTTCGCACAGGAATGATCCCAGAAAGCCGGTGCCGCCGGTTACCATAATTCGCTTTTGTCCGTGCATTGGTGTGCTCCGTTGTTGATGGTTGCCCCGCAGAAACGAGGATGGTTAGTAGGCTCCCCTGCGCTTGAAGACCGCAGGGATTGTGCTGAGAAGGATTTGGCAGTCGAACCACAGGGACCGGTTGTCGATGTAGAACTCGTCGAGTTGCTGCTGCAGCTCGATATCCGCATTGCTTCGTTCGGATATCTGCCAAAGGCCTGTAAGCCCCGGCGTTACGGAACGGCGTTTGTTTCGAAATTCGCCGTCCATAGCCAGGAGGTGATATTCCGGAAACGGACGCGGTCCGACAATGGCCATCTCGCCTGCAATGATGTTCGCCAATTGCGGGAGCTCATCGAAGCTTGAAGAGCGCAGGAGATGTCCGATAACCGGCAGGACGCGCGGATCGTCCTTGAGCTTGAAATGAGCCAACCACTCGGCCCGCATGGTGGGGTTCTCTCGGAACAATGCCTCGAGGCGCTGTTCCGCATCTCTGTACATCGTCCTCAGTTTCAGGACGTGCACCGGCTTGCCGGACAATCCCTCCCTGGCATGTCGGAAGAAGACGGGTCCGGGATCGATGGCGTAGATTGCGGCAGCCGCAATCGCGATGAAGGGCGCAACCACGATTGCTGCAGGGACGGCGATTACAAGATCGAGGATCCGGCGTACCAGGTCCGTGTTGACCGAACTCCCACCGGTGCTGAGGCGAATACCGATCTCTCCGCCGACATCCGCAGGTCGCAAGCCGCTGACCTTGAGGCTCGGCGTATCGGATAGGAGAATGACTTCAGAAAACTTCCCGCGCATCGCGGCCAGGTCGGGTACAAGCGTGCCCGCGTCACCCGCAATCAGGGCAATGGATGGCCCGCCATCGGGCGACGTTTCCGACGTATCAGGGGAAAAGGGCTCAGGCCTGATGCCATACTGCCAATGGTCCTTGAAATGCGCCATGAGCGTGGGGAGAAGATTGCGGCCCCCTATGATCACCGCGCGCTCCCCCCAGATTCCAAGTCTCCAGCACAGGCCTCGTGCGAACCAATGCATGAATGGCTGAACGATCAGCCCGAGGCCGAGGAAGCCAATGATGGCAAGCAGCAGCCGTTCCCCTTCCGGTAGGATGATTGCTCCGAATGCCGCCAGGACAGCCACCTTGACGGCAGCCATCGTGCGCCGCCGCAGATGTTCGTGGTCGTGCAGCCGATATCCGGGATAGAGGCCGGCCGATGCATAAAGAACGATCGCAGCCAGTGCTGCCAGGGCGAAAGCACGCTCCAAAACCGTGCTTTCCGAACCACTGGGAAGAAAGGACAGGAGAGTAAAATAGGCAACCAGATAGCTTGCAATGTCGCCGGCAACCAGGAATGACGACGTTGCGAGCCGAGGAAGCCGGCGCCGCAGTGCGATCGGCATATTCAGCCCTGACTGCCCCAAGGGATCGGCAGACCTGGCTGCTATCGGTGGCACGGAACCTGCCGGAATTGCCCGCGACGCCATGTCATTTGTGGCGGATGTCTTCGACGGAGCCGATGTTATCGCTGACGGCGCAAATGAGGACATGATGCTTTTACTCCTCTACGGCCTTTGTCCCGACGTACCCAATCCAGAAACGGCGTCTTCGATCGGAAACTTCCGAAGGCCCAGTCTCTGGAAGGCAGTCAGTGAGATGAAGGTCGGCACGACGAGCGCATAGCGCCGCCACAGCCGTCGCGGCTCGCATAGAAGACGAAACACCCATTCGAAGCCGCTTCTTTGAATGATCCTCGGAGCCTGGCGCTTGAGGCCGGCGTGGAAATCGAAGGCAGCACCGACACCGATGAGCATCGGCGCCTCCAGGCGGTCGCGCATGCGCGCCATCCAGAGCTCCTGCTTGGGAGTGCTCAACCCGACCCAGATGATATCGGCGCCCGACCGATTGAGCCGGTCGGCAATATCTGTTTCCTCCTGCACCGACAGTTGGCGGAACGGCGGCGCATAGGAGCCAACGATCCGTGCTTGCGGAAATTTTGCCAGAAGGCGCGCTTGCAGTTGCTCGAGCGTTTCGGCTGTCGCGCCGTAAAGGAAGTGGCGCAAGCCTTTGGAGCTGCCGGCATTGAAAACGGATAACATGAGATCAGGCCCGTAGACCCTGTCGCTTTCCACATGACCAGCGTGTTTCAGTGCCCATACCAACGGCATGCCGTCGGGGGTTACGAGGAACGCCCGGTTATGGATGGACCGAAGCTCGGGATCTTTTTGACACCGCACGATACCGTGTGCGTCGCGAACGCACACATATTCTCTCCGACCGTCTTCAATCGCCTTTTCGATAAGCCCGGTCGCGCTTTTGAGATTGACTGCGGAAACTCGAACACCAAGGACATTCGTCCACTTCAGGGAATCCTTTGGGCCAAGGACTGAAGTTTGGTTTCTGTCTGCTGGTGAATTTCTCATGACCTACGCTTTTGCCAACTGAAACTGTAGCTAGAATATGCTGGCAAGCCTGTTGCCTCCATACTTGCAGCTGCAGCTATTGGACGTAGAAAGACTTCCCATTTCTGCGTTCTGTATAGAAATGGATTACAATATTCGAAGTAAGGCAGTGTCCCCGGGGTATGCCTGATTGCTCTTTTTGATAAGCGTTACCCCAAAAGAGCGGTTTGACCTTCGCGCTGCCGCAGAAGACAGTCGCTTTAGCGCGGCCAAAGCTGGGGAGGTTTGAGCGCGATAAAGCCGGGGAGAGAGACAATGGTGAATTCAACAGGGGTGAATTCAACAGGGGTGAATTCAATAGACGAATTCCGGGTGCCGACCAGAGAGCCTTCAAAGGCGCCCAGCATGACCAACCAGCTGCAGAACGATTTGACCTCTGATGGCTATATCGTCATCAGGGATGTCCTGGCGCCTGAGCAGGTGGAAAGATTACGGCGGGTTGCCAAACAATATCTGAGGTCCGGCGGCAAGTATTTGTACGGCGGCAAATTCCAGCTTCACGCCATGTATGCCGTGGACGAAGTCGCCAGGTTTATGACCGCCGATACGATCCTCAATCGCCTCAAGGAAATTACGCAACCGCTCGATGTCGTTCTTACAGGCGAATGCGATCTCATGATCAACACGACATCGTCGTGGCATAATGACGTCCCTCACCATCCTCGCTGCGTTGATGGAAGTATTTTCTCGGACGAGAGCTTCAGGGTCTACAAGATCGCATTCTACCTGCAGGACCAGGACGAGAACTCGAACGCCACATTGAAGGTGCGACCGAAATCCCATCTCAAGGGTTTGGTCCAGAGCCTGCCAGCGAAGGGCCTTGGGGTGCGGGCCGGCGATGCGATTATCTTCGACGTGCGCATCGAACATGCCGGGCAGATGCCCACACTGGTTGACAGGAGCCTACGCAAATTCTTCGAGCGGATCGGGCCACTGCTTCGCCTGGACGTTCAGAAGGCATTCACCGTGACGCGATCAATCATTCGACGGCTCAGCAGAACGCCTGACCGCGTCGCGGTTTTCATGACATTCGGTCCATCAGATGCGGAGACATACTCCTATGCCGAGGAAGGCCGCCATCGCCATCCCGGCGTTCGGGGAACGCTCAGTGCGGACGTGCTGTCACAGCTCGCTGTCAACAACGTTGTTCCACCGATTATCGGGGCGCCTGCCTAACCACATCCGGCCTTCAGGCACTGATTTCAATGTACACAATCGTGCCTGCCATGACTGCGCACCATCGAAAATGGTGCGCAGGGCTACTCCGGTCGGGCGGTGAGCCGCTGGCGGTGCCGAACAGTGCGGCGCGCTCGATCAGCTTGACTGCGATCCTGATACCGTCGCCGCCGGCAACATAGGTCGGCGACATCAAAACCGCCTCACAACAATCCGACCGCATCCGCAAGGAACTAACCCGGTAGCGGCGGTATCTACGTCTAAAGCATACACCCACTATCCAGGGAGCGGGTTGCACTTACGCCCTCAGCGGTTGCCTCCCCCAAAGGGTGGCGGCCAGGGTCTAGGGGATTGCCAATAAGAGCAGATGTTGCGGGTGTCCATTCACCGGTAGCTTGGAAAGGAATGCATAGCGCAAAGGACATGGCTGGGCAGTAGTTTCTGATGACGTAAGGCAATAGTTCCGGCGCAGGCTGATTGTTCGTAGTTGACGCTTAGAGGTTGGGATTCCTATGGTTTCGCGTTCTGGTCCTAGTTCTGCACATTACATGATGGAAGCGTCACCCGTCCCGGCATTTTTGGCGGCGACCTTTCCAGTTCCATGCGATATCCCGGCCAAGCAGAGGGATGCCCTGGATGTCGCCATCATGGAGCTCCCAATGGACACGATCATGATCATGTTGCTGCACCGCGGTGCAGCGCAGCAAGCCGCTTGAGAGGGTGTCATGGAGCGGCAGGGCATCAGCGTTCTCATCAACAATTACAATTACGGTCGCTTTGTCGGGCATGCGATCGACAGCGTCTTGAGCCAGGAGATTGCCGACGTCGAGATAATCGTCGTCGATGATGGGTCCAGCGACGAGTCACGTTCCGTTCTGGAAGCCTATGACAGCCGGGTGAAAGTGATCTTTCAGGAGAACTCGGGACAGGCGGCCGCGATCAACGCGGCCGTAAAGTTCAGCAGCGGCGGCATCCTCTGTTTTCTGGATGCCGATGACTGGTGGGCACCGGGCAAGCTGTCGGCGACGGAAGCGGCTTTTCGCTCGCATCCCGAAGTATCGCTTGTCTACCACCGACTTCAGCCAACTTCGATCGATGGCTCCCCGACCCTCAAGCCAATCCCCCGAACCCTGTGTTCGGGAGACCTGTCGCCGCAGTTGACCAAATCGGCCGGCTGGTGGCCCTTCCCGATGACATCGGCCATCTCCGTACGGCGCAGCGCGTGGGATGCTGCAGGGCCTATTCCCGAACAGTTCCGCATATCCGCCGATGCATGGCTCACGGGGATCTATCCATTTCTGGGCGACGTTGCCGCCTTGCCGGACTCACTTGGATTCTACCGAATTCATAGCAACAACTGGTACCGGCCAGTCGATGATGTCTCCATGCTGAAAAGGCGAATGGCGCATTGGCAGCGTAGTGTCGAAGCGACGAACCGGTTTCTCTCATTCCACGACTTGCCGGCGAGGCTCCGTCTCTCGGATCACTATCCCTATCAGATGGCGGCAGCAGAGCTGGATGGCGTCAATGCGCGCACCCGGCTCAGGCTTGCTGTCGAAGGGCTGCTTTTCGCTGGAGAACCAAACCTGCTGCGGCGGACGCGCGACGCGTTGCGTAGCGCCTACCACCTTCCTCGCCCCAGTCGGGACGTGGGCTTGTCGGAGGCAGCCAAATGAAGGCACTGCTGCTGGTTTCTGAACTGGAAGACTACACCATTGCCTTCGCGAGCGGCGTTGCCCAACACATGCCGGTCGTCCTTGGCGTCCCGCGCCGGCGCTACGCGCATCTCGCTTCCTGGTTCGATCCGGCCGTCGATCTTCACCTTCTGGACTGGCCACGGCACCGCTCGCTTGCCAATCCCTGGTTCCTGCATCAGCTCACGCGTCTCATCCGGCACGAGCAGCCGAACCTCATTCATCTCTTGAGCAACTCCACGCTGTGGCTGAACTTTGCCGCACCGTTCTGGCGCCCGATTCCGCTCGTGACCACCGTCCATGATGTGGAGGTGCATCCCGGCGATTCCGATACGCGCACGCTGCCCGGCTGGGCTCCGGAATTGATGGTGAAGCAGTCGGGGCATGTCGTCGTGCATGGCGAGGGGCTGAAGCGGATGGTCCTCGATCGATATTCAAAATCCCCGGACTGCGTCCATGTCCTGTCGCATCCCGCCATCCATCGCTACGCGGAACTCGCACGGCGGCAGAAAATGGCGCGACGTACCACTGACGGAACTTTGCGCGTCCTGCTCTTTGGACGGATTTTCGCTTACAAGGGCCTGGAACATCTGATCCGCGCCGAGGCGATGCTCAAGGATGCGCTCCCCAATCTGCACATTGCGGTCGCAGGTCGCGGCGACGATCCTTGGGTCTTCAAGCCGCTGATGGGAGACGCCGGCCGATATGATATTCGCAACCGCTTTATCGAAGACGAGGAGGTCGCCCAGCTGTTCCTGGACGCCGATATTGTCGTCCTTCCCTACACCGAAGCATCCCAAAGCGGCGTGCTCAACCTCGCTGCGGCGTTCGGCAAACCCGTTATCGTGACCGATGTGGGCGAATTGCGAGCGACCGTTGAGCCCAACAGGTTAGGAATGGTGGTTCCGCCCGGCAATGCAGAAGAGCTGGCAAAAGCCATCCGGATATTGGCTGACAATAGCGAGCTTAGAAACAATCTCGGCGCCAGCGCACTCGAATGGGCCACAGGACCGAATTCGCCCGAACAGGTCGGCGCCCGGGCCGCAGCCGTTTATCGCGAGGTGGTCGGATCATGCTGATGAAGGTGCGCACGGATGGTCATCAGCTGTCGATGCGAAACACGGCAAGCGTCCGCCACTATGTTCCGGGTGGCTGCGAGAACGGCGGCGGCATTGGCAGGCTGGTCGGTTATATAACCAGCACGGCGAAAGAAGGCGGGGCAGAACATGCTGTCACCGACACAAGAGGGCCTCGATGGTCGGCGGCGACGTCGTCGCTGCGCCTGCTCGGCGCCATCCTGACAATGGCAAAGGATCGAATCGTCGATCCAACACGCATTCACCATATCCATATTGCGGGTCGCGGCAGCACCTCCCGAAAACTGATCCTGACCGAGGTTGCCCATTTGCTCGGGTGCTTTCACATATTGCACCTGCACGACTACGACTATGCCAGCGACTTTGCCGCACGCTCGCCGCGTCAGCAATCGCTCATACGCCGGATGTTTCAGCGTGCCGATTGCGTCGTGGCGCTGGGCCAGCGGGATCGCACGGTACTCGCAACACTTCTGGGCGTAGATGAGCACCGCCTCGTAATCGCTCACAATTGCGTCCCCGATCCCGGCGTGCACAATATTCGTGCCGGCGAACCGCCGTTGATCGTTTTCCTTGGTCGCCTGAGCGAACGCAAAGGCGTTCCGGAACTTCTGCTCGCCCTGAGCCATCCGATCATGAAAGACCTTCGGTGGCGTGCCGTTCTGGCAGGCGACGGGCCTGTAGAGGATTATCGCCGCCAGGCTGCAGATATGGGCCTTTCAGGTCTGGTGGAGATGCCAGGATGGCTTGGCGCCGACGAGACGCGCGCGCTGTGTGCCTGTGCCGATATCCTGGTCTTGCCCTCGCATGCCGAAGGCTTGGCTATGGCGGTGCTCGAAGGACTTTCCCACGGGCTTGCTGTCGTCACCACCCGTGTCGGAGCGCACGACGAGGTCATCTCCGACGGCGAAAACGGTGTCTTCGTCCCTGTCGGAGACAAGGATGCTCTGGCCGCGGCCCTTGCGAGACTGGTTACTGATCCAGATGTCCGCAGCCACCTGTCGGCCAGGGCGCGTGCCCATTATCTCAACCATTTCAGCATGAAAGCATATATGCGGTCGATGGAAAAACTCTACGAAACCATCTCCGCGCAACCTCAAGCAAGGGTTAGCGCACAATGACAATTTCAACCTTTCCGCCAGATCGCAACGTCCCGCTCCCGGCGGTGCATTATGAACCCCGGTTTCAGACGGAGATGAAATCGGAGGAGTTTGATCTGACGTCTGGTTTACGTTTGCTCCGTCGCCGGATGGTGATGATTGTGGCGCTGATGGTTGTGCTGATGGCGGCTTCCA
>UCCS01000044.1 GCA_900470965.1 Hyphomicrobiales bacterium
TCTTGCCCGAACCGGATTCGCCCGCAACCAGCACCCGCTCGCCCGGCTCGATCTCGACCTGCGTTTCCGTGACCACGGCGGTGCCGTCGTCCAGCGATACGGCGAGATCGTTGAGGCTCAGCATCGCCTCGCCTTCCGTTTCGCCATGCTGGATGCGCCCGAGCGCGTCGCTCTGTTCGGCCCGCTCCAGCCCGTCGAGCGACATCATCAGCGAGGCGACACGACGCGCGCAGGCGTTCCAGTCGGCAAGCCGCGGATAGTTGTCGACGAGCCATCCGAAGGCGGTCTGGACGATGGCGAAGGCTGACGCAGCCTGCATCACCTCACCCAGCGTCATGCTGCCTTCGAGAAATTTCGGCGCGCAGAGCAGCACCGGAACGACAGGCGCAATCAGCATGGACCCATGCGACACGAAGGTCGTGCGCATGTACTGGTGGGCAAGCTGCGCCCATTGGCGGAGCACATTGGTAAACGTCTTGTCGAGGTCGTTGCGCTCCTCCTCCTCGCCGCCGAGAAGCGCGATGCTCTCGCCGTTTTCGCGCACATGCGTCAGCGTATAACGAAACTCGGCTTCCACCTGGTTCTTGACCTCGGAAACCTTGACGAAATGCCGGCCGATGACGGCGATCGTCGTGGAGGTGATCGCAGCGTAGAGCACTGCCGTAACGACGAGAAAGCCGGGAATGGTGATCGACATCCCGCCGATCGGAAGGGTCAGGGCACCGCCGATCGTCCACAGAACCACGATGAAGGTCGAAGCCGAGAGAAAGGCCGAGATGACGCCGGCGGTGAAATCGACGGGCGATTCCGTCGCGATCCGCAGATCCTCGGAAATACGCGCCTCTGGGTTCTTGTGATCGCCGCCGATGAGGTTCAGCTGATAGTAACGACCGTTGGCAAGCCAGCGCGCAATCAGTGCAGTCGCCAGCCAGCGGCGCCAGTGTCGCTGGATCATCATGCGGACATAGACTTGCGACGTCACGAGAACGACACTGCCGGCCACGAGCGGCAGGAAGACGGCGCTGAGATAATAGACGGTGCCAGCATCGTGCCGTTCTATGGCGTCGAATATGCCGCGGTTCCACCTGTTGATCCCATACTGGAACCCGACATTCATGCCGATCATGACCAGCAGCCCGATGGAACACGGCCAAGCAAAGCCATCGCCGCTGCGGCCCCAATAGCCGCGGGCGCTGATCCAGAAACGCTTCAGCAGATATTTCTTGCGCGCCTGCTCGGCCTCCTCCGGTGTCAGGTCCGGATCGGGTTCGATAACATCTGGCGGCGGCGCGACCTCGACAGTCGATGCCTTCCCCTGGGGTGTCTCCTCGGCACCATCAGGCTTGGCGCCGTCGACCGATATCGGCTTCAATTTTGCGTCGGTCATGCCAGCGAAAACGGATTACCGATCGAAAGGTTTCACAAGCGGGGCCAAGCTTGATGCTTGCCGGAAACCGGAAGGTGGACCGAAGGCTTCGACCGGACCGATATGTCGGGGAGAAACCCGAACCAGGACACAATCGGCACGCGAAAATCCGCTATTCGGCGCTTCCATTATGTGGCACTCGCCATCTGTTGGCTCCCGCTGTCAAACCCGTAGGCTCGCTGCACGAGAGCGACGCGAATTTCGTATTTCGAGTACCAGTCTTTGCGGCCTCTTCGTTGTGCTTCAACATGATCGACGACGGCCTTCCATGCGCGGATACTGTCTTCGTCTTTCCAGAACGATACCAGTATTCCGAAGCCATCTGCGCCGCGAGCGCTTTCGAAGCCGAGATACCCCGGTTGTTGACTAGCAAGT
Organism: Hyphomicrobiales bacterium; assembly: GCA_900470965.1. Taxonomy (GTDB): domain Bacteria; phylum Pseudomonadota; class Alphaproteobacteria; order Rhizobiales; family Rhizobiaceae; genus Rhizobium. The sequence continues at coordinate 1,802 of UCCS01000044.1, forward strand.
TTGGTCATTGCGTAACCAATCTCGCCATAACCATCGTCCAGGTTTGTTCGCTGTGAGGTGAAGCTAACCATATAGTATGGTGGTTCTGGTAGGACGGCTATCTGCATGTGATTTCCTCTATTTTCGAGGCAGAAGCTACTTGCGCAATCCATTCTCCATCCATTTCGGCAGGACCGCCAAGTCCGCTTTCGGGCCCGAAGCAGACATCCGCTGCCTCCGGCCCTGGAGAGACGATCGGAAGTGGGTGATGCTTGCCCGCAAGAGTTCAGGTTAAAAAGGGCATGATATCGACTCCGTCACCAGGAAACACGGTGATGTGCGGATGATCCTCGAACATTCGTGCGGCGGCATCAGCGGTCTCCGCCTGGACCACGAGATAGCCGCAGAATGGATTCACAGCTTCGGCGACGCCGTCCCTGGTTATGCGCGTCGTCTTGCCCACCATGCCGCCCCGATCAAGGATGGACGCAGCATGTTTTTCCTCCCACGCTGCCCACTGTGCTGTGCCAACGGTGTCGACAGCATCCTGCTCGGCTTTGGGCATGCTTCGGAAGGACGCAAGGTCTTCGGGCTTCATGGTGTAAACGGCAAGAAAACGCGGCATTGGCGCTACCTCCTATGCTCAACGGTGTGTCAGCTTACACGCCACTCGTCGGAAATCACCTGCGTAGCCCTATAAAAATGGCTGCTTCGAGGGCGAAGCCGCATCTGGAGAGTTAGCCAGAAATGCAGACTTAGCGCCGTTGCAGTTCGGGTCTCCCCCGGAACGCCATTTCGCGAACAGAACTGGGCACTTCGGCCGAAGCCCCGCTCGCCGCCCATCACCAGGCGTTCAAGAACCGTCCGCTTTCCGTGGATACTCATTTCCGTGTCGTCCGCCTCGACGCCGTCGGTCACAAAGAAGGATGACGGCTCGATGGAGGTGGAGATCGCCTGGACATTACCTCTTACCACTTGTTGACTCACCCGCGGTTGAACAATAACTTGCTAACTCAGTCGTTAGGCTTGTCCTCACATGACGGATCAATCTCTTCAGCGTCGCCTTGCCGCCATCGTCGTTGCCGATGTGGTGGGATATTCGCGCCTGATGGAGGCAGATGAAGTCGCAACGCTGGAGAACCTCAGGGAACTCCGTTCTGGCACCATCGAGCCGGCTGTGATGCGCCACAAAGGTCGCATCTTCAAGGTCATGGGCGACGGATTCCTGATCGAATTCGGTAGCGCGGTGGAAGCGGTCGCAGCAGCGTTGGAAATGCAACGGGCCACCGCTGCTGTCGAGGCTTCCGGAGACCGGCGCCTGCTCTTGCGTATAGGCGTCAATCTGGGAGATGTCATTGACGAGGGTTCAGACGTCCTCGGCGACGGGGTCAATGTCGCGGCGCGCCTCGAGAGACAGGCCGCGCCGGGAGGCATCTGCATTTCAGCCAGCGTTCACGGCGAGATCGTCGGCAAGATCGACGACCGGTTCTTTGATGCAGGCGAACGCTACCTGAAGAACCTCACTCGCCCGGTCCACGTGTGGCATTGGCCGGATGCGCTGCAGAGCATATTGCCGCTACCAGAAATTCCCTCGATCGCCGTATTGCCGTTCACGAACATGAGTGGGGATGAAGCGGACGCGCCTTTCGTCGACGGCTTGACTGAAGACCTGATCACCGACCTTTCCCGTACGGCTGGCCTGTTCGTCATCGCGCGCAATTCCGTCTACGGCTACAAGGGCAAGCCGGTCAACGTAAAGCTGGTCGCCCAGGAACTCGGCGTCCGCTACGTCCTGGAGGGCAGCGCCAGACGCGCAATGGGCCGTGTCCGCATCAATGCCCAATTGGTCGACACGCTTGGCGGCCGGCACTTGTGGGCCGAGAGGTTTGACAGGACGCTGGAAGATGTTTTCGAATTACAGGATGAAGTTAACGCCAAGATTGTTGAAGCCCTCGTCGGCCGGCTGACCATCCCGCCGCAGCGCAATCGGCCGAAGAACTTTGAGGCCTACGACCTGTGTGTGCGCGCCCGCCTCTTGACGGAAGAGTCGCCGCAAACTGAGCGTGAGGCCTATATGCTGCTCCAGCGCGCGGTCAAGCTCGAGCCATCCTATGCCGAGGCGCTCGGTCTGCTCGCCTATAACCGTTGGCTGGCCTGGACTCATTTCGGCGAGCCCGAAGATCCCAACCGTCGGATGGCGGTGACATCAGCGCAGAAGGCGGTCGACCTGGATCCCAACGATGCCGGCTGCCGTTACGTTCTGGGGACCATTTTGGCTTATGAGCGGCGATGGGAGGAATCGGAGGCCGCCTTCACCAAAGCCCTCGAGCTGGACCCCAACCACGCCGACACCTGGGCCGCCATGTCGGACATTTCCGTGCTGGACGGCAGGGTTGCCGACGGACTGGCGCAGATCGAAAAAGCCCTGCGGCTCAACCCCTATCCAGCCTGCTGGTATCTTTGTCATCTTGGCCAGGCGCAATACGCCGCGCGTGACTATGAGGCCGCAGCCGCGACACTCCGCAGGGAAGACACGTATCGCACCAACTCACGCAAATTTCTGGCTGCTACGCTTGCGCAATTGGGCCACCGTGAGGAGGCGCGGCGAGAAGCAGAATTGTTCCTGATCGCCCACCCTCATTTCACGATCGCCCATTGGCTCAGCTCCCAGCCGCTGCGCGATGCATCCGTACGAGATCACTTTGTCGACGGTTTCCGAAAGGCAGGCCTGCCGGAGATGTGACAGCGGGTGCGGCCAATCCGACGCGTTCGAGGACTTGATCAACGGATATGCGCTGCGCGAGAACGGCGGTCTGGATCGCAGTGCCAAGCTTCTTCAGACGCTCCACAAAACGCGTCAACCAGCCCGAGTCTCGCATGACTTTTCCGCTGGACCGCCTTGACCAAGGTCGGTCACCGCGATGCGGCCAGCATGACATCAGCACCTTCAATGACATAGGTCGCATAGCGATGATCGCGGATCAGGCTTATCTTTTGTTCCCGCCATTCGAGCAGCATGAAATAGGAAGGACCATCAGACGGTTCGGCTGATACCAGCAATATTTCCCGACCCTCCAGCCAGGCCGGTTCGATCCTGACCGGTGGATATTCGGCATAATAGGTGAAAAACCGACCGACATCGGCGGCACCGGAAATTTCCGGCCGTCGCGCCTGACGAAGCCGAACATCCTGCGCCAGCATGCGACGCAAAGCGTCCCAGTCTCGGGCGTTGAAGAGCGCTGCAAAGTTCAGGACCTCGGGACTCGGCGGTGGCGGAACCTCGGAGCGCACGTCGGAGATGGCGCGCAATCTCGCCCGACCGCGCGACAGATGGGCTTTGACGGCATCGACACTCAGTTCCAAGAGCGCTGCGATGTCCGCAAGTGACTCTCCCAACACATCCTTGAGGATGACAGCGCTGCGTTGCGGCACCGGCAATTCTGCAAAGTGGCCGAGGGCCACCCGCACCGCGTCCTGCCGGATCAGCGCGTCCTCCGGACCGATGGCGCTGATATCGGCGAGATCAAAGGCCGTCTCAAGGGGCTCCGCCCGGCGTGTACTGCGCTGGCGCAGGGCATCTATGGCTCTGTTATGGACAATGCGAAACAGCCAGGGTCGCAGCGGCGTGTCCGGCGGGATCGAGCCGGCCGTCGCAAATACCCTGGCAAACGCGTCCTGAATCACATCCTCGCCGTCGATCACCGAACCCACCAGACGAGCAGCATAGCGGTGCAGTTCGGCGCGAAGCGCGTCCGCTTCGCTCGCGAGCGCTGCGAGCAGAGTTTTCCTCTCTTCGTCTTCGAGAGCAGCGTCTTCTGTCATTCGATGACCGTCACACCCGTATCCCCACGCACCGCGTAGACCATGGCCTCGGCGAGATCAGTCCTGCCGATCAGGTCGGCGACCATATCGCCGAAAGCCCGCGGCGTCATGTCCGGCCAGGTGGCGGCCTGTTCGGCAAATGTCCGACCCGCCGCCGCGGCATAGGCCGCGATGCCGGTATCGCCCACACCGGTTCCTGCAAACATCTGCCGGGGAACGATGACCCGGAAGCGCAGACCCAGGCCGAGTTGCGCCGACAGGCCCTCGGCATATTTTGCAATGAACCACTGCGCGCGCTTGGCTCCCGCGTAACCGCCCGATAGCGGCGACCCCTGCACGGCGGCTCCGCTGGAGACCAGCACGACAAGCCCGCCCGGCGCCATCGGCAAGGTCAGAGCCGCTTGTACCCAGTGCAGCGCGGCCTTGACGTCCACATTCCAGTTGGTCGCAAATGCCTCCCAGCCAATACGGTCGATCCGTTCCATGGGTGGTTCCGCACCGGCATTCATGATGACGAGATCGGGTCGCGCCTGCTCCATGATCCGCCATGCCGCGTCGACATCGGTTGCATCGGCCGATATGGCGGTGACGGTCCCTTGCTCGCCTGCCCCCTGCGCGGCCGGCGCATTTCGGGCGACCACGGTGACGTCGGCTGCGCGCGCCGCGAATGCCTCGGCAAGCCCCTTCCCCAAGCCGCGGCTCCCGCCGACAACCACAATTCGCTTTCCGTCCAGATTCATCTCTCAGTCCTCATTCGGGTCGGGTCCAACCGTTCGACGACGGTCGCAACTACGACGTTCCAGCGAGGCAAAAAGAGTCACTGCCATCTGCGATTTGTGGCGGCCGGCGTTTAAAGATCTGGCTCGACCGAAATTCGGCGGTGATCGATATCGGCCTGGAACGGAAGCGGCCATGGATTTCGCTCTCCCGAAACAACGGAATCCGCGAAGGCGCGGATGATTGCGCGCAATTTTCTGATATTGTACATTCGCGCAACTGCATTGAGAGCTTCCGTCCGGGGTTTATCATGCGAGGGAGAACAACGATCTGATGGGGCATCTGCGGCCCCCAGGCGCGACGATGACGACCAGAGCGTTCCCATCGCCGGCTCCGCTTTTTCATCTATCAAGCTGATCAAGAAAACAGCACGCTCAAACCGTGCAATCGCCTGCTCTACGGCATGTGCTCCACGCATCCCGAAATCATCACCCCAGGCGGGGAAGCGTCTTCATCCTGACCCCTGCAGCCCCGCCGCCATTCCGGAAAGGACCTGCCAGATGACCCAGGATTTCAGACTTTCCCGTCGCGGGTTTTGTCTCTGCTGCATGGCCGCCTCGACATTCGCTGCATCGGGAGGCTGGCTCACCCCAAGACAGGTATTCGCGAAGGCTCAGGGCATTGTCGACCTGATCCGCGACTCCGCCGCCAAGGACCCGATCAAGGTACATAAGGCAAGGGCCGGCGTATCGATCCTTGAAGGATCGGGCGGAAACATCGCCGTCCTGACGGGGGCGGACGGAAAGGTCCTCATCGATGGCGGCATCACCGCGTCCCGGCCCCGGATACTCGAGGCCCTGGCCCGACTTGGCAAACAGCCGATCAGTCATCTCATCAACACGCACTGGCATTTCGATCATACGGATGGAAACGCATGGCTGAACGCCGAGGGCGCGGCCATTCTGGCGCATGAAAACACTTGCAAACACCTGATGTCAGTCGTGAGGGTCGAAGACTGGGATTACGAGTTCCCGCGACCGCCGCTCGCCGCCGCGCCGTCGGAAACCGTCACCGACGAGATGTCCCTCAAGCTCGACAAATCCACCCTGATGCTGAAGCATCATCCGAATGCTCACACTGATGGCGACATCTCTGTCACCTTCGGCGAAGCAAACATCGTCCACGCCGGAGACCTCTATTGGTACGGCATCTATCCGTTCATCGACTATTCGACCGGCGGCGGGATCGACGGAATGATCAAGGCGGTCGAGGACATCCTGGCCAATGTCGCCAACGACACCATCGTCATCCCCGGTCACGGCCATCCCGTCAGCAACAAGTCGGAACTGACCGATTACAGGACGATGCTGGTCGATATCCGCGGGAACGTCGCCAAACTGAAAGCCGCCGGAAAGCCGATCGACGAGGTCATTGCCGCAAAGCCGACGGCCGAGTTCGATGCGAAATGGGGGCAGTTCCTCGTCACCCCCGAATTGTTCGCGCGCCTCGTCTATCATGGCGTCTGAAAAGATCGTGCAACGGGAAGCTCTCCGGAGGCATGACGAAGCATCGTATCTATTCGATCAGCGTCGCAAGCGTTTACCCCCATTATATCGCCAAGGCCGAGAAGAAGGGCCGCACCAAAGCGGAGGTCGATGAGATTATCTGCTGGCTGACGGGGCACAGCCCGGAGAGCCTGGACGATGAGCTGTCGCAGAAAACCAGTTTCGAGGATTTCTTTGCGCAGGCGCCGGCGATGAACCCTTCCCGATCGCTGATAACGGGTGTCGTCTGCGGCGTGCGCGTCGAGGAGATCGAGGAGCCGACCATGCGGGAGATCCGCTACCTGGACAAGCTGGTCGACGAGCTCGCCAAGGGAAAGGCGATGGAGAAGATCCTGCGGGCATAGCGGGCCGCCCCGGCCGCGGCTTCAGCCGATAACTCCGCATCACAGAAGGATAATGGCGGGCTTTAAGTCCGACGACGGTCGCAAGCCGATCAGGCCAACAGTCCGTGCAGCACGAGATCGACATGCGCTTTCACGTAGGCATCTCTGTCCAGAGGCCGCCGCTCGTCGAAGAGGAGCTTGAAGAACAGGAAGGTGATGGCGGGAGCCACGACTGCGTCGGAAAACGCAGCTGGCGCCGAGCGGAATTCGCCAAGCCTTACGCCGTCATCGATGAGGGACTGCATCTGCCAGTCGAGAGGGTCGATGAACGCCTCGTGGTGCCTGTCGACGATCTGGGGGAAGCGCGAACCTTCGGCGATGATGAACCGCATCAGTTCGCGTAACCTGCGGTCCCTGACCACGAGATCGTAGATCAGCTCGATCGTCTTCTCAAGCCGCTCCGTGGCGGTTCCCTTCAGTTCGTTCGCGCTCGCAAGCAGACCTTCCAGCGGCTCCGAAATATGCCCGATCATCGCTTCGAAAAGCTGCTCCTTGGTCTCGAAGTAAACATAGACAGTTCCCTTCGTTACCCCGACCCTGCTGGCTATGTCCTCGACACGCGTCGCCACATAGCCGCTGTCGACGAACTCTTCAAAGGCCGCATCCAGGATCTCTGCGGGCCTGCGGGCCTTCTGCTCGGCACGCGTCAATTTCTTCGTATCAGGCATGGCTCACCTTGAGCGTTTTTTATGGTCGGGCGTCAAGAAATTTTCATTGACTGATTGGTTAGTCAATATTATTCGTCTGCCGAACCGATGCAAGAGGTAAATCATGAAAACTGTCCTTGTTGCCGCCTGGCTGGGCGTCAGCGCAGTCGCGCTTGCCTCATGCGAAAAGCAAAGCGCGAGTGAGGCAAAGCCGAAGAATGTGGAGGCTGTCGTGGCCAAGGTCACGCCAACAGTCGAAAACAACGCCATAACAGGCGAAGTCAGCGCACGCGTCGAAAGCGACCTTTCCTTCAGGGTCAGCGGCCGCATTGTCGAGCGTCTCGTCGATGTCGGCTCATCGGTGAAGGCGGGACAGGTGCTCGCGCGCATGGACGCCGAAGAGCAGAAAGCCGATCTCGGCGTCGCCACCGCCAACCTGCAATCGGCGCTTGCCCAGCAGACGCAGGCCCAGCTGGCCTTCGACCGGCAGCAGAACCTCTTCAAGACGCAGGTTGCGACCCGAGCTGCGCTCGATCAGGCCCAGGAAGCGCTGCTGACCGCTGAGGGCGGTGTGAAACTGGCGCAGGCGCAATTCGATACGGCACAAGACGCGCTCTCCTATACGGAACTGCGCGCCGATGCCGATGGCGTCATCACCGCCAGAAATGCCGAAGTCGGCCAGGTCGCTCAGGCGGCGCAACTCATCTTCACGCTTGCGCATGATGGACCGCGCGACGCCGTCTTCAACGTCTTCGAGTCCCTTTATCTCGGCCGCAACCTTGAAAACACGGTCGCCGTCAGCTCCCTTTCGGCGCCATCTCACAGAATAGAAGCCTCCGTGCGCGAAATCTCGCCCACGATCGACCCGTCGACCGGAACGATCAGGGTCAAGGTGGGTCTCGAAGGCACGGCGGACATGCAGCTTGGCGCACCTGTTGTCGGCTCCTTCCGCTCCGTAGCGCAGGATGCAATCGAATTGCCGTGGTCGGCCATGGCCTCGAAGAGCGGCCAGCCGGCCGTCTGGATCGTCGACCCCGCCTCATCGAGCGTGTCGCTCCACCCGATCGATGTCTCCAACTATGAGACCGGCCGCTTTGCGGTGCGCGCGGGTGTCTCCCCGGGAGACATCGTCGTCGTCGACGGCACGAAGTTCCTGCGACCAGGCGAGGTCGTCGCATATGGCAAGGGAGCCGCAGAATGAATATCCGTATCACAGCCGGCCTTGCGATCGTCGGATCACTGCTGCTGACCTCCTGCCAGAAGCAGGAAGAAGCACATGAGCAGCCGCCGCGTCCCGTCCTTTCCGTTGTCGTCAAGTCGACCGCAGCCTCCGCACTGACCCTGCCAGGCACGGTCCAGGCCAGGATCGAGACCCAGCTGGCATTTCGGGTCCTCGGACGGGTCATCGCCCGCAAGGTCAGCGTCGGCGACGTCGTGAAGAAGGGCGATGTCGTTGCTGCCATTGATCCGCTGGCGCTGGAGCTTGCGGTCAGAAGTTCGCAATCCGAGCTTTCCAATGCGCAGGCGCAGCTCGCGAATGCCGCATCCACCGAGGAACGCCAGCGGTCCCTGCTCCAGAGCAGATCGGGAAGCGAGGCGGCCTACGAAGAGGCCGAACTTGGGCGCAAAAGTGCCGCTGCCGCGGTTGCCAAGGCCCAAGCCAATCTGGACAAGGCCGAGGAGCAGCTCGGATACGCGCAGCTCAGGGCGGAATTCGACGGCGTCGTGACGGCGACTTCGGCCGAAGTCGGCCAGGTCGTGGCCGCGGGCCAGAGCATTGCCACCATCGCCCGCCCTGAACAGAGCGATGCGGTGATCGACATACCGGTCGCAAGCTTCGACGGCCTCAAGGTGGGATCGCCCTTCGAGATTGCTCTCCAGCTGGACCCGACCATCCGTGCGAGCGGCGCCGTCAGGGAGATCGCACCGGAAGCCGAGGCGACGACCCGCACGCGACGCACAAAAATAACGCTCATCGATCCTCCCGCCGCGTTTCGCCTGGGCTCGGTCGTAACCGCAACCGCAACCGTCGACGCTCAGCCGACAATCCTGCTCCCCTCCTCCTCCATCCTGATCAAGGACGGAAAGCCGAACGTCTGGGTGGTCGATCCCGCTGCCGCCAAGGTTTCCATCCGCGCGATCGGGATCGACGGAGACGTCGCCGAGGGAGGCTCCGTTCGCATCGCCGGGGGCATCAGCCCGGGCGAACGCGTCGTCATTGCCGGCGTTCACAAACTAGTCGATGGCCAGGCCGTCAGAGTAGACTGAGGAAAAATCCCCGTGAAAAAATTTAACCTGTCCGACTGGGCGCTCGAACATCGTTCGCTCGTCTGGTACTTCATGATCGTCTTCATTCTGGCCGGCGCCTTTTCCTATATCGGTCTCGGCCGCGAGGAAGATCCCAACTTCACTATCAAGACCATGATCATCCAGGTGCAGTGGCCTGGTGCATCAGCCGAGGAAGTGACCAAGCAAGTCACCGACCGCGTCGAAAAGAAACTCGAGGAACTGGAATCGCTCGATTTCACCCGCAGCGAGACGGTTGCCGGGCAGACGACGATCTTCGTGGAATTGCTGCCGACGACCAAGGCCAAGGATGTGAATGCCATCTGGATGCGCGTACGCAACATGATCGGCGACATCAAGGGAGATTTCCCGAGCGGCGTTATCGGGCCGTTTTTCAACGATCGTTTCGGCGATGTCTTCGGCAATATCTACGCCTTTACGAGCGACGGGCTGACACAGCGCCAGCTTCGCGATCTCGTCGAGGACGCGCGCGCAAAAGTGCTGACCGTTCCCAATGTCGGCAAGGTGGACATTATCGGCGCGCAGGATGAGGCCATCTATCTCGAATTTTCGACGCGAAAGATCGCCGCTCTCGGGCTTAACCAGCAATCGGTGATCGAGACGCTGCAGGCGCAGAATGCCGTGACGCAGTCGGGCTTCGTCGACGCCGGTCCCGAGCGCATCGCCTTGCGGGTCAGCGGCCAGTTCACTTCAGAGGAAAGCCTCAAGGCGATCAATCTTCGTGTCAACGATCGCTTCTTTCCGCTGACCGATGTCGCCACGATCAAGCGCGGCTACGTCGATCCGCCCTCCGCACTGTTCCGCTATAACGGCCAGCCGGCGATCGGGCTCGCGATCGGCATGAAGACCGGCGCAAACCTGCTTGAATTCGGTGAAGCGCTCGACAAGGAGATCGAGCAGGTCACTGCCGACCTTCCCATCGGCGTAGACGTGGAACGCGTTTCCGATCAGCCCGCCGTCGTGGACGAGGCCGTGTCGGGCTTCACGCGTGCGCTGTTCGAGGCGATCGTCATCGTGCTTGCGATCAGCTTCATCAGCCTCGGCGTTCGGGCGGGACTCGTGGTTGCCATCTCCATTCCGCTCGTGCTGGCGATCACCTTCCTCGTCATGGCCTATACCGGCATTTCGATGCAGCGCATTTCGCTGGGCGCACTGATCATCGCCCTTGGTCTTCTGGTCGACGATGCAATGATTGCCGTGGAGATGATGGTGGCCCGCCTGGAGGTGGGTGATGATCTCCGAAAGGCGGCGACACACGTCTACACCTCGACCGCCTTCCCGATGCTGACAGGCACGCTGGTGACGGTCGCGGGCTTTATCCCCGTCGGCCTCAATACCAGTGCTGCCGGCGAGTTTACGTTCACCCTTTTCGTGGTGATCGCCGTATCGCTCCTGGTTTCATGGGTCGTCGCGGTCCTGTTCACACCCTTGCTCGGCGTGACCATCCTTCCGAAGACCATGAAATCGCATCATGAGCAGAAAGGCCGTTTTGCACGCATCTTCGCATGGCTCCTCGGCCTGGCCCTGCGCTGGCGCTGGATAACCATTGGCGCAACGCTGGCAGTGTTTGCCCTCTCGATCGGCGGCATGAGCCTGGTGCAGCAACAGTTCTTTCCCTCCTCCGACCGGCCCGAACTGATCGTCGACTGGAACCTGCCGCAGAACAGCTCCATTTCGGAGACGAACAGGCAGATGGCCAGGTTCGAAAGCGAGATGCTGGCCAACAACGGGGATATCGATCACTGGACGAGCTATGTCGGACAAGGGGCTCCCCGCTTCATCCTGTCCTATGATGTGCAGACCCCCGACGTCTCGTTCGGCCAGACGGTGATCGTCACCAAGGGGCTCGACGTTCGCGACAAGGTGAAAAGCGAGCTTCAGGCATATCTGACGAAAACCTTCCCCGGAACCGACGCCTTCGTAAAGCTTCTCGACATCGGCCCGCCGGTCGGCAAGCCCGTGCAATATCGCGTCAGCGGGCCGGATATCCAGAAGGTCCGTGACATCGCCCACCAGCTTGCCGGCATCGTCGGCCCGCATCCGCTGCTGTCCAACATGACCTTCGACTGGAACGAACCATCGCGCGTGGTCAAGGTCGATGTGCTCCAGGACAAGGCGCGCCAGCTGGGTGTCTCGTCGCAGGATATTGCAACGGCCCTGAACAGCATCGTCGAGGGATCGGCTGCCACGCAGATCCGCGATGACATCTATCTCGTCGATGTGATCGGCCGAGCCCAGACCTCGGAGCGAGGTTCGATCGAGACGCTGCAGAACCTTCAGCTTGCCGGCTCCAATGGCAAGTCCGTGCCCTTGTCTGCGGTTGCGAATTTCCATTACGAACTGGAGCAGCCGACGATATGGCGGCGCACACGCACGCCGACCATCACCATCAAGGCCGCGGTGGTGGGACCGACCCAGCCGGCAACGATCGTCGCCGAACTGCAGCCGAAAGTCGATGAGTTCCGCAAGGGCCTTCCGAGCGGTTACCGCATTGTTGACGGCGGTTCGGTCGAGGAAAGCGCCAAGGCGCAGGGGCCGATCGTGGCCGTCGCACCGCTGATGCTGTTCATCATGGCGACGATCCTGATGATCCAGCTGCAAAGTTTCAGCAGGCTGTTCCTGGTCTTCGCCGTTGCCCCCACCGCGCTGATCGGCGTTGTTGCAGCGCTGCTCTTCAGCAATTCGCCCATGGGGTTCGTCGCAATCCTCGGCGTCCTGGCGCTGATCGGTATTCTGATCCGCAACTCCGTCATCCTTGTTGTCCAGATAGAGCATCTTCGAAGCGAGGGCATGCCCCCCTGGCAAGCCGTCATCGAAGCGACGGAGCATCGAATGCGTCCAATCATGCTGACAGCGGCCGCAGCCACGCTCGCGCTGATCCCGATCTCCAGGGAGATATTCTGGGGGCCGATGGCCTACGCGATGATGGGCGGCATTGTCGTCGGCACGGTCCTGACGCTGCTCTTCCTGCCTGCTTTGTATGTTGCCTGGTTTCGAATACCCCGCGAGGCCTGACAACATAAGGCCCGTCCGGATCACTCCGGACGGGCCCCCTCCCGCTGACTAAAACGCGTTGCAATCCATCTCGTTAACGCCTCCCTTTCATCCTCCAATATAGGCCGCCAGTTCGTCGGGCGTTCCCATCGGAAAGGCTTCCTTCAGATAATCGAGAAAGGCCGATACGCGGGTGCTCAGCAGCCGCCGCGATGGAAGATCCTGATCCTCGGCGCAACCGGCCGTCTGATCGTCACCCAGGCGCTGGCACATATCCGCCTCGTCCCTGACGTCCGCAAGAAGACACAGGGATGAAGCGGCGGCGGATTGCGACGAGCATGCCGCTTCGCCGATGATGTGCCGCCGCACGAGTGGCGGCGGCGACCAATAAGCCACATGGTATTCGGTCTGATCCGACATGGCTCGGCGTATGATGCGTTTGGCTGTCAGGCGCCCTGTTGGAAATACTGCAAGGCAGGAGAGATGAACTCGCTGTTTTCCCAAGTCGGATACTTCGCGCGGATCTCGCTTTGGAGATCGCTGACGGAACGCCCACCAGCCCGAACGAGGCTGCGCATCGCCGAGAAGTAGGCGAGCACATCCTCGGCGATTTCCACGCCGCCCAGATTGCCGTGACCGGGCACGATCAGCCGTGGTTCGAGGCGCCGAATATCATTCAAGACAATCTCCCACCGCGCGACATCGATGTCGCCTGAGGTGATCATTGGCGGGAATAGAGGAACGATCGGAAACATCCTTTCCTCAAGTAGGTCGCCAGCAAAGACGATGCCTTCCTGGGGAAGGTATATGATCTGGTCACCCGGAGTATGCGCTGTGCCCCAGGTGCGGAATTCGACCATCCGACCGCCAAGGTCCAATACTGCCTGGGCGCCGTCATAAGTTTCATCGGGAGGGGTAAGCACGACGCCGTCCAGCAGGTGCTTCTGCGTAGGCGGAAGAACGCCGGTACGAAAGCCATCAAGCAGTGTCGCACCGGAGCGCTGGAGGTAATCGCGCTGGGTGGCGTTGTAGTAGATTCGTCCGTCCGGTTTGAACACCTGCGCTCCGAAACCGTGCTCGGGATGTGCGTGCGTGACCGTCAGGACGATCTGCCGGCCTGGAGCAAGTTGCCCCGCGAGTCGCATCACCTTCTCTGCGTTTTCGACGCCCATCCCACAATCGACGACGAGCACCTTTTCGCGACCGACGATGATGCCGATATTTGGGACGAGTGGTATCCGTTTGTCAGGCAGGACAAACACGCCAGGCGCCATCTCAGCGGGGAAGCGTGTATCGACGATCGGCATAGGCCGCGCGGCCAGAAGCGGCTGCGCGTCTTGCGCCTGCGCCACGCCAGGCGGCGAAACGACGGCGGCCAAGCCACCGGCCATGGAGAGCTTCAGCAAGAGCCGTCTATCAACCAGTCTGCTTGTTTTAGGGTCTGCGGGTTCCATCGATTTTCCTCATCTATGTTCCAATCGCGCCACCTCCCCAAATCGGAGAACAGCCGCGTCTGCACATTTTGCAGGATGAGCAGCACCCAACCATTCGGCAAATTGATTTCCTGTATTTGTTGACATCCACAGCTTTTATGATGAGCGCTTGGCGTCGATGCCCTACTCCTGAACTACAGGATTGAATCAATTAAGAAAATTGATGCTTTCAAGATGCCGAGCGTAGTCCTGTAGCGGGCTGGAGCGCGCCCCAAATGCCAGACGTTACGCCCCGAATTATGGGTCGACCGTCAGTCAGCCGTTGAACGGTCACCGAGGGCAGGCAGTGACATCGAGAGGGATGCGATGCAGTCCCTGAACCATCGCTGGGCAGGATGAACATCGTTGCGCCGATGCCACGACAGGACGAACTGGACAGGCTCCAGCTCGAGCGGTAGTGGCAGGATCGAGAGTTCGTGCGAGTGTCCAGATGCGAGAACCACGCCTCCCATCAGCGTCGCGATCATATCGGAACGAGCAATCAACAGGGGCGCTGCGTACATATGCGGGAGCGTCAGCGCAAGGCGCCGCTTCAGGCCTTGCTTCGCCAGGGCCGCATCGACTAGTCCAAATCGGTCGTTCTCCGGCGAGACCAGCAGGTGAGAAAGTCCGAGGAACGTCTTGAGGTCGAACGGCGCCGACGCGACGGCGTGCCCTTTTCGAACGATGCAGACGAACCCTTCCTGAAACAGAGGTCGATTGAGAATTCTGCCCGTCGGCGAAGGCGGCACGCCGATGGTGAGATCGACCTCCCCGGAATCGAGCATGCTGATGGCGTCGTCACGCGCCGTGAAGTTGCGGATGCGCAATGTAATCCCTGGCGCCTGTTCGCGCAGGGCTTCAAGAAGACTTGGCAGCAGGACGAAGGTTGGGTGATCGGATAAACCCAGAGAAAAACTGACCGTCGAGGTGGATGGGTCGAAGCCTTGGGTGAATTCAAGCGTCCGCTGAATCTCGGCCAGTGCATGACTGAGCGGCTCGGCTAAATCGAGGGCGCGCGGCGTCGGCTGCAGCCCATTCGGCCCGCGAATAAACAACTCGTCTTTCAATAAGGTTCGCAGCCTTGAAAGGGCCGCGCTCATGGCCGGCTGTGTGCGCCCGATCCGTGTGCCAGCGCGGGTGACGCTTCGCTCGGCCATCAGAGCGTCGAAGGCAACGAGCAGGTTAAGATCGATACCGTGCAAATCCATAGAATGGATAATTACACATACTCAATATCGATTTCAAGCATGACGCGCCGTCGGATAACGTCTTCCCAAGCCACATCCTCAGCAAGGGAAGCAACTATGGAAACTACCGAAAATAAACCGAGTGTTTTCGGCATTTCGCCGGAAGAACTGCGAGCCGTGGAGACGCTCTACCGGGCCTTCAGCGAAGGGAACCCGGACCTTCTCGACGAAGCCGTTACGGCGGACTGGCAGGATATCCCTCTTGCACCGCACCAGCAGCCGGGTCGCGATGGCATGAAACCTCTTATCCGAGAATTTGTCGCGGCCTTTCCGGACATCAGGATCCAGATCCTGGAGATCATCGGCGCACCAGGTCGCGCTGCCGTCCGTGCAGTCATTACTGGGACCCATACCGGCGAATGGTTCGGCATCGCTCCAACCGGTAGATCCTTTCGGATGCCCATTCACGAATTCCACCACATCGACAACGGCATGCTGACGCACACCTGGCATCTCGAGGACTGGTTCGGCTGGCTGTTTCAGGTTGGCGCATGGCCTGTCCAAGCGGAGGAGACGACCCGATGAAAGCCCTCCGCATTGGCAATTATAACGTTGCGCCGGTCGTCGAGGACGTACCGACGCCGGATATCAGCCCGGGCGAGGTTCTCGTGCGTATCAAGGCGGCAAGCCTCAATCCGCTCGATGTAAAGCTGCAGCGTGGGTTTATGCATGCGTTCTTCCCGCTGGCATTCCCCTACATCTTGGGCACCGACCTTGTGGGCACCGTCGAATACGCAGGAAGCGACGTCACCCGTTGGCGCAAAGGCGACGAAGTCCTGGCTCGCCTCGACCCGACAAGCGGCGGCGCGTTTGCCGAATTCGCTGTCGTCAGAGATGACTATTTGGTCAGCGTGCCGAAGAAGGTATCGCTCGAAGAAGCAGCAGGCATTCCGACAGCGGCGGGCACCGCGTGGCAGGCACTGTTCGAAGTCGCGGACCTGAAACGCGGTCAACGCGTCCTGGTGCATGCGGGTGCCGGTGGCGTCGGTAGTTTTGCCATTCAGTTTGCCCGTTCTGTCGGCGCACACGTGATTGCGACAGCATCGGGAACGGGGATCGACATCGCCCGCCGGCTCGGCGCGGATCAGGTGATCGATTATCGGTCGGAGAACTTTGTGAACAAGGTGTCTGACATCGATGTGGTGCTCGACACGATCGGCGGTGAAACCCAGCAGCGATCGTTCAACGTCCTGCGCTCGGGCGGATATCTCCTGGCCACCTCCGCGCCACCCGATGAAGCGCTCGCGAAGGCGCATAATGTAGCGGCGAGTTTCGTTTTCCATGCTTCCGACCGAAGCCGTCTTGAAAAGATCGTCGAAGCTATTGACGCGAGTTCGCTGAAGGTTCTCGTCGATCAGAAAGTGTCGTCGCTCGACCTTGCCCAAGCCTTTGAGCATCAGGCATCAGGTCGCGCTCGCGGCAAGATCATCGTCGCATTCGACTAGACACAGCAACGCCACTGCATACCGCGGTGGCGTTTCCCTCAGTGCACTATCAACGATCAAGTCCCTCGCCCAGACCGGCGGCCGGCGCTTCAAGAACCGCTGATTGTTGCTGATGACGCGGCAGCAAGAAAGCTTCGGTCGAGCTGTCATATCTTGTCGCGACTCTTCGCCAAGCACGCAAGCCTGTTGGGTACGGGACCCTAGCGGCCGACTGCGGAGCCAAGGCTCTCAAGCGCCTCGCGCACCCGCCCGCGCGCCTGCTCCGGAAGGCCGAGCACCGGGCGTGGCGGCGAAAACCGGCCGAGGCCGAGGAGATCGGCAATGGTGTACATGACGCGGAAACTGCCGAATTCCTTAAACAGCGCCCAGAGCGGCGCGAAGGCATCGTTGATGCGCGCAGTCTCTGCCGCCTCGCCCGCCTGCGCAGCCCTCGTCAGCTTCAGCGCCTCGGCGGGCAGCAGGCCCGCAACCACGCCGTACCAGCCATCGGCGCCCGCCAGCAACGCATCCGCAGCACCCCAGTCGCCGCTATAGCCGACCGCGAAACCGTCAGACGTCACCGCGCGGAGACTCTTAATCTCGGCTGCGAAATCGCCATTGGCGGGCAGCGGCATCTTCACCGCCTTGACGGTCCCAAGCCTGGAAAGCCGGGCGATCAGCTCGACGCTGAAGGTGAATTTCGTCGTGCCCGGATTGTTGTAGATGCAGAGCGGCAACTGCCCGACATCGGCCACGGCTGCAAAATGCTCGTAGACCTCGTCATCGGTGAGCGGCGTATAGGAGACCGGCGCCAGCAGCAGGCCATCCGCCCCGAGCGCCCGTGCATCATCAGCCAGGGCCTGCGCCTCATCTGTGCGAAGCGCTCCGACGCCGACGATGACGGGGATCTTGCCGCCGACAGCAGACATCGCCGTTTCCACCGCCCGGCGTCGCTGATCGCGCGACAGGAAGGCGTAACCGCCGGTGCTGCCGAGCAACCCGATGGAATCGGCACCCGCGGCCTGAATGCGGGCAAGCAAGGTGGCGAGCGCGCCGGTATCGACAATGCCGGAAGCATCAGCTGGCGTGATCGGAAAGGCGGAAAGACCGTGAAAAAGCGGCATCGGGAACGTCCTCTTTAGGCGCGCGACAGCAGGAGCTTCATGCCGGCCGCCCCGAAGACGAGCGCCAGCGTGCCCTCGATCCAGCGGCGCGCATGGCGATACATGCGGATCATCGGCGCGGTGGAGAAGACCAGCGCATAACCGCAGAAGATCGTGATGCTCAGAATGGCGCAGCCTGCGAGGATGACGGCAACCGTCGTCGGCGTCGCACCTGGGCCGAGGCCGAGCGTCATGGTGGCGATCCAGCCGAGCAGCGCCTTCGGATTGGTCAGATGCATCAGCAACCCGCGGCGATAGAGGCTGAAGCCCGAAGCCGGCCTGATGGCGTCGAGCGGCCTGCCCTGCTTCTCGTCAGAGGTCATGGCGGATTTGCCGGCCTTGTAGGCGAGGAACAGCAGGTACAAACCGCCTGCTATCTTCAGGACAACAAGCGCCTGCGCATATTGCGCCAGAATGGCGGAAACGCCGGTCGCCGCCATCGAGCCCCAGAAAAGCGAGCCGCTGACCACACCAGCGGCAATCATCAATGCGGACTGGCGCCCCTGATGCATGGCCACGCCCATGATGCGCATATTGCTGGGGCCCGGGCTGGCTGCGGCGATGATGTAGGCGGTGAAGACAAGGGCGAGATGATGCGGATCGACTGACATTCTGATTTCCCTGAGGAGTGTGCGGCCGTCACATGCCGTTCAGGAGCTTGAACGCGATCAGCCACATCACGCAAGCGATGATGGTTTCGAGAATGCGCCAGGAAACCGGCCGTGAAAAGATGGGGCGAAGCCAGGCCGCACCATATCCCAGCGAAAAAAAGAACAGGAAGGAGCCGGTCACGGCCCCCGCGGCAAAGGCTGCCTGATGGCCGGCAAAGCGCGTCGAGATCGTGCCGAGCAGGATCACCGTATCGAGGTAGACATGCGGATTGAGCCAGGTAAGCGCCAGGCACATGGCCATGGTCTTGCCGAAGCTTGCCCCCGCCCCGTTTGAAACCTGCAATGCGCCCGGAGACCACACCGCCGAATAGAGGCTTTTTGCCCCATACCAGATGAGGAATGCCGCCCCGCCATAGCGCATGACCGGATCGAGCCAGGGCATGAGGTTCACCACCTGCGCCAGGCTGGTGACGCCGACGACGATCAGGATCGCATCTGATAGAGCGCAGGCAAGGCAGACGGCGAAAACATATTCGTTGCGCAGCCCCTGGCGCAGGATGAAGGCATTTTGCGCACCGATCGCCACGATCAGGCTGAGGCCGGCGGCCAGGCCGGTGAAATAGGTCGTAAAATCCATGATATCAGAGGCTTCCGTCGCGTTGCTGAGACGCTCCGTAGACGGATCGACCACATTAAGCTAATTAATCATCCTAACGTCAATTAAGCGCAGCTTATCCATGATCGATTATCCCGCCCTTCGCGTGCTGCTTGCCGTGGTCCAGACCGGCAGCTTCGAAAAGGCCGCCGCCGTCCTGAACGTCACGCCATCGGCAGTCTCGCAGCGCATCAAGCAGCTGGAAGAGCGGCTGGGTGCCGCCCTCGTCGTGCGCGGTACGCCATGTACGGCGACGGAAAAGGGCGACTGGCTCTGCCGGCACATGGAAAATGTCGGCATGCTGGAGAGCGAGTTGCTCGAACACCTGCCGGCGCTGAGCGACCGCGACAGTCCCGAACAGCGCGTCACGCTGCGGATCGCCACTAGCGCCGACAGCCTCGGCACCTGGTTCCTGGAGGCGATGGCGGA
>UCCS01000187.1 GCA_900470965.1 Hyphomicrobiales bacterium
CCGGACCCTTGCTCGTCGTCACGGCTTGGTTGGGCAGCCCCTTGCCAGGCGAGATATCTGGTCTCGCGCCCCCGTGAGTTCAAAGCCGGTGCTGTATTCCACATCGGCCTTGACGGAGTACATAGTGGCGAAATCAGCGCCAGATGTGAGGGCGGCAAGCAGCTTCGGATGCTTTGAGAGAACAATCGTTCGCCGATCGGAACTGTTCCCGTCGAGGCGGATCGTCTCTTTGTACCTCCCAATCTCGAAGCGCGCCGATCGCAGACCCATCTCACCAACAGTGGCGTCACCGATCTCGAAAATGAGACCGTTCTTGGCGTCGCACCGGACCATATAACAAGCCTCGTTGTCGGTCGCATCAACGACAGAGCATGTTCCCACCGCTCCGGCATGCGAACTGGTAAGCTTGACCCATGGAGCGGGCGGCTCGACTTCCTGCGTGAGCGCGGGCGATGCCGCAAGGCTCGCGCCAAACCCACACGCTGCCACGCCAACCACGCCTGCGACTGCCGGTCTGCTGAACCTCATCCTACCCTCGTTTTTTCTAAGACGTTGCGAGCCTAGTAGGGTCTCGACGTGGATGCGCTTGTCAAGGTCGATTGAGGGGAGACGCAGACCAGCAGGCGGATGGCGCTTGTGATCGGCTCACTTGCTTTGAGAAGCCGGTGAGGAGCTTATCGACGTGACCTGCTTTGGGATGCCACTCGCAATCGCGCTCATAATCGTCTTCGATAATTTCGTTCCCGTGCGCGTACGCGTCAAATCTGTCGTACATCTGGGCCAAACCACGCTCCCGTGCATTCCCCGCATCCGCTATTTCAGCGGCCATGCCGACATCCCGAGGTCGATGACGCCCCGCAGCACGCGGCCGTTCGCGCCTGCCTGTGGCAGGTTCATTACGGCCTGCAAAACGCCGAGAAAATGCCACGCCAAGCCATCGGTATCCGCCGCTGATGGCAACTCGCCATTGGCGACCGCTTCTCGCAGAATCTCCTCGAAGATCGCCCGCTGCCGCGTGAGGCCCTCCAAGGCAACGACCTGCCCTTCTAGCGGTAAATCTGCCATCTCGGTGCACGATCGGACCAGCATGCAACCCTTAGGTCGCGCAGCTCTGGCATCGTTCGGAAGAAACTCGCTTAGTAGAGCTTCAAGCTGGCCGCGTCTGGTATCTCCCTGGACGGCCCTCATTCGATGCACGACGCGCTCCGCATAGGTTGAAAGCACCTCCCGGAAAAGCCCATCCTTATCTCGAAATCGCTTGTACAGGCTTGAGCGGGACAACCCCATTGCCGTCGTTAGCTGATCGATGGACGATGCAGCGTACCCATGCCGCCAGAACACATCCATGGCGGCATTGATTACCGAAGTTTCGTCGAACTGACGTTTTCCGCTCATTTCAATTTCTCACTTGACATCATGGACCGATCGTTCCACAAACGATGGACCGTTCGTTCCAAAATAGCAAGGATACTCAAATGTTCAATCCTCCCTCGAGTGAAGTAAGCAGGCCGCGCATTGCAGTGGCCGGCGCTACTGGTCGGGTCGGCGCCCCTTTGATCGCAAACCTGGTCAATGACCCCGTCGATATCGTGGCGCTGACGCGGAATCCAGACATGCGGGACCTACCGGCCGGGGTCGCTTTGGCCAAAGTTGACTTCGATACNNCCTGCCACTCTTGCCGGCGCGCTGCGCGGTGTGGAGCGCCTTTTCCTTTCCCACGGCACGTCCCCGCGACAGGTTGCCAACGAAATCGCGTTGATCGACGCAGCCGTGACCGCAGGCGTTGTTCACATCGTCAAATTGTCGGTCATGGGGCCTCCGTCTCGGCTGCATCCGTTCGATTGGCACATGCAGATCGAAGCCCACTTGGCTGCGCATAACATTGGCTACACGCTTTTGCGCCCAAGTTCATTCGTCGACATTCTGGCCCGGGCCGGCGCCCCGGTCGCGGATGGCTCATGGGGTGGCGTGGCTGGCAACGGGCGCGTCAACTTCATCGACACTCGCGATGTCGCCGATGCCGCGCGTGCCGCTCTTCTCGACAATGAGCACATTCACTCGCAGCGCGCCTATCATCTGACTGGCCCCGGTACGGTGAGTATGCCGGAGGTTGCCGAAGAACTGTCGCGCCTCCTCGGTGAGACCGTGTTGTATCAGCATCGGACCCACGACGAGCATCGCGGCGTCCTGATCGCCTCGGGCGTAAGTGAAATGGTTGCCGATTTGCTCCTTGGACTTGACGGTATGTTCCGGGAATCTGTGCTCGCCGAAACGACGTCCACATTCTCGGAGTTGACGGGCCAAACGCCGCGATCGGTTGCGGGCTGGCTCAGCGATAACATCGCCGTCTTCCGAAAGAAGTCCGAACCGATGGAAGCCCGGTGAGCCCCGACCTGAAATGAGGCCCCATTATCACGGGCGCCGACAACGCCGGCGCGGAGAAGACGGCCGCGCAGCGCCACCAGACATGACCCCTTGATCGCATGGCTTGCAAAGTTCGCAAAAGCGTTCACCGGAACCGCAAGCGCACCCGTGGCGATCGCAACGTGCGGCTGTCTGACCCCGACCACGTAAAGGAGCAGCGGGCGTGGCCGGGATGGTCCACCGCCGCCGAGGAGGCCGAGCATGAAACCGACGAGCCCGCCGGGGAAGCCGTCAACCGCTGTATGACGGATCGCGGCGGCTACGGCCTTGCCTATTTCGTTGGTGGTGGGGTGGCACTCTTTGCCGTTGCGATCTTCTTGGCGGCTTTCCACCCCATCGCGCCGTCGCAAGCAGATGAGGATGCCGAGAAGACCGAAGGTTCGGAACGGGTTGATCTGGCGGAATG
>UCCS01000196.1 GCA_900470965.1 Hyphomicrobiales bacterium
GTAATTGCGGTTGGCGCCCCCGCCCTGCCCTTCGCCGGCTTCATCGGCATGACCGAGGAAATAGGGAAAGGCGTGGATGGGATCGCCATGCAGCGAGGCGGTGAAGACATCACTGCGACGATAGAAGAGATCCTGCGTGCCATTGCCGTGATGGAAATCGACATCGAGCACGGCAACCTTCCTGGCGCCGTGATCCAGCAGACGCTGGGCCGCGACGCCGGAATTGTTGATGAAGCAGTAGCCGCCGAAGAGATCGATACCGGCATGGTGGCCGGGCGGGCGGCAGAGCGCGAAGGCGAAGCGGTTGCCGGCATTCAGCCAGTCCGAGCCTGTCATCGCGCAGCGCATGGAGGCAACAGCTGCCTCGTAAGAGCCCTTGGTGATGGACGTGTCGGCGGCATTGGCATAATGGCCGATCGCGCCGACGATGTTTTCCGGTATGCGCTGGCTGGTGCGGCGGATGGGGAAGGAATTGGCGATCGCCTCGCCATTATATCCTGCCGCCACCCAGCGATCCCACACTGTCGCCAGGAATTCCAGATAGGCCGGATCATGCACCTTGCGCGCCGTTTCGAGACCGTGCGGTTCGGGGGCGACGACATCCGAAAAGCCCGCCTCCCTCACTGCGGCGAGAATCCATTCCGCCCGGAACGGCGCCTCGAAAGGCGTCACGAGCTGGCCATCATGCAGCTCCGTCTTCGCATCACGCAGCTTGTGGTCTTCGGAATAGATGACGCGCACGAGTGTCCTCCGCAAATCAGTCTGTCAGACTCAAGCCTTACACAGGCCCGTCTAAAGAAAAAAGCGCTGAACACGCCTTGATCGCCACTGCAGATGACGCCACGTTCAACCCGATTTCAGAATGCGTCCCTTTTCCTCAAGAGATTAAGCCCGATGAAAATCCTGATGGTCGATGTCGATGGCGTGCTGGTTCACGGACGGCCGGCGGATGGTCTGCCGCTCTTCACTTATCTCGAGCGCGACCTAGGTCTGCCTGCGCCGTTGCTTCAACAGGAATTCTTCAAGCCTTACTGGGTCGGCATCGTCACCGGCCAGGAGCCGATCGAACCCCGCCTGACGGAGGTTCTCGGCCGGATCGCACCGCATCTTAACGCCCAGACCTTGCTCGACTACTGGTTCGAAAACGACTCCCGCCTCGACCGGCAGCTGCTCGACGATCTCGCCCGCCTAAAGGACAAGGGCACGCTTCTTTACCTCGCCACCAACCAGGAACACCAGCGCGCTGCTTACCTGCGTGACGTGCTGGGGCTCGGCGCGCTTTTCGACGGCATGTTCTATTCTGCCGCACTTGGCGCGCGAAAGCCTTTCAGCGATTTCTTCCGGCTTGCGACGCAAGACGTTGGCGCTGCCCCTGATGACATCGGCTTCATCGACGACGTCGAGGAGAATATCGTGGCGGCCAAGGATTTCGGCTGGAAGGCTCTGCATTGGACGCCGGCTTCAAGACTGGCCGACGCGATAGACGCCTTTACACAACGCGATCAGGCCACGCGCTTGTAAAAGAAGGTGGTGGCGCACAGGCCACCTTCAGGCCAGAGCGCATAATCGGGAATGACGCCGACCCGCTCCCAGCCGAGACGTGGGTAGATGGCTTCAGCATCGCTGCCGGTTGCCGTGTCGAGGACGAGAATCGTCTTGCCGCGACGGGCCGCTTCGCGTTCGGCCATGTCCATCAGCAGGCGCCCCAAACCATGGCCGCGAGCGGAGCGGTGAACAAGCAGCTTCTTCAGATCGCCGCGGTGCGGCTGGTTCGGCATCTGCGCAGCGCCGACCTGGACGGTGCCGATTATTTTGCCATCCATTTCGGCGCCGAAGAGCAGAGTGGCGCCATCGGCCACGGCTTCGGCGACGCCGCGCCAATAGGGTTCAGCATCCGCAGGTGTATAGGGCTGCATGAAACCGACCGAGGCGCCGCCATTGACGCAATCGGCAAGCACGTCGCAGAGGTCGGGAATCGCCGCGTGTGCCTCGGCGGCGGAGAGAAGGCGGATGGTCGGCATGATAGGTCCCCTGTAAATGAGCGTGTGAATTAACGGTCGCCGCGGTCCAGCACGACACAATAGCGTGCCGGCGCGTGACCCGGATTGTGAAAGACATGGCCGTCGCCGACCGGCATGAAGAGACAGTCGCCGGGCTTGAGGCGATGGACGGTCTCGCCGGCGGTCATTTCCAACTCACCATCGAAGAGCCAGACGTGCTGTGTCATGCCGCGGCTGGCGGTATGCGGCGGGAAGCTGACCCGTGCGCCAGCCGGAAATTCGACATCAACGATATCGACATCCGAGGCTGTGCCCGGCGGCGAGACGGCGCGGCGCATATAGCCGGTTTCCGGATCGCGCCAGATCTGCTGGTCCTGACGACGCGAGAGCGGCGACGCTTCCTGCCCTTCATCGGCAAAAAACTCTGAAAGCGACAGGCCGAGCGCGGCGCAGACTCTCGCCAACAGCGAGGCCGTTGGGCTCGCTTCTGCGCGCTCGATCCGGGAGATCATCGCGCGGCTCACGCCGGAAGCAGTAGCGAGATCATCCAGTGTCAGCCCCTTTTCCGTCCGCAGCATGCGAATACGGATGCCGATTGCCTGCTCGAATTCCTGTTCCATTTGTCAATCCATGATTCCACTATAAGAGAAATACATGATCCAATGATGGAATCAAGTCCTCGCGAGCAGCCTTGCTTTCACCATGGCGGCGTCGATATATGGCAGCGGCGATTCAAGAGCGGAGAGCAAGATGGACGGTATTGCGCAAGGCGCTGAGCCGGCGGAGAGCTTCACGGCTGCCGCCTGGGACAGGATCAAGCCCATCATGGCCGAGATCGAGCGATTGCCGCTGCTGGAACGACTTTCGGATGGCACGCTGCCGCCGGAGGTTTTCCGCCACTACATCCTGCAGGATGCGATCTACCTCAAGCATTATGCCCGCTGCCTTGCCATCGTCGCGGCCAAGGCGCCCGATAATGCGCAGGTGCTGCGCTTTCTCGGGTCGGCTCAGAAAGCGATCACCGTCGAGCAGGGTCTGCATGCCGGTTTCCTGACGCAGTTCGGGATTTCGAGCGCGGATGTGACGGCGGCAGAGCCCTCGCCCTCGTGCTTTGCCTATACGAATTTCCTGCTGGCGGCGGCCTATCACAGCTCCTATGCGGTGGCACTTTCGGCGATCCTGCCCTGCTTCTGGATCTATTGGCATGTCGGCGAAGGCATCAAGAGCAGGCCGGCGATCAAGGGCAATGTGTTCCAGGCCTGGATTAACACCTATGGCGATCCGCAATTTGCAGCCGGCGCGCGCGAAGTGATCGCGCTGACTGACATTGCCGCCCGCGCCGCCTCGCCGGTGGAGCGCCAGCAGATGATGGAGGTTTTCGTGCGCGCCTCCCAATATGAATGGATGTTCTGGGATTCGGCCTGGCGGCTGGAGACCTGGCCGGTCTGAGCCACACGCCACAGTCTGCAAAATAGGGTAAACCCCGGTATAATTACCGCTTTGCGGGCGATCTGCGCGCTGCTATATGGCGCGCATGAGCACCAATTCGACGACTCCGCTATCCCATATCCGCAACTTCTCGATCGTGGCCCACATCGACCACGGCAAATCGACGCTTGCTGACCGCTTGATTCAGACGACGGGCGGCCTCGCCGAGCGCGAAATGTCTGAGCAGGTGCTCGACAATATGGATATCGAGCGCGAGCGCGGTATCACCATCAAGGCCCAGACCGTGCGCCTGCACTACCAGGCGAATAACGGCGAGAAATACATTCTCAACCTCATCGACACGCCCGGCCACGTCGACTTCGCCTATGAAGTCTCTCGTTCGCTGTCGGCCTGCGAGGCGTCGACGACAAGCAGCGAACCCTCGCAGGCCGACAGCGA
>UCCS01000073.1 GCA_900470965.1 Hyphomicrobiales bacterium
ATCGCCAACGACATCCGCCTTCTCGGCTCCGGCCCGCGCGCCGGCCTCGGCGAACTGGCGCTGCCTGAAAACGAGCCCGGCTCCTCGATCATGCCCGGCAAGGTGAACCCGACCCAGTGCGAAGCCCTGACGCAGGTCTGCATCCACGTCTTCGGCAACCATGCCGCTCTCACCTTCGCCGACAGCCAGGGCCATTTCGAGCTCAACGTCTACAATCCGATGATGGCCTATAACTTCCTGCAGTCGGTGCAACTCCTCGGCGACGCTGCCGTCTCCTTCACCGACAATTGCGTCGTCGGCATCGAGGCCCGCGAAGACAATATCAAGGCCGGCCTCGAACGCTCGCTGATGCTGGTGACCGCCCTTGCCCCCAAGATCGGCTACGATGCCGCCGCCAAGATCGCCAAGACGGCACACAAGAATGGTACGACGCTGAAGGAAGAGGCGCTAGCGAGTGGGCTGGTGACATCGGAGGAATATGACGCGATCGTGCGCCCGGAGACGATGATCAGCCCGATGTGAGCCGATCGCCGATAATATAGTGAAAGGGCCGGCTCTGCCCCAGCCCCTGACCTAAATGTGGAATCGCTCAAGCTTTACAGATCTCACATTTTTGAACCACGACCTCTTTTGGTCCCGAAGCCTCCCCACATCCCACGATCCGGAAGGACCGCAATGGGTGGAACCATGCCATCCAACCAACCACCTCGTAACGTCGGGACTGCATGCACGGGCCGCCCACTCGGCTCCAATGCTACGCATTCGGGCAGGCGGAGCGGCGTCGCGATCCATTTCATGGCTTCAGGCGCAGAGCGGAGAACCGGCCATGCGCATAGATTTCGATCACACGCCTCCCACCATCCGATCATTTCTCAAATCTGCCGAAATTTTGCGAACGGAGCCGTTCTGGACATGATCCCTCAGCCTCCAAACTGTGGTAGAATGACCGATCAGAAATGCAATCGAAGGGGGAAGCCGCATGGATATGCGGGCGGGTTAGGTGTTTGCCATCAACGGCGCGATTGCCGCTCGTCATCTCCACGACATTCGAGCAACGATATTTGCGCTTCTTGCGGCCATCGCCATGCCTTGACAGTGAGAGACTGGAGGGCGGCGCATCGCCTACGGTCGCCTGATTGCACGACATCGCACTCACCGTCGAGCGGCCCGCCAACGAAGCATCAGTAGGAGGACCAACCATGAAGCTGCGATCCCTCAGCGTACGCCATATCGGCGCGCTTATGATTTCCCTATCTGCTTTCGGGCTGATAACTTCAGCCACATTGTCCGAAGAAAACAAGTTCTTCATCAAGCCAGTGGCTGAGAAGAAGGTCACAGAGCTGCCGTCTGGGCCATTGTACTGGCGGCTGGAGAATTTCCCGACGCTGAAGGATGCCCAGGGCGCGGCGGGTCCGACCTCGCTTGCGGCGGAAGTTGCGGACAAGATCTGGCTGTTCACGCTCGGACCGAAGAATGGATCCACAACAGGCGGAACCAAGGTCGTCGAGATCGGCCCCCTTCCGCCGATCAGCGCGAGCGAGTATTTGCTGCGCGTCAATCGCGCTGGCGGAGCGCCCGGCACTAAGACGCCAATCCATACGCATCCGGGATCCGAGGCATTCTATGTGCTGACTGGCAAGCTCGGTCAGAAAACGCCCCACGGCGTGACCTACACTGAAGCCGGCATGACCATGACCGGACACGGGGCCGATACGCCGATGGAGGTGTTCAACGCCGGCACAACCGATCTCGATGAGCTGGCCATCTTCGTGGTGGACGCCAATCGGCCGTTTTCCTCGCCGGCCAGCCTCGACTGAGCGACGTGACGATGGCCAAGGCAGGTAGTTTTCCCCAGGCTGTAGCAATCGTCCGTGAGGCTCATTGAATAGCCATCCTGACGTTGCATCTCGCATCGTATGTAGGCTGCCTGGTCACCGTCGAGCGGCGACATTCAGAGACCCCAGTCGGGCCACCCGCAAGCTCACAAAGCTATGGCGGCCCGATCAAGCAGCATCGGTCACTGGCCATGCGGCGCTGGCAGATCAGACCGCCGGGGTATGCGGGCGGCGGGATTGCTTGAAGCCGGCCAAGGCAGCATATCAAGGACATACCAAGGCGAACTTGCAATCCAATGTCCTATACGAGTCCGAGAGCGGATACTGGCTGTTTCTGGGATAGCTTCTGCTTCTGGCGCGTGCCTAATGCCTTCAGAACCGAATATCTCGCCATCCGACCACTCCAGCAGGACGGCCTCTACAGCGTCTTCTTCGGTGCAACTCAGGTCGCAGAAATCGACCTTAAAAGCCCCGACTGACTGTCAGGCTGTCTCCGAACATCCGTCAGGTATGTCTGCGGGCTTTACAACAAGGCCGAGGATGACGCCGCGTGAACAAGAGACCTCTCGCCTCGACACGTCGCCGTCAATTCTCAGAAACGCCACTCCTGCCGCGGCATTTTTGACAACAATCCGGCGCCTTCCGCGATTGCTTTTACCCCCAGCCAGTTTTAGACCGGTTCCAAAAATATCCCACCAGAAAGGTCACTTCGATGGCTGACGATCTCTTCCCCCTCGGCGCCGACACCACCCCTTACCGCAAGATCAGCAGCGACTATGTCTCGGTCGACAGCTTCAAGGGTCAGGAGATTCTGACGGTCGACCCTGAGGGCATCCGCCTGCTCGCCGAAACCGCCTTTGCCGACATCAACCATCTGCTGCGCCCCGGCCATCTGAAGCAGCTCGCCTCGATCCTCGACGATCCGGAAGCGACCGACAATGACCGTTTCGTTGCCTACGACCTCTTGAAGAATGCCAATATCGCCGCCGGTGGTGTGCTGCCCATGTGCCAGGATACGGGCACGGCGATCATCATGGGCAAGAAGGGCCGTCGCGTGTGGACCGAAGGCGGCGATACGGCTGCTCTCTCTAAGGGCGTGCTCGACGCCTATGAAAAGAAAAACCTGCGCTATTCGCAGCTCGCTCCCATCAAGATGTTCGAGGAAAAGAACACCAAGAACAATCTGCCGGCGCAGATCGATATCTATGAGGAAGGCACCGACAGCTACGACTTCCTCTTCGTCGCCAAGGGCGGCGGCTCGGCCAACAAGACCTTTCTCTTCCAGGGCACGCCCTCGCTCTTGTCGCATGACCGCATGCTGGACTTCCTCAAGGAGAAGATCCTGACGTTAGGTACGGCAGCCTGTCCCCCCTACCATTTGGCAATCGTCATCGGTGGCACCTCGGCCGAGATGAACCTGAAGACCGTCAAGCTCGCCTCCACCCGCTACCTCGACGAGCTGCCGACCGAAGGCTCCGAAAATGGACACGCCTTCCGCGACATCGAGATGGAAAAGGAGATCCACAAGCTGACGCAGAGCCTCGGCGTCGGCGCCCAGTTCGGCGGCAAGTATTTCTGTCATGACGTGCGCGTCATCCGCCTGCCCCGCCACGGCGCCTCGCTGCCGATCGGCCTCGGCGTCTCCTGTTCCGCCGACCGCCAGGCCAAGGGCAAGATCACCCGCGACGGCATCTTCATCGAGCAGCTGGAAACCGATCCGTCCAAGTACATGCCCGACATTGACGAGGCGAAGCTGTCCGAATCCGTCGTGCGTGTCGATCTGAACCAGCCGATGGCCGATATTCTCGCCGAGCTTTCAAAGCATCCGGTCAAGACGCGCCTGTCGCTATCGGGCACGATCATCGTCGCCCGCGACCTTGCACATGCAAAGATCCGCGAACGGCTCGAAAAGGGCGAAGGCATGCCGGACTATATGAAGAATCACCCGGTCTATTATGCCGGCCCGGCCAAGACGCCCGCCGGTTACGCGTCCGGCTCCTTCGGCCCGACGACCGCCGGCCGCATGGATTCCTATGTCGACCAGTTCCAGTCCTTCGGCGGCTCCATGGTGATGCTCGCCAAGGGCAACCGCTCACGCGCCGTGCGCGAAGCCTGCAAGAAGCATCAGGGCTTCTATCTCGGTTCCATCGGCGGCCCGGCCGCCCGCCTGGCGCAGGACTGCATCCGCAAGGTCGATGTGCTGGAATATCCCGAACTCGGCATGGAAGCGGTCTGGAAGATAGAGGTGGAAGACTTCCCGGCCTTCATCGTCATCGACGACAAGGGCAACGACTTCTTCCAGGAACTGAACCTCGGCTGAGACTAAGGC
Source organism: Hyphomicrobiales bacterium (assembly GCA_900470965.1). Classification (GTDB taxonomy): domain Bacteria; phylum Pseudomonadota; class Alphaproteobacteria; order Rhizobiales; family Rhizobiaceae; genus Rhizobium. The sequence continues at coordinate 4,165 of UCCS01000073.1, forward strand.
TGCTAGCTATCGCACAGAGGCCGTCTCGGCCGGATCGATATGGGCCGCCGTCATGGGCTGGATTACGGGTCTTTCCATGGCGGCGATATCGGATGCGCTGAGAATATCCTCCGCCTTTACGCTGGCGAGGATATCCGTGCTGAAGATGCCGTTGAAGAAGCCGGTCTGCTGTAAGAGAAAAGCGCAGCCGGCAATGATGGCGAGCGCAAGTATGGCGGGAGAAGTGTGGCGAGGCGATTCCATAATCTCATGCCTTCGACAGGGGACCGCGATCCGATCCCCATAAATCCGGTCTCTTGAGACAGAATCTGTCGCCTCGCCCTGCCCGCCAGTAGACCAGACCAAAGATACCGACCGTCAACAAAACGAAAACAATTCCTGAAAAGAGAAAACGATTGAACTTTTTTGGGGCACCTCGCGCATAAGAGGTGTCTCCGTTACAGTCGAACTTACAAATATTTCAGAAAAATCATAGGGCTGATCGTAGTATTGATCCCCATCAAACTTATCGTATGTAATCTTTGGTATATGTCGCTTTAATCATTTCCCAAGAAATCTAAGATAACAAATAGAAGATTGCTTAAGAATTGGATGAGGAGTTGCCGGAATGAATACGGCCGTTGCGCCCAAGGTGCAGGTTCCCGATGTGGCGGGTCAGATCACCTATGCCATGCGCTCCATGGGCGTTGCACCAATTCCCCGCAATTACGAACTCTTCTACGAAGCCTATATTGGCTCCAACCCGGCGCTCACCCGTGACCTTGCTGCGCTCGGCAGCCAGGCGACGCAGGCCGAGCTCGACGCTCTCGGCACCCAGCATTGCTCCCACACTGCACCAGCCAAGATCTTCGATGATGCCCACAGCCGCATTGCCGGCGAGCTGGAAGGCCTGCTGCGCGTGCTGCGCCAGGAGCAGACCTCGCTCGAAAGCTATAACCGGCTGCTGAACGAAACCTGCAAGCGCATCAGCTCCAAGAGCACGACGAGCGCCGATCTCATCGAAAACGCCATTGATCTGCTCACCCAGGCAACCGGCGATACGATCACCCACGGCGAAAAGACCGTCGAAGACATGGTCCAGCGCTCGCAGGAGATGGATCAGGTCCGCAAGGAACTCGACGAATACAAGCGCATCGCCAATACCGACTCGCTGACGCGCCTGTCCAACCGCCGCGCCTTCGACGACCGGCTGGCCGCCGTCTTCAATAATCCGGCGTTGCGCCCGGTGACCGCCCTGCTCTTGGCCGACATCGACAATTTCAAGAAGATCAATGATACATACGGCCATCCGGTCGGCGACAAGGTTCTGGCGACGGTCGCCTCCGTCATCCGCACCAATGTCCGGCGCGATGTTTTCGTCGCCCGCACCGGCGGCGAGGAATTCGCGCTCATCATCGACGGCAACACGCTGGACGAAGTGACGGCGGTCGCCGAGCGCATTCGCCGGACGCTGGAATCCACTCCCTTCAAGAATTCCCGCACCCGCGTCAATTACGGCCCGGTCACGGTCTCCATCGGGATCTGCATGGCATCGCACGCCGACGATGCCGGCGAGCTCTACTCCAAGAGCGATATCGCGCTTTACAGTGCCAAGAACGCCGGCCGCAACTGCACCGTCGTCTATGAAGACGGCATGCAGAAGGAATTCACCAAGAGCTGGCTGATCTACAAGTCCTGATCCCTGGGTCTGGACTTTAGTCCTGATCCCCTGGGTCTGGCCTCTCGGCCTGATCTCAAGGGTTTTCGGAAATACTTCCGGAAATACAGAGAAAATGGAATAAATCCCTTTAGCGGCCGGAAACGGTCGCTTTCCTTATTGGCTGGAATCCCATGAGCCTGGCGGAAATGGGTCCCGCCTCAAACCACCTCAATTTGAAAATCCACACCCTCCCAGCGCTGCGCATCCTTCCAGAAGATCGTGAAGTCGATCATGCCGGGGCCGAGCGCCTGCGTCGGCAGGTCGAAGACATGAGTGCCGAAGCCGGTGTCGTGGCATGGGCTGTCGGCGGCGGTTGCCCAGCCGTCGGTGGACCAGCGTACCAGAGCAGGCTCGGGCAGTTCGATGCGGAGCCGCCGGCCCTCCTGCATCTGGTCGCGTCGGGCCGTCAGCCGCCAGGAGAATGGTGCCGGCGCCGGCTTTGCTGCGACATAGCGGGCAAAGGTCTGGGGCGGCATGTCGAAGATCACGCCGTCACGCAGCGAGCGCAGCAGCTTGATATGTTCGGCATGCGCCCAGACGAGCGGCATGGCGCTGCCCGAGGGTCGGCCGAGGAAAAGCTCGCGCTGCGGCACGTCCTCGCTGTCCCAGATCTGCTCGGGCAATAGCCCACCTTCGCTTGCCGAAGCTTCCAGCGCAGCAAGCATCCGCTGCGCTTCGTCCGCTCGCCCGGCGGCGAGTTCATAATGGGCGCGCTCGCCGGTCAAGAGCGGCCAGAGCCTGCCGACACCGCTGCCGGCAAAGGGCGCACCGCCGATGCGCTCGCCATAGCCGTCGTCATTGTAGCGATACCAGTAGGGACCGGCCGGAAGGTCGCGGCGCAACTCCGCATCGATTGCCGCGACTGTGCCGAGCATGCGCGGGTCGTCGGCGGCGCGGAGGCCGAAGCGCACCAGCGCCAGCGCATCCGGGCTTATCAGCAGGTCCGCTTCAAGCACCTCGCCGAGATCGTCCCGATTGCGGATCGGAATGAAGTCACGCCGCAGTGACAGGCTGCCATCGGTCGCCGAGGCGATGCGCACATAATAGCCGTCGACGCCGAGACGGCGCGACAGTTCGGTATCGGTGGCGTAGGTCCATTCCTCGATGCGCTCGTTCCAGCCGTCGGCGACCTCGCGCAGATAGTGCGCCGCATCCAGCCGCCCCGCCGCTTCCACGGCATCGGCCGCCGCAAGCAGGCCGGCAATCTCCACGGCGAGCGTAAACGGCGAGTAGCCGGCATCCTCCTCCCAGCGATCCTCCTGGGTGGCGGGGCCGTTTCTGACGATATAGCCCGCAGCCGCCTCGACCATGGGCAGATAGCGTCCCCTCTCCGAGGCATCGATCGCGCCCGCACGCAGCAACATGTCATAGAGCAGGATCGGAAAGGCCGTCTCATCCATCTGGATGCCGTACCAGTAGGGTCTGCCGTCCAGCCAGGCATTCTGCACCCAATGGCCGTCCGCTTCCTGGATGACAGCGAGATAGTCGAGCACGGAGCGTGCATCCGCTGTGGCCCCGGCCGCAAGCAGACCGCCCGCCGTTTCCACCAGATCGCGCGTCCACACCAGATGATAACCGCCAAGGTCGTCATCGCCTTTGCTGAAGCCCCAGGGGATGGAAAGGCTGGCGATGATGGCGCCGGAGGCGTCGTCGCGGTGCGTGGCAAGCACGCCGGTGCTGACGCGGTAGCGGTTCAGCTTATCAGGATCATGCGGTTCGTCGAGCGCAAGCAGGCCGGCCTGCCACTCCCGCCAGCCGCTGCGATAATGTTTCAGCGCCGGTTCCGTGCCCTGCTGAAGGCTGAGCAGCGTGCGCAGGGCAGCCTCCTCCGGCTGCGTGCCGAAGCCGATGGCGATCAGCGCCCTTCCCTGGTCAGCTTGGCCCTTGCCCGCCTGCATATCCAGTGTCCCTGACAGCGCGACATTGCCTGATGTGGCGCAGCTATACTCCTCATTCAGCCCTTCGCCGCGCGACAGCGTCTGCCAGCCGTCGGAAATGCCGACATAGCCCACTGACCGCGCAAGCCAGGGCACCGAAGCGGCAATGGCGAGCGACCGCCCGGAACCCTCGGCAAAGAGCATCTGCCTGCCCTTGAAATCATCATACCAGCCGTTGTTGTCGGCGCCGCCATTGACGAGATGTGGGGCAACAAGCGCATGCAGCCGGTAGTCTGAGAGATTGCCTATCAGTGCCTCGAAGCAGATGTCCTGCAGCACCACCTCGCGCTCAGGGTCTGAAAAGATGGTCTTGGTGATGCGATAGCGCCCGTCGCGGGCGGTATTGACGAGGCGGAAGGCCGGGACGCCGTCCTCGATCGCCTGTACGCTGTGATCGGCGTCGCGCTTCTCCTCGGAGAAATAGCCCGGAGCCGTGACGATGAAACCGAAATCCCGCACGCAGGCCATATCGAGCCGTGGCGCGTAGATCTCGTTGAGGATGCCGTGGCTTGCCGTGAACCAGACGCAGCTCGCCGAACTGACGGCGGTACCAACAGCACTCTTGTCGCTGGACGTCCATCGGGGCTCGATGCCCGGAGCACCTGGCGGCTCGACGGAACCGGGTGGTCGTGTCGGAAAGGCCAAGTGCTGTTCCTCCGCTCTATTTGCTCGTCTTCCGTGCCATCGTGAGATGAAATTAAGCGATCCGCAATATACCGGCTTGACAGCCGGCTACGATCTTGCGCCCGATAGAATAGCGCGGGCCCTATAGAATAGCGCGGGAAGGAATAAGGGTACAGCCGAGAGGAGCGCCAGCCATGGCCGACGTAATGGAAGAAAAGCAGACGCGTGAGCGAGCCAAGCCGAAGGTTGCGGCGCCGGCCGGCCGCATCGTGCTCGCCGTCGATATCGGCGGCTCGCATGTGAAGGCGGAACTCAGCAGCGGCAGCGAGCGACGCTCGGTCGTATCGGGGCGCGCGATGACGGCGGCGAAGATGGTCGCAGCCCTTACCGATCTGACGGCCGACTGGCACTATGATGTCGTCGCCATGGGTTATCCTGGCCCCGTCGCTGCCCACCGCCCCGCGGCTGAACCGTTCAACCTCGGCCCGGGATGGAAGGGCTTCGATTTCGAAAGAGCCCTCGGCAAGCCCGTGCGCATGGTAAACGACGCGCTGATGCAGGCGATCGGCAGCTACGAGGCCGGCCGTATGCTCTTTCTTGGCCTCGGCACGGGCCTAGGCTCGGCGATGATCGCCGAGAACGTCTGCATGCCGCTCGAACTGGCGCACATGCCCTACAAGAAGGCGACATTCGAGGACTATGTCGGCGAACGAGGCCTGGAAGGTCGCGGTAAGGGAAGATGGCGAAAATCGGTCTTCGACGTCGCCGACCGCCTGGCTGCCGCCCTGCTGCCTGACTATATCGTCATCGGTGGCGGCAACGTCGAAAAGCTGAAGGATCTGCCGCCCAAATGCCGGCGTGGCAGCAACGACAACGCCTTCCGCGGCGGCTTCCGGGTCTGGCTGGACGAAAGCCTGCGGCTGTGAGCGGCAGTGAACCCGATGTGATTGAAGCCCTATTGGGCGGCGGAAGGTGACGACAATGCTGGAAAAGGACAAGCTGTTCGTCGGCTCGATCCCGGAAAACTACGACCACTATATGGTGCCGCTGATTTTCGAGCCCTTCGCCGTGGATCTTGCCCGGAGAGCGGCTTCCCTGTCTCCCGGCGTCGTTCTGGAAACCGCAGCAGGCACCGGGGTCGTCACCCGCGCACTGGCGCCGAAACTGTCGTCGGGCGCACGCTATATCATCAGCGATCTCAACCAGCCGATGCTCGACTATGCCGCTTCGCAGCAAGGCTTCGATAGTCGCCTGGAATGGCGCCAGGCGGATGCTCTGGCGCTGCCCTTTGAAAATGCCGCCTTCGATCTCGTCTGCTGTCAGTTCGGCGCGATGTTCTTCCCGAACCGCATATCCGGCTACCGCGAAGCAAAGCGTGTCTTGAAGCCCGGCGGACATTTCCTGTTCAACGTATGGGACCGCATCGAGGAGAATGTTTTTGCCGACGATGTGACGAATGCCCTTGCGACGATGTTTCCGGATGATCCGCCGCGCTTCCTGGTCCGCACGCCGCACGGCTATCATGACAAGGCGCTGATCCGCGCCGAGCTGGAAGAGGCAGGTTTCTCCCATGTGGTGATCGAAACGAAAGCCGAACAAAGCCGCGCATCCTCGCCCCGGATTCCTGCGCTCGCCTATTGCCACGGGACAGTCCTTCGGAGCGAAATCGAAGCCAGAGCCCCGGGAAAACTGGACGTTGCGACCGATTGTGCCGCATCCGCGATTGCCGACCGGCATGGCGACGGTGAGATTGCCGCCAAAATTCAGGCCCATGTCATCATGGCAGTGGCCTAGAGGTTCAACATCTTGACCGGCCGGATTGCGGTTTTGGGCACAGGCAGATCACAACCTGATCGAGCCCCAGACCAGTTTCGTCCGGACGATGAAACTCAGTTTTCGTTCGCGAGCATAGGGAGCCAGCATCTCGCCGAGCTCTCCGTCGAACTCGTTCATCCTGCCGGCCAGACGGGATGGCGCGAACGTATCGCGCGAATGCTGGCAGCGAATGAAGTCTTCCACGCTTTGCTCGAATGGAGCGGAGTGGAAATGCTCGGAGCCTTCGACGTCGAGGAACGCCTTGTAGGCCGACCAGTCCTCTCGCTTGCCAATGGGATCGAACGCCTCGCCCGTTATGGCAGGAACCCATCTGGTGAGAAAAGACTGCCAGCCCGCCTCCCAGGCCGGTTGGAAAGGCGCATCTCCTGATACGACGGCCACCCGGTGATCGGCGGCGGCGTAGGTTTTCAGCCGTGCGAAAAGGCGCTTGTGATCCATCCAGTGGATGCTGGCAGCGGCAACGATGAGATCGGGACGATCGGGGATATCGACATCTTCGGCGAAACCGACGATCCAGTGAAGATTGCGTGCGCGCCCCTCCTCCAGGCTCTGACCGAGCTCGACCATGTGGCGGGAGGGATCGACGGCTATGACCTTTTCGAAATGCCGCGAGAGCGGCCGTGAAATCTTGCCGGGGCCGCAGCCTATATCCAGCAGACAGCTGCGCTTAGGCGCGATGGCAAGCAACTTCCCGTAGATCGCCTCGGGATATGGCGGACGGTAAGGATAGTTGCTGACGACATCGGCATCCTCGAAAGAGGCCCCTGCACGCGCATGCTCGACCATGATAGGCTCCGTCCTCAGTGACAGTCGAGAACCATCCGATAATTCAACAAGATGTCAGCATGGTAACAAGCGCGATGGACAGCTGCAAAATCGAACGGCTCGAAGGCCGGGTAAACGGCGCATTCGTCTCCCGGCCCGATGCGAATGAGACCGGTGTCGCCGTGCTCAGCGGTTCCAGCGGCAGGGTCGATATCGATCGTGCGAGATTGTTTGCCGGGGCCGGCGCGAAAGCACTGGCGCTGCAATGGTTCGGCGCAACGGGGCAATCGCCCGGCATTTGCGAAATCCCGCTGGAAACCTTCTGTGACGCCACGGACTACCTGATTTCGCGGGGATGCCGGCGCATCGTCTTCGTCGGGACATCGAAAGGCGCAGAGGCGGCCTTGCTTGTCGCCACCCTGGACCCGCGCGTGAACGCTGTTATAGCGATCAGCCCGAGCTCGGTTGTCTGGGGCAATATCGGGCCTGGCAAGGACGGCAGAGAGTGGCCCGAACGTTCATCCTGGACCTGGAAGGGAGAGCCGTTGGAATTCGTCCCCGCCGATCCCAGCTGGAAGCGGAACTATCGCGATGGGCTGGTGTCCTATCGCTCCTTCTTCGAAAAATGCCTGGAGACCGACGAGCAAACGCTGCGGCGAGCGCAGATTCCCATCGAGAAAGCCACCGCAGACCTAGTCCTCGTGGCCGGCGAAGACGATGCACTCTGGCCGTCAGAGAGCTTTGCGCGTGAGCTTGCCAGCCGGTGCGAAAAAGGCGGCAGGCCGCTGTCACTGCTCGTTGACCCCAAGGCGGGCCATCGGGTGCTGCTTCCAGGCGAGACGACGCCCCGCTCCAGCCTTCGCGCCCATGGCGGCAACGATGCCGCGGATGCAAGGCTCGGCCGGGCGGCATGGGCGGCGATAGAAGCCGCCTTGTCGCCAAAGGATTGACTGGCCCGATACGGTTCAGGCGGAAAGCTGCAGCAGGATCGCACTTGCTGCCATCAGCACCACGACGATCCATGGCGGCGCCTTCCAGACCACCAGCAGAAGGAAGCCGGACAGGGCAAGAGCAAAATCAGCCGATGTAAGGACCGCGCTTGTCCATACCGGATTGTAGAGTGCGGCACCCAGCACGCCGACCACGGCGGCATTTGCACCCCGCATGGCCGCCTGCGCCAGCGGATAGGTGCTGAGCCTGTCCCAGAAAGGCAGGGTGCCGACGAGCAGCAGAAAGCCCGGCAGAAAGATGGCGGCCAGAGCGATGGCTGCGCCCGCGATACCGTTGGGAGCCGGCCCCATCACCGCCCCGAGATAGGCCGAAAACGTGAAAAGCGGACCAGGCACGGCCTGTGCGACACCGTAGCCGGCGAGAAAGGCGTTTTCCGAAACCCAGCCCGGCCTCACGACCTCCGCCTCGAGCAGCGGCAGGACAACATGGCCGCCGCCAAATACCAGCGCGCCTGAGCGGTAAAAGGCATCGAAGAGGCGCAGCCCCTGCCAATCCATGATGGAAACGATAAGCGGCAGTCCGAACAGAAGGAGCAGGAACGCCAGCAGGCAGGTGACGCCTGATGATCGCGATATACCGAACGAAAAACCTGTCTTGTGCTCGATGGCCGCCTCGCGACAAAGCATGAGCCCGGAAACCGCGCCCAGCACGATGGCTGCGAGCTGGCCGAACGCTCCCCCCAATGTCACGATGAAAATCGCGGCCAGCGCAATGCCTGCGCGCGGCTTGTCGGGCGTCAGCGATCGTGCCATGCCCCAGACCGCTTGTGCCACGACAGCGACGGCAACGAGCTTCAATCCGTGCAGCAGGCCCTGTCCGAGAGGATTGTCTAGCGCGGTGGCGGCAGTTGCGAATATGATGAGGATCAGCGCGGACGGAAGCGTGAATGCGCTCCACGCCGCAAGCGCCCCCAGCGGCCCGCCGCGCAGCAGACCCATGGCAAAGCCGACCTGGCTCGATGCGGGACCGGGAAGAAACTGACAGAGCGCGACGAGATCGGCATAACCCTTCTCGTCGATCCATTTGCGACGCGTCACGAGCTCGTTGCGGAAATAGCCGAGATGCGCGATCGGTCCGCCGAACGAGGTGAGGCCAAGCTTCAAGAAGGCGCCGAACACTTCCGCAGGTGTACCTGCCGGTGGAGCTGCCGTCTTGTCCTCGGTCATTTCTTTTGCATCCACGCCAATATTCCCCCGCTGCGCCGACCCGTATCCTCATCATTAATGACAGCGCGATGACAACAGGCGATTTTCGATTTTTGTCGAACAAGCGATTGCGGATTAGACCGCCTGACGGACCCGCGCTCGGGTGGGCAGTGTCATTGCAATGACACCGGCCATGACGCAGGCAAGCCCAATGCCTGCCGTGGAGGACAGCGTTTCGCCGAGGAAGACGACACCGATTGCAACGCCGATCGGTACCCTCAGATAGGCCTGAGCCGTGGCGCCGACCGAACCGAACGTCTGCACGAGGCGGAAATAGATCACAAAGGCAAGTGCCGTCGAAAAGACAGAGAGGGCAAGGAGAGCGAGGACGGAATGCAGGCTCGGCTGCAACGTCCAGGGACGATCGGCGATGACGCTGACCGGGATCAGGATTGCCGCCCCCGATATCAGCGAGCCGGCAGCTGGCATCATAGGATCGAGCCCCCTGAAATTCCGGCCGAAGACCGCGGCGCCTGCATAGCAGATCGTGGCGGTCACGATGGCAAGCTGCGCCCAGAGCGCATCTCCGATGCTGTCAAGCGCTCCGATACCGATGATCAGCGCGGTTCCGATCAATCCCGCCGACACACCGAACAGCTTGCGGCCTGTGAGGACCTCATGCCGTGTGATCAGCGCCGTGATCAGAAAGGCAAAGATCGGCGTCGTGGAATTCAGGATTGCTGCAAGGCCGGCATCGGTCGTCCGCTCGGCCCAGGCGATCAGCGTAAAAGGCAGCACACTGTTCAGGCAGGCCTGGACCAGAAAGTAGACCCACGTCTGCCGGTCGCGCGGCATCTTGAGGCCGCGCCAGCGGATGATAGCGAGAAGCAGCAAGCCGGCGACAAGCGTCCGTGCTGCCACCAGCGTCACAGGCGGGATGGTTTCGACGCCGATTTTGATGAAGGTGTAGGAGGCTCCCCAGAGCGTCGAAAGCGCCAGCAGCAGCGCCAGCTCTGTTGTCATCGTCGCCGTCTTTTCCATCGCAGTACCGTTCCTCAGCGTACAAAACCGACCGCCTGTTTAACGGCTGCGGGCGTGAAATGCTTCGATGCGGGCCGAACTGTCGATGGAAAAGAAAGGCTTGGAGGGGCGCGCTTGGATCATGGCGCGCCCGACACACTTAGCTTTGTCACTGAGCCGCGAGCGGAGCTGCTGGCGCCGCACGCGTCACCGGCGGCGGGTTCCACTTGCCGATCAGCGCGCTGCCCTTCGGCGCATAGAGCCTCATCGTCAGATTGTAGGGGCCGTTCGGCGCCGGCAGCCAGTTCCATTCCTTGTCCTTGCCGGGACTTTCCGTCTGGAAATAGAGGTCGAGCGAGCCGTCGGCGTTGAACTGGAACGGCATCCAGCTGCTGACAGCGAACCGATTGAGCGGATTGGCGACCTGGAACCCATCATTGTCATAGAGAGTGACCGACCAGAAGGCGTTGACCGGCGGAATATTCTCCTTTTCGAAATGGAGCGTGTAATTGCTTTGTCCATTGAGCGCGTTGCCGCTTTCATCCGCAAGGTTCAGCGGATAGATGGCGTCCTCAGGCAGATTGGCGCCAAGCCCCTGTTGCGCCACGATCGCCCGTTTCAGGTAGTAATTGCCGTAGACGCCCATCGTGTCGGTATTCATCGACCAGCCATTGACCACCCGTGCCAATGTCTTCAGCTTCCAACCCATGAGCGCCTGCGCATCCTGCGGCGCTGTCTTCAGCGCTTTCTGGACGACGGGATCGGCCTTGGACAGGTCAAAGCTCTTGCCGGGCTCGATGCCGATCTGCTTCATGCGGGCAATGATCGGCTGATCGGTGCTGTGCGGCGGATGAAGTTTCAAGAGTTCGGCAGCGTAAGCAAAATAATGTTCCGCCGAAGCTGTATCGGCCTGCGTCTTCGGTGGCGTCTTCATGTCGATGGAAGGGTTTATTTTGACCTCGGCCTGCTTGGCGCCTTTGCCCCATTGCGACAGCGGCGTGATCTTGTAACCGTCCTGGATCTTGTGAACGGCATTGTAGTCATCAGGGCCATCGGTTTTGGTGCGGCCGATGATCCAGGCATAAGGCGTCGGAGCGTCGATCCGTTCAGTTCCCTCCGGCAGCTTGAATTCGCCGAACGTGTCGCGAAGCTCGGGCCTCCAGCCGGGCGACGCGATCAGGAAGTTTCCGACTGATGTTCCGGTCGTTCGCCAGCCCGGCGCGGCAAACACATCCGTCCACATATCCAGCATCGGCAGGAGGTAATAGCGGCCTCCGGTATCCGGCGCGGTAACCACCACCGGTTCCTTGGTGAGATCAAGCCAGCCGCTCGAATAGAGCGTGTCGAAATTCGGCCGGACCACGGCCTTCATGTCTGCAGCCGGAAATTCGCGGACATTGGCGAACCGGTTGGCCGGACCGCCGATCGACCCCTCCTTCGGTTCCATATTGGTCAGCTGCTTGCGCGTGATGTCCATCGTTATCAGCGGATAAAAATAGACATAGGCTTCGATGCCGATCTCACGTGCCTCCTCTTCCGTTAGGGAAGCGGCCCTGGCCTCCGGTGCGGCCGGAATGGCCATCGAAGCAATTGCCAGCAAAACGAACGACATAGGCGTTCGCAACAGGCGTCTGATTCCAAACTGAATTGTCATGTGCGGTTTCCCCCCGGAATGAAATGAAGAACCCAGCCGGACCCGATTGACGCCGGCGCATCCTTGGCAAGACCAAGATGGCCAAGATACTGGCGACCTGCTGAGCGACCTTTCATGCAAAGCGAAACATACCGGGCGTATATCCGGAAGTACGTTACAGTAAACGGCGCCGTAAATGGTCCGGATACATAGGTCTGTGTTTTGATCCGGAGCAGGATATTGGCTTTGATCAAAGGCCCTTCCGTAAATATCCGCTGAATGCCATAACTCGATTCCGACGACGGTGGAGGACGACATGACTGAAATGACGGTTCTTGCATTTGCGCTCGTGGCATTCATCGGCATCGCCACACCCGGCCCGACGGTGCTTCTCGCCCTGACCAACGGTTCCAAATTCGGGGTGCGCCGGGCGATATCAGGCATGATCGGCGCGGTCATGTCCGACTTCGTGCTGATCGGCGCCGTTGCCCTCGGCCTCGGTGCGCTGCTGGCTGCCTCGGAATTCTGGTTCACTGTCGTCAAATGGGTCGGCGTCTGCTACCTCGCCTTCCTCGGCGTCATGCTGCTGCGTTCGAAGGGAATGCTGGATGTATCGCTGCGCTCTGAAAGCGGGAATGCATCCGCTTCATCAGTGACGATCTTCCTCAAGAGCTTTCTCGTCGCCGTCACCAATCCCAAGGGCTACCTCTTCTTCTCGGCCTTCCTGCCGCAATTCATCGATCCCGCCAGCCCGCAGGTCGAGCAATATGCCGTGCTCGCCCTCGTCTTTGCCGCCATCGATTTCGTGGTCATGTTCGGCTACGCGTTGCTCGGCTCTCAGGCCGTCCGGCTGTTGCGGAAATCGGGCGCGCTCTGGCTCGACCGGATCTGCGGCGGCGCCTTGCTGACGCTGGCAGGCTCTCTCGCGCTTTATCGGCGGGCGAGCGCATAGCTGCCCTCCGATTTACAACCCGATTTACCGTAACGTACTTATCCGAGCACTCCCGATCTGCGTTCAATAGCTCCCGAGGGGACGCCATTCCGGCGGCCGTAGCAGGAGGGTTCACGCATGCCGAGAGGATGGAGACTGATTGGCGCGGCGGCGATCGTCATCGCCTGGACTTGTGCCGCCAAGGCCGACACGATCAGCTATGCCGATGCGGTGACCGTGCTCGCAAAGGATTGCGGCGCCGATATCAAGAAACTCTGCAAGGGGCTGAACCTCGGCAATAACAGGATTGCCGATTGCCTTGCACAGAACGCGGGCAAGGTCTCGCCGACCTGCACGTCTACGCTTGCGAGCGTCGCAGCATCCATTCAGAAACGGGAACAGGCGCAGGCCTCCTATAGCAAGGTCTGCGCCGGTGACATGGCGCGGCGCTGCAATGGCGTCAAAGGCGATGGCTATATTCTTGCCTGTCTGATCAAGACGACGAAATATGTCGGAGCCCAATGCAATCAGGCAATATCAGATGCAGGCTGGAGATAAGGCCATGAGGATGAGAAAAACCGCCCTCGCCGTCTTTGTTGCAACATTGGCGATCCCTGCGCTTGCGCTTGCGCAGCAGGTCTCCGAACAACGCATCATCAACGGTCTCGGCAAGCTGCAGGGCGCCGCTCCGATCGTCGATGTCGAACTGTTGCGGCAGGAGGCCATGAACGGATCGGGCAAGCAGATGTCCGGCCTGCCGAACTGGAGCAAGGTGGCGCGCCTGCCGCAGATGGTGGTCGAAATCGCCTTTGCGAACGACTCCGTCGCCATCGAGCCCGAATCCTACCGCACGCTCGGCATGATCGCCGATGCGCTGCACCACCCGAACCTCTGGGCCTACAAATTCCTCGTCGTCGGCCATACGAGTTCGACCGGCAGCGACAAGCACAATCTCGATCTCAGCCAGCAGCGGGCCGAGGCGATCAAGGAGATCCTGTCGACCACATTCGCCGTCGATGCCAGCCGTCTCTATGCCGTCGGTGTCGGCGAATATTTCCCGATCGAGGGCTCGAAATCGGAGGCGGCCAATAACCGGCGCGTCCAGCTCTACAATCTCGGCGTCTTCACGAAGCAGCCATGAGGAAGAGACCCAGCGTGCTGTCGGCTCTAACAGCCGGCAGCACGGCTATTTCTGGACAGCCCTGCCGGCCTCCGTGCTCGGATATCAGCCTGTCACATATACGTCGCCGCCGCGCGCTATTGCCCTGCTCGAAGCAATGACTGAAATTGGTCAGGAATGATGCCCATGTGCCCCTTCTGTGCCGCAAACCGTGCGGAAAAAGCGCCGCCGCTTTTTTCCAACAACAGCTGCTATTTCCTAGAAACGACCGATCCGGTGCTGCAATGTTCCGGTATCATCATACCGTTCCGGCATATCGCAACGCCCTTCGAGCTGACATCAGAGGAATGGTTCGACACTTTCGACCTTCTGGAGAACGCTCGCGCCCATCTCGATCGAGCCGAACCGCACGGCTACAATATCGGCTGGAATGTCGGCGAGGTCGTGGGGCAGACTGTCCAGCACGCCCATCTCCATGTCATCGGTCGTTTTGCCGACGAGCCGCTTGCCGGTCACGGCATTCGCCATCACCTGAAGCAGGCGAACAACCGGCGGGCCTGACTGCCCGATGACCTCACGCTAGCTCGGCCAGGGATCGGACTTGAGTTCGCCACCCGCCTGCAGGCTCTGCAGCATATCGATGAGTTTCGGCGCCATTTCCCTGATTTCGGTCAGATGAATGGCCGTCAGCCGCCTCAGCACGGCATCCGCCTTTTCGGTCAGCTCCAGCGTCTGGCGACGTTTGTCGGCCGGGTCCGTTTGGCGCAAGACATAGCCTGCGGTAACCAGCCTGCCGACGAGTTCGGTTGCCGAATGCGGCGCGATCAGCAGACGTTCGGCCAGAATGCCGATCGTCATGGCGTCTTCACTGCGATGACCGCGGATCGCCAGCAGCGCCTGATGCTGCTGCGTCGGCAGGCCCTCTTCCTGGGCGGCCGAGGCGCTGAAATCCATGAAGCGGCGCAGCGTATAGCGCAGGTTGGAGAGCGCCTCGTAATCGGCATCCGTCAGATCGTTTTTTGGCGTCTTCACCTTGCGTCCCCTGCGATCATTGCATCCATGCGGCCACCTCCATCTGCCGGTGATCCTGCAGCATGCGCAGCGCCTGCATGAGTTCTGGCGCCATCTCGCGGATCTCATAGAGATGAGCGGGCGTTAGACGACGCAATAGCTCTTCTGCCTGTGCTGTCAACATAACTGCCGGCCGGCGCTTCTGTTTCGCGTCGATCGTGACATGGCCGGCCTCCTGCAGCGAAGCTGCAAGTTCTGCGGCCTCGGCCGGCGAAAGTAAGAGCTTCTCCGCAAGACCGGACAGGCTCATGCGGCCGCCGACGCCGAGCCCCTTGATCGCGAGCAGCGCCTGATGCTGCTGCCGCGTCAGGCCGAGTTTTTCGGCCGCCTTCCCGCTGAACTGGCGAAACTTGCGGATCCTGTATCTCAGATTGGCGAGCGCCTCATATTCGATTTCCGATAGAGCGCGGTCTACGTTCCTCATGGTTCCAACTCCTGATTTTGGCTGTTGATTTATATCGTGCTACGATATATTTGCCTCGAGAATGAAGCCGTCAACAGGACCTGCGATGCCTCCCCAAAAAAGCTCCCATCGCCCCCATGATTTCATGGGGGGCCTCTCCCGGCGCGAGGCCGGGGACTTCACCACGGACAAGCGCGTTCTCGCCCTCGTCGGCATGGCGCTGATCGTCGGCACCGGCGGCGCTTTTGCCGCCTGGGTTCTGGTCAGTCTCATCTCGCTGGTGACAAACCTCGTCTGGTTCCACCGCTTCAGCATTGCGGCCGTCTCGATGGCGCAGGCGCCACGCTCCGTCTGGATGGTTATCATTCCCGTCATCGGCGGCCTCGTCATCGGGCTGATGGCCCGCTTCGGCTCCGAAAAGATCCGCGGCCACGGCATTCCCGAGGCGATCGAGGCGATCCTGATCGGCGGCAGCCGCATGTCGCCGAAAGTGGCGATCCTGAAGCCGCTCTCCTCGGCGATCTCGATCGGCACCGGCGGCCCCTTCGGCGCGGAGGGCCCGATCATCATGACGGGCGGCGCGATCGGCTCGCTCTTTGCCCAGTGCTTTCATCTGAGTTCGGCCGAGCGCAAGACGCTGCTGGTCGCCGGTGCCGCCGCCGGCATGACGGCAATCTTCGGCTCGCCGATCGCCGCCATCATGCTCGCTGTCGAACTGCTGCTGTTCGAATGGAAGCCGCGCAGCTTCATCCCGGTCGCGGTCGCGGCCTGCGTGTCGATCTGCTGGCGCCCCTTCCTGTTTCAGGCCGGGCCGCTCTTCCCGAAACAGTTCCACATGGACCTGCCGTGGTGGGGCATCCTGCTCTGCGCCGCTGTCGGTATCATCGCCGGACTGCAATCCGGCATCCTGACGACGCTGCTCTACAAGATCGAGGATCTGTTCGAGGCGCTGCCGATCCACTGGATGTGGTGCCCGGCGCTCGGTGGCCTCGTCATCGGCCTCGGCGGCCTTATCGAGCCGCGGGTGCTTGGTGTCGGCTACGATATCATCGACGGCCTGCTGAACGGCAGCATCCTGCCGGCCGCTGTGCTGACGATCCTCTTGGTGAAAGCCGCGATCTGGCTGGTTGCCCTGTCATCAGGCACTTCGGGCGGTGTGCTGGCGCCGCTGCTCATCTTCGGCGGCGCACTCGGCTGGCTGCTCGGCCTCTTCCTTCCCGGCGATCCCGGCTTCTGGGCCCTGCTCGGCATGGCCGCCATGATGGGCGGCACGATGCGCGCGCCGCTGGCGGGCACCTTCTTCGCCGTAGAACTGACAGGCGACGTCTCGGCGCTGCTGCCGCTGCTGGCGGCGACCGTCTCCGCCTATGCGGTCACGGTCCTGCTGCTGCGCCGCTCGATCCTGACGGAGAAGATCGCCCGCCGCGGCCAGCACATCACCCGCGAATACGGCATCGATCCCTTCGAGTTCTCCCGCGCCCGCGACATCATGATCAAGGAGGTCGATACGTTCCCGGCGGATATGACGGTCGGCGAGGTGACCCATTTCTTCATGGCAACGCCGAAGACACACCGCGTCTATCCGGTCGTCGATAGCAAAGGCATCGTGAAAGGACTGGTTTCGCGCGGCGATGCGCTCCGCTGGCAGCAAGATGGCACGCTTGCCGACCAGACGCTCGGCGATCTCGTCTCCGACAGCTCGCTGCCAACAGCCCATCCCGACGATACGGTCGGTTATGTCGCCGATCTGATGCTGGCGACCGATGCCGGCCGCATTCCGATCGTCGATGCAGAAAACGGAGAGTTGCGCGGCCTCGTCGCGCGCAAGGATCTGCTGCGGCTGCGCCATTCACTGCGGGCCACCGAGACGGAGCGCCGGCCTTATTTCGGATCGCGCCGGCAGGTGAATGAAGGGCGCACCTGAGCTCAAGGCCTGACGGTATCAGTGGAAGCCGCCGTCAGCCTGTGACGGCGGACAGTGGCTCACTGCAGCAGATGCAGGCCGGCCGCGACAAAGGCAAGCCAGAGCGCTTCGCTCCAGTGGTTGAAGCTGCCGGCGTAGTAGCGCTGCCGTGTGAAGGACGCGACGATGATCATCAGGGCGGCGTAAAGAAGCAGGCACTTGGATACTGTTTCCAGCGTGTTCGACCGCACAAGGAGGGCGATGGCCAAAGCAATATAACACTTCCAGATGAAGCGCCCGACCGTCGCTTTCGATATATCGTCCAGCTCGATTGACTTCATCGTGCCGTCAGCCCGCGACCCAGAGGATGCAGGCAAGGCCGGCAAAGAAGACGGCGAGAACCAAGGCGAGCCTCAGGAATATCCAGAGATCGTCCGTGTGATCGAACATCACCTCGGTCCTGCGTTGCTGCGCGTTCAAGGACGGATGAGACGGAGCCACATGGCGCATGCGCGCCTGCATGTAATAAGCCCACCAACGACCATACATCGCTTCGTTCCTTTCGCTTTGTCAGCGCGGACGAAGACCGTCCGCGTCAGGCAAAGCTACTGGTTCGGGCATATGTTTTCGATTGGGACGGAAGGGCGCCGGCATAGGCTTCCCATAAAGACAAACGGGATCGTCATCGGCCTGCCGGCCTTAATGCAATTCCTATATTCCCTGCCCCGCAGCAATATCGATTTCCTATGGGCTTTTCGGCAGACTCGCTCTTGTATCCTGTCGATGACCTCAAGGAAGAAACCCATGTTCGGCCGCAGCGGCGTAACTTACCTGGCGCGTGAACGCGAGATCATTGACGGCCGCGCTCGAACCGGAAAAACCTATCGGCACTTTCTGACGAGCCTGATGACCACAGGCATCCTCGTCGTCTTGCTGGCTGGCGCCATCGTCATCCGGCTGGCTGCTTGAGATGTTGCTTTTGCCGGCAGCAGGCCATCATGCGCGAGCATGATGGCCGTAAGGCATTAGCGGCCGAGCCAGCGATATTCCTCGATCGACGCCTTGCCGGTCTTCTTGTCGTAGAGGCAGATCAGGTTGACGTTCTTGACCTTGCTCTTGCTCTTGCCCTTACCCATCGAGCCGCGCAGCAGCACGGCGACTTTGCCTGTCGCATCGTCGAAGACAACAGGAGCGGTCGCCTCTGGTGTATCCATGCCCGACTGGCCGATGCAGGTGCCGTTCACCTTGGCGAAGAGCGCATTCCACGCAGCATCGCTGGAGGCGCCGGCATAGTGAGCCGAAACCAGCATGGCGGTTGCCGCAATCGTCATTGTCTTGATCATTCTCAAACCCTCGTTGAACGGAAAGGAATCGCGCATCGCGTGGGGCCAGTTTAGTGATGAGCGAGCGGGGCCAAAAGAAGGCGGTGGATGCATCGCGTGGAGATGGTGTGCCGGGGCACAATGCCTTCACCTATCTCCCAAGGCTCCTTGTTCGTGATAACTTTTCACGTTGCCCGCCACCCGCCACCCTCTATTTCCAGGGGCACGGCGGGACGTGCCGTAACGGCCAGGAGATACTCGTGTTCCAGAAAATCGACTGCGTCATCCTCAGGGTCTCCGACTTGGACGAAGGCCTGGCCTTTTATTCCCACACCCTCGGCCACAAACTGCTCTGGCGCACGCCCGATGCCGCAGGCCTTGCCATGGCGGATACGGACGCCGAACTCGTGCTGCACACCAAAACCGGCCCGGAGGTGGATCTTCTGGTGCCCGAGCTTGCCCCTGCCCTCGCGCGTTTCGAGGCGGCCGGCGGAGAGCGGGTCTGCGAGCCGTTCGAACTGCCGATCGGCATGGCGGCTGTCGTGCGCGATCCCTTCGGCAACGTGCTGACCATGCTCGACCAGAGCAAGGGCACGTTCACGACCGACGCCGACCGCAATGTGACGGGCGTGGAGCCTTGATCAGGGCCATCCCCAGGAATTGGCCTGACTGCCGAGAAAAGCGAACAGGACCGCTATCGCCATGAGCGGAAAGATACGCTTGGAATACCATGCCATTTCGGAGGGAGAGGCCTTCAAGAAGTCATCTCGTCTGCCGATCGCAGGCAGCATGACATAGCCGATCAGGCCGAACACGACGAACGCCGCAAGGAGGAAGAGATTGCTGGTCATAGCCGATTGTAGGCCACGGCCATTCAAACGCAAAGTCAGGCGAACTGAATGGTTATGCGCAGGCTAATTGGAGGCGCCCCTCGCCGCTCAATGCGGCGCGAGGCACATTTCCGCGCCCAACAGTAGAAGGCAGATGAGAAACCAGCGGCGGAAGGTTGCCGGCGCGATCCGACCGCGCAGCACCTGCCCCGCCCACATTCCCGCCAGTGCCGGAAGGATCGCGAAACACGAAAGCGCAAGATTGCCGCCGTCGAAGGCGCCGCGTATGCCGAGGGACGCCGCAAGCGCGATCGTGGAGACGGTGAAGGACAGGCCGAGCGCCTGCACGAGATCATCCTTCGCAAGCCCCAGCGCCTGCAGATAGGGCACGGCCGGAATGACAAAGACGCCTATGCTGCCCGTCACCAGTCCCGTCGCCGCACCGATGACAGGCGAAAGCCATGGCTCCATCGCCTCCGGCACCCGGAGCTGACGCCCAAACAGCGCATTGGCCGCGTAGAGCACAAGCGTTGCGCCGAGCCCCCTCGTCGTGAAGCTGGTATCGCTGCCCGCAAGCCATGACGAACCAAGCATCGTTCCCGCAATAATGGCTGTCATCATCGGCCAGAACCGCCGCAGAAGCGGACCGAAACCCTGTCCAGCGAACAACTGCCAGATATTGGTGACGAAGGACGGCGCGATGAGAAGGCTTGCTGCGGTCAGCGGTGAGGTCAAAATCCCCAATACGCCCATGGCGACAGTCGGAAGTCCCATGCCGGTGACACCCTTGGCGATGCCGGCGGCAAAGAAGGTGGCGGTGACGGCTGCCAGGAAGGTGATGGAAAGATTGGACATGCCGCATCGCTAGCAGCTTCCGAAATTGGCACAATGCGGAAGTCCCCTAGCCTGCCTTCGGCTGGTCCGAAGGCACGAAATGGCCTATCGTGGCGAAATGCGTTTTGATCTCACCGACCTTCGCCTGTTCCTGGCCGTCGTCGATGCCGGCAGCATCACCCATGGGGCGGCAGACGTGGGGCTTTCGCTGGCCGCTGCGAGCGAACGCCTGCGCGACATGGAGGCGCTCGGCGAAGTCACCCTGCTGGAACGCGGCCGGCGTGGCGTCTCTCCGACAGAGGCCGGAGAAGCGCTGGCTCACCATGCCCGCGTGATCCTCGGCCAGATCAGGCAGATGCATGGCGAGCTCGGCGAATATGCGCGGGGCTTGCGCTCGACGATCAGCATCCTCGCCAACACGGCCGCCATATCGGAACACCTGCCTGAAAAGCTGGCGGACTGGATGGCCACCAACCCGCAGGTAGATCTGCGATTGAAAGAACGGCAGAGCGTCGAGATTGCCCGAAGCGTGGCGGCTGGCCATGCCGAGATCGGTATCCTCTCTGCCGCGGCTGACATGGCCGGGCTGACGGTGCGACCTTTCGCGACCGACCGGCTCGTCGTCGTTGCAAGCAACAGCCATCCTCTGGCCCTGGAGAGCAGCATCCGCTTCGCCGATCTCGTCGATGAGCATTTCATCGGCCTCGCCGGCGGCGCCCTGCAGGATCATATCGATGCGCAGGCCAGCCGCATCGGCATTCGGCTGAAGATCCGCGTGCGGCTGCGCGATTTCGAGGCCATCTGCCGGCTGGCCGGTGCTGGCGTCGGTATCGGCATCGTGCCTGATACGGCGGTCCGCCGCCAAAAACGATCGTCCGGGATTGCCATCATCCGCCTGTCGGATGATTGGGCGACACGGCAACTGGTCGTCTGCACGGAGCAAGGGGCGGAACTGCCCGTCCATGCCCGCAGACTTCTGGACCATCTAGCTGCTGCCCGGCCCGAATTGCGCGTCGAGCCAGTCCAGAACCCTCCTGTTGAGCAGTGACCGGTTCTTCATCTCGCAATGGCCATCCGCGCCCTCTGCGGCAGTGAACCGCATCAGCGTCTTGGGGCAGCGCAGCGTATCGAAGAAAAAGCCGGCATCGGCGGCGAGCCCGTCATTCTCCGCCTGGGTGATCAATGTGGCGCATTGAATGCGTTCCGCATGTCCCCGCATGGTGAAGAGCTCGGCCGAGGCGAGGAAGGCGCTCAGACTATCCACCCCATGCACCCAGAAACCCCGCTGCACCACCTTCCAGTTCAGCACTGGATTGCTACGGATGAAGGCATCCATCGTATCGATCAGTTTCTGGTCGAGAGCACCGAGATCAGCCACCGCTTCCGCAGGCACGCCGAATTTTTGGATGATGACCCTGCGAAAGCCATCGGCAATGCTCCAGGTGCCGGGATCGGCAATCAGCGCGGCAATGCGCGGCTCGTCCGCCGCCCCGCGCGGCGCCAGAAGCCCGCCGAGGCTCCAGCCGCTGAGCGCGATACGATCGGCGTCGACGAGCGGATAGTTCACCGCAAAATCCACCACCGCCCTGATGACCACGTCCCAGTCCGGCCGCAGCGGGATACCGTGCTCGTAGAGCATGGAGCCCTGGCCGGGGCCGTCGAAGAGCAGGCTGTGATAGCCGCGCCGCGAGGCTGCGACCGCGCAGGCGAAATAGGTGTCCGTGATGGTGCAGTCATAGCCGTTGTTGAAGATGATGAGCGGCCGCATCTCATGCTCGAGACCCTGCGCCGGAATGAAATATCCAGGCATCGGCGTCTCATCGAGCGGAATGGAAAGCCGCTCGATCGTCGGTGCCGAGAGCCCTAGCCCCATCTCCAGCGCATCTGTCTGCTTGCGGAAGGCGGTAAGCAGACGCGGGTCGACAGGCGCGCCGTAGAGCGGATGATAGGAGGCGGAGTAGAAGACGCTTGCCCGCAAATAAAGCTCGCGCGCGCTGACCTTATGCCCCGCCGAAAGCGCAGCTTCAGCTTCGCCTTTCAGCCGGTCGCCGGCCGCAACCCATGCCTCGTAAAATGCGCCGTCATCACCATCCCCTACGGCTTCCGCTACAGCCCGGATCTCGCCGAAATCTGCCCCGCCATAGGGAATATAGGCAAACGGCCAGCTGCCGAAATCCTCATGCAACGCGTTCCTGAACAGCATGCTCATCGCCAATTTCCCCAATGGCTGCCGCGGCCGCGATGATTATAAAGGCGGCTTGAAGCCCCATCACAAAAGCTCGCGCCGGCCGGATGCAATATTCAAGGTTGTTCTTATATTCTTCCCGTGCAAGGCTGTTGTAAACAGGAGGAAACGGCCATGAATGGTGCAGACAGCCTGTGTGATACGCTGCTGGCAAACGATGTCAGGGTGTGCTTTGCCAATCCCGGCACATCGGAAATGCATTTTGTGGCGGCGCTCGACCGCAAGCCCGAGATGCGCTGCGTTCTCGGCCTCTCCGAGGGCGTCGTCACCGGTGCGGCCGATGGTTATGCGCGCATGACCGACCGACCGGCAGCGACCTTGCTCCACACCGGACCGGGGCTGGCGAACGGCCTTGCCAATCTCCACAATGCCCGCCGGGCAAGGGTTCCCGTCATCAACATCGTCGGCGACCACGCCTCCTATCATCTTGCCCTCGATGCGCCGCTGACATCTGATATCGAAAGCCTTGCCGCGCCGATGTCGAATTGGGTGCGTCGCATCAGCGGCCCCGAGGATGTGGCAGACGCGACGGAGGCTGCCTTCCGTGCCTCATTGTCACCTCCTGGCGTGGCAACGCTGATCCTGCCGGCAGATGCTGCCTGGGGCCATGTCGAAACGGATCAGCCGGTCAGGCTGTCCCGGCCGGTACCATCGGCCGTGAACATGGACGTCGTGCGCGAGGTTGCCGCCGCTATCAGAGATACGCCCGGCGAGGCCGGAATCCTCGTCAGCGGTGCGGCTGCCCGTGCCGACTGCCTGGAGATTGCGGGTGCAATTGCGGCCGCCAAGGATGTGCGTCTCTTCAGTGAAATGCAATTGCCGAGGGTCGAGCGCGGCCGCGGCCGTGTCGCTCTGACCCGCATCCCCTATCCGATCGACGCAGCCCTTGATCTGCTGGCCGATATTGATGTGCTGGTATTGGCAGGCGCGCCAGAGCCCGTCGCCTTTTTTGCCTATCCGGGCAAGCCTGGACGGCTGGTGCGCAAAGGCTGCAAGGTTCTGACCCTTGCAAGGCATGGCGAAGATCTGAAAGGCGCGCTGGAAGCACTCAGGGACGAACTCGGCGTCAGGCAGTCACTACCTCCGTCGCGATCATCAGGCCTTTCCGACGATATCGTTCCGTTCGGGCATCTGACCGAGGATGCGATCGCAGTGATGGTGGCGGCAAGACTTCCCGACAATGCCATTATCTGCGACGAGGGGGTCACGTCGGCCCGCCGATTCTTCGAACTTTCGGCCGGCTCGGCGCCACACGACTACCTGATGAACACCGGCGGCTCGATCGGCTGCGGTATCCCGCTTGCGACGGGTGCGGCGGTCGCCTGCCCCGACCGCAAGGTCATCAATCTGCAGGCGGATGGCAGCGGCATGTATACGGTGCAGGGCCTGTGGACGCAGGCGCGGGAAAATCTAGACGTGATCACGATCATCTTCGCCAACCGCGCCTATGCCGTGCTGCATGCCGAGATGCGCAATGTCGGCGTCGACGGCATCGGCGAGAACGCCCGGCGGATGATGAACCTCGATCACCCGGCCTGGGATTGGGTGTTGGTCGCCAAGGGAATGGGCGTCGATGCCGCGGGTGCGCATAGCTGCGAGCAATTTGCCGATCTCTTCGAAAGCGCGCTCAGGCGCCGCGGACCATTTCTCATCGAGGCGATCATCTGAGCTTTCAGGCATGGCCGGTTGGCAAGGCGGCGATTGAGACGTAGCATCCGGCCTTAAGCCGAAAGCCCCAAGCTAAAAGCAAAGACAGATCATGACAGCTTCATCCCTGCAGACCTCACCACAGATTCTGCTGACCAGCACCGGACGGGCGTGGAGTGGGCTGGCGGCCGACTTCCTGCATATTCCGCGCGGCATCTCTCGTGTTCCGGGTGGTGACATGCATCGTCTGGGCATCCACTTCGGCCCGCCCGTCAATGCCGATTGCCACTGCGGTGGCCGGCGCATGCGCCGCGTGCAGAAGCCCGGCGATATCGATGTCATCCCGGCCGGCCTCGACGGGTCCTGGGAGGATGATGCCGATTGCCGGATCCTGCGCGTGAGTCTCGATCCCTCGCGGCTGGAACAGGTCGC
>UCCS01000070.1 GCA_900470965.1 Hyphomicrobiales bacterium
CGGCAGAACCGCGCACGAAGCCGCCGCCGGTCACTCGGTCGAGTTCGGAAATACCAGTTTGGATGCGCGGCGCTTCCTCGATCTCACCGGAGAGAGCCGTCAATGCGACCGGCCGGCCCTTCTTCGGCGTCTTGGCAGGGCCGCCGCCGATGCCGCCCATTGGATCTTCCTCGACGATGGTGTTCCACTCGCCGCAATTTTCGCATTTGCCGGCCCAGCGATTATGCACCGCGCCGCAACTCTGGCAGATGAATTGTGTTCTGGCCTTGGCCATCAATGACTGCTTTCGGGTAAGGGGGCGCGGCAAGCGCCCGAATCGGAGTTTTGCCCTAGATAATGGCTTCCGGCATCGATCAAAACTAATGATTTTCCTATCAGCGACCGAGCTGGCAGCATTGCCGCGCTCTCAAAGGACAGGCCATGCTCGATTATTCGCTCGCTCACTGGATCGGTTTCTTTACCGCGGCGGTTCTTTTGAACATCTCGCCCGGTCCTGACATGGCCTTCATCCTCGGCCACACGATGAAGAGCGGCACACGGGCCGGCTTCTCGGCCGTCTTCGGCATCTGGACGGGTGCCTGCATCCATGTGCTTCTCGCCGCCTTCGGCCTGTCGGCGATCCTTGCCGCCTCGGCAATCGCCTTCTCCACCGTCAAATGGGTGGGCGCGATCTATCTCGTCTGGCTCGGCATCCAGGCGCTGCGCTCGAAAGGCGAGGGCGGCTTCGTGCGGGTGGCAGGCGAAACGCTCGGCTGGCGGCGCATCTATCGGCAGGGCGTGCTCGTCTCGCTGCTCAATCCGAAGGTAGCGATCTTCTTCCTCGCCTTCCTGCCGCAATTCGTCGTCGAGGGCGCAGGTCTTGCATGGCTGCAGCTTGCCGTTCACGGCGGCCTGATCATTGTGGTGGCGTTTTTCATCGAGCCGCCGCTGATCCTGGCCGGAGGCCGCCTTGCCGATCTCTTCAAGAACAATACGAAAATCGGCCTGTGGCTCGACCGTGGTCTCGGCGCGCTCTTCGTGGCGCTTGGTGTCCGCCTCGCGCTCACGACACGCTAGAGACTATTCCTCGTCCATTTCGTACTTGCGCTCGTGGCGCAGGCCGATGCTGGTCAGCATCTCATAGCCGATCGTACCCGCCGCCTTCGCCGCATCGTCGACGAGGACATTCTTGCCGAAGAGTTCGATATAGTCACCGGCGCGCACTGCGCCCTCCGGCAGGTCGGTCACGTCGAAGATCGTCTGGTCCATGGTGATACGACCGGCGACCGGCACCTTCTGGCCGGCAACGAAACCCTGTCCACCCTGCGGCACGACCTCGCGCAGCGGCACGCCGCCACTCGACTGGCTGCGCATATAGCCATCGGCATAACCGGCCGAGACGATCGCCAGCCGGCTGTCGCGGGTCAGTTGCAGCGCCCGCCCATAGCTGACGGATTCGCCGGCCTTGACCGTGCGGATCTGGATGATGCGCGCCTCGGCAGTTGCCACCGGCCGCATCGGGTTTGCGATACCATTGACGGCCTGGCCGCCATAGAGCGCGATGCCCGGCCGGGTGAGATCGAAGTGATAATCATCCCCCAGGAAGATACCGCCGGAGGCCGCAAGGCTTGAATCGATACCTTCATAGGCGGCGCTAACCGTGCGGAATGATTCAAGCTGCTGCTTGTTCAT
Organism: Hyphomicrobiales bacterium; assembly: GCA_900470965.1. GTDB lineage: Bacteria > Pseudomonadota > Alphaproteobacteria > Rhizobiales > Rhizobiaceae > Rhizobium. The sequence continues at coordinate 1,672 of UCCS01000070.1, forward strand.
CGCAGAGGACTGATCGTCGCCGCAGGCAAGATGGCTCATGACGAGAACGGGAGCGAAACTCGCCGGCCGTGACACGTCGTTGGCGAGCGCAATCGCCTCGTCCACCGTCAGGCCGAGCCTGTTGAAGCCGGTATCGACATGCAGCGCGCACGGATAGTCGCCATAATCGGCAAGCACCGCCATCCAGAAGGCAAGCTGCTCTTCCGAGGAGATGATCGGCACAAGATCGTTTTCGAAGAAACGCCGCTCGGTGCCCGGCCAGATGCCGGCAAGCACGAAGATGCGTGCCTCAGGCGCAAACATGCGCAGCGTGACACCTTCATCGACGGTGGCGACGAAGAAATCCCGCGCGCCGGCAAGATAGAGCGCTTCGCCGGCATCCTCGATCCCCATCCCATAGGCATCCGCCTTGACGACAGCGGCCGTGCGCGCCTTTCCGGAACGGCGCGCCATATCCCGCCAGTTGTCGGCCAGCGCCGTCAGATCGACGGTCAGCCGCAGGCCGGCGGAGGCGAAAAGGTCGTCGTCTTCAAAGGGAATGGAAAAATCTGTCATGAATCGCCGCGCTGAAAGGGAAAGGAAAATCGCTGCAAACACTCTAAAGAGCATTGTGGCAAAGAGAAAGCACCGGGGCGACATACCAGCCTTTCCCACATGCGATCACTTTTGTTCAAGACGTAGCGTGACCAGCGCGCTAATCTGGCGGGATGCAGAACGTTTCGCAGAAAGAGGCGGCAGACGCCATGCCGCTCGCCAAGGTGGAATCGGCCCGCTTCTGGCGGGATAGCCGCTTTCGCGACATGGAGTGCCTGAGTGCCAGCTTCCTGACACATGAATATGCCCCGCATGCCCACGACACTTTCAGCATTGGCGCGATCGAAAGCGGCAGCCAGATCGCCACCGTGCGCGGCAGGCGGGAAGAGACCGGTCCGGGCGACCTCTATCTGATCGACCCCGGTGTGGTGCACGATGGCACTCCCGGCGGCGAGGGGTATCGCTATCGGATGATCTACCCGGATACGAAGCTCTTCATCGACATACTGGAGGATGTCACCGGCAAGGCCTTCAACGCGACACCGTCCTTTGCGGGAGCGCTGCCGCGCGATCCGCAACTTGCAAAAGCTTTCCACACTGTCCACCGCACGCTTGAAAGTGGAGCGGGCGCGCTGGAATCCGATGAAAGCATGTTCTCGGTGCTGGCTGCGATCTTCGCCCGCTATGGCAGCACGATCGTCCTGCCCATCGATACCAAGGAGCGCAGCGCTGTCGGCCGCGCCCGCGATTACCTCACCGAGAATTTCGACAGCGATGTCGGCCTCGAGGAACTGGCCAAGGTGGCAGGGCTAAGCCGCGCCCATCTGATCCGCGCCTTCCGCAGGCAGTATTATATCACCCCGCATGCCTTCCTGACCGATCGGCGCGTGCTCGTCGCCCGTCGGTTGCTGAGGGAGGGCCGCATGCCGGCCGATGTCGCCGTTGAATGCGGCTTTGCCGATCAGGCGCATTTCACCCGCCACTTCAAATCGCGCACCGGCGTCACCCCCGGCCAGTTCCGTGTCGGCTGATCACTTTCGTTCAATACAGGCTTCCATGGTTCGGCTACCTCTCCGCCATCTTGATGCGGAGATTTCCAATGTTGCAGCAAAGCCGGCCAGCCGGCGAATTCCTTGCCGGAATGCGAGCCATTTTCCCATTGATCGTCGCGGTCCTGCCGATTGGGCTCGTCTTCGGCGCAGTTTCGGCGACCAAGGGTCTCTCGGCCCTGGAAACGACGTTGATGAGCGCGCTCGTCTTTGCCGGCGGCTCGCAATTCGTGGCGATGGATATCTGGACACATCCGGCAAGCTGGATCGGTGTCGGTTTCGCGGCCTTGCTGGTCAATATCCGCCACGTGCTGATGAGCGCTTCGATCGGTACGAAGATGCAGTCCTTCTCCGGCATCAAGCGTTATATCGCCATGCTCTTCCTCGCCGATGAGCTCTGGGCCATGGCGGAATTCCGCGCCGGCAGCACGCGTCTGACCCCGGCCTGGTATGCAGGCATCGTCATGCCCTTCTACCTCACCTGGGTCGGCTCATCGCTTGCAGGTGCGCTGCTCGGCGCCTTTCTCGGCGATCCCGCCGTCATGGGGCTCGACTTCGCCTTTCCTGCCGTCTTCATCGTGCTGGTCATGGGCTTCTGGAAGGGACCGGAAACCGGCGCCGTTCTCGCCGCAAGCGGTATTGCGGCCGTTGCGGTCCACCAGTTCGTGCCAGGTGTCTGGTACATCGCAGCCGGCGCGCTGGCGGGGCTGGCAATGGCTCTCTGGAGAGGCAGGATGCGGGAGCAAGCGGCATGACGCTCGATCTCAATACACTGCTCGCCATCCTCGTCATGGCTGCCGCGACGATCTTCACTCGTATCAGCGGCCTCGTGCTGATCCGCTATGTGGAAATTGACGAGAACAGGAAAACGGCAATCGAAGCCATCCCGCCGGCTGTGCTGATGGCTGTCATTGCTCCGACCGCTTTCGCGACCGGCTGGGCGGAGACGCTGGCATGTGTGGTTACCGCAATCGCCGCCACCCGCCTGCCGATGCTGGCAAGCGTTGTTGTCGGCGTTGCAACAGTGGCTTTGCTGCGAGCTGCGGGACTCTAGAAAAAGCTGACGCGGAAAACCCGCGTCAATGCTCCTCATACTGTGTGAAGGATGGATCGGCGAGATCGGCAAAGCGCGTGAATTCCGACTGGAAGGCAAGCTTCACAGTGCCGGTCGGTCCGTGACGCTGCTTGGCGATGATGACGTCTGCCGTTCCCTTCACCTTGTCGAACAGGGCTTCCCATTCCGGATATTTCGGATCGTGGATATCGCGCGGTTCCATATTCTTCACGTAATATTCCTCGCGGAACACGAAGAGCACGACGTCGGCGTCCTGCTCGATCGAGCCGGATTCACGAAGGTCGGAAAGCTGCGGGCGCTTGTCTTCGCGGCTTTCGACGGCACGCGAGAGCTGGGAGAGCGCGATGATCGGCACGTTCAGTTCCTTGCCGAGCGCCTTCAGACCCGTGGTGATCTGGGTGATTTCCTGAACGCGGTTCTCGTTGGACTTGCCGGAACCGGTCATCAGCTGCACGTAGTCGACCACGAGCACGTCGAGACCGCGCTGGCGCTTGAGTCGGCGGGCGCGCGCCGACAGCTGGGCGATCGAGATACCACCGGTCTGGTCGATGAAGAGCGGCACCTTCTGCATCATCATCGAGCAGGCGACGAGCTTTTCGAAATCGGCATCGTTGATGTCGCCGCGGCGGATCTTCGAGGAAGAGACTTCCGTCTGCTCGGAGATGATACGCGTGGCGAGCTGTTCGGACGACATTTCCAGCGAGTAGAAGCCGACGACGCCGCCGTTCTTGGCCTTCATGCTGCCATCGGATTGCACTTCGCCTTCGTAGGCGGCTGCGATGTTATAGGCGATGTTGGTGGCAAGCGAGGTCTTGCCCATGCCGGGACGTCCTGCGAGCACGATCAAGTCCGAACGCTGCAACCCGCCCATCTTGGAATCGAGCGAATGGATGCCGGTGGAAATGCCGGAGAGGCCGCCGTCGCGTTCCTTGGCAACGGCCGCCATGTCGATGGCGAGCGCCACGGCATCGTTGAAAGCCTGGAAGCCGCCATCGTAGCGGCCGTTTTCGGCAAGCTCGAAAAGACGGCGTTCGGTATCCTCGATCTGCGCCTGCGGCGGCATATCGAGCGGCGCATCATAAGCGATATTGACGACATCCTCGCCAATGGTGATGAGCGCGCGGCGGATCGCCAGGTCATAGATTGCCCGGCCATAGTCCTCGGCATTGATGATCGTCACGGCGCCGGTGACGAGGCTGGCGAGATATTGAGAAACGGTGATGTCGCCGACTTTTTCGTCAGCCGGCAGGAAAGTCTTGACCGTGACCGGGTTGGCGATCTTGCCCATGCGGATGATGTCGCCGGCGACTTCGAAGATCTTCCGGTGCAGCGGCTCGTAAAGATGCGTCGGCTTGAGGAAGTCCGAGACGCGGTAATAGGCGTCGTTGTTCATCAGGATGGCGCCGAGCAGCGCTTGTTCGGCCTCGATGTTGTTCGGCGCTTCGCGATAGTGCTGCTCTGCAGGAGCAACGGCGGCAATCTTTCGTGCAGCTTCGTTCATCGTCATCCGTACTGTCTTTTTCCAAAACTCGGATTTGCAGGGCGGGCCGGATAAAATCAAGTCTCGCGCAGCAACTGCTTTCAAGCGGTCGTCAAATTAGCAGCGCTGTACACGTTGTTCGACTTCTCCACAGTCGGCGGGTCCGCTGAGGAGAAATATCCTGACTGTCACTTGCGGGACACGCAGCCCGCGGCGACTCACTTCGTCATTCCAACATTCCGTTATCTTATCGCCCCTGATTGAAAGGCGCAGCAGAAAAGCCTGACATTCTTCTGAAGACCCACATCTAAGCAACAAAAAAGCCCGGCGCGAGCCGGGCTTTCCGTTCTGTCTGAAGACAGAGATTATGCTTCGTCTTCGTCGATGCCGTCGGCTTCCGGATCGAAGAAGTCTTCCGGACGCAGGGCGTCTTCGTCAACGCCGTAGATGGCGTCGACAGAGGTGAGCTCTTCGCCCTTGGACTGGCGCTCGGCTTCTTCGGAGGAGCGGGCAACGTTCAGCTCGATGTTGATCTCAACTTCAGCATGGAGCTGCAGCTCGACCTTGTGCAGGCCGATCGCCTTGATCGGCGTGTTGAGGTGAACCTGGTTGCGAGCGATGTTGAAGCCTTCGGCGGCCAGAATGTCGACGACGTCACGGGCAGCGACGGAGCCGTAGAGCTGGCCGGTTTCGCCGGCAGAGCGGACGACGATGAAGGACTTGCCGTCGAGAACGTCGGCAACCTTCTGGGCTTCGGACTTGCGCTCGAGGTTACGGGCTTCGAGCGTTGCGCGCTCGGATTCAAAACGGGCCTTGTTGGCAGCGTTGGCGCGCAGTGCCTTGCCGAGCGGCAGGAGGTAGTTGCGTGCGAAGCCGTCGCGAACCTTTACGGTTTCGCCCATCTGGCCGAGCTTGGAGATGCGTTCGAGGAGGATGACGTCCATGGTGTTTTTCCTTTCTTATTCTCAGATTTCGCTATCGGGTTGTTTGGGGGCATCAGCATCCTTGGTCGGGGTCAGGGCGATCGCCTTGCGGGTATCGGCGAGACCAAGCACGAGGATGAAAAGGGCTGGCAGCATCATGGTGGATGCCAGGTAGCAGAGGATGAGGGCCGGCAAGCGCCAGTCCTTGCCGCGCGTGCGGAAATGCAGCGCGGCGAAGCCGGACATCAGGAAACCGGCGCCGAAGGCTCCGACAACCGTGGCGCCGATCATCGCCGGAATGCCGCCCACGAAGGTGGCGGCAAGACCGGCGAGGAAGATGAAGATCGAATTGCGGTTCATGCGCAGCGACGAGGGAATATCCTCGCGCGGGCGCAGGCCTTTACCGGAAGCGGCAACGATGCGCGTCGCGATGTAATAGGCGGCAAACAGCATTACCACCCAGATGGCGCCCTGCAGGGCCGGCAGCATCAGGACGACGAGCGACTTCGTTTGCGCAGTCGCGACGGGATCCGGAACGAATGTCGGCTGCTGCTCCTGCAGCGAGGCCATCAGCACATCGACCATCTGGTCGGTGATCTCAGGCCCGTAGCCGATCATGATGCCGGTCACGATGACGGCAAAGGTGACGAGACCGCAGAGATGCAGCAGGATATCGGAAAGCGGATACCAGGCGAGCAGATTGTCGGGGCCGCCGAGTTCGGAGGCCGGGCGCGCAAGGTTCGCAAGGTGGCTCAGCCAGCCTGCCGGCAGCAGCGTCACCAGCGTCATGACAAGAGCGAAAGAGGGCGAAATGGCAATCGCGCCGAGCACAGCAGCGGTGACGACAGCGGAAATGGCCGCGAGATTGCCCCAGCCGAGGCCGACGAGCAGGATCGGAAGTGCTGAAGCGGCGTAAAGCACAGCGCTGAATGACGGCTGCATGCTCGCGCCAAGCACAAGCAAGGCGGCGGTCAATCCGGCGAGTGCGCCGATCGCAAGCGTTTTCGGGTTCAGTTTTGTCACTTCGCTGTCCTGCTTCATCAAGCAGTTAGAGGATTTCCCTGAGAGAGTTCGGGAGATGCCTCAACATGGGTTTTAAGGTTCCGATCCGCGCCCATCGCGGAAGGGAGGAAGCCCCGGATCCGAAGATCCGGGGCTCCAATAGTCAATTAGGCGACGACGTACGGCAGCAGGCCGAGGAAGCGGGCGCGCTTGATCGCCTGGGCGAGTTCGCGCTGCTTCTTCTGGGAAACGGCCGTGATGCGGGACGGAACGATCTTGCCGCGCTCGGAAATGTAGCGCTGCAGGAGACGGACGTCCTTGTAGTCGATGCGCGGAGCGTTTGCACCGGAGAACGGGCAGGTCTTGCGACGACGGTGGAACGGACGACGGACCGGAGCGGAGGAAGATTCAGACATTCTTATTTCTCCTTATGCACGGTCTTCGCGGGGAGCGCGATCAGGACGCGGGCCACGCTGGAAGTCGCCGTCACGGCGCGGCGGACGATCGCCGAATTCGCGGCGCGGGCCACGGTCGCCGCCTTCACGCGGGCCACGGTCGTCGCGGTCGCGCTTCTGCATCATGGCAGACGGACCATCTTCGTGCTTTTCAACAGCGATGGTCATGTAGCGAAGAACGTCTTCGCTGATGCGCATCTGGCGTTCCATTTCCTGGATCGCAGCTGCCGGTGCATCAATGTCCATCAGGGCGTAGTGAGCCTTGCGGTTCTTCTTGATGCGGTAGGTGAGGGACTTGAGGCCCCAGTTTTCGATACGCCCGACTTTACCGCCGTTTGCTTCGATCACGCCCTTGTACTGTTCTACGAGGGCATCGACCTGCTGCGACGTGATATCCTGTCGGGCAAGGAATACATGTTCATAAAGAGCCATGATAGCTTTGCCTTTCTTGCGTTGATCAGAACCCGGCATTCGGCGGCTAAGCCTCAACGACTGCTCCTGAGAGGCGATAAGCGCCAAGCAAGAAAAGCGTTTCCGAGACGGTCGAGAGCGGAGACACGGGAGGCTGGAACGCTTCCGTTCCGAACGGTTCGCATGAAGCAAACCGGCCCTCCGTTCAGCCACCAGCCAGAAGACCGGGTTAACGAACAGGCGCGCTTATACGGATTTTTGAGCGAAAGGCAAGGGAACCGGGCAAGAAACCTTATTTCGTCACCTCGGGCCGGACGAAGACGGTCTGTCCCGGTGGATTATCGACGAAGAACTGGTCGTCGGCAATCAGCAGCGATTGTGTTCCGCTCTTATAGGCGAATTGCAAACTCTCTGCCTCCGCCATGCGGCCAGTGAGGTTGATCGTTATCGTATCTGCGCTGTCGGCAAAACTGATCTGCAGTGTATTGCCCTGCCGTTCTATGACAGCATCTGCCATGTCACCCCGGTCGGTTCCATCAGAACTGAAGCGCATGATCTCCAAGGGATTGTTCGTCTCGATGATATCGTGACCATCGCCCTCGGCGAAATGATAGGTCGATTGCACGGTGGATGTGCTGTTGATGACGACATAATCATCGCCCTTGCCGCCGGAAATATTGTACGCAGCAGCCGTCGCATTGACGGAGATGACGTCGTTGCCGTCGCCGCCATCGATACCGCTCGCATTGACGGCCGTCACTTCGATGAGATCATCGCCGCTGCCGCCGTCAACGCTGAATACATTCCGCGAGCTGACGGTTATCGCGTCATCGCCTTTCCCGCCTGCCGTACTAAACGCAAAGGCAGCGGAACTGATGTTGATTGTGTCGTTGCCATCGTCGCCATCGGTGCTCCTGACGCTGGTCGTGCTTTCAAGGACGATCGTATCGTCGCCTTTGCCGCCGCCGGTGGAGCCGATCCCCTTGACCAGATTTTCAATGGTGCCGAGCGGCCCGCTGACATCAGCAGTTGTTTCGATGGAAATTTGATCGTCACCGCCGCCGCCATCAACCCAGGCGACATTCCCGCCGCTGGTAATCGAGATGGAGTCGTCGCCTCTGCCCGAGTTGATGTGCGCCACGGAGGGATTGGAGGTCTGTTCCTGGCCTTGTCCCCCGGCGCGGATGTTGATGACGTCGTCGCCGCGTCCGGTCGATACCTTGTTGACCTCATTGGCGGTGATATCGACAACATCATTCCCGCTGCCTGTCGTCACTGAGGCTGTGCCGCCAGGGGAGTTGATCAGCACGCCGGCATTACCCTTCGCATCCATGATGATCCGCATGATGCTGTCGATTGCGCCACCATTTGCGCCGGCCGCTGTGACACCGACTTGGGCGAAGACGCCAGGTTCATGTTTGCCGCCGCCATTGTTGATTGACGCGGTCTGAAGCAACTGAAGCGCATACTCGCCGCGGAAACGGGCATGAAATGTCTGGGAAATACCGATCACTGCAAAGCTCCTCCCGTCTTCTTTGCCTTCTCATGAAGCCCGAAGATCGATGGCCGCTGTCATGGCGGGAAAATCATTGCTGAAACTGAGCGGGATGGTGCCGGTGATCGGTTAAATGCCACTTAACAGCGAAGTGCGAAATGCAGCTACAAACACTGGTAGATGCCTCTGGGAATAAAAGAGGCGCGATTGCTCGCGCCTCCACATATTTGGGACAGAAAGCTCTCAGAGCGGCATCGGATACTGCCTGTGAACCTTCTCGATCTCGGCAAGCGCATCGTTGCTGAGCCCCACGTTCGCCGAGCCGATATCCGTCTTCAACTGCGCCATCGAGGTTGCGCCAATGATGACTGACGTCATGAAGCGACGGGTCAGGCAGAAGGCGAGCGCCATCTGCGAGGGATCGAGGCCATGGCGGGCGGCGATGTCGAGATAAGCCTTCGTCGGCGCTTCCTGCAGCGGCTGCAACCGGCCGCCGAGGTCGCCGTTGATCGCGGCGCGCGTACCCGCCGGCTTCTCGCCGTTGATGTACTTGCCGGTCAGGATGCCGGCGGCAAGCGGCGAATAGGCGAGCAGGCCGACATCTTCGTGGTGGGAGAGTTCCGCCAGGTCGAGATCGAAATGGCGGTAGAGGAGATTGTATTCGTTCTGGACGCTGGCGACGCGCGGCAGGTTCATCTGCTCGGACAGCGTCAAATATTTCTGGATACCCCAGGTCGTCTCGTTGGAAAGGCCGAAGGCGCGGATCTTGCCTTCCTTCACCAGCTCGCCCACCGTCTCCAGAATGTCGGTCATATTCGCCACGGCTTTGGCGCGGTCCTGCTTGAAAGGGTCGTAATGCCAGCTCTGGCGAAAATGGAAATGGCCGCGGTTCGGCCAGTGGATTTGGTAGAGATCAACATAGTCGGTCTTCAGTCGCTTCAGGCTGGCCTCGAGCGCGAGGCGGATATTCTTGGCGTCGGCGCCTTCGCCGTTGCGCAGATAGGAGCGGCCGGTGCCGGCAACCTTGGTGGCGAGCACGATATCCTTGCGCTTGCCGGTCTTTTCGAACCAGCTGCCGATATAGTCTTCCGTGCGGCCCTGCGTTTCGGCCGAAACGGGCGTCGTCGGATAAAGCTCGGCAGTATCGAAGAAATTGATGCCTTCCTGGACGGCGTAGTCCATCTGTTCATGGGCTTCCGCCTCGCTGTTCTGCGTGCCCCAGGTCATGGTGCCAAGGCAAATCTCGGAAACGGAAATATCTGTGCGGCCTAATTTATTGTATTTCATCGGAAACCTTGGGCGTGGTCTGGGAAAGGAAGAGCTTGGGAAGAGCCGCGCAAATCTAGGCTGGATTTGCCGAAGCGCAAGAGGAAAAACCAGGTGTTCCCGCTGGGGCGAAAGGCTTTGGAGAGAATCTGCCGCCACTTGACTCTGAAAGAAAGAATGTCAATTGGAGGCGAAATGGCCCAATGGGCACTATCGAGGGACCGAAAAATGACCATTGCTTTCACTTTTCCCGGCCAGGGCAGCCAGGCCGTCGGCATGGGCAAGGATCTCGCCGAGAATTTTGCGGAAGCCCGCACCGTTTTCGAAGAGGTCGATGAAGCGCTCGGTGAAAAGCTTTCCGATGTCATGTTCAACGGTCCCGAGGACAAGCTGACGCTGACGGCAAACGCCCAGCCGGCGCTGATGGCCGTCTCGATGGCCGTCATCCGCGTTCTGGAAGCCAAAGGTCTCGACCTGAGGGCGAAGGTCGCCTACGTCGCCGGCCATTCGCTCGGCGAATATTCCGCCCTCTGTGCCGCCGGCACTTTCTCGATCGCCGACACGGCTCGACTTCTGCGCATCCGCGGCAACGCCATGCAGGCCGCCGTGCCTGTCGGCGTCGGCGCCATGGCCGCCATCATCGGCCTCGAACATGCCGACGTGCAGGCCATCTGCGAAGAAGCCGCAGCAATCGGCTCCTGTCAGATCGCCAATGACAATGGCGGTGGCCAGCTCGTCATATCAGGTGAGAAGTCGGCCGTCGAAAAGGCCGCCGGCCTTGCGACCGACAAGGGCGCTAAACGCGCCATCCTGCTGCCGGTCTCCGCTCCCTTCCATTCGAAGCTGATGGCCCCGGCAGCGGACGCCATGCGTGAGGCACTCGCCGGTGTAAAGAAGGCCAATCCGGTCGTGCCCGTCATCGCCAATGTGCGCGCCGCTCCCGTCACTGACGCTGAGGAGATCGCAGCACTTCTCGTCGAGCAGGTCACCGGACAGGTGCGCTGGCGCGAAACGGTGGAATGGTTCGCCGCAAATGGCGTCACCACGCTCTATGAACTCGGTGCCGGCAAGGTGCTGACCGGCCTTGCGCGCCGCATCGACAAGAATATCAATGGCGTCTCGGTCAACGGTCCTGCCGATATCGACGCTGCCATTGCCGCTCTCACGGCCTGATTGCCCTCACTTCATATAAGGAACGTTCCCATGTTCGATCTTTCCGGCCGCAAGGCTCTCGTCACCGGCGCATCGGGCGGCATCGGCGAAGAAATCGCCCGCCTTCTCCATAAGCAGGGCGCCATCGTCGGCCTGCATGGCACCCGCGTCGAAAAGCTCGAGGCCTTGGCAAATGAGCTCGGCGACCGCGTAAAGATCTTCCCGGCGAACCTGTCGGATCGCGATGAGGTGAAGGCTCTCGGCCAGAAGGCGGAAGCCGATCTCGAAGGCGTCGATATCCTGGTCAACAACGCCGGCATCACCAAGGACGGCCTCTTCGTGCGCATGAGCGACGAGGACTGGGATGCCGTTCTCGAAGTGAACCTGACGGCGACCTTCCGCCTGACACGCGAGCTCACCCATCCGATGATGCGCCGCCGCTATGGCCGCATCATCAACATCACCTCGATCGTCGGCGTCACCGGCAATCCGGGCCAGGCGAACTACTGCGCCTCCAAGGCCGGCATGATCGGGTTCTCGAAGTCGCTGGCGCAGGAAATCGCCACCCGCAACGTGACGGTCAACTGCGTTGCTCCGGGTTTCATCGAAAGCGCCATGACCGGCAAGCTGAACGAAAAGCAGAAGGAAACGATCATGGGCGCGATCCCCATGAAGCGCATGGGAACCGGCGCCGAAGTAGCGTCTGCCGTCGTCTATCTTGCTTCCTCGGAAGCGGCCTATATGACGGGTCAGACCCTGCACGTAAACGGCGGCATGGCCATGATCTGAAACGATTAGCTGCCGCAGCCGTCGATTTCAGCCAATAGCGTGTTGAGCAATCACGAACGGTTGATTTTCTGGCTTTGCGGCAGACTTAAAGCATGTTAAGCGGGCCATGACTGTCAACAGTCGTCCCGAAAAAGGCAGACGGACCGGCGGGCTTTTCGCAAGCCTGGGACTTCTCTAAAGCCGGGTAAACGAGTTTGCCGAGGATGTCTGAAAGCATCGCAGGCTGAAACAGGGTAGGGGTGTCAGAATGACGCTCCGATCAGGACATAAGGTCGAGGAAACCGACATGAGCGATATCGCAGAACGCGTAAAGAAAATTGTTATTGATCATCTTGGCGTCGATGCCGACAAGGTCGTCGAGAGCGCCAGCTTTATCGACGATCTGGGCGCAGACTCGCTCGACACGGTCGAACTGGTCATGGCCTTCGAAGAAGAATTCGGCGTTGAAATCCCCGATGATGCCGCTGACTCAATCCTGACGGTTGGCGATGCCGTGAAGTTTATTGAAAAGGCTCAGGCCTGATTCTGCGCATTCGAGAAAGGGCGGGCCAAGAGTCCGCCCTTTTCTTTTGAGCATGTTTCTCCATAAAACATAACAGACGGGGGAAAGCAGTCGATGAGAAGGGTCGTCATAACAGGTGCCGGCATGGTATCGCCCTTGGGATGCGGAGCAGAAATTACCTGGTCCCGCCTGCGTGCGGGAGCAAACGGCGCCCGCCTCGTGACCGAATTCGAGGTCGATGATCTCCCTGCCAAGATTGCTTGCCGCATTCCCGTTGGCGATGGTTCGGACGGCACCTTCAATGCTGACGACTGGATGGAGCCGAAGGAACAGCGCAAGGTAGACCCCTTCATCATCTACGGCATGGCCGCCGCCGATATGGCGCTCAAGGATGCCGACTGGCATCCCGAAACCGATGAGGACCAGATCGCGACAGGCGTGCTGATCGGCTCCGGCATCGGCGGCATCGAAGGCATTGTCGAAGCCGGCTATACGCTGCGCGACAAGGGCCCGCGCCGCATCTCTCCTTTTTTCATTCCAGGCCGACTAATCAACCTCGTCTCCGGCCAGGTTTCCATTCGCCACAAGCTGCGCGGCCCGAACCATTCGGTCGTCACCGCCTGCTCCACCGGTGCGCATGCCATTGGTGATGCTGCCCGCCTTATCGCGCTCGGCGATGCCGATGTCATGGTAGCCGGCGGCACGGAATCCCCGGTCAGCCGCATTTCGCTTGCCGGCTTTGCCGCCTGCAAGGCACTGTCGACGCAGCACAACGACGACCCGCAGAAGGCGTCGCGCCCCTATGACAAGGACCGTGATGGTTTCGTCATGGGCGAGGGCGCCGGTATCGTGGTACTCGAAGAGCTCGACCATGCGCTGGCACGCGGCGCCAAGATCTATGCCGAAGTGGTCGGTTACGGGCTTTCCGGCGATGCCTTCCACATCACCGCTCCGTCGGAAGACGGCGACGGCGCGTTCCGCTGCATGACCATGGCGCTGAAGCGCGCCGGCCTGACGCCTGCCGATATCGACTATATCAACGCCCACGGCACCTCGACCATGGCCGATACGATCGAGCTCGGTGCCGTCGAGCGCCTCGTCGGCAATGCGGCGTCGAAGATCTCGATGTCGTCGACCAAATCCGCGACCGGCCACCTGCTCGGTGCTGCCGGTGCCATCGAGGCGATCTTCACGACCCTCGCAATTCGGGATAACGTCGCCCCTCCGACGCTCAATCTCGACAATCCTGAGCGGGAGACTGCGATCGATCTTGTTCCGCACAAGGCTCGTGAGCGAGAAATCAACGTGGCGCTATCCAACTCGTTCGGATTCGGCGGCACGAATGCATCGCTCGTGTTGCGCCGCTACGTCGCGTAACAGGCGGTTCACCGAGCACGGGCGAACGTCAAACGGCGTCATGAAGCGCGGCAGAACCTGTTTTTGCCGCATTACTTCGCGAAATAGCGAAGCGGGGGCCAAGTTTTAGAGGATTGCCGGTGAGCGATACGACCAACCAGAGCAGCGACAACGGCCAGCCGGCGCAGAAGGGACCGATCATCCCGAAATCGCCGAGCGAAGCCCTGCGGCCGGAACGTGTTCCCGAGCCGCCGAAGCGCTCCAGGAATGCCCGCAGCCAGGTCGTCCTCTTCCTGAATTTCGTCATGACCATGGCGGTGGTCGTCTGCATCGCCGGTCTCATCGGCTTCTACTACGCCATCACTGCCTATCAGAACCCCGGCCCGCTGCAGACGAACACCAACTTCATCGTCCGCAATGGCGCAGGCCTCGCGGAAATCGCCACGAATCTCGAGCGCAATCTCATCATCTCGGACGCGCGCGTCTTCCGTTATCTGACCGCGACGCATCTGAGCGCCGGCGAAAGCCTCAAGGCGGGTGAATACGAGATCAAGGCGCATGCATCCATGAACGAGATCATGGAGCTTCTGAAATCAGGCAAGTCGATCCTCTATTCCGTCTCCTTCCCCGAAGGTCTGACGGTGCGGCAGATGTTCGACCGCATGCTGGACGATCCGGTGCTCGAAGGCGACCTGCCGGCGGCTCTGCCGGCAGAAGGCAGCCTGCGGCCCGATACCTACAAGTTCTCGCGCGGCACCAAGCGGTCTGAGATCATCGATCAGATGGCTGCCGCCCAGCAGAAGCTGGTCGACCAAATCTGGGAACGGCGTGATCCGTCCCTGCTTTTGAAGAGCAAGGAAGAGTTCGTCACGCTCGCCTCCATCGTCGAGAAGGAGACGGGAGTGCCGGACGAGCGCGCTCATGTCGCCTCCGTCTTCCTGAACCGTCTGGGCAAGGGCATGCGTCTGCAGTCCGATCCGACCATCATCTACGGTCTCTTCGGTGGCGATGGTAAACCCGCAGACCGGCCGATCTATCAGTCGGACCTGAAAAAAGAGACGCCCTTCAATACCTACGTCATCAAGGGCCTGCCGCCGACGCCGATCGCCAATCCCGGCAAAGACGCGCTGGAAGCTGTCGCCAATCCCTGGAAGACGCAAGACCTCTATTTCGTTGCCGATGGCACCGGCGGTCACGTCTTTGCGGCAACGCTCGAAGACCACAACGCCAACGTCAAGCACTGGCGTAAGCTGGAAGCCGACAAGGGCGCCGATCCCGAAATTGTCGTCGACGGACAGCCGGAGGACCAGCCTGCGGACAATACATCCGCGGTTCCGCCGAAGAAAAAGAAGATCAACTGATATCGGGAGGCCTTTGATGGCATTGCAGTCCATGACTGGTTTTGCGCGGCGCGAGGGAACGACCGGCCGCTGGCGCTGGGCATGGGAACTGCGTTCGGTCAACGGCAAGGGCCTTGATCTCCGCCTCCGCCTCCCGCCCGGTCTGGAGCGCCTCGAAACGGATGTTCGCCGCATTGCCGGCGAGAATTTCAGCCGCGGCAACCTGCAGGCCACGCTGTCCCTGACGACAGGCGAAAGCCAGCTTGAAGCCGTGCTCAATCAGGATGCCTTCGCCGCCGTTCTCACCATGCGCGACAAGCTGGAAGGTCTCATCGATCCGGCGCCGCTGAGGCTCGATACCCTGCTTTCCATCCGCGGCCTCGTCGATTTCCGCGAGACGCAGGACAGCGAAGAGGCGATTGCCGCGCGCGATGCCGATATCCTGTCTGGACTGATGGCTGCTCTTTCCGATCTCAGGGCTATGCGTGAGCATGAGGGAGCAGCACTCGCGCGTGTGCTTCTCGGCCATGCCACGACGATCGAAGCTCTGACAAGCACGATCGAGGCCGATCCCTCGCGCTCGCCGCAGGAGATCGCGACAAGGCTTTCCGCGCAGGTCGCACTCCTCATGGAGGGAGCGGGCGGGCTCGACCGTGACCGGCTGCACGCCGAAGCAGCATTGCTCGCCACCAAGGCGGATCTGCGCGAAGAGATCGATCGGCTGAAGGCCCATGTCGCCGCCGCCCGCGATCTCGTGACAAAAGGTGGCCCGGTTGGCCGAAAGCTCGATTTCCTTGCACAGGAATTTAACCGAGAATCGAATACAATCTGCTCGAAGTCGAACGCATCGGCCGTCACCGCAGCCGGCATCGAGCTGAAGGTGGTGATCGATCAGTTCCGCGAGCAGGTCCAGAATTTGGAGTAGGATATGAGCCCGGCGAAAATCTCGCCCATCCAGATCGCCCGTCGCGGTCTGATGCTGGTCATCTCGTCGCCCTCGGGCGCCGGTAAATCCACCATCGCGCGTACGCTTCTGGAAACGGACAAGCAGATCGGCCTTTCCGTCAGCGTCACGACACGCCAGCGCCGGCCGAGCGAAGTGGAAGGCGTTCACTATCATTTCAAGACCGTGCGGGAATTCGAGCGGCTGCGCGATTCCGATTCTCTGCTGGAATGGGCCGAGGTTCACGGCAATTTCTACGGCACGCCCCGCGAGCCGGTTGAGCAGGCCATGTCCGAAGGCCGCGACATGCTGTTCGATATCGACTGGCAGGGCGCTCAGCAATTGCAGCAGAAGATGCAGGCCGATGTGGTCTCGATCTTCGTACTGCCGCCGACCATGACCGAGCTGCAATCCCGCCTGCATCGCCGCGCCGAGGATTCCGAGGAGGTCATCCAGACGCGCCTGGCCAATTCCCGTGCCGAGATCGCCCACTGGCGCGAATATGACTACGTCATCATCAATGATGACCTGAACGCTGCCTTCGATGCGGTGCAGTCGATTGTCAAGGCCGAGCGCCTGCGCCGCGACCGTCGCCACGGCATGTTCGATTTCGTCCGCGAATTGCTGGAAGAGACGCCGGTTCTTTAAAGGCTGTTCGCCAGCCGGCAGAATTCCTCCACCGAAAGAGTCTCCGCGCGCCGCGCCGGATCGATGCCGGCTTTGACGAGCAAGCTCTCCCCGCCGATCGGCTTCAGGCTCTGGCGCAGCATCTTGCGGCGCTGGCCGAAGGCTGCCTGCGTCACCTTCTCCAGATTGGCGACAGAGCAGGGGATCGGGTTTTCGTTCGGCGTCAGGTGGACCACCGTCGAGGTGACCTTCGGCGGCGGCGTGAAAGCCTGTGGCGGAATATCGAATGCCATGTGGGAATGTGTGCGCCATCCCGTAAGCACGCCGAGGCGGCCGTAGTGATCGTCGTCTTCGGAGGCGACGATCCGCTCGCCGACTTCCTTCTGGAACATCAGCGTCAGAGATTGCCAGAAGGGCGGCCATGCCTTCGGCAGCAGCCAGTTTACCAGAAGCTGGGTACCGACATTATAGGGCAGGTTGGCGATGATCTTGACTGGACCTTCCAGTGCCAGCGCCTCGAAATCGGTCTTCAGCGCATCGCCCTCGATGACCTCAAGCCGTCCGGGATAATGGTCGGCGATCTCGGCGAGAGCCGGCAGGCAGCGTGCATCGCGCTCGACCGCGATGACCTTCTTCGCACCGAGCGCCAGTATGGCCCGCGTCAAGCCTCCGGGACCGGGACCGACTTCAAAGACCGTCGCGTCGTCAAGCGCGCCAGCCGTGCGTGCAACCTTCTGCGTCAAGTTGAGATCGAGCAGGAAGTTCTGCCCGAGCGCCTTGCGCGCATCGAGCCCATGGCGCTGGATAACCTCGCGAAGCGGCGGCAGACCGTCGAGCGCAGCCATTAACGGTGGCTTTCCGCAGTCCGGCCAAGCTGCGCGCCGAGCTTCAGCGCAGCAACGAGGCTCGTTTCCCGGGCAAGTCCCTTGCCGGCAATGCCGAAGGCGGTGCCATGATCGGGGGAGGTGCGCACGAAAGGAAGGCCGAGCGTCACATTGACGGAATCGTCGAAACCGAGCGCCTTGGCTGGGATCAGCGCCTGATCGTGATACATGCAGACGGCCACGTCGTAACGCGCGCGCGCCTCGTCATGAAACATCGTATCGGCGGGGAGGGGACCGATAGCATCGATACCTTCGTCACGAAGGATCTGGACCGCCGGATGGATGATGGTCTCATCCTCCTTGCCGATCGCGCCGCCTTCGCCCGCATGCGGATTGAGCCCTGCAATGGCCAGGCGCGGGGAGTCGATCCCGAATCGCTGCTTCAGATCCCTGTCTGCGATCCGGCAGGTTTCAACGATCAGGCCGAGCGTCAACGCCTGCGGCACATCCCTGAGCGGAATGTGGATGGTGACAGGAATGGCGCGCAGTTTCGGTCCGGCAAGCATCATGACAGGCATGACCGACTGACCGGTCGCATGCATGGCAAGATCGGCAAGGAATTCCGTATGGCCTGGAAATTTGAAGCCCGCCTCGTAGAGCACCGACTTGGCGATCGGATTGGTGACGACCGCAAGCGCCTCGCCCTGCATGACGAGTGCTACCGCCGCCTCGATCGAGGCGATCGTACCCTTCGCCGTCGCGACATGCGGCTCTCCTGCCGCAACATCGACGCCTGCGGGTATCGCCAAGACAGGCAACGCGTCCGCAAACATACCGAGACTTTCGGCTGCATTGCCGATGCTGCGCAGGGGAACATCAAGGTTGAGCTGTCGTGCCCGCACCGCAAGCACATCGGGATCGCCAATCAGGAAGAATGGCGGCAACCCAAGCTCGCGTCGGCGAAGCCAGGCCATGAGGGTGATATCAGGCCCCACGCCGGCCGGGTCGCCCTGCGTCAGCGCAAGCGGTCGCGAAAACGGTGTCGCCATGGAAAAATCAGCGATAGATGATCTGCGCGTGCTTGCGCAGTTCATCCAGATATTTGGTGCTGTTTTCGTTTTCCGGCGCTGCTGATTTGTCCGACTTGGCCTTGTCGAGGTCTTCCTGTCGGAACACCATTTCTGCGGCCTGGTCGTCCGAAACCTGGCGCTGGCTGCAGATTGCCAGATATTCTACGCCCTTGTCGGTCACGCGGGTTGCCGTCGTGTTGCCCTTGGCCTGTGCGACGAGGTCCTTCCATTCCGCGGGAATTTCCGGAGCCAGCATACGGCCGAGCTCGCGGATCGAAACATCCCGCATGGTAGCGGCGAAAGTCTTAGCCTGATCGCAGCCAGGATATTTGGAGCGTGATGCCTCTGCCTCGCTCTTGCGCTTGGCCGTAATCGCATTTCGCTTGGCCGGCGGAACCACGAAGATGACCTGCTGCAGCATATATTCTGTCGTCACCGGCTTCTGCTTGTTGTTCTGCATCATGCGGTTGACCAGATCGTAATTCGAGATACGTGCGCTGGAGCCGTAGCGCGCATTGACAATACGCGGCCAGCTCATCTGCACGGCAATGAAGTTCTTGAAATGATCGACTCCGACGCCGGCGCGGTCGAGGATCTGCCCCATCTGCTCGACGGAAAGCTTGTTGCTGGCGGCGAAACGAGCGAAGGAGGCGTTGACGTCATCCTGCGAGACGGACATCCGCACGCGGGAGATTTCCTGCCGCTTCAGCGTCTCGTCGACAAGCTGTTCTTCGGCAGCCTTGGCGTCGGGTTTCAAGCGCTGCAGGCGCATGAAGGCCTGTCGCTTTGCAACGTCGCCGCTGGTAATCGCGGTACCGTTTACCACTGCCTTGACTTCGCTCGCGGCGAAGACGGGGGTACTGAAGGCAGCAAGCATGAAGGCTGCGCCTGCAATAAGCGTGGTCACGGTTTTCTTCGCGTCAATCATCTGTTGACCTCCCGATAGCGCCGCACGATCCAGCGCGCGGCGTTCTTACCATACACTGAGACAAGCGGAAATCGCATCTCTTGCTCCGCGACACCCTATGTTTCACATAACGACTGGTCGCAATGTCCTGCACAGGCTTACGGCGAAAGAATGGCCCGGCCGGAGATTTCCGGCCGTCCATTTGTCATCAGAGGTTATTCGCAGCGTCACCCGTGCCCAGCCGGATATCGCCGAGCGTGCGGAATGTCAGGCGGGCAGCGATCGTCCAGTCGCTTGCCGTTTGATCCGACGTATCGCGGGCATCCGTATAGGCGATGGTGAAGATCGTGCACTCGTCCTGATAGGAAATGCCGAGCGTGCGTCTGGTGACGACATCGTTGTTCAGGTCCCAGGCAATGCCGCCGAAGATCGACCAGTAATCCTTGAACTTGATCCTGCTGCTCGCCTGAATCTCGTCTTGGTCTTCGGCAAAGCCATATGCCGGCTGGGCGCTCACGTGCGTATAGGTGACCTGGCCCGAGAAGGTATCGTTCTGATAGGCCGTCGTCAGGTCGCCGCGATTGAAGGAGAAATCCTTCTCGTCCAGCCGGTAGGATGCTGCCACGGAGAGGCCGAAAGGCATTTCGATGCCGCCGAGGCCAACATAGTCGGAACGGTCGGTTTCAAGGCCGGAATCGGCGCCGACATTCACGAGGTCGTCGGTCGCAAACGAATTCTGACCGGCGAGCTGATAGGACTGTCCAAAGATGCCGTGCAGCTTGTAGCCGCTGTCGAAGGTGCCTGTATACTGGAAGCCGACGTTTGCCCGCGTGCCGCCCTCGATACGGTCGTAGCCGGAGAACCTGTCACGATCGAAAAGGTTGGTCGCATCGAAGACGAAGCTTTGCGCATCTTCGTTCGGCAGCCGGCCGGCGAGTGGTTCATCCGGTCGTGCGTAGATCTGCGCAATCGGCTCCAGAACATGCGTGCTGTTGCTGGTCGTGAACAGGATCGGGTAGCGCATTTCCAGCCCGGCCGTCACCATTCCGCGCGTTGCCGCATTATCGCCCAGATAATTGCCGGCATAGGGAACGCCGTTGGCATCGACCGGACTTTGCATGTTGAGCGCCAGAGCATCGCCGCGTGCTGCGAGCAACGGCGTGATAACCAGCCCAGTGGGTGTTACGAAGGTCCGTTTCCACTGTAGTTCCGTGGTCAAACGTGTGGTCTGACCTTCCAGGCCGGGGAAGCGATCGAAACCGTCGACGGTGGTAAAGTTGTCCTGAGAGCGCGAAAGATTGGTCAGATTGACATCGGCGGAAAGCTCACCGCCTGCGAGCGGCTGCGGCGCGACATAGTGATAGTCAAGCGTCGGATAGACGATTGGCTGCTGCTTTTCAGCGGTGCTGCCGGAATCGGCGTCCTGAACGTCGAAATAGAAGGCGCGCAGGTCGAAGTAATTCCGCTTGCCGAGACCCGTCAGATAGACGGTATTGACCTGCGGCGTGTTGTCGTAGCCATCGATCTTGTAGGTGCGCGAGAAGTTGTTGTCGCTCTGCACCATCACATCCCAGCCGAAGCTCCAGCGGGGATTGATCCTGAAGTGCCCCGCCGATGCGACCATGCCGCGCTGTTCAGCCTCGGCATCGCTTGTACCTTCGCTGAAATTGCTGGGGTTCATCTGATCGATGCCGGCGACGCGCATCGTCATCGTGCCGTTTTCGAAGCGGCGGCGATATTCGCCCTCGAGCAGGAAGCCTTGCGAAGTATAGCCGGTGCCTGTGACGGTGAAATCCGAACTCGGGGAGATGACGTAGTAATAGGGAACGGAAAGACCGTAGCCGAGATTTTGCGAAACGCTCATCGACGGGAACAGGAAGCCCGACTTGCGCTTCACGGTATTGTCGGGGACTTCGATCCACGGCAGGTATGCGAGCGAACGGCCAAGCAGCTGGAAACGCGCCTTTTCAAGGCGGATCGTGTGCTTCTCACTGTTCTGGATAACGCGTTCGGCCTTGACCTGCCAGAAAGGCGCGCGCTCGGGCTTCTCGGCGCAGGGCAAGCAGGCCGTATAGACGCCTTTATTGAGAATCATCTGCGTGCCGCCGACTCGCTGGCCGGTTTCGGCAACGAGGCGGGTATTGTCGCTTGTCTCGATCCGCAGTGCATTCATGAAGCCGTCTGCGAAATTGTCGGTCACATCGAGGTGGTCGGCATAGATACGGTTGCCGTCGGGGGTGACCATTTCGATGTTGCCGGTCGCCATCATGCGGCCGGTCTTCTGGTTATAGTCGACTTTCTGGGCGACCAGCCTGTAGCCGCCGTAATTAATCTGCACGCCGCCGATCACCGAGACGAGCTCCTGGTCTCTGTTATAGACGAGCTCGTTGGCGGACAGCATCAGCTTAGCATCCGGCGAGACATTCTGGCCGATCGCAGGCATGCCTGTATTGTTCTCTTGGCCATAGGCCAGCGGAGCACTTTCGAAATAGCTACACAGAGCCGCACCTAGGAGCAGGGCAACCAACTGTTTACTAACAACCTTGCGGTCGCCTACCGCCACTAGCCATCCTCCTGATGAAGCAGGATCGTTGCGCCTAAAGCGAGCGCTACGACCACCGGTATCCAAGTCGCCACAAACGGCGGCACGACACCGCTGCTTCCGAATGCTTTTACAAGCACGGTGACGACATAAAGCATGAAGCCTGAAAGGATTCCACCCAGAATCACAGAGCGTGATTGGTTGAACCGGCTAAATTTCAGAGACACTGTTGCAGCAATGAGAGTCATGGCCACCAAGAGCAGCGGCTGCGACAGCAGAGAGTTGAATTGAGTCTCAAGTGCCTTCGTTGAAATTCCGAAGGATTTGGCGGCAGCGATACGGTTGGAAAGGTCAAAGAAACCAATTGTTTCCGGCGCTGTGAGCCGCTCCTTGATGAAGTCTTGCTTCAGATTGGTACGAAGCTGCTCCGTAGCCTTACGCACCGGGATTTCCCCAGGCTTGCGTTCGACGACGTTGTTAAGCTGCCAGTAACCA
Source organism: Hyphomicrobiales bacterium (assembly GCA_900470965.1). GTDB lineage: Bacteria > Pseudomonadota > Alphaproteobacteria > Rhizobiales > Rhizobiaceae > Rhizobium. The sequence goes on from UCCS01000070.1 coordinate 23,909, forward strand.
TCTTCCAATTTGGCGGATGAGGCATCCTGCCTCAGAATGACCTGACCGGTGGAATCGAAGTGGACAAGCACGGCGTCCATCAGCAGCGTGCCGTTCTCCAGCACGGTCTTGGCGCCGATGATGACATCGTCCCGGCCGCTGATCTGGCGCAGCCACGGAACCTGCAGTGCCCTGATCATGGCATTGTCCTGACCGCGCCAGGCCGTTTCGAATTGTGTTGCTTGCCTCTGGCCCCAGGCGGCGAGCGGATTGAGCGCCACCACCGTCAGCACCCCGAGAATCAGGGACCCGGCGATAAAAGGCAGCATGAACTGCCAGACCGAGATGCCCGCCGCACGGGTGACGACGAGTTCATATTTCCGGTTGAGGCCGATCAGCACGGTGATGCCGACGAACAACGCCACGAAGGGGATGGTTTGCTGCAGGATCAACGGTAGGCGAACGGCGGTGAGCAGCACAGCACCACCCAGCGTGTAGCCCGGGAAATTGGAGATGCGGCTTGCCGTCTCGCTGAAGTCCAGCAGGAAGGTGATGGCGCTCATGCCGATCAGGAACCACATCGTGGTTACGACATACCGGCGGAAGAAATACCGCGACAATGTCCCGAAAATCATCGCACAGCGCCTCCGCCGGTCCGGTCCGTCGCGGCAAGTACCCGCTTCTGCGCGCGCTTCCAGATCGTCGAAGTGCGGTTTCTGACGACAAGCGGCATGGCCAGCCGCTTATGCATGTTCAGGAAAATAATCGAAACCAGGCTGGTCACGATCGGGATCGCATAGAGGATCGGAATATAGATCGTGCTTTTGTCGATCTGGTTGGCAACGTAAAACGCCGCCCAGCGCAGGACGAACGCGAGGCCCAGTGCGCCGATCATCGGATGCATGCGTGCCTCGCGATGCGATCGCGCATCCCCGGCTATGGCGAGCGAGAATAGCGCGAAAACGAAGGGAAGCATCCAGTCGGTCAGGCGGCGATGAAGCTCGGCGGTATAGCTGCCGGGCTTGGCGATATAATCAGGATCTTTCGGATCGGGATTGAGCAGGAAAGCGAGATCGCGGTCGCTCGCGCGAAGCGTCGCCTGTCCGTTATTTTCCGTCATATCCGAAAGGTCGAAGGAATAGGAATCGAACTTGATGACCGAGACGTTTCCATCGGGCGTTTTGCGATGGACTTCGCCATCATGCATGATCAGCGACGTGCCGATATCATCCACGGCGCCTTCGCGCGCATAATAGATGAGTTCGTTATTCGGCTCGCGCTCGTCGGCGACGAAGAGACCTTTGAGCGTGCGGCCGGCGAGCCGCTGCGAGATCTGCACATAGAGGCCTTCATCGATCTTGCGGAAGGTCTTTTCCTCGATCACGGACGAAAGAAGATCGGCATAGGTCTCGGCGATCATCTGCCGCACGACCGTCTTCGCGCGTGGCTCGACGACATTGTCGACGAAGAACGAGAAGACGCTGATGAGGATCGCGAGCAGCAGGATCGGCCGCGCCAGGATAGTGCGGCGGGCGCCGGCGGCATCGATCACGGTCAGTTCGGAATCGTTGTTCATCGTCGTCAGCGTCTGGGTAATGCCGATGACGAGTGCAAAGGGCAGCACGATGGGAATGATCGACGGCAGGATCAGCGTCGCAAGCGCGGCGAAGGAGCCGATCGACTGGCCGCTGTCGGTCACCAGGTTGATGCGCTGCAGGACCTGGGTGGTCCAGATGATCGCGAGCACCGGGAGCAGGGCCACGAGAAACATCTGGCCGACACGCCGCAATATATATGTTTCGAGTAGTTTCATGCTCGCCCTTGAACGCACCTGCAGGTCGATATGATCAACAGGAGATTCCCTCTACGCTGTTTGTCTCGGTTTTGCGACAAGTCAGTGTCAAAAATTCATTCAATTTTCAGAATTTTTTTGTTGCCGGGGCGACTCAGCAAGTGCCATCAGCGCCGCGAATATGACGACCGAAGAAAGCCATCCCAGCACGACGTCGGATAGATAATGTGCGCCGAAGGAGAGCCGCATCGCGGGTGTCAGGATGGAAACGGCGGCGACGGGTGCCACAAGCGCATAACGTATCGACTTTGGAACGAAGATCAGCAGGCAGAACAGCCAGCCCGCGCTTGCCGCCTCGCCGGAAATGAAGGAGCAGTTCGAGACGCACTTGCCGGCCAATGAACCGGCTTCGGCGAAATGCAGCGTACCGCCGAAGAAATCCGTCTGCACTGGCCGCGGCCGACCCCAATGTTCCTTGAGGATCACATTGACGAGAAGAACGGGACCGATCAGCAGCGTGCCGAGCGCAACCTTCAGATCGCGGGCGCGGGGCGCGTTGAATGTCGCGCCATGCTGCTGATAGCACTCGACAAGTTTCCACAGCATGACCGCGGTCACGACATAGGGAACATAGAAGAAAAGCGTGCGTAAGAGACCGAGGATCGCCTCGCTCCGATAGGGGAAGGAGCCGCAGACCGCGGTTGCCGGGGCCGACGCGTCACAGGCCGCCTGCACGAAAAAAAGCTGGGAAAAATAAATGTCGATCCCGGGAAAGGCGCGGAACAGTGCAAGCAGCAGCCACCATACCCAGAAAAGCAGGACAAAGACGCCGAATGCCGTTTGCGGCAGGCGAACTGCCGGACCCCGCCATCGATTTTTCGAAAAAACTGTCAACGCAAACATCTACGAAACTGACGAAAACTTTTTGGCCGGGCGGCCGCGCGGAACATAACAACTGTCGCCGGCCATTGACAGACCCGTCAAACGCGAAATTATCCCCTGGAACGGATTTCATGAATCCCATCGGAGAAGACATGTCTGCAAAATTCGAAATTTCATTCTCAAAATCGGCAAAGCTCAGCAGCGGCCTCGCGATCCTTCTGAAGACGTCCGAAGCCGACACCGCGGCTGGGGCCGATATTGCCGATCCGGCGGGAGTGATTGCCAAGGCGTCGAAGATTGCGCGCTTCTCGGCAAAGTCGTTGGCTGCCCTCGACCTGGTGGCGCCAGAGGGTGCGCCTGTCGAGCGTATCATCGTCCTTGGCCTCGGCAAGCCGGCAGACCTGACCGTACACGACTGGCTGAAGGCCGGCGGCAGCGCTGCCTCGCGGATCAAGAATACTGAGAAAGCGACGATCTTCATCGATGCGCCGGGCGCAGATGTCAGCGCCAAGGCTGCGGCCGATTTCGCTCTCGGCATGCTGATGCGCGCCTACAGCTTCGATACCTATAAGACGAAGAAGAATGACGACGAGGAAAAGCAGGCGAAGTCGGTCAAGGTGACGATCGTCACGGCCGATGCGGCTGCCGCCAAGAAGGCCTTCGCCGACGCCGAAGCGGTTGCCGACGGCGTCAATCTCGCTCGTGACCTGGTCAACGAGCCGCCGAATGTGCTCGGCCCGGTGGAATTTGCCGCCAAGGCTAAGGAACTGGAAAAGCTTGGCGTCGAGGTGGAAATCCTCACCGAGCGCGAAATGCGCCGTCTCGGCATGGGCGCGCTGCTCGGCGTTGCTCAGGGCTCCGTGCGCCCGCCGCGCCTGGCTGTCATGCAATGGAAGGGCGGAAAGGGCAAGGATCGGCCGATTGCCTTCATCGGCAAAGGCGTCGTCTTCGATACCGGCGGCATCTCCATCAAGCCGGCTGCCAATATGGAGGACATGAAGGGCGATATGGGCGGTGCGGCTGCCGTCACCGGCCTTATGCACACGCTTGCCACCCGCAAGGCGCCGGTCAATGTCGTGGGCATCATCGGCCTTGTGGAAAACATGCCTGATGGCAATGCCCAGCGTCCGGGCGACATCGTCACCTCCATGTCCGGCCAGACGATCGAGATCATCAACACCGATGCGGAAGGCCGCCTGGTGCTCTGCGATGCGATCTGGTACTGCAACGACCGTTTCAAGCCGCAATTCATGATCAATCTTGCGACGCTGACAGGCGCCATCATGATCGCGCTCGGCAACAGCCATGCGGGTCTCTTCTCGAATGACGATCCGCTGTCGGCGCAGCTGATGACCGCTGGTCTCGTCACGAACGAGAAGCTATGGCGCATGCCGCTCGGCAAGGAATATGACAAGATGATCGACAGCAAGTTCGCCGACATGAAGAATACCGGCGGTCGTCTCGCGGGTTCCATCACCGCAGCCCATTTCCTCAAGCGCTTCGTGCAGGATACGCCCTGGGCGCATCTCGATATTGCCGGCACGGCCATGGGCTCGGTGCAGGACGAGATCAACCAGTCCTGGGGCTCCGGTTTCGGCGTGCGCCTGCTCGATGAACTGGTCCGCTCGAACTACGAAACACGATGACGGAAATCCTCTTCTATCATTTGACGGAATCGAAGCTGGAAGACGCGCTTCCGCCGTTGCTCGACAAGAGTGTCGAGCGCGGCTGGCGCGTCGCCGTCCAGATGAAGGAGGCTGCGCGGCGCGATGCGCTGGATCAGCATCTGTGGACCTATCGGGAGGATAGCTTTCTGCCGCATGGCACGGATGAGGCTGATTTCGCCGGAGATCAGCCGGTTCTCCTGACGGTTTCGCCTGACAATGCGAATGCTGCTACCGTCCGCTTCATCGTCGATGGCGCCGAGCCGCCGGCGGTCGCGGATTATGAGCGGATCGTCTTCATGTTCGACGGGTATGACCAGGAGCAGCTTGAGGGCGCGCGCGCCCAGTGGAAAAAGCTGAAAGGCGAGGGGCATAGCCTCACCTATTGGCAGCAGACGCCGGAAGGGCGGTGGGAGAAGAAGGCCTGACGGGAACGTCAGGCTAGACCGGCCTCGGCCAGAACCCTGTCGATGAAATCCTTCTTCGCGCCGGTATAGGCTGCACGACTCTCGGCATATTTTTCCGCGAGGCCGATCTTCAGTTCTTCATAAGCCAGCGCAAGGGCTGGATCGCCCTGCAGCCTGTCGCGGAAGAAAATGTTCCGCCTCCAGTTGAAGCCCTGATATTCGACGACATGGGCGAGATGCGTGCGCGTCTCGCCCGTGACACCGCGGCCGAAGAGATGGTCGTCGGGTACGATGTCGGCACCGGCATAGTCATAGCCGATCGCCTCCATAGGCTTGATGCAGGCAAGTCCGTCATCGAGGCGGCGAACGCCGATCAGGATATCGATGATCGGTTTCGCCTTGATGCCTGGAATAGCGGTGCTGCCGAAGTGCTGTATATCGATTGCCAGAGGGCCAAGCGCGTCGCGGATCCTGGCCTCTTCCAGCAGATAGGCCTCCCGCCACTTGGCATTGGGGTCGGCGAGTCTCACTGCTAGATGTGGGACGCCCAATCCAAACGATTCATCCTGCTCCTGCTGCATGGAAAACGTCCCTCACGTTTCGTTTTCCTATTCTAGCATTCTGCAGGCACAATGGCATCTGCCCGTGAGGCCGATCAGTCGTAGAACGCTTCGACGAATTTGCGCTTGCCGAGCATGAAGGCATCGGCGACATGGCGCAGCGGCGCCAGATCGACATCCGACTTGCCGGCCTTGATGAGCTCGGCGAAACGGCGATAGAGCGACGGATATTCGGCTTCCGGCGCAGAGAACTTCAGTTCGCCTTCGACCGAGAGCTTCGAACCGCCTTCGGAAAGAACCATCTGTCCGGCGGCCGTCTCAGCGATGATGTCCCAGCTCTGCTTGCCCGTCTGGCGCCAGTCGAATTCTGCGTGAACGGGAACGTAATCGACATTGCGGAAATGCAGGTCGGCAGCGATCGGCGAATCGCGGTTTTCAGGGAATTCCAGCGTGCCGGCGCTAAGGAACATCGCCTTCGGCAGGATATGCGTGACGATCGAAAGCGCGTTGATGCCTGGATCGAAAACGCCGAGCCCGCCGGCTTGCCAGATCCATTCCTGGTTCGGATGCCAATGGCGCACGTCTTCCTTCCAGATGACGTGCATGCTCTTGATCTCGGTCGAGGCGAGGAACGATTTGGCGGCTTCGACGGCTGCTGCATAGCGTGAATGCCAGCTTGCAAACAGTGTCGCACCCTGCTTGTTGGCGAGATCTTCCAGATCCGCCACTTCACTCAGCGTCGCGCCCGGCGGCTTTTCGAGGAAGACGTGCTTGCCGGCAGCCAGTGCCTTATAGGCAGCTTCATAGCGATACTGCGGCGGCATGCAGAGCGAGACGGCATCGATCGAGGGTTCGGCGTCGAGCATGTCGTCGATCGAGGTATAGGCGGTAACGCCGTCGACCGTACCGTTGCGGCTTGCCGTCGCCACCAGCTTGAAATCGGCATTGGCGGCGATGGAGGGGAGGTGCTGGTCGCGGACGATCTTGCCGACGCCGACGATGGCGAGGTTGATGGCTGACATTGTAAAGCTCGCGTTCGGTGTTTCGCTAAAAGTATGACTTATTGCGCGCCGTTTTATCAGAAAGCGGTCTGCGGACAAGTCTGGTCTTTGAGAACAGACGACGCGATTTTTGGGTAATTGTCTAGCTCTTGAAGAGCGCGATGGTTCTTGCGCCGCAGCAAAGTATCTAGAGACAGTTACCTGCGCTGGCGGAGCCTCAGCTCGCCATGGCTCCTTCATATTCAGCGGAGAGCTCCAGCCATTGCTCCTCGGCGGCAGCGAGCTTGGCGGCTGCTTCGCCACGCTGCCTAGCTTTGTCGGCGGCCTTGGCGGGCGCCTTTTCATAGAGCGCCGGATCCGCAAGTTCCGCATCAAGTGCCTGAATCAGTTTCTCCAGCTTGCCCGTCAAGGATTCGATTTCGTTGATCTTTTTCTTGAGGGGGGCGAGCGAAGCACGCCTGTCGGCATTCAGCTTGCGCTGGTCGGCCTTCGAGGACTGGTCTTCAGACTGCTTCTGTTTTTCGTCGTCTTTTTTTTTGCCGGAAGCGACGATCAGGTCGCGATATTCTTCCATATCGCCTTCGAAACTCGTTACCGTGCCGTTGTTGACCAGCCACAGGCGGTCGACCGTCGCTTCGATTAGGTGGCGGTCGTGCGAGATCAGGATAACGGCCCCATCATAATCATTCAGCGCCTCGATCAGCGCGCGGCGGCTGTCGATGTCGAGATGATTCGTCGGCTCGTCGAGGATCAGGAGGTTTGGTGCATAGAAGGCGGCAAGCCCCATCAGCAGACGTGCCTTTTCGCCGCCCGAGAGGTCTTTCGCGGCCGTCGCCATCTTCTCGGTCGCAAGGCCCATCTGCGCCACGCGGGAGCGCACCTTGGCTTCCGGCTCGGTCGGCATCAGCCGCCGTACATGTTCAACAGGCGTCTCGTTCGGTACAAGATCGTCGAGCTGATGCTGGGCGAAGAAACCAATCTTCAGCCCCGGCGCCAGACGCACTTCACCGCTCTCGGCTGCCAGCCGTCCCGAGATGAATTTCGCAAAGGTCGATTTACCGTTGCCATTCGAGCCGAGCAGGGCGATGCGGTCGTCATTGTCGATGCGCAGGTTGAGCCCCTTGAGGATCGGCTTGCCGGGCTCGTAGCCGACTGCGCCGCCGCTGACTGCGACGATCGGCGAGGCCGGCTGCTTTTCGGGTTCGGGGAAGGTGATCGGCTGAACGTGATCCTCGATCACGGCCGCGACCGTGCCCATGCGCTCCAGCGCCTTGACGCGCGATTGAGCCTGCTTCGCCTTGGAGGCCTTGGCCTTGAAGCGGTCGATGAAGCTCTGCAGATGCTTGCGCGCCGCATCGTTCTTCGCCTTGGCCTTTATCTGCAGTTCGTCGGCTTCCGCCTTCTGCCGCTCGAACTGGTCGTAGTTGCCGCGGTAGAACGTGAGCTTCTTCTGATCGAGATGCACGATCGAATTGACCGCGTTGTTCAGCAGATCGCGATCGTGGCTGATGATGATGACCGTGTGCGGATAGCGGCGGATGTAATCCTCCAGCCACATCGTGCCTTCGAGGTCGAGATAGTTGGTCGGCTCGTCGAGCAGCAGCAGGTCCGGCTCGGTAAAGAGCACGGAGGCGAGCGCCACGCGCATGCGCCAGCCGCCCGAGAAGGAGGATGCGGGCCGGGCCTGCGCTTCCTGATCGAAGCCAAGGCCCGAGAGGATGCTGGCGGCGCGTGCTTCCCCCGAATGGGCGTCGATATCGACGAGGCGCATCTGGATTTCGGCGATACGATGCGGATCGGTTGCGGTTTCCGCCTCGGCAAGCAGCGCGGCGCGCTCCTTGTCAGCAGAAAGCACGATCGTGATCAGCGAATCCTCGGTTCCCGGCGCTTCCTGCTTCACCTGTCCCATGCGCGCATTCTTGGGGATCGATATTGTCCCGCTTTCGGCGCCGAGGTCACCCGTTATGACGCGGAAGAGGGTGGATTTGCCGGCGCCGTTGCGCCCCACGAGCCCGGCCTTTGTGCCTGACGGCAGCGAGACGCTGGCATGGTCGAGAAGCAAGCGGCCGGCGATGCGGGCGGAAATGTCTGAAATCGTGATCATGCGCGCGGTTTTGGCCGAAAGCTGCCGCCAAGGCAAGATGGATCAGCGGCGTGTTTGCCACTGTTTGTCATCAATAGCGCACAGCGGAACGCCTTACCGGCCGAAGGCTTGCACCGGCAGGCGCGGATTGGACTGGGCGGCAAGCAGCGCCACGCGTGCATTGGCCTGAAGCTGCCCGGGTGTGGCCGCATCGCCGCTCAACGCCACGCCGACCGAAATCGTCAAACCGCTTGCATCCGAAGTGTCTGACGCTGCGAAAACAAGATTGTCCTCGACGGAACTGCGCAGGCGCTCGGCGATCGTCAGCGCATCCTGCATGCCGACATTGGCGAAGAGGAAAGCGAATTCGTCGGCTTCCGTCCGGGCGATGAAATCATTCTTCTTCACCATTTTGCGGAAGAGGCCGGCGAGCTTCTTCAGAAGCTTGTTGCCAGTCTGCGTGCCATAGCGGGCATTCAGCCCCTTGAAATCGTCGATGTCGATCATGACCAACGCGCTGCCGGCAGCACCCTCTTCCTGGCCATAGAGATCGCCGAGCACACGGTTGAAGCCAATGCGATTCGGTAGGCCGGTGATCTTGTCGGTGACGGCCGCAGCCTGCACGGCAGAAATACTGCGCTCCAGCGCCGTCAGGCGCTCGATATCCTCTTCCAGCTTAGAGCCGATCGTCCGTTCCGCCGCGAGGACGGCTGAAAGCGAGGCGGCAAGATATTCGACCTCGGCCATGAAATCGGCAAGGCTCTGGTGGTCCTGCTGGCCCGAGACGGATTTGAGGATGGTCTCGCAGGCACGCGTGAAGGCTTGGTGATGCAGGCGCCCCTCGGCCAGCCGCTCCGCCGTTTCCTTCAGCATGCGGCTCGCCTCGTTGCGCGAGCGGTCGCCCGCCAGCCCGTAATGGCCGACGAGCCGGTAGCGCAGGCCGAGTTCGTCCAAGGCTTCCTGCTGCGGATGTGAACCGAGGGCTGCGATATCCTGCGCCAGCCCGGCATTCAGGCCGATAAGCGCTTCGTGGAACAGTTCATAATTGCGCGGCAGGCCCGCCACATGGAGCCGCATCATGTGCTGAACTACCTTCTGGATATCGGCAGCTGGCGTCGGCCGGGCAGCCTCGCGCGCATTCAATGCATTTGCAACGGCACTCTGCATGACGATCCCTCGCAGTCCGGCTTCGTTTCCTTCGTTCCGCTATGCCAGCAAGATTTTAAAAGAGGCTGAATTTTCAACGGGAAACGCTGGATTGGCGGGGGAGCCGGCAAAGGCGGTTAATGCGGTCTTGCTGGCTGGAACATGATGCTGAAAAATGTGAGCGGTTTTCGGATGACATCATGCTTTGACGACAGTGCCACGCCTCTTTTCCGACGCGCAAAGGGCGCGGTGGCATTTTATGCAGCCTAACGGCTCATATCTCTTGCCCTCGCTACGCAGGAAGTAGATGAAGTCCAGTCCGAGGCTCGGCTTGCCTAGCGCCGTCATAGCCGCCAGTTTGACGAAACCCATGAAGTTGGCAAGGATCCTCGCATGATGCTTGGGCGGAACGACGATTTCAGTGCCGCTTTTGGATGGCAGCGCAAAAAGAAAGGGCCGGCATGACCGGCCCATCCGTACTCAACCCCGCTCGATCGGCCCCGGTACCGCAGCCGGTGAGCCCTGCCTTCCAAGTCGGTCGGCGACCAGCATCGACAGCATCATTTCCACAAGGCCATTGGTGGCGCCTTTTTCGCCGCCGACCTGGATCTGCGGCACGAGCGGCAGCCTGCCGTTATCGATCGCCTCGGCAAAGCGCATGAGGACCTGCGAGTTGAGTTGATAGTCCGGCCCGCCGAAGGCCGCGACTTTCTTCTCGGTGGCCTCGGCTTCCGCCAGACCGATGGCGCGCACCTTCTGCGCATCCGCAAGACCGGTCGCTTTGATGCGTTCGGCATCGGCAAGGGCGACGGCCTTGATCCGGTCGGCTTCGCCGAGGCCTGCAAGGCGCACCTTCTCGGCCTCCGCCTTGGCGGTAACCTGAATAGTTTCCGCCTGCTGGCGGGTGCGGGCGAGCTGCGCCTTACCTTCGTTCTCGCTGATCTCGATGGTGAGTGCCGATGTCGTGATTTTGGCCTGCTGTTCGGCAAGCGCTTCCTTTTCGCGCAACGTGCGCTCCTGGATCGCAGCCACCTCCTGCAATTTATAGGTCTCGACCTTTTCAACGGCGATCTGGCGCTCGCGCAACTGGATCAGGATCTGCTCTATGCTGTTCTGGCCATTGCTGGCGCGGGGCGTGCCTATCAGCACCTCCTGCAATTCGAGGCTGTAGGAGCCGAACTTCTCACGCATTTCCTCGCCGGATTTGCGCTGGATTTCGCTGCGCTCCTGCAGCAGTTCGATCAAGGTCTTGGTCTGGGCAATATTCTTGAAATAGGCCGAGACCATCGGGTCGAGTGTCTGTTCGACGAGACGTTTGATATCCCCAAAACGCTGCACGACGAGGGGGGCCTTCATATAGTCGATATGCACGACGACCGAGAGCGGCAGCACCGGTTCGAACGCATCTTTGGTGATCAGCGACACTTCCGAAAGGTTCTCGTCCAGCCTGTGCTCACCGAACTGTTTCTTGGTCCATTTGAGCACGAAGTTGGTGGTCGGCACGATGACGATATTGCCGGCATAGGTGTTGAAGGCATATTTGCCCGGCAGAAGCGGCGTCGACCAGACACCGCGCGCGCCCGTCTCGACCAGTTCGCCGTGGCGATAGGATTGGCCCGAGATATCCGCGCCCCGACGGCCGGTATAGGAGACGACGACGCCCACCGTGCCGACGTCGATGATCGTCTTCTCGACCAGTTCGACCGTTGCGAAGATGCGGTTGAGGAAATAGCTGCCGTCGGCAAGCACCTGCAATTGCCGCCCGCGATAACCGCCGGCATTGAGAAACTTCTCCGGATCCTGGAAGTTGTTGTGGAAGTTCGGATCCTTCGGGTTGTTGGCAACGGTCGGGGCAATAATCTCGCCATCCGGCAGCGCCGGACCGTCATGGATGGTGACGATGCCAATCAGGTCCTCGGCATCATGGATTACGACGGGCGCGAAGCCGTTCCGCTCATTGATCAAAGTCGACATGTCGGCAAACAGTCTTTGTTCCGAAGCATTCAGGTTGACGGCATAGGTCGACTGGGCGGTCAGCACGATGAACTGCGCGAGATTGATGGCATAGGTACCTTCGCGCAGGATCTTGCGCTGCGGCCCTTTCTGGCCGCCTTTCGTGAGAAAGCCGCGCACGTCCTGGAAATCATCGGCGTCGACATTCGAGGCAAGCGTCTGGGTTGGCGGCAACGGTTCGCCATCGCGGGCGAAGACATAACCGATCTGTCCTTGTGGAATGGTCACGAGATTGGCGCGATGCATCGAATACTGGAACGGCATGAAGAAATGCAGGCCGCCGCGCACGACTTCCGGCTGGAAGCCGGCCTCTCCATAGAGCGCAATGAAGCCGTTCTCGACGGAGCCGCGAAAACTCCACAGTTTTTCGAGAATGCCGAGCCTGTCGTTTGGGATATAGCGGACCACGCCGCTCCACCGGAACAGGGCTACCAGCACGAGGAGCAGGACGGCGATTTCGATTGCCTTCCATCCCGCCGGACTAAGATATTGCAGGGTTTCCATCTTTTCTCTCGTATGGGCGTGCGGGTTCGTCCACCCGACGGCCGCCTGGTTGGTTGTAGGTTGATAAGACGGGGAGGTGCGCGCCTATTCGCCCGACGCACTGAGAACGTGTCGAACGCTTGGGCTGCTCGTTGTCTGGGAAAATGACCGCGCGTCCCGAGTCCCCACTAAGGGCGGCGTGGTCGTGAGTGATCTCACATCGGTGTTGCCTTGATAGACATAACGCTTGAGCACGCAGGGACGACGCCTACAGGTTTAAAGACGTCCAACGCGGAAATCGGGTAAGTATTTCCAGCGATTTCGCTATTTTGAGCATTCAATTCTGCTGAATTATACATGAGCGATGGCGACGAACTAACTTCTGAGTCAAATGGCGATCACTGTGAGTTTGGCGAAGCCCGAAGCTGGCAAGGAAATCGTCATGGTCTAGAAGCGGGAGTGATGACGCCATGAATTTTCCTGATTTGATCGCGGGCGCCTTCTGTCGTGGAGTGGAGAAAGCTGCGATATCGAAAGGACTGATATGACCAGAGCTCTCTATTCCCTGTGCGGCGCCGACGAGCGTCATTTCTTCTCGCCGCATTGCTGGAAGGCGGTGATGGCACTTGCCCACAAGGGCCTCGATTTCGAGGAGGTGCCGACGACTTATAGCCGCATCGCCGCGATCGGCGGCGGCTTCTCCAAGACCGTGCCGGTCCTGGATGACAATGGCCGGCTGATATCAGACAGTTTCGATATCGCCCTTTACCTGGAAGATGCCTATCCGGACCGTCCGTCACTTTTCGGTGGCGAGGGCGGCAAGGCTCTGTCGCGCATGGTCGAGGGTTATTCGCAGATGATCATCCATCCGGCGATCATGCGGATCGCGCTTCTCGATATTCATTCCATTCTCGATGAGGGCGACAAGGCCTATTTCCGCGTCAGTCGCGAAGGCCGCCTGGGCAAGCCGCTGGAGGATTTCGCCGCCGGCCGCGACGCGGAGAGAGAGGCCTTTGCCGCCAAGCTGGAACCGATGCGCCACATGTTGCGCTTCCAGCCCTTCATCGGCGGCGACAGCCCGCTCTTTGCCGACTACATCGTCTTTGGTGCGCTGCAATGGCTGCGCATCGCCGCAGGCCTCGCCATGCTGGCCCCTGACGACCCCGTCATGGCCTGGTTCGAACGCTGCCTCGATCTTCATGAAAGCCGGGGCCGGACTGTGACAGCGGCGTGAAATTGCCGGAGCCCCCTTGTTTTCGGGCGGTGAGGCGGGTAAAGACCGCCCACTTTTCCCTGAGTATGAGGACCCGAATTATGGCGATTGAACGCACCTTCTCGATGATCAAGCCGGATGCAACGAAGCGCAACCTGACGGGCGCTATCACCAAGATGCTCGAAGATGCCGGCCTGCGCGTCGTCGCCTCCAAGCGCGTCTGGATGAGCAAGCGCGAAGCAGAAGGCTTCTACGCCGTTCACAAGGAACGTCCGTTCTTCGGCGAACTTGTTGAAGGCATGACCTCCGGCCCGACCATCGTTCAGGTTCTGGAAGGCGAAGGCGCCATCCTGAAGAACCGCGAAATCATGGGCGCGACCAACCCGGCAAACGCTGCCGAAGGCACGATCCGCAAGGTTCACGCTCTGTCGATCGGCGAAAACTCGGTTCACGGTTCCGACGCTCCGGAAACCGCTGCCCAGGAAATCAAGTACTGGTTCTCCGACACCGAAATCGTCGGCTGATTCAGACCCAGAGCATTCCCTCGGAATGCATTGAATTGACTCATGAAAGCCGGGTTCGTCCCGGCTTTTTTATGTCCCGGGTTCAGGCGGGGCATTTGTCAGTATTGGAAAAATCCGTCGATCCGTCAGATTTGAAAACCTCCGGGTTCTTCTCGTATCCGGCACCGAGAACCAGCGGCTTGCTCGGCAAGACACTCTGGTCGAGATCGGATTTGAACTGCGTCTTCAGCTCCTGCAAGAGCTTGCCGTCCTTGTCGACCAGCCTGACGGTGACGGCATAGGGCCGGTCCTTGCGCACGCAATGCAGGTTCTCGCTCTGGACTGAAATCTTGTCCTCCATCGGAAACACCTTCTGGTTCAGCACCAGCGGCGCTCCGCCCTGCGGGTTTTCGAATTCGGCGACGATGGTCGAGCCATCGGGAATCGGCGCCGTCTTCTTCAGCGTCAGCAGATAGGTGGCGCTTGCGACGCGGTAGTTGAAGACGAAGAGATGGCCCGTCACTTCCAGCATGCTTTCGGCCTCGCGCTGGCAGGCGGAGAGCACAAGCCCCGCTGCCGCTAGGGCCGTGATGATCGAGCGCCGCTTCATGGCGTCTCCTCCTTCTTTTTCCTCCGGTAATGCCTGTTGGCCTTGGCGCGGTTGCCACAGACGGCCATGTCGCACCAGGCCCGGCTTTTGTTCTTGCTGCGGTCGATGAACAGCCAGCCGCAATTGCCGCAAATCTTCATCCGCTCCGGATCGGGCATGGCGATCAGCCGCAGAACCGAATGGGCCGTCGCCGCATCGAGACCCTTTTCCTCAGCACCCCGCAGCGTGCGCGCCAGCGCTTCCAGCAGTTCGGCAAGAAGCCGGTCGTCATTGCCTTCGAGCACGCGTTGGCGGAAGTAGCGGTCCGTCGCTTCGCGCAGTTCGATGAAGTTGGCTCTATTCTGCGCTCCAACCGGCACTATGTCGCCAAAAAGTGCCCGTTCGGCGCAGAATTCCTGCGCCGCCTCGGGGAAACGCTCCATCTGCCCTTCGGCCTCGAAACGGTCGATGCGGCGCGCAGTATCGTGACGCAGGATGACGCTGTTGGCGACATCGAGCGCCAATGCGCCGCCGGAAAAACGGTGAGGGGTCCAGGAGAAGCTCATTGGAAAAATATAACTGGTAAAACACATTTTGCCAGTTATTATTTTAAGCCGATGTGGAGTGACCGAATGGCCTATCTTCTGCAGCAACTGGCGAATGCGGTACCGCTCGCAGCGCTCTACGCCACGCTTGCCTTCGGTTATTCGATCGCCTTCGGTGTCACCAAGCGCCCCGACATTACCTATGGGGCGATTATCGCCTTTGCCGGCCAGATCCTGCTGCTCTTCACGGATATGGCCTATAGCCGCCTCTGGCTGGTGCTGCCGGCGGCGATCGCGATCGGCATCTGCGCCTCACTGATCTATTCGGTGGGGGCAGGGGTCTGGATCGGCCGCTTCGTCATGCAGCCGCTCGCCAGCAAATCGCCGAACACGGTCATCGTCGCCGCACTCGGCATGATGATCGTGCTGATGGAGACGGCGCGCCTTGCCGCCAATACCCGCGCCATCTGGTTGCCGCCGCTGTTGAGCGACAACGTGACCTTCTGGAGCGACGGCACCTTCAAGGTCACGCTCACCTATATCCAGCTTCTGGATACCGTCCTGATGTGCGCGATCATTGCGATCGGCGCATGGATCCTGAAGCGTACCTCCTGGGGCCGCCTATGGCGCGCGGTCATCGACGATCCGCTCGCCGCCGAACTCTGTGGCACCAGCGCCAGCCGTGTCTTCCTGGTGTCTTATGGGGCGGCGGCGCTCGTCGCCACCTGCTGTGGCATCCTTGCAACCTTCTATTACGGGTCGATGGATTTCGGCGCTGGGCTGATGTTCGGCCTCAAGGTGCTGCTGATCGCGGCCGTCGGCGGCTATTCCGATCCGCTGCGCTCGGCGGGTGGTGCCGCCGGTCTGGCGCTTGTCGAGACGCTCTGGGGCGCCTACGGGTCCTTCATCTGGCGCGATCTCGCCATCTTCTCGCTGCTGGTGTTCCTGCTGGTGCTGAGCAGGCGCGAGCGCGTCGTGCTCTGACTATTTCCAGCGGTCGCGCGCGGTGTTGTCGGCATCCTTCGCCGCGATCCAGTCGCCGGTGCCACCGTCCTTGCTGTGTTCCTTCTTCCAGAAGGGAGCCGAAGTTTTCAGGAAATCCATGACGAAGTTTGCACCGTCGAAGGCGGCCTGCCGGTGCGGAGCTGCGGCGACGACTAGCACGATATTCTCGCCGGCCGCGATCTTTCCGAAACGATGGATGGCGGTCAGGCCATCGAGCTCGAACCGTTCGATGGCGAGCTCGCCGATGCGGCTCATCTCCGCTTCGGCCATGCCGGGATAATGTTCGAGCTCAAGTGCCGACAGTGTCCCGCCCTCATCGCGGCAGAGACCGGAGAATGTGACGATTGCGCCGATGCCGGGCTTGCCTTTGGAAAGCCGGTCGACTTCCGCCTGCAGATCGAAGTCCTCGCGCTGGACGCGGATGGTAGGGGTAATGGTCACAGCAGGCTCCTCCTCCCGGCGGGATTGGCTGTTCTCAGCCACCCGTCATCGGCGGGAAAATGCCGATTTCCTTCGCGCCTGTTATCGGCTCGTCATGCTCCACATGCTCCTGATCGATCGCGACCCGGATCACATCGGGATATTGAAGAGCCATCTCATATTCTTCGCCCAGGCCCTTCAAATGGTTCAGAAGATCGGCAACGCTGACGACGGAAGCGGGGAGGTCGATTTCCTCTTCTCCCTTGCCGATGCGTTCGCGCACCCACGCGAAATAGACAAGCCGTGTCATTCTTCGTCGTCCACCACGTGTTTCAGCCCGGCGCGGAAATAATCATAGCCGGTATAGATCGTCAGAAGTGCGGCGATCCAGAGGAGCGCGATCCCCGTCCAGGTCGTATAGGGGAAAATGGCGTCGCCCGCCGGGCCGGCAAGCAGGAAGGCAATGGCGACAAGCTGCAGCGTCGTCTTCCATTTGGCAATGCGCGTCACCGGCACGCTGACTTTCAGCCCCGCAAGATATTCGCGCAGCCCCGACACCAGGATTTCGCGGCACAGGATGATGATCGCCGCCCAGAGCGACCAGCCGGCAATCGTGCCGTCGGCAGCGACCAAAAGCAGGATGGCGGAAACCAGCAGCTTATCGGCGATCGGGTCCAGCATGCGGCCGATATTCGACGTCTGGTTCCAGATGCGCGCGAGGTAGCCATCGAGGAAATCGGTGAGCGAGGCGATGACGAAGATCCACAGCGCCACCCAGCGCGCCGTATCGCTGCTGCTCAGCCGTCCTTCGATGAAGAAGCAGACAACGATCAGCGGCACCGCCAGGATGCGGCCGTAGGTCAGGAGATTGGGGATGTTATACGCACGCGATGCCATGATGCGGTTCTCTGTATTGATGCGGCGGTAGATGACGGCTTTGCCCCTCGACCGTCAACATTCTTTCTGTTTTTTCGCTGCCTTTGCGTGGAATTTGCGACCGGCACCGCTTATTTCGCGGCGTCGTCGTGAAAATGATTATAGACCTGCTTTGCGACGGTCTCGGAAATCCCTTCCACCGCCATGAGATCGGAAAGGGCAGCGCGCGACACCGCCTTCGCCGTTCCGAAGTGCTGCAGCAACGCCCGCTTGCGGGATGGGCCGATGCCACCGATCTCGTCGAGCGGGTTCTTGACCATCTCTTTCTTGCGCCGCGCCCGATGAGAGCCGATCGCGAAACGGTGCGCCTCGTCGCGCATGCGCTGGATGAAGTAGAGAACCGGATCGCGCGGCGGCAGCGTGAAGCTTCCCTTGCCGGGTGCGAAAAAACGCTCACGGCCGGCCTCGCGGTCCACACCCTTGGCGACGCCGATGGCGATGATGCTGTCGGTAATGCCGAGCTCCTCAAGGATCGCACGCACCGCCGTCATTTGCCCCTGACCGCCGTCGATAAGGATCACGTCGGGCCAGGCGGGAAAGGGCATGTCGGCCGCATCGGCAGCGGAAACCTGCGTGCTACGATCCGGGATGCCCTCTTCCTTGAGCAGGCGCGAGAAGCGCCGCGTCATCACTTCCCGCATCATGCCGAAGTCGTCGCCGGGCGTGATCTCCGTCGATTTGATGTTGAACTTGCGATACTGGTTCTTCACGAAGCCTTCCGGCCCGGCGACCACCATGCCGCCGACCGCATTCGTGCCCATGATATGCGAGTTGTCGTAGATCTCGACGCGCTGCGGCACATAGGGCAGGCCGAACGTGTCCCTGAAACCTTCCAGCAGCCGCGACTGCGAGGCCGTTTCGGCAAGCTTGCGGCCATGCGCCTCGCGCGCGTTGGCGACGACATGTTCGACAAGGTCGCGCTTTTCACCGCGCTGCGGAACAAGGATGGAAACCTTGTGCCCGGCCTTTTCGCTGAGTGCGGCGGCCAGCAGCTCCAGCTCGTCCACCGTTTCCGACAGCATGATCTGCCGCGGCACCGGCTTGTCGTCGTAGAACTGCGCGAGGAAAGCGTTCAGCACCTCGGCGCCGGAAAGCTGCGGATCGGCCTTCGGGAAGTAGGCGCGGTTGCCCCAGTTCTGGCCAGTGCGGAAGAAGAAGACCTGGATACAGGAAATCCCGCCTTCGTGATGGATGGCGAAGACATCCGCCTCCTCGACGCCGGCAGGATTGATGCCCTGGTGGCTCTGCACATGCGAGAGCGCGGCAAGACGGTCGCGATAGATCGCGGCGCGCTCGAAATCGAGGTCCTCGGCGGCGGCGTTCATCGCCTCCGCGATATGCTCCTTCACCTTCTGGCTCTTGCCGGACAGGAAGTCCTTGGCTTCCTGAACCAGCTCCGCATAGCCCTCGTCACTGACCTCACGGGTGCAGGGCCCGGAACAGCGCTTGATCTGGTAGAGCAGGCAGGGCCGGGTGCGCGTCTCGAAGACGCTATCGGTGCAGGTGCGGATCAGGAAGGCGCGCTGCAGCGAATTGATCGTGCGACCGACCGCGCCTGCCGAAGCAAAGGGGCCGAAATAATCGCCCTTGCGGGCGCGCGCACCGCGATGCTTGAAGATGGCTGGTGCCCGATGATCGCGGGTAATCAGGATATAGGGAAACGACTTGTCGTCGCGCAGCAGCACGTTAAAGCGCGGCCGTAAGCGCTTGATGAGATTCGCTTCCAGCAGCAGCGCCTCGGTCTCCGTCCGCGTCGTGACGAATTCCATATTGGCGGTCTGGCGCACCATCTGGGCGATACGGTTGGAGTGTACGCGACCCATCGCATAGTTGCCGACGCGCTTCTTCAGGCTGCGGGCCTTGCCGACATAGAGAACGTCACCCGCCTCGTTGAACATGCGGTAGACGCCGGGGCTGTTCGGCAGGCGCTTGACGAATTCGGCGATCAGATCCGCACCGACAAGGCCGGTTTCATTGATGCTGCCGGCATTCCAGTCGACCGACGCAGAAATCGGCGCGGCAGAGGCTTCGCCTTCCACCTCGATGATGTCGTCGTCGTTCTCGTCAGTCTCGTCGTAAAGAACACCGCCATCGGGCAGCTTCTTGGCATTCATTCCTTGATCTCCAGCACGTCCGGCGTCTGCCATGCGAGATGCTGGCCGCCGTCGAGTGCAATCATCTGACCCGTGATCGAAGGGGTCTCGAACAGAAAACGAATCGTTCGGCCAAATTCCTCGAGCTCAGGTCCCCGCTTCAAGATAAGGGCTGAAACCTGCGCTTGGAAGTCTTCCTGCAATTGCCGTTCGCTCGGTACTGTAGGGCCGGGGCCGATCGCGTTGACGCGGATGCGCGGCGCCAGCGCCTGTGCCATGGTCTGTGTCGCCGTCCACAGCGCCGATTTCGACAGGGTATAGGAGTAGAAGCTCGGCCGCAGCGCCCAGACGCGCTGGTCTATAATGTTGACGATCAGCCCTTCGGCCGTTTCCGGCAGCTGTTCGGCGAATTTGGCGGCGAGTATCGAAGGCGCGCGAACATGGACGGCGAAATGCTCGTCCCACACCTGCGCATCGAATTTGCGGAGCGAATCCTCGAGAAAAATCGATGCGTTGTTGACGAGAAGATCGATCGGGCCGAGCGCCTCGCAAGCCTTCCCGACAAGCCCTCCGGTCTCATCGATTTTGGCGAGATCGGCCTTGATCGCAACCGCCTGATGGCCCCTTTGCCGCAATTCCGCCACAAAATCCTCAGCCTCGGCGAGCGAGCCGTTGGCATGGATTGCGACCGAAAATCCATCAGCAACAAGGTCTTCGGCGATTGCCCGGCCTATTCTTTTGGCAGCACCCGTCACAAGCGCCGCGCGAAGTCTTTTCTTGGTCAAGATGCTGCCTTCTGGTCCAGCGAGTTCGTTTGCTGACTATATAAGGGCAGGCTCTGATTATATAAATAGGCCGAAAACATTGCCTGTTCGGTCCGGATATTCTATGTATTATTTGCGATCGCGATTTATTAAAATAAGTATTGTAAGTTTAACTGTTTATTATCCTTAATAAACGGTATGTTGCAGCCAAGCAACATCGAATTTCTGCCGCCGCGGAGCCACAATGATATCACAATTTGGCTCTTTCAAATCCGCATTTGCATTCCAATTTCTCTCTCGAACCGGAAGGGACATTTAGTAATCCCCCGTGAATGCTTCGCCGAAGTTTGAGTTGACGAGCGCGCGGGACTGAAAGGAGATAATTATGCGTATACTTTTTGCTGGTCTCATGGCTTCCGCTCTCGCCTTTGGCGGTTTCTCGGTAGCCCAGGCAGCCGATGCCGTGGACCAGGTCCCGCAGGCACCGGTCGCTGAGGACACCCCGGCTCCGGTCAACAACTGGCAGGGTTTCTACCTCGGTGGCGCTGCGACCTACAACATGGGCAGCTTCGGTCACGATCGTGACACCTATGATTGGGGCGGCCAGCTCTTCACCGGCTACAATTTCCAGCAGGGCCAGATCGTTTACGGCGCTGAAGCCGACCTCGGTTACGGCGATGCTGACGTTACTCAGGACGGCATCAAGAACAAGACCGGCTGGAACGGCTCCGTCCGCGGCCGCGTCGGTTACGATCTGAACCCCTTCCTGCTCTATGGTACGGCAGGTCTGGCGCTCGCCAACACCAAGGTTTCCGACGGTACGTCTTCCGACAGCAAGACCGCCTATGGCTACACGGTCGGCGCCGGTGTTGAAGCTTTCGTGACCAACAACATCACGACGCGTCTCGAATACCGCTACACCGACTATCAGGACAAGGACTACAACCTCGACTCCGGCAGCGTCTCGCGCGGCTTCGACGAAAACAGCGTCAAGGTCGGTATCGGCGTCAAGTTCTAATTCGGATCACACCGAATACGAGAAAAGCCGGGCTTTGTGCCCGGCTTTTTTGTTGTCTTCGTCGATCCCAGGTCTCTCAGATCCTGCAGATCTCTCAGGCCCTTCAAATCTTTCAGGCTTGAGGCTTCAGCCGTTCATAGCCGTCGAACTTCTTCTCGAATTCTCCCAGCCAGCCGATCAGCTCGGCATGGTCTTCTTCCCACTGGCCCTTGAAGCGCAGGTCGAGGTAGCCGATCGTGGCGGCGAGTGCGAAATGCCCGCCATTCAGCCTCTTGCCGAGCTTCGGCGTATTGGCCGCCAGATAGTTCAGCGCAGTGGCGACCTTCTTCCATTGACGGTCGATCCAGGGCTGATGCACCTTTTCTTCATCGCGGAAGCGACGCTCATAGACGATCGCCAGCAGGCAGTCGCAAACGCCGTCGCACAGCGCTTCCAGCACTTCGGCATCGGTGCGTTTGCCCTTCTTGGAAGGGTAGAGCGCGCCCTTCGTCATCCGGTCGAAATAATGCATGATGGCGATGCTGTCGAAGATGGAAACACCGTCATCCGTCAGCAGCGTCGGGATCTTGCCGAGCGGATTGTTGTCCACGAGGATCGCCGGTCCCGCATTCGTATCGACCCGTATTTCCGTGATCTCCAGGCCGAGATGGCGGGCAGCCAAGCGCACCTTGCTGGAAAAAGGCGAGGTCGGAGAGCAGAGAAGCTTCATGGGGCACCTTTTTTGTATGCGGATGGCGCCGGACTATTCCTAGGCGCCGAGTCGGTCAATCGGCCTTGACAGGCTTCGTCTCTGCGCGCAGCCAGAAGGCCCGTTGCGAGGCGAAACGGTCCTGCGCCAGATGGTCCTTCAGGGCCGGCAGCAACTGGTGCAGCTCGTCCTTCAGCGTGAAGGGCGGATTGACGATGATAAGGCCCGAGCCTGTCAGCCCTGTCGTCTCACGGTCGCTGCGCACCGCAAGTTCGGCGCAGAGCATCTTCGGAATGTCCGTCGCCTGCAGCGCTTCGTGGAATTCCTTGATCGGCGCGCCCTTCTTCAGCGGATACCAGAGGCAGTAGGTGCCGCCAGGAAAGCGCCGGTAGGCCCTGGCAAGGCCATCCACTAGCCGCTCATATTCGCCGTCCTCCTCGAAAGGCGGATCGACGAGCACGATTCCGCGCTTTTCCTTCGGCGGCAGATGCGCGCCGAGCGCCAGCCAGCCGTCGAGCTCGGTAATGCGCGCATGGTGATCGCCTTCGAAGACGCGATGCAGCCGGACAAAATCCTCCGGGTGCAGTTCTATCGCCGAAAGCCGGTCCTGCGGGCGGAAGAGCACGCGGGCAAGCTTCGGCGAGCCGGGATAGAAGCGCAGGCCGCCCTGCGGGTTCAGTTCGCGCACGGCGGAGAGATAGGGCTCCAGAAGCTCGGAGACCTGCGGCCCAAGATCGATCTCCAGGAGCTTGCCGATACCATCATGCCATTCGCCGGTCTTCTGCGCTTCCTCGGAGGAGAGATCGTAGAGGCCGATACCTGCATGTGTGTCGAGCACGCGGAAGCCTGCGTCCTTTTTCTGCATATAGCGGATCAGCCGCGCCAGCACCGCATGCTTCAAGACATCGGCAAAATTGCCTGCATGATAGATGTGGCGATAGTTCATTTTCGCTGATGCCTGTTATGAATTCGGATCATTGGGAGTTTTTGTGCCTTTTGGGCGGCTGAGCCTTGGCATATAGAAATCGCATGAACATTGCGACCCCCATCCACGCCAAATCCCGGATCGGTCACACGGCCTGTCCGCACGACTGTCCCTCCACCTGCGCACTGGAGATAGACCTGACGGAAGACGGCCGCATCGGCCGGGTCCGGGGCGCCAATGACCATTCCTACACGTCGGGCGTCATCTGTGCCAAGGTCGCCCGCTATGCCGAGCGTCTCTACCATCCCGATCGTCTCAAGCATCCGTTGCGCCGCACCGGCGCTAAGGGGGCGGGCCAATGGCAGCAGATCTCCTGGGCTGACGCGCTGGACGAGATTGCCGAAGCCTTCGTGAAGGCCGAGGCAAAGGATGGCAGCGAAGCCATCTGGCCCTATTTCTACGCTGGCACCATGGGCTGGGTGCAGCGCGACTCGATCGAGCGCCTGCGCCATGCAAAGCGCTATTCCGGCTTCTTCTCCTCGATCTGCACCAACCCCGCCTGGACCGGCTTCACCATGGCGACAGGCATGCTGCGCGGCCCGGATCCACGCGAGATGGCGCGCACCGACTGCGTCGTCATCTGGGGCACCAATGCGGTTGCCACGCAGGTCAATGTGATGACCCACGCGATCAAGTCGCGCAAGGAGCGCGGCGCCAAGATCGTCGTCATCGATATCTACGACAATCCGACGATGAAGCAGGCCGACATGGCGCTCATCGTCAAGCCCGGCACCGATGCGGCACTTGCCTGCGCCGTCATGCACATCGCCTTCCGCGACGGTTATGCCGACCGCGACTACATGGCGAAATATGCCGACGATCCCGCCGGCCTCGAAGCGCATCTGGAGAAAAAGACACCGGAATGGGCCGCCGCCATCACCGGTCTTTCGGTCGATGAGATCGAAGCCTTCGGCAAGCTCGTCGGCACGACCAAGAAGACCTTTCTCCGCCTCGGCTACGGCTTCACCCGCCAGCGCAATGGCGCGGTCGCCATGCATGCGGCCGCCTCGATCGCCACCGTGCTCGGCTCCTGGCAATATGAGGGCGGCGGCGCCTTCCATTCCAACAGCGATATCTTCCGCATGAACAATGCGGAGCTGACCGGCAAGTCGATGAAGGATGCCGACATCAGGATGATCGACCAGTCGCAGATCGGCCGTGCGCTGACCGGCGATGCCGTCGCACTCCGCCATCGCGGACCAGTGACGGCCATGCTGATCCAGAACACCAATCCGGTGAATATCGCTCCGGAACAGCGGCTGGTGATGCGCGGCTTTGCCCGCGACGATCTCTTCGTCGCCGTCCACGAGCAGTTCATGACCGAGACCGCCGACATGGCCGATATCGTCATTCCCGCCACCATGTTCGTCGAACATGATGATATCTATCGTGCCGGCGGCCAGAACCACATTCTTCTCGGTCCGAAGATTGTCGAACCACCGCCGACCGTGCGCACCAATCTCTTCGTCATCGAAGAACTGGCAAAGCGTCTCGGCGTTGCCGATCGCCCCGGCTTTGGCTTCACCGCGCGGGAGATGGTCGATCGCGTCCTGGCGGCGAGCAACCTGCCGGACTACGACTATTTCCTCGAGCATAAATGGTTCGACCGCCAGCCGGCCTTCGAGGAAGCACATTATCTTGATGGTTTCGCCCATCCCGACGGCAAGTTCCATTTCCGGCCGGACTGGGTGAACGATCCCGCACCGAACAAGCCGCCGGCTTCCGTCGGTACACTCGGCCCCTATGCAGAGCTGCCGCCGTTCCCGGATCAGGTCGATGTCATCGAGCTCGCCGATCCCGAACATCCCTTCCGCCTGGCGACGTCGCCGGCACGAAACTTCCTGAATTCGAGTTTCTCGGAAACCAAGACCTCACGCCAGAAGGAAGGCCGCCCGGAAGTGATGATCAATCCCGCCGATGCCGATGCCAATGGCGTCGATAACGGCGATCTCGTCCGCATCGGCAATGTGCGCGGCGACCTGCGCCTCCATGCTCGCGTGACGACAGAGGTTAAGCCCGGCGTGCTGATTGCCGAAGGCCTCTGGCCCAACAAGGCGCATGTCGACGGCGAAGGCATCAACGTACTCACCGGCGCTGATCCCGTGGCGCCCTATGGCGGCGCTGCCGTCCACGACAACAAGGTCTGGCTTCGCAAGGACGTCATATGACGCAATCTAAGGCAAAAGTGGAAATCGTCGGCAAGGAGCTCCTGTCCGACGGCTGGACGAAGCTGACCAGCTACCGGATCGATTACACCGACCGGAATGGCGCGACCCATCGCTTGCCGCGCGAGGTCTATCACCGCACGCCCGCCGCCTGCATTCTGCTGTACGATCCCAAGCGCGATGTCGTCGTGCTGGTGAAGCAGTTCCGTCTGCCGGCCTATGTAAACGGCGATCCCGCCTGGATGATCGAAGTCCCCGCCGGCCTGCTCGACGGCGATGAACCTGAGGCCGCGATCCGCCGCGAGGCGATGGAGGAGACCGGCTATACGGTCCGCGACATCAGCTTCCTTTTCAAGTCTTATCCGGCTCCGGGCTCCATTACCGAAGTCGTGCATTTTTTCACAGCAAGGATCGATACCGCCGACCGCACATCCGACGGCGGCGGCCTTGAGGAAGAGCATGAGGATATCGAGGTGCTGGAAGTCCCGCTCCCGGAAGCCCTTGCGATGGTCGAAAAGGGCGAGATCATCGATCTCAAGACGATCACGCTGCTGCAATGGGCACTGCTGAATAAGGGCAAACTTCGATAGCGGGTGAGGCGATCGATGCCTGATTCGTCGAGTTACCTCAGGGACGGATCGACACTATCCTCGATGGTCTTAGTTTTCCCCGCGAACTCGCATCATCTGCCGAAAGGCGCGCCGCTTTAGTGCAGGTATTGCGTTGATGGTGCGCATGGCGCCACGCGTCGCAGCCAGCTGAAGTCTGCCGACAATCGGCCGATGGGCCAGGTCGCTGGCATCCATCTGCTTTTTCGATTCCTGGACTGCTTCGGTACTATAGCGAAGCATCTCGACTTCGTAGGCATGTATGGCTTCGAGGAGCGGCTTTTGTCCTTGGTCCGCTTCGACCAGCATGCGTCCAAGCAGAGCGGCATCGCGAAGCGCTGTATTGGCGCCCGCGCCTCGTCCGGGTGTCATCGTATGGACGGCATCACCGAGAAGGGTGACATTCGAACTCGTCCAAGGCGTAAGCGGAACGGAGGTCCTCATCTTGATAGCGTGGATCGTTGAGGGCTCGGTCATACGGATGAGTGCACGCAGGTGCGGGTGCCAGTCCCGAGTGATCTCCAAGCCCAGCTCTTGCAACTGTTCGCCGCTCAGGCCGGTTGGGTCCCGCGGGAAATTCTGCCGAGCGCCCCATATGCCCCAGCCGATGCTGTCCTCGTCGAGTGCTTCGACGAAATCCGGCCAACGAGCAGCAAAACCAGAGCCGCTTCTGATGTTGACGAACTCGAGCGAGTGGACAATTGCACCGAAGCCCATCGGTGCCATAATCAGCGACATGCCTTTGAACATTTTGTCCGACAGCAGAGCTTTCGCCTCGGCCGTCATAGGGATTTTTCCCCCGAGCGATACGATCCCCGTGTCTTCGAGACGCGCTTCCGGCAGACGTTGTTTGCGTACGGTCGAGCTCGTGCCATCGGCTCCCACAAGGACATCGCCTGTCGCGAGGCTTCCATCCTGAAAGCAAGCGGTGACCGACCCGTCGACGTTACTTGAGTAACCTTCAAGCGCCTTCCCGAAGAAGACGTCGTCTTCAAGCCCTCTGAGCAGAACCCGCCTCAGTGTCTTTCGAATGACGTTCCTTTCACCGTCGAGAGCTTTCGGGCTTTGATCATCGATATCGAAGCTCAGCACTTCGCCCAACTGTTCAGTGAGCATGTTGAAATAGCGCGGCGACCTGGAGCAGGTGGCGACATAGAGATCGTAGAGCTCGCTGGGGATACAGGCTTTCAGCGCTCGGCTTCCAGCCGGGCTGATGCCGACGCGATAACCACCGGTATCGGCGTTCGGCGCGAGGTCGCGCTCATACACCGCAATGCAAACGCCAGCCTGCTTGAGCAGATGAGCAAGCGCCAAGCCGCCGGTCCCGGCGCCGATAATCAAAACCTTCATGGTGCTAGTCCTGATCGAGTTTAGGATCGATGGAGAATTTCGCGGCGATCTGCCTCAGCCACTCTTCTGTCCAGGTGATGCGCTGCGCGCGCAGGTCTTCGACAATGCTGTTGACCCAGGACAATTCGGTTGCGTGAAGCGCTCGGAGATATTCCATCTCGAGAAGGAAGAGCCTTGGAACGGCCTGCGCTTCCTGCAGGGCGTCGTCGATCCGGCGAAGCTCCGAGTCGATGGCTTTTGCCCTGAGCTCAAGCTGGCTCGCCACATCATCAGGCGTAAGCAGTGGAAGAAATGAAATGGCTGCCGGGAATTCCGGATATTCCCGCGTTAATGTCGACAATATCGCCCGCATCCAGTCCCGCGCGACGTCGCGGCCCTTCTCGGTTATCTCATACACCGTCCGCTCGGGACGCTTGTCGTCCCGGACAGTTTTCTGCGGAGTGATCAAACCCTCGCGTTCGAGCCGCTGGATTGTTTGATAAAGGCTCGCCCTCTGCGAGACATTGATCACCTCGTCCTTGCCGCGCTCCTTGATGAGACGCTGCATTCGGTAAGGGTGCAGCGGCTCTTCCATGAGCATTGCAAGGACAGCGAGCGCTATTGGAGAACGTTTGATTGATGTCATAGTAATAATCTTACTAGTTAGTTTATAACTAGTCAATGCGATGGCTCGGGGTCGTTGGTGCCTGGTGATGGGCGCGCCGAACGCGCCGCGTGGCCAGTCAATGTCGGGAAATCTGAGCGCGCTCGATGCCGCGAGAGCCTGACTGCCCAGCGTCATCGCCGCCGATTATCATCCGGCCGCCTTCGCGCCTGGCATCTTCAAGCTTGTTGATATCGTGGAGGGCGGGCCGTCGGCAGCCGTTGCCATGGCGACCGGCAATGCGGGCCGCTCCCGCCGGTCGCCTGAATCGTGGCGAGACCGCCATCGGCCAGCGCGCCGATCTGGTGGCGGTCGAGCTGGGCGGCGTCCATCGCATCCGCTTCAGGCTCTTGCGGCCTGAAGCTAGTCGCCGATCAGCGAAATAAGCTGGGATTTCGGGGCGGTGGCGGAAGCGGTCGCTCCAACCGCTTTCCCGCCTTCCATCTTCACCTTGCCTTCAGCAAAGAGACGCAGCGCCTGTGGATAGAGCTGATGTTCGATCGTCAGTACGCGTCCCGCCAGCGCATCGGCGGTATCACCCGCAAGCACAGGCACGGCCGCCTGGCCGATAACAGGGCCTTCATCCATGCCTTCGGTAACGAAATGCACGGTGCAGCCGGCAATCCGCATCCCGGCGTCGATCGCCCGTTGGTGCGTATGCAGTCCCGGAAAGAGCGGCAGCAGGGAAGGGTGAATATTTATGATCCGGCCTTCATGGCGCTGGATGAAGGCGCCCGAGAGCAGCCTCATATAGCCGGCAAGGCAGATGATATCGGGTGAAAGCTCGTCAAGCGCAGCAAGGATCGCCGCCTCGTGCGCGTCCTTGCTAGCATAGTCCTTGCGCACGAAAGCGAAAGTCGCAATGCCCTCCGCCGCTGCCTTGGCCAGCCCGCCTGCATCTGCCTTGTCGGAAATCACGCCGACGATCTCGGCCGGATAATCCTCAGCCTTTGCCGCCTGCACCAGCGCCATCATGTTGGAGCCGCCGCCGGAAATGAAGACGACAGCGCGTTTGCGCGGCGAACTCATAGAGCGAGCGTACCCTTGTAGATCGTGCCGGCTTCGCCCTCAGTGCGGGCGACCATGCGGCCGAGCGTCACAACCTTTTCACCTTCCGCTTCAAGCGCCTGGGAGACTGCTGCCACATTCTCTGCGGCGACGACGACAATCATGCCGATGCCGCAGTTGAAGGTGCGCAGCATTTCCTTGGCTTCGACGCCGCCTGTCTTGGCAAGCCACGAGAAAACGGCCGGCGCCTCGACGGCGGCAAGGTCGATCTCGGCGGCGAGATGCTTCGGCAGCACGCGCGGAATATTTTCAGGAAAACCGCCGCCGGTGATGTGGGCAAGCGCCTTGAGCGCGCCCGTCTCGCGGATCGCCTTCAAGAGCGGCTTCACATAGATGCGGGTCGGCGTCAGCCGCGCTTCGCCGAGCTTCTT
>UCCS01000036.1 GCA_900470965.1 Hyphomicrobiales bacterium
GCAACTGACTTGATGAGGGTGGTGAGGAAAGTGTGCGCCGGGTAACGTCCACCAACAGGCGCCAGACGCATCCCATCAGGAGGTACCGAACCGACACCTTTCACATGCACCACCAGAGGCAGCGCTGAATCAAATCCTTCAGCCAAGACAACCTCCGTGCTGGCAGCGGGCAAACGGCCCAGTATGGGCATTATGCCCGGCACGGATGGCAGGTCTCCTGGCTCGCAGTTAGCGGCCGCGACAGGGGCAGACCGTTTCCGGTCGCCCCTGATCGTGCCAGCGGATCCGCCTCGCCTTCCCGGCTGCTTCTCGTGAAAAGGCGGACGATTCGTAGAAATAGAGGCGTCCTGCCCCGGCTGATCACGATGCATTCCAGTGGCTTTTCCGGCACTTATACCGCCTTGCCCGCCTGCAGAACGCGAGGCTGTCAGCGCAACGGCTAAAATACCGGACGGAAGACCCTGACTGCTCTACAGTCGCGGGGTCGGCTGTGATGAAGGCGCCCGGCTTGGGTCCGCCCCGTCACATTCCCTTTTCATCCGGAAGGCGTAAGGCCGATCCGGAACCATCCATTATGTCAATTCATGGTTAGGCTTCCGCCCCGGGCATGTCAATCGGCGCACTGGGTGCACACAGAGATCATCTCGACTTACACTACCGATATTATCGTCTTTAATCAAAGGTTTACGTCACAAAAACTTTACGGCGCAGTCGGTATTTTGCCGCAATTGCCGCTCATGCGGATGCCGGCTCCGCCCTTGACCCCCGCTCCTGCCGCCTAGTTTCCCCATGATGCTCTCCCGAATGGATATTCGCCGCCTCGGCCCTCTCGGCACCGTCTTTGATCCGGGACGCCTGCGCGCGCTTATCCGCCACAGCGAAATGGGCATGGTCTTTGCCGGCGCGCTCGTCGGTATCGCCTCGGGGCTTGCGGTCACCGCCATGAGCTATGTCTCGGAAGAGATGCACAGGCTGATCTTCGGCATAGACGGCACGACGAGGCTCAGCGCCTCGCAGATCGACAGCAAGTTCCTGCTGATGACGGCCCCGGTTGCCGGCGGCATGCTGCTCGGCCTGTTGATCTTCATTCTCGCCAGATGGCGCAAGAAGCCGATGGTCGACCCGATCGAGGCCAATGCCTTGCATGGCGGCCGCCTGTCGCTGACGGACAGCATCCTCGTCGCCATCCAGAACCTCGTTTCCAACGGCTTCGGCGCATCCGTCGGTCTGGAGGCCGGCTATACGCAGCTTGCAGCCGGCATCGCCTCGAAATTCGGCCTGAAGCTGCAGCTGCGTCGCTCCGATATGCGCGTCCTCGTCGGCTGCGGTGCAGCCGGCGCCATCGCCGCCGCCTTCAATGCGCCGCTGACGGGTGCCTTCTATGCCTTCGAGCTGATCATCGGCACCTACACCATCGTCTCGCTGACGCCTGTCGTCGTTGCAGCCCTCGTCGCTACACTGGTCGCCCGGCTGCTCTCCGGCAGCGATTTCATCATCGATGTCGGCAGCTTCGGCGCTGTCCAGCCCGCCGATTACGTGCCGGCGATCGCCCTCGGCGCCTTCTGCGCAGGCATCGGCATCCTGATCATGCAGGGCGTCTCCTTCGTCGAGGAACTGGCGCGCAAAAGCTCCATCGCGCTGCCCTTCCGCCCGGCGCTCGGCGGCCTCATCGTCGGCCTGCTGGCACTGGTCTCGCCGCAGGTCCTCGCCGCCGGTCACGGCGCGCTGCATCTCAACCTCGCCCATGAAATCACCATTCCCGCGCTGATCGGCCTCTTCCTTCTGAAGTCGGTGGCATCGGCCATTTCGATCGGGTCCGGCTTCAGAGGCGGCCTGTTCTTCGCCTCGCTCTTCATGGGTGCCCTGCTCGGCAAGCTCTTTGCCTATTCCGCCCCCTATTTCGCCGATGCGACGCTGACACCCGTGATCTATGCCGTGGTCGGCATGAGTTCGCTCGCCGTCGCCGTCATCGGCGGGCCGCTGACCATGACCTTCCTGGCGCTGGAGATCACCGGCGACTTTCCGATCACCGTTCTGGTGCTCGCCGCCGTCATTACCTCCTCGCTCGTGGTGCGCACCACCTTCGGCTACTCCTTCGCCACATGGCGCTTTCACCTGCGCGGCGAAAGCATCCGCAGCGCCCATGATGTCGGCTGGATCCGCAACCTGACCGTCGACAAGCTGATGCGCTCAGACGTGAAGACCGCAAAACTTGGAATAACGATGGACGAATTCAAGGAGGCCTTCCCCATCGGCTCGACGCAGCGCGTCATCCTCGTCGATGACGGCGACAAATATGCCGGTCTCGTGCTCGTGCCGGAAATCTATGCCAACCCCACCAGCGCGCAGGACGAAGCCCAGCAGCTGACCGATTTCATCCGCTACAAAAACGATTTCCTGCAGCCGCAGATGAACGCCAAACAGGCGGCTGCGATCTTCGACAAGACCGAAAGCGAAGCGCTCGCCGTCGTCAACAATCTCATCGAGCGCAAGGTGATCGGCCAGCTCAGCGAAAGCCACACGCTGCGCCGCTACAGCGAAGAACTCGACCGCCGCCGTCGTGAGGTCTCAGGCGAGATCTGAGGCATTTGCCGCTAAAGTCAGAAACACGCCGCCATTAGAGCTACGCAACAGACTTTCTGAAAATCGATGCCGATTTCAGGCTACTGCCGTAGTCGGTGCCGCGAGCTTGAACACGTCCGCCCTCCTCGAAACGCCGCGCAATTCGAACGATCCCAGATGTTCGCAGGCGACACCGCAGCCAGCCGCGAAGCTTTCCGACATCAGAAGGGGCTGGCCGAGTTCGCCGCAGAGTTTCTCGAGCCGCGAGGCCTCGTTGACGGCCCTGCCGATCACGGTGAAATCAAGCCTGCCGCGGGCGCCGACATTTCCGTAGAACACCTCGCCGAGATGCAGGACGACGTCGACACCGATATCAGGACCGCCCTCGCGCGCGCGCTGACGATTGAGCGCCTCGTTTGCCTCCAGAACATTTCGGGCCGAGGCGAGCGCAGCCATGCAGGCCGTCTCAGGATCCTCGCCGTCTTCACCGCCTGTCGGGAAGATCGCCAATACGCTGTCGCCCATGAACTTGAGGATCTCACCGGAATTTTCCTCGACATGCCGGCCGATCAGCTCGAAATGCTCGTTCAGAAACCCGGCGATCTCACCGGGTTGATAGACCTCGGTCAACGCCGTGAAGTTTCTGAGGTCTGCAAGCAGGATCGCGGCATTGATGGCGCCTCCCGTTCCCCTCTGGACCTCGCCCGCAAGGATGCGCGCACTCGTCTTGGCGCCTGTATAGACAGCAAGGATATCCGAGGCGGTTCTCGATGCCGCGATGCGGTAGCAGGCAAGCCCCAGTGCCGGGAAAAGCTTTGCGATGATCGTCAGCTGATCATTGGAAAATCCGCCCGGCCTGTCGCTTGTCAAGGACAGGCTGACCCCGCGCAACGCGGCCTCCTTCGGAAACTCCAGCAGGCTGACCAGATGATCCGTGCCGCCGCCAAGCGCGAATTCTGCAAGCTGCGGATAGTTGTCGACACCCTCGCCCTTGGCAAGGATCCAGCGCCCCGACGTTTCGCCTCGGCCCAACAGATAATAGATCGGCGTCTTCTCGAAGCTCAGCTGCGCCGCGCTGCCATATTCGGCCCTCTCGATGGTAGTCGCGCCGCCGCGCACGAAATTGGCCGAGATGCCGGCGTACATGGGATGAATGGATGGCATAGCGATACTGCCCCGCCAGATGGGAAAGCCATCCGCGATCAACCGGTCACACAAACCGGCAATGAGCTCGCCGATATGCTCGCTCCTGATTCCCTCGTCTATAAGCCACTGAATATGATCGTTAATTTCGAAACCTCCACATGGGCCGGCGCAATTCTATGATCGGAAATAGGGCGAATGGGCGGCAATGCCGAACCGGGCTGCGACCTCAGGCAATGGCTGCGAGGCCGATGTTTAACCATCCATCCCGGCAACGATAACCGCGGGGCAGGCGAAGAGAGAACGATACCTGGCAACACCTTCATTCGCCTGCTTCGCCTCCTCATACCATTCCCGGGCAATGGAGGCGGTGCGGAATTCGATGATCAGAAGCCTGTTCATCTGCCGGTTTCCCTGGACCGGCTGAACCTTGCCTCCCGGAGATCGGACACGGCCCCCATGGAACGTCATATCCGCCGATATGCATGCGAGATAATCATCGATCGCCCGATCTTTGATATCGGGATGGATTTCGAGAATGAAATAGGCGCTCATGGATCGCTGCCTCTAACAAGGGCCGAACAGCCATGCGAGAGTATCGACATGACGCTGACGATTCCTTAGAATATCGAAACAATTAGTTCGGAGATCTAAACGTTTTGCCGAAAAAGTCAACCGACCGCCTCGCGCGCTACATTCCGACGGTCCAGCTGTTTTCGGCCCGGCTCGGGCTGTTCCACCAGAAGGTGGCCGAGCAGGTGGGCTTGACCAGCACCGAATTCAAGTGCTTCCGGCTGTTGGAAAAACTCGGACCGCTGTCGATGACGGCCCTGTCGCGCGAGGTCGGATTGAAGATCGGTACGGTCAGCGGGCTGATCGACAAGCTGGAGGCGACCGGCTTCGTCGTCAGGCAACGGGATGAGACCGACAAACGCCGCCTTGTCCTGGTTGCCTGTCCCGAGGCCTCGGCACGCGCCACCCGGCTCTACGAGGAGCAGAGCGAGCCGGTCTCCGCGATCCTGGACTCCTACAGCGAGCCGGAATTCAACCTGCTGCTGACCTTCCTCACCGATCTCGGCAATATCTTCGCCCGGACCTCTCCGCCGTCGCTGAAAGAACCGCATCCCGAGCAGGCCTCCACCCACTCCGGTGAGAAGCCATGAAAAACGCCGCAGGAATGAAGGCGGGCATCTCCGATCACATCCTTACCGTCATGCCGCCGTCGACGGTCAGTACGTGGCCGTTGACGAAGGAAGCGGCACCGCTTGCAAGAAACAGCGCCGCGCCGGCGATCTCGTCCGGGCGGCCCCAGCGTTGGACCGGGATGCGCTGGCGCAGGAAGGGCATCAATTCCTCGTTTGCAGCCATCGCCGCATTCGTCTCGGTGGCGAACCAGCCGGGCGCAATCGCGTTGCTGGTGATGCCATGCGGCCCGAATTCGACCGCCATGGCGCGCATCAGGCCGGTCAGGCCCTGCTTGGCTGCCGGATAGACGCAGTCGCCGGGCATGACGACATGGCCGCTGATCGAGGTCACCGCGATCAGGCGGCCGTAATTGCGCCGCTTCATCAGCACGGTTGCGTCCCGCGAAAGCGTTATCGCTGCGGCCAGATCGGTGCGCAGCAGCTCGATGATGGCATCGTCGTCGAATTCGGCCAGCGGCCGCCTGTCGCGGGCGCCGACATTGTTGATCAGGATATCGAGACGGCCATGGGTCTTTTCGATGTCGGCCATCAGCCCGCGCTGGGCCTCTCGGTCAGCGATGTCGAACGCGGCGGCCTGCGCCGTCCCACCAGCGGCGCGGATGGCACCTACGGCATCTTCCAGCGTCGCCGGCGTGCGCCCGGTGACGATGACATGCGCGCCGGCCTCGGCAAGTGCGCGTGCCATCTCGAAGCCCAGGCCGCGGCCGCCACCCGTCACGAGCGCCACCTGGCCCGCCAGTGAAAATCTATCCAGTATGCTCATGATCTTTATCGCTCTCGACTGGGTCGTCGTTGCAGCAATTAATGGACTCAGTCAACTAATTTGGCAAGAGCAGAGCGTCTTCGATGAACGCAGGCCATATCCGGCCTAGCCGAGCAGCCCTGCAAGCCAGCGCGGGTCGAGATGTTGCTCCAGGCCGCTAGCGACCTCGTCGAGCGCACGGTCGACGCTCTCGCGATAATTACCGCCTTCGCCTGAGAGGCCAAAGCTTTGAAGCAGCCGGGCGCGGTAGGCGTCGCTGCCGAAGAGGCCGTGCAGATAGGTGCCCATGATCCGGCCGTCGGCCGAAACCGCGCCTTCCGTCAATCCATCCACGATCGCCGCCGGCCGTTCGCAATCAGCCCCTTGCGTGACACCGAGGTGGATCTGATAGCCTGACAGCGGCACATCATATTCCGCCGAATGAGCGGAGCTGTTGCGTACCGTCTTCTCCGGCGCCATCTCCGTCTCGACATCAAGCAGGCCAAGCCCTTCGATCTCTGTCATCGTACCCTCGATGCCGAGCGGATCATTCACCTTGCGGCCGAGCATCTGGTAGCCGCCGCATATGCCGATCACCCGGCCGCCACGGCGCACATGGGCGGCAAGGTCGCGGTCCCATCCCTGCACCCTGAGATCGGCGAGATCCGATATGGTCGATTTCGAGCCCGGCAGGATGATCAGCGCTGCATCTGCTGGCAGCCGCACGCCGGCGCGCACGAAGACGAGCTCAACGCCAGGCTCGGCCCGTAGCGGATCGAGATCGTCGAAATTGGCAATGCGCGGCAGCACCGGCACGGCGATCTTCAGCGCCCCCCGCTCGCCCTTCACCAGCCGCTCCAGCACGACGGAATCCTCGGCGGGCAGCCGCCCGGCCGCCTTAAGCCAGGGCACGACGCCGAAGCAGGGCCAGCCGGTGAAACCTTCGATGGCGAGGATACCGTCGTCGAACAGGCTTACATCGCCGCGGAACTTGTTGATGATGTAACCCGAGATCATCTTGCGATCTTCCTCAGCGAGGATCGCATGCGTGCCGACCAGCGAAGCGATGCCCCCGCCACGATCGATATCGCCGACGAGAACGACAGGGACGTTCGCCCGCGTCGCAAAGCCCATATTGGCGATATCGCCAGCCCTGAGATTGATTTCGGCGGGTGACCCTGCCCCCTCGACGATGACGAGGTCGGCACCCTCGGACACCTTGGCGAAACTCTCCAGCACGGAAGAGAGCAGCTGCGGCTTCAGCCGTTGATAGTCGCGCCCCTTCGCCTGCCCGAACACCCTGCCCTGCACGATGATCTGGCTGCCGTTTTCCGACTGCGGCTTGAGCAGCACCGGGTTCATATGCACCGATGACGGTGTGCGTGCTGCGAGCGACTGCAGCCATTGCGCCCGGCCGATCTCGCCGCCGTCGTCGGAAACCGCCGCATTGTTCGACATATTCTGCGGCTTGAACGGCCGCACCGTCAGGCCGCGATTGGCCGCCAGCCGGCAGAGCCCCGCCACCAGCACCGTCTTGCCGACATCCGAGCCGGTTCCCTGCAGCATGATGGCTCTGGTCATTGGCGCCTATCCGTGAAGTATTTCCGGCAGGCCTACAATGCGCGCGGATATCAGGTCAACAGAGGGCCAGAAATGCGAAAACCGCGATCGGGCCATAAGCCCTACGCGGTTTGCCGTAAAAACGCAGGCGTCTTCATCATTACGCAATGAAGCTCGCTTTTTCCGGGACGCAGTACCTGATCCGGAAAAGCAGCGGATGTCCCCCGCCGCGTCACAACAGATAACGGCACATTCTTACCGGATGGTTAGTGAAGACCCAACCGGAGACAAAATTCGACTTTTTTTGAACTTTTCCGACTTTCTCTCACTTGGGACCGCTTTCACCCCTCGCCGCGAGCGTGCATTTCCACCAATCGCACCCCGGGCCGCAGTTTCATGAAACTACCGGCATAAATTCTTCGAATTCAATAATTTAGTTACAAATACAACACGGAAAAGAGAGTTGATTTCCTGCAGCAAATCCGTAGGTTTGCTCATATTAAGCCATCGATAGAAATGGCCAGCGACGAGCCGCCGGAAGACCAGACGAACGGCGCCGCACATAGGAAAACCGCGTGGAGCCATATTCCGGCCGTGGGCACCTGAAGCGGCGGAGAGATTTGTCGGCTAATTGCCTCGGTGCATGCGCGTTCGATCACATAAAAATTTCGGGGAACGTATAATGAAGACATTTTTCACGTCATTCATCCTTGCGGTCTGCTTTTATGCTGGAATATCGGAGGCGCAAGCTGCCGGATGCGGCAAGGTCTCGATCGCCGAGATGAGATGGGGCTCCGCCGCCATTGCCGCGAGCTTCGATAAATTCATCCTGGAAAAGGGCTACGGCTGCTCCGTCACCATCGTCGATGGCGATACGCTGCCGACTTTCGCCTCCATGAATGGCAGCGGCACGCCCGATATCGCCTCGGAATTCTGGGTGAAGGCGGTCAAGCCGCAGCTCGATGCCGCCATCAGCGCCGGGCGTCTGGTCAAGGGCGCCGAAATTCTTGCGGATGGTGCGGTCGAAGGCTGGTACATTCCGAAATTCATCGCCGACGCAAACCCGGATATTCGTTCCGTGCAGGATGCGCTGAAGCATCCGGAACTCTTTCCCGATACCTACGATCCCTCGCGCGCCGCAGTCTATAATTGCCCGGAGGCCTGGGCCTGCGAGATCTCGACCAGCAATCTCTTCAGAGCGCTCGATGCCGACAAGCTCGGCTTTGCGCTGGTCGACAGCCGGACACCCAAGGATTTCGACGGTTCGATTGCCCGCGCCTTCGAAAACAAGGTCGGCTGGCTCGGTTATTACTGGGCGCCGACATCAGTCATCGGCAAATACGACATGAAACAGCTGGGCTTCGGTGTGCCGCACGACGAGGCCGAATGGAACGCCTGCACCTCGGTGCCTCATTGCGCCAATCCCAAGGTGAACGCCTATCCGGTGTCGCAGGCCTTCACGTTGATGACCAGGGCTTTCGCTGATCGCGCCGGCCCGGTCATGAACTATCTGAACGCCCGCAGCTGGGACAACGAGACCATCAGCCAGGTGCTGGCCTGGCAGGATGAAAATGGCGAGGACAACGAGAATGCAGCCCTCTATTTCCTGCAGAATTATGAGGAGCTCTGGAGCCGCTGGGTTCCGGCCGATGTAGCCGAGAAGGTCAAGGCCAGTCTATAACCTTGCTGACAACAAGGACTGGACGATTCGTTATGACTGGCACGGTGCCCTTCCCCGATCGCGATACCGTCGCGGAAAAACTCGCCGCGCTCTCGGAAACCGACAAATCCTACCTGTCGCTGCTCATGGAAAATCCGGCGCAGGACGATAACCTGCTCGCGGGTCTCTATCGGCATCTCGACATCGCCTCCTCCGCGCGCCTTCTCAACTCGCTGAAGCTTGAAATCCTCGGCAAATGGATCGGCGAAGCTGCACCCGACCGACTGCAGATCAGGCTCATGGAAGCGGCGCGCTCCAGCCAGCACCCGGCCTATGCCGCATTCCGGACCGGGCTGACCCGATCCGGCGGCCTCGAAAAAGCCTATCCGACTTCAAAAATCTGAAAGTAATTATCTCTTCGCTGCGCGATCGACACTGCGGCCGGCATCCTGCGTGGCATTGACGGCATTTGCCGTATCCCTGCCCACGCCACGGATCGTGTTGGCGCAAGAAGAAAGCGTAAGAAGGATCATCAAGGCGGATGCGATTTTACCCGTGGTCGTCATGTGCGAAATCCTTTTGTGAAATCAACCCCGAACGGCTGAAGCCGTCCGGGCGGGATAACGCATTCGTGAGCGAAAAGTTCACCGGCTAAGAGCCTTTCTCCGGAGAAGGCCAACATCTTCGAGATCGTCAAACGCGATTCAGCAACCAGGGGCGATAGCCCGCGCCGATCGCTGCCCATCAAGCACATATTCAGCTGCGCTCGACGCCCTTTGCCGCCAGGATATCGTCAATGGCTGCCGATATCAGAAACGCTGACAGATGCCTGGCAGCGTCTGTGTCAGTTGAATTGGCGCTGATGCCAATGGAAAAGTCGATGTAGCTTTGGAGTTCTGCCGGAAACTTGCCGACGAGCATGACCTCGGGAGCGGCGGCGAGGATAGACGTCACGGGAACGACACCCATCTCGGCCTCCCCGCGGCCGACAGATGCCGCCGTCTGGCCTCCTGCTACCGGCACCAGCTTGGGCTTCACCTCTTCGGCTATTCCCAAGCGCTCCAGCAAACCGGAGAAGTAGCCACCGCTGGTTCCGTCACTGGCATAGGCGATTGATCCGGCGTTCTTCAAGGCGTGTTTGAATGCTTCCACGGAGCCAATGTCGAGCGGTCGGCTGCCTTCTTTTGCCGCCACTCCCATTGCTATCCGACCGAAAGCGACCTGGCTCCCCGCCTTGACCTTCCCGAGGGCGGTGAGTTCCTCAATCAGATCAGGATTGGTGATGACGAGATCGAAAGGTTCCCCGGCTTCAATCTGCTTCCTTACGGTCGGATTGAGCTCCCACCTGACCGCGACCTTGCATCCTGAGATCGTTTCGAACCGGGAGATGACGGCAAGGACGGCAGGTCGGACCGCAACAGCGCCAAAAAGCCGGACTTGCTGATCCATGGCCTGACCGTCCTTGTAAGGTGGTATCTAAGCATTCCGCGTCTACGCGATCATTCCATATCGCTCTGAGCCAATCAGGCAGCCGCCGCTTTCGATCTTTCGGCGAAGGATGCGCGAATGCTGTCGGCCACCGTCTCGATCGGCCCTGTCATCTGCGATGCAGTCAAAAGCTGGATGTCGAAAGACCCCAGTTCCGGCAGCCCTTCCTGGATGCCGAGGATAGCCATATCCTCGCTGACATAGGAGAGCGGCAGCGGCGCGATGGCGAGATCGGAGACCACGGCGGCGCGCTGCGCCATCGTATGGGCGCTGAGATAGGCGACGCGATAGGGCCGCTTGTTGCGCTCGAGCTGGGTGATCGCCTCCTGCCGCCAGATGCAGCCGTCTTCCCAGATAGAGATCGGCAGCGGATCGCGCCGGTGCGCCGAGCCGCATTTGGCGCCCGCCCAGACGAGGCGCTCGCGATAGACGACCTCACCATTGGTCGGGAAAGGCCGCGTGGCGCAGTTGATGAGCGCAAGATCGAGGCGCTGTTCCTCCATCCGCTTCTTCAGGCCGATGCTCATGTCGATCGTCACATCGACCATGATGCCTGGATAAGTCTGCGCAAAGCTCTTCAGGATCTGCGGCAGCAGCCGCTCGCCGATATCCTCGGGCGCGCCGAGCCGCACCACGCCGCTGAGTTCGGGCATGATGAAGCGCGACACCGCCTCGTTGGAAAGCGCCAGGATGTTGCGCGCATAAGACAGCAGCATTTCACCATGCTGCGTCAGCGTCACCGAGCGCGCATCGCGGCGAAACAGCGTCACGCCAAGCTGCTCTTCGAGCTTCTTGATCTGCATGGAAACGGCCGACGGCGTGCGGAACACGGTCTCGGCCGCAGTCGAAAAATTACCCGTCTCTGCAATGGCCACGAAGGTGCGCAGCACGTCATTGTCGAGCAGAGGAATGGGACGGCGAAACGGGATTGTCATCGTCACATCTTTCAATTTTTCTGAATGACCAACGATTATCATTCCATTTGATTGAAAGTCAATCTGCCCCCTATTTTGTAGGGCAACCACTATCGAGCCTATTTGAATTCAGCCCTCGGTACCGAAACGGCTGGTCTTGAAGCTGGTTCCAGCCGCACCTGAAGCAACCGCCCGGCCCCCGCCGACACCCTTCGGATAGGTGTTGCCGATCATGGCAGGCGCCGTGAGTTCAACTGACGTTTCAGGTGATCGCACTGCCCAGGCAATCAGCGCTCGTGCGGACATTTCTCCGACGCCACCCGAGACATGCTCCGACGCGGAGACCGGCAACACCGCGATCTGCTCGGCCGTCGGCGCGGGATGGGTCAACCGGTCGGCGATACCTGACGTATTGGCAGGCTTGCGACCGACGACGAAGCGCGTGAAATCGGCCGGGGCCGGCTGGACGGATGCCAGCACCGGCGCAACCGCGGGCACAGGTGCGGGCGTCTCGCTTTCCACGGCCTCGATTTCAACGGGCCGCAGCATCGGCAGCGGAACGGTCAGTGAGGCAAGATCGGCAAAGGCCCGGTCGGCAACCGCCTTGTCCTCCGGCTTGGCAAGCTGCGGCGCCAGTCCGATCTCGGCCCGCCTCTGCGGCGTCGGCAGCATGGCGGTGACAAGGCTTCCGGTCACGACGGGATCAGGTGCCTTCACGGGTGCTGCTGCGCGTGCCGTCAGCAGGGCCGATGCCGCTGCCTTTGGCGCTACAGGCGTATCGTCATCCTCATCTTCACCTGCGGCAATCTCGATCGGTGCCGAGCGGATACCCTTCTTGCGCTCGGCAAGCGCCACCTGATAGCCCGGCAGCGGTCGTCCGTCCGCCGGCAGGTGGATCGTGCGTCCGTCAGGGAAAAGCCGCGCCAGCTCCTGG